>DATHPS010000022.1:0-105596 GCA_035483545.1 Solirubrobacteraceae bacterium | reverse complement strand
CGATCCGCAGCAGCAGCGGCGCCACGTCCACGCTCGAGGTCAGCTGCATCCGCGGCCGGCGGATCGCCGAGGTGAGCGCGCCGCGCGGGTCCTTGACGATCAGCGGCACCCGGATCGCCTCCTCGTAGGCTCCCCCGCCCTTGCCGCGCAGGCCGTGCGAGGCGCCGTACTCGCCGTGGTCGGAGGTGAACACGACGACCGTGTTCGCGGCGACCTCGGGACGACTCTCGAGGGTGCGCAGAACGCGGCCGATCTGATGGTCGACGGCGTGCTGGAGCTTGACGTAGAGATCGAGGAACGGGAGCCACGCTGGCTTCGCTTCGGGGCCTGCCAGCGGCACCGCGCCGAAGGAGGTAGCGGCGGTCTCCTGCAGCGAGCGCTGCAGTAGTGGCTTGCGGTGCGCTTCGAGCATTTCGGGCGTCTCGAAGTTCGGTGGTAGCGCGTGCACGCGCGCCGGCGCGCTCGCCTCGGCCGGAACTTTGTCGCTCCAGTGCCACCACCACGCGATGTCGTGCGGATTCACGAAGGAGACCGTCGTGCACCACGGCTCGGTTTGGCCCTCTTCGGCGAACCATTCCTCGAACTGATCGCTCACCTGCGGGTCGATCCGCGAGCCCTGGCCTGGCCCGCCGTCGGGCGAGGGGAAGGTTCCGCCGGAGAACCCGTAAGGTTCGAGCGCCCCGGCGTTCTGGATCACGCTCCAGTGGTTGTCGCCGTGGGTGAGGTGCCACTTGCCGAACCACCAGCTCGCGTAGCCCTGCTCGCGCAGCATCTTGCCCCACGTCGGAAAGCCCGGGTCGAGGGTGCTGCCGCCCGTGATCATGCAGCCGGTCTGGTGGGTGTAGAGGCCGGTGAGCAGCGCCGCGCGTGCCGGCGTGCAGTCGTTGGAGGCGGTGTAGTGGCGCTCGAAGGAGACGCCCTCGCGGCGCAGGCGCGAGATGTTCGGCAGCAGCCGGTCCATCGCCGGTCCCGCCGTGAACCACTGCGGCGTGCGTAACTGGTCGACCACGATTACGAGGATGTTCGGCCCGTGGCCGCGATGCGGGGGGGCGCCGAGCGGCTCGTGTGCGGCCGCGAGCGGCTGTTCGGCCTCGGGAGGCGGGCGATGGCCCGGTCGGGGATGGCGTGGGGGCCGCGGCGGCTGACCGTTGTTTTTCGCGAGCTCGGCGATCGCGGCGCCGCCGCCCGCGAGCAGGCCGCCCGCAAGCAGGCCGCCCTTCAGGAATGTGCGCCTGTCGATGCGTCGTTCGGTCATGGCTTGCGGGGCCCCCCTCGGGCCTGCAGGGGCACGGTATGCCAACGCGTGCGAACTTCGCGCGAAGGTCTCGTTAAGAACCTATTTCTAAAGAGAGCGTTCCCCCGCGGCGATCGCGGCGCGTTCCAATGGCTCGCCGGTCGTGCCAAAACGAGTTGGCAAAAAATGTTTCCGACTAAGAATGTCAAGTAAGCGGCGTCGGTTTCTGGCTTGGCTACTGCTGACAGGCCGTCTGTTTGTGTCGGCCATTGGGATAATTCAGGAACACTGCACACGCGGGTCTGCTTTTCGAATACGATCTCCTGTCATGCCACCATCGCGCAGCGGCGATCTGTCGGCCAGCATGGCGATCCTCGGCCTGGTGATCCAAGAGCCCGATACTGCGGCCGGTGTCGGCGCGCGGCTGGTCGAGCGCTTCCCGCGTGCGCGCTGGTCGCGGTCGGTCGCGCACAACGACCTGCCGAGCCTGGCCCGGCAGGGTCTCGTGCTGCTGGTGGAGCGGGGCGCGAAACCGTCGCTGGATCGCTACGAGGCGACGCCGGCGGGCGTCGAGCAGTTCCGCGAGTGGCTGCGCGCCTCCTCGATGGCGCCGCCGATGCTGCGCGACGCGCTTTCGGCGAAGCTGGCTTTCTCGGAGGAGGAGGACCTGCCGGGTTTGCTGGAGGCGATCCGTGAGGAGGAGCGGATCTGCGTCGCCGAGTTCGAGGCGGCGCAGATGCGTCTGAACGCGGCGCGGCGCCTGGGACAGCTCGGTCCGGCGAATGGCTCGGACTGGGCGGGTCGAGTCCAGAGCGCGGTGATGACCGACGAGGCGATGATGTGGGGCCAGCGGGCCAAGCGCTTGCAGTGCCTGCGCCAAGAGCTCGAAGAGCCTGAGGACGATGAGCTCGAGATCCGTGGTGGTCGTGGTGACTGAGCTGCTGTCGCTGCGGGGGATCGGCAAGGGCTACCGGCGTGGTGGCCGCTGGCTGCGGGTGTTGGTGGATGTCTCGCTGGAGGTCGGCGCGCGCGAGCTCGTCGCGGTCGTCGGGGCGCGGGGCGAGGGCAAGACCACGCTGCTGAAGATCGCGGCGGGCCTGGAGCTGCCGGAGGACGGGGAGGTCTGTCTGGGGGGCAAGGATCTGGCGCGCTGCTCTGACGAGGAGCGCTCGCGTCAGCTCGGTACCGAGATCGCCTGGGTCCACCGCGAGGGCACCGGGGTGAAGTTTGAGGTACTCGACTACGTCGGCCTTCCGCTCGCGATGGGACGTGGGCGTGGGCGACGCAAGGCCGAGACGCTCGCGATGCGGGCGCTCGAGCGCGTGGGCGCCGCGGAGTGCGCGCATCAGCGCTGGGACGAGCTCTCCAACTGGGAGCGCGTGCTGGTGGGATTTGCACGCGGCGCCGTCGGCGAGCCGCGGCTCATGATCGTCGACGATGTGATCGAGGGGTTGGGCATGCGCAGGACGCGGGAGGCTGGGGAGCTCCTGCGGGCGCTGGTGGGGGAGCTGGGGTGCGGGGTATTGATGAGCGCCTCCGACCTCGAGGTGGCACTGGTGGCCGATCGGGTGTGGTCGTTCGAGCGGGGCAAGTTGACGCTCATGTCCGACCAGACTCGCACCCAGGCCGATGTCATTGACTTCCCTGGCGGTGCACGCCAGAGCCGGGCTTCGCGCGGAGCGAGCTCGTAGGTGCTCGAGCTTCGCGAGCTGGTCAAGCACTACAGGGTCGGGGACGGCGAGCCGATCCGCGCCGTCGATGGTGTTTCGCTGACGGTCGCCGCGGGAGAGTTCGTCGCGCTCTACGGGCCGAGTGGTTCGGGCAAGACCACGCTGCTCGAGTTGATCGCCGGGCTGCAGCGTCCCGACGCCGGCACGGTCGTGCTCGACGGTCGCGACATCTTCGCGCTCTCGCGCCACGAGATCGACGAGTACCGCCTGCGCCAGCTTGGGATCATCGGCCAGCCGCACAATCTGATCCCCGGCGCGCGCGCGGTCGAGAACGCGTCGCTGAAGCTGTGGCTCTCGAACAAGCGCGAAGCGCGGCGCACGATCGAACCGCTGCTCGAGCGCCTGGGTCTGGGGGAGCGGCTGCTGCACCGCACCGAGCAGCTTTCGATGGGCGAGCGCCAGCGGGTGCTGATCGCGATGGCCCTCGCGACCGATCCCAAGCTCGTGCTCGCCGATGAGCCGACCGGCACGCTCGACACGCAGCGCACGCGCGAAGTGCTCGGGCTACTGCGTGAGCTCTGCCGCGAGCGTGGCGCGGCGGTGGTGCTCGCCACCCACGACCCGCAGGCCGCGACCTTTGCCGATCAGGTGCACGAACTGCGTGACGGACGGCTGTGCGAGTACCGGCCCGAGCATGGGCTCGAGCCGGTGGGGTCGTTGCGACCGGGGCCCTGACGGACGACGGGATGAGCCTCTCGGACATTCTCTTCCTCTACCGCGCGCGGCTGCGCGCGAGAACGGTGCTCGTGCAGGAGTGCTTCGCGATTCTGGGGATCGCGGTCGGGGTCGCGCTGCTGTTCGCCTCACAGGTCGCGAGCACGAGCTTGACGCGCTCGGTCGCCGAGCTTTCCCAGCAGATCGTCGGCAATACCCGCTTTCAGTTGGACGCGCGCGGGCCCCGCGGGTTCGATGAACGGCTGTTGGGTGAGGTGCGAACCGTTCCGGGCGTACGGATCGCGTTGCCGGTGCTCGAGCAGCAGGCGAGTGTGATTGGGCCAAGCGGTGCGCGCTCGGTCGACTTGATCGGAACCGACCCGCGCTTCGCGCACTTTGCCGGCCCGTTGTTGCGGCGCTTCTCGGCCATTCAACTCGCAGCACAGCAAGCGATCGCGCTGCCGGCGCCCGTCGCCCAGGCGATCGGGGCCGGCCCATTGCAAACCGTGCGCCTCCAAGCCGGCGCCAGCGCTGTAACGACATTGCTCGGTGCGACTCTGGAGGAAGCGGACATCGGGGGATTGATCGACAGCCCGGTCGCGTTTGCGCCCGTCGGCTATGCCCAGCGGATCACTGGGATGCAAGGTCGGATCACACGGATATTCGTCCAGCCCCAGCCGGGGCGCGATCGCGAGGTTCAAGCGGGATTGACGAAGCTCGCGGTGGGTGCCAATCTCAACTTGGAGCCGGCGGATTTCGACTCGACGCTGTTCGCCGTGGCGGCGGCGCCGCAGAGCAAAAGCGAGTCCTTGTTCTCTGCGATCAGCGCCCTGGTGGGCTTCATGTTTGCGCTCAACGCGATGCTGATCACGGCTCCGGCGCGGCGCAAGCTGATCGAGGACGTGCGGCCGCAGGGAGCCACGCGGATGATGACGGCCGAGATCCTGATGTTCGACGCATTTGTGCTCGGCGTCCTGGCCTGTGTGTTCGGTCTCGCGTTTGGCGAGGTCCTGTCGGTCGCCGTTTTTCACTCGACGCCGGGCTATCTCTCCTTCGCATTTCCCATCGGGAATAGCCGGATCGTGACATGGTCGAGCGTCGCGCTTGCCGTCGGTGCGGGCATGGCGGCGGCCTGTCTCGGCGTGCTGTGGCCGCTGCGGGACATCCTTGTGCGGCCGTTGCAGGCGATGGAGGCGGGCGAGACTGGAATTGCGCAGTGGGTCTGGATTCGAATGGGGCTCGGATCTTTGTGTCTGCTCGCGACAACCTTCGTCCTGGTGGTAAGTCCTCAGGACGCGACCTTTGGCAGTTTTACGCTGCTCGTCGCGCTGGCCTGCCTGTTGCCACCGATGTTCGACGGTCTCGTGAGCCTTTTCGACTGGGCGCAGCGGCCATTCAATGGCGCCTCTACCGTCATGGCGGTCACGGAGTTGCGCACGCCGCCGACGAGAGTTCGCTCGCTCGCGATCGCAGCCACCGCTGCGGTGGCGGTGTTCGGTACGGTCGCGATCCAGGGGGCGCAGAGCAATCTCGAGCGTGGACTCGAAGGGTCGGCGCGGGCGGTCGATGCCAGCGCCGACGTGTGGATAACCCCGGGCGGCGAATTCGACGCATTTTCAACGACGCCCTTCGGCGCGCGCGATCGGAATGTGCTGGCTGGCATCCCCGGGGTCGCCGAACTGGGAGTTTACCGTGGGAGCTTTCTCAACTGGGGTCCGCGGCGTCTGTGGGTGCTTGCTCCTCCCCGCGCTAGCAGACAGCCGATCGGCGCGAGCCAGCTAATGAGCGCAAATGCGGCACTCGTGACAGCGAGGCTGCGGGCAGGGGGTTGGGCGGTGCTGTCGAAGGCGCTTGCCGCCGAACACGAGCTACACGTCGGCCAGGCCTTCACTCTCCCGGCGCCGAGACCGATGACTTTCAAGGTCGCTGCATTGAGCACAAATCTTGGCTGGTCGCCGGGTTCGCTTGTAATCAACTCTCAAGACTATGCACGCGCGTGGGAAAGCGAAGATCCGAGCGCGTACGCGATCCAGACGCGGCCGGGCGTGTCGGTGGCGACGGTTCGTCGTCTCGCTCTGCTCGCGTTGGGAGCGCATTCGGGGTTGACGGTCGAAACCTACGTCGAACGCGAGCGGCGCCACTACGCTCTTGCGCGTCAGGGACTGTCGCGATTGACGCAGATAAGGCTGATGGTTCTGATCGCGGCGATGCTTGCGATCGGCGGCGCGATCGGTGCGTTGATCTGGCAGCGACGCGATCTCGTGGCGTTTATCAAGTGTGAGGGCTACTACCAAGGCGTGCTCTGGCGGTGGCTGCTCTGCGAGAGCATCATCCTGCTCGTCTCGGGCTGCTTGATCGGCGCCATATTTGGAATTTATGGGGAGTTGCTGCTAAGCCACGCACTGGCCAGTGTAACCGGCTTTCCGATGGTGTTTCACGTCGGAGTCACGATTGCGCTTACGAGCTTTGTGCTGGTCAGCGTAGTCGCCGTTGTGATCGTTGCTCTTGCCGGCTATCTGGTCGTGCGCGTGCCGCCAAGGACAGTCAGCCCGGCGTATTGACGCGCCCTGAAGGGCATACCTCACAAGAGCCTGGACCCGGCGCCGCTCTCGGCACGACAGCTCTGGGTGTTGCTCAGCGCCGCGGCGCGGGAGTTGCGATGGGGGCTGCCCGCGGTTTCGCGTGAGGTCAAGGTGTGGCGTGGTAAGGCACGCGCGATTCCCGACAGCCCCCTGCGCGAGAACGCGATGAGGGCGTTGACGAACAAGCGCGCTCATACCGACGGTGCGGCGCTCTTCTGGATACTCCCGCGGGCTCGTAGCCTCAATCTCTTACGACTGCTCTGCGCGTTCGAGATCATGTGCGACTTTCTCGATTGCGTAAGTGAGTGCGGTGCGAATGCGGGGCAGGCGAACGGCATGCGACTCCACCTGGCGCTCGTCGATGCGCTCGCCCCGGCCCGGGCGACCTCGGACTACTACGCGTATCACCCGTGGGGGGACGATGCGGGCTACCTGGATGCGCTGGTCGAGATTTGTCGTAGTTGCTGTTGTTGGCTGCCGGGCTACGAGCGGGTGTGCGAGCTGGTTGTCCAAGAGGCGCGTCGCGCACAAGTTCTCGCCATCAATCACGATCTTCGTCCGCTGCACCGGGACGCTGATCTGCGCGCCTGGATAGCGAGTGAGTTCGGGGCGGTGTCCGAAGTGACGTGGTTTGAGCTCACCGGGGCGGCGAGCGCGCCGCTGACCATCTATGCGTTGCTTGCTCTCGGCGTCGAACCGGTGCACTCCGACAGCGAGATCGCTCGCGTTCATCGCGCCTATTTTCCGTGGGTCTCGGCGTCGACGACGATGCTCGACAGCTATGTCGATCAGATCGAAGACGCCGCCAACGACGATCACAGCTACGTCGGGCACTACTCCTCGCACGAGGTCGCCGTACAGCGCATCTGCCGGCTGGTTGCTGGCAGTCTCCGCCGCGCGCAGGCGCTCCGCGATGGCGAGCGGCACATGCTGATCGTCGCTTGCATGGTGGCGATGTATCTCTCGAAGGACAGCGCTCGCGACTGCGCATTGCGTGCGGGGACCAGCCGCATGGTGCGGGCGGGTGGCGCGCTGACCGGGGCGCTGCTTCCGATCTTACGATTGTGGCGAACTGTTTACACGCAGCGTTCTAACTAGTGGATCAGGCCGGTCCGGTTTGCGGATCGGTCGGGCTAGCTTCCTGCAGCGATAGGCTGCCGTGGCGAGGGGCTGCTTGCGCTACTGTGGTTCGCAGTAGGGCGCGGGGTGTTGTGGGGCGATCTCCCGCGCGCACGGCCTGAGTACGCGTTCCGATCGGAACGTTTATGTTCCGATCGGAACGTTTCTCTTTCGATTTGGCGCATATTTCGAGATTTGCGCGACGCATGCGTCAAGATCGCTTTGGCAATGGCGCATCGGAACGACCGGCTAGGCAGGACCGGTGGCGGGATCAAGCACCGCGGGCAGCTCCCTGCGGCCAAGCAGGCTCCCGCCGGAGAGCGCGCCGCGAGGCAGCCCGCGCCCGACGGCGGCAGACCCGTCGGGCGCGTTGCTGCTCCCGGACGGCGCCCGCCGTGCGGCGCGGGCGGCGAGCCGGCGGCGGCGCAGGACGACGGCGGCTCCCGGCCGCGACGCGCCGCGACCCGCCAGCTGCGGATCGACCGCGACGCGTTCGACATCATGATCGTGCAGCAGTGGACGAAGACCTTGCAGGGCCCCTACGACTGGGGCGACTGGCCGCTCGCGCGCTACCGCCTTGGCGTGGGCGTGGTGAGCGCCGCGGAGAGCTACGCGAGTGCTTCGCCGCGCTGCGCGGGCTCGGCGGTGGAGCGGCTTGCGTGGGTGTGCGCGATGGTGGCGTGCGGGCGCGCGCCGCGACTGCGCAGCCTCGACGCGGGTCCGCTACCCGCGGGCGCCGCGGAGGCGGCGCGCGCGGACGGCGCGCGGGGCTGGCGGTGCAACCTGCAGCGCGACACCCGGGGGGGGCCGCAGCTGCACTATTGGATCCATCCTTCGGGCCTCGTCGAGTTCGAGGCGGTCGTCGAGCGCGACCTCGCGCCGGTGCTCGAGCTGGCGCCGGTGGAGCGCGGCGCGGACGCGGAGGATTGCCTCGCGCCGGTCGAGCACCTCGCGCCGGTCGAGCGCGTGGTGGGTGGGGAGTAGCGATGGCGCGCGGGAAGCCGGATCTGGCGATGCCCGACGGCGAGTGGGCGCTGTCGACGTCGACGCTCAAAGAACCGCGCTTCTCGCAGTCGCTGGAGCGGGGCCTGGCGATCCTCTGCTGCTTCGATCCCGAGCACCCGGTGCTGGGGATCGTGGACATCGCGCAGGAGCTCGGGATGAGCCGCAGTACGACGCACCGCTACGTCGTCACGCTCGCCGCGCTCGGTTATCTGGAACAGGGTCCGGGGCGCAAGTACCATCTCGGTCTGCGCGTCACGGGGCTGGGGCTTTCGACGATGAGCGAAACGGGACTGCGCGAGCACGCGCTGGCGGACTTGCAGGAGCTCTGCCAGCGCACCGGCTTCACGGTGAGCCTCGCGATCCTCGACGGTCCGGAAATCCTGCTGGTGGAGCGCCTGCGCGGCGCGCGGCGGATCCTGCAGCGCGCCGAACCCGAGGTTGGGGTGGGCTCGCGGCTGCCGGCGCACTGCACGGCGGCGGGCAAGCTGTTGCTCGCGTACCTGCCCGAGCCGGCGCAGCGCGAGCTGGTCGGTGAGCTGCAGTTGGAGAGGCGTGGTCCGAACACGATCAAGTCCAAGAGCGCGCTGCGGACCGAGCTTGCGCAGATTCGCGAGGACGGGTTAGCGGTCGACGATCAGGAGTACGCGGAGGATCTCTACGCGATCGCGGCGCCGCTGCGCTCGGATACGGGGGACACCGTGGCGGCGGTTGCGATGACGGCGCACAACAGGACGATCGACCTCGCGGACCTGATCGACGCGCTCGGCCCGCACCTGATCTCGACCGCCGATCGGATCTCGGCGCGGCTGGGCTACCGGCGCGCGGACGAGCTGCACAGCGCGGACGGCACCTCGCCGTCGCTGCGCGGTCGTCGCTAGAAGACGGGCGTCTCGGTGTAGTCGCCGAAGACGGCCTGCAGCGACTCGACGATCTCGCCCTCGGAGGCGTTTGCGCGCGCGCACTGCAGCAGCGGCTCCATCAGGTTGCGGCGCTCGTGCGCGGCGGCCTCGCGCAGCTCGGCGAGCGCGCGCTCGACGGCGGCGCCGTCGCGGCGTGCGCGCGCTGACTGCAGGCGACCGAGCTGCTTGTCTTCAAGGGCGGGGTCGACGCGCAGCGTCGGGATCGGCGCTTCGTCGTCTTGGGTGAAGCTGTTGACGCCGACGACGACGCGCGCGCCGGCGTCGATCTCCTGCTGAAGCTCGAACGCGGCGTCGGCGATCTCGCGCTGGGGATAGTTGCGCTTGACGGCCTCGACCATCCCACCGAGCTGCTCGATCTTGGTGAAGTACTCGTAGCAGCGGCGCTCCATCGCGTCGGTGAGGGCCTCGACGAAGTAGCTGCCGCCGAGCGGGTCGGCGGTGGCGGCGACGCCGGTCTCGTGCGCGATCACCTGCTGGGTGCGCAGCGCGACGCGCACGGCCTCCTCGGTGGGCAGCGCGAGCGCCTCGTCGTAGCTGTTGGTGTGCAGCGACTGCGTGCCGCCGAGTACGGCGGCGAGCGCCTCGACGGTGGTGCGGATGATGTTGTTCAGCGGCTGCTGCGCGGTGAGGCTGACGCCGGCGGTCTGCGCGTGGAAGCGCATCAGCCACGAGCGGGGGTCCTTCGCGCCGAAGGTCTCGCGCAGCTCGCGCGCCCAGATGCGCCGCGCGGCGCGGTACTTGGCGATCTCCTCGAAGAGGTCGATCTGGGCGTTGAAGAAGAACGAGAGGCGCGGCGCGAAGTCGTCGACGTGCAGGCCGCGATCGACGGCCTGGCGCACGTAGGTGAGGCCGTCCATCAGTGTGAACGCGAGCTCCTGCTGCGCGGTGGAGCCGGCCTCGCGGATGTGGTAGCCGGAGATCGAGATCGGGTGCCAGCGCGGCATGCGCTGGGTGCACCACTCGATCATGTCGCCGCAGAGGCGCATCGCGGGGTCGATCGGAAAGCACCACTCCTTTTGCGCGATGTACTCCTTGAGGATGTCGGCCTGGATCGTGCCCGCGAGGCGCTCGGGGGGAACGCCGGCGTCCTCGGCGGCGGCGACGTAGAAGGCGAGCATGATCGCGGCGGGCGCGTTGATCGTCATCGACACCGAGACCTGACCGAGGTCGATGCCGGCGAACAACGTCCGCATGTCGTCGGGCGTGTCGACTGCGACCCCCTCGCGGCCGACCTCGCCGAGACTGCGGACGTGGTCGGAGTCGTGCCCCATCAGCGAGGGCATGTCGAATGCGGTCGAGAGACCGGTCTGCCCGTGCTCGAGCAGGTAGTGGAAACGCGCGTTGGTCTCCTCGCTGGTGCCGAAGCCGGCGAACTGGCGCATCGTCCAGAGCCGCCCGCGGTACATCGACTCGTACACCCCGCGCGTGAACGGATACTCGCCGGGGCGCCCGATCGGGTCTTCGATCCCGCCCACCCCGCCGATCCCGGGCGGGAGGTCGGCCTCGGTGTAGAGCGCGCGGACCGGCTCGCCCGATAGCGTGCGCGGCTCGGATTGGTCGGTCTGCGCCGCGGATGTCGCGCCCTCTGGCATGCCTGCAAGATACAGCTCCCTCATCCCCGCCCTGATCGCACTGCTCGCGCTCGCGCTCGCGGGCTGCGGCGGCGCGGGGTCGATGGGCGCCGCGGCGGGGTCGACGGGCGCCGACTCCCGGTCGAGCGGCGGCCGCGCCGGGGTGGCGGCGGCCGGTGCCGGCGCGGCGCTGCCACCGGCGCTGGCGCGCACGACGAAGGCGACGCTGATCCTCGATTTCACTCCCAACGCGGTGCACGCGGGGATCTTTCGCGCGCTTGCGGCGGGGTACTACCGGCGCGAGCACATCGACCTGCAGGTGGTGCAGCCGGGGGAAACGATCGAACCGCTGGGCCTTGTCGCGGCCGGCCGCGCGCAGTTCGGGCTCGCGGATGGCAGCGACGTCGCGACCGAGATCGCGCGCGGCGGTCACGACGAGGCGATCGCGGCGATCGTGCAGCAGCCGCTGGGCGGCCTGATCGCGCTCGCCTCCGAGCACGTGAGCTCTCCCGCGCAGCTGCAGGGACGCGCGGTCGGGATCACGGGCGTGCCGTCGGATCGCGCGGTGCTCGACACCGAGGTGCGCCACGCGGGCGGAGACCCGGCGCAGGTGCGCGTGGTGACGGTCGGCTTCAGCGGCGCGCAGGCGCTGCTCGCGGGGCGGATCGCGGCGTTCACGGGCTTCGTGCCGGACGACGGGGTGCAGTTGCAGGTGGCGGGCCATCCGATCACGCCCTTCTGGCTCGATCGCGAGGGCGGCCCGGCGTACCCGGGCCTGGTCGCGTTCACCAACCGCGCGCTCGCGGCTTCGGACCCGGCGCTCGTGCGCGACTTCCTCGCGGCGACGGTGCGCGGCTACGAAGACACCCTGCGCGATCCCGCGCGCAGCCTCGGCGATCTGCTGCGTCTCAACCCGACGCTGCCGCGTGCGCTCACGGCGGCGTCGCTGCAGGCCTACCTGCCGCTGTTCGCCGATCGCGGTGCGGTGCCGTTCGGGACGCTGCAGGCGGCGCACATCGAAGCGCTCTCGCGCTGGATGCTCGGCGCCGGCCTGATCGCGAGCGGGGTGCCCTTCGCGCGCTACGGCACCGACGCGTTCCTGCCGAGCGCCGAGCACCGGTCGCGTGCGGGCTGACCGCGGCCGAAGCGCGCCGCGATAGTCGGGCGATTCGCATAAAGAATATTTCTTTTTGTCCTTGACAAAGACGCTTAAGCGCGTATGTTGTCAAGTGTGGTGTGTGGCATGCCACATGCGACGCACCAGGGGTAATAGCAGCGCCGGGCATGCGCCGTTTGGGTGTATGTGTAAGCGCTGCGCCTGTGACAGAGGCAGCGCAAGAGGGACATACGGCAGCGGGACGTAGAGGGAAAAGGCAGGTGCACGGCCATGGATCGGCTGGAGTACTCGCAGCGCCAGATCAATGATCTGACGCAGCGATTTCAGATCAAGCCAATGGGCGACGAGCCGTTGGCGGTCGACCACGCGGAGGGACTGAGGGTCTGGGACGCGGACGGCCGGGAGTACCTGGACGCGATCTCCGGGGAGTGGGTTGTCAATTTGGGCTTCCGCCACCCGGAGATCGCGGACGCCGCGATCGCGCAGCTCGCGCGCGCGGAGTGGACGGCGCCGCTGTACAACTCGCTGCCGCGCGCGCTGCTCGCGCAGAAGGTCGCGGAGCTCGCGCCGGAGGGATTGCGCAAGGTGCTCTTCGGGCTCTCGGGCTCGGACGCGGTGGAGGGCGCGATGCACATGGCGATGCGCTCGACCGGGCGCGACGAGTTCGTCTCGCTCTTTCAGGCCTACCACGGGCGCACGTTCGCGACGATCGCGCTCTCCTACACGCACCCCGGGATGTACGAGGGCGCCAAGCGCGGCCTCGCGCGCTACCTGCCGCGCCAGGTGCGGGTCCCCAACTTCAACTGCTACCGCTGCCCGTTCGGCCTGGAGTACCCCTCGTGCGAGCTGTTCTGCGCGCGCTTCGTCGAGCAGATGATCGTCGAGGGCTCCGAAGGCGCCGTCGCGGGCGTGATCGTCGAGCCCTACCAGGCCAACGGTGGCATGGTGCCGGCGCCCGACGGCTACTTCCAGATCCTGCGCGAGATCTGCGACCGCCAGGGTTGCGCGCTGATCGTCGACGAGGTGCAGACCGCGTGGGCGCGCTGCGGTGAGCTGTTCGCGGTCGAGCACTACGGCGTGCGGCCCGACATGATCGTCCTCGGCAAGGCCTTCGGCGGCGGCTTCCCGATGTCGGCGGTGCTCGTCAACGAGCGCTTCGGCGAGCTCGCGCCGTGGGAGTACGGCTTCACCGAGATCGGCCACCCCGTCGCCGCCGCGGCGAGCCTGCGGATGATCGAGGTGATGCAGCGCGATGAGCTGCCCGCGAACGCGCGGGCGATGGGCGAGCGCTTCGGCGCGCGCCTCGGCGAGCTCTACGCGCGCCACCCGCTGATCGGCGACGTGCGCGTGCTCGGGCTGATGATCGGCGTCGAGCTCGTGCGCGATCGCGCCACCAAGGAGCACGCCTTCGAGGAGGCCGATTGGGTCGTGCACCGCGCGCTGCAGCGCGGCCTGATCGTCGGGCGCACCGGACCGACGTTCCCGCCGCCGCGCGGCAACGTGATCAAGCTCAAGCCCGCGGTCACGATCGGCGCGGCCGAGGTCGACGAGATCTGCGCGCAGCTCGACGCGACGCTCGGCGAGTGCGAAGCGCACTTCGGGTATCCGCGCCCGTCGGCGCCGCCGCGCAGCGCCGGCGCCGCTTCGGCCGGCAGCCCGGGCGGGGCGGCGTGAGGCGATGAGAGTGCTCGTCACCGGCGCCAGCGGCCTGCTCGGCTCGAACCTCGCGGCGGCCGCGGCGCAGCAGAGCTGGAAGGCGCTCGGCACGTGGTGTGAGACCCCGGTTCGCGTGTCCGGCGTGCGCACGGCGCGGCTGGACGTGGGCGACCGCCACGCGTGCGTCGCGCTCGCCGAGGAGTTCGAACCGGATGTGGTCGTGCACGCGGCCGCGAGCGTCGAGCTCGGTCGCCTCGAGCGCGAGCCCGCTCTCGCGCAGCTCAACCAGCTCGGCGCCGAGCACACGCTCGGCGCGGCGCGCGCGGTGCGCGCGCACTATGTGCTGGTCTCCTCGGACTGGGTCTTCAGCGGCCACCGCCCCGCGGGTCAGTGCTGGGGCGAGCACGACCCGACCGAGCCGGTAAACGCCTACGGACGCTCGAAGCTGGTCGCCGAGCTGACGGTGAGTGGGTACGGCGGTCGCTGGCTGATCACGCGCCCCGCGAACGTGTACGGCGTCAATCTCTCGGTGCCGAGCACCCCGCGGCAGGCGCGCGCGCGCCACGTGTGGGAGCGCTCGAGCCTGGCGCTGCGCTGGGTGGCGCAGCTGCGCGCCGGCAAGCCGCTGCCGGCGCCGGCGGACGTGTATCAGTCGCCGACGTACGCGTGGGACTACGCGCAGCGTGTATGTGAGCTGATCGCGCAGGAGTGCGAGGGCGTCTACAACACCGCCGGACCGGATTCGCTGAGCCGGCGCGACTACCTGCGCCTGCTGGCGCGCGCGTTCGGCTGCGATGCGGAGCTGGTGCGCGCGGGGAGCACCGCGGACTTCCTTGCCGCCTGCGGCGAGGACGCGGCGCTGAAGCTGCCCGCCAACACGACGCTCTGCGACGAGCGGGCGACCTTCGTGCTCGGGCGCCCCGCGATCGACGTTCGCGCGGGCCTGCGTCTGATGCGCGCACAGCTCGAGCGCGTGCTCGCGGGCAACCGGCGCTCCAATCAAGCGATTGAGGAGGTCTATCGATGAAGCCGACCGAGGAGGTCCATCGATGAAGCTGTTCCTGCTCTACCGACTGCGAGAGGGCGTGACCCTCGAGCGCTACCGCGAGTGGTCGCGTACGCGCGACCAGCCCACGCTGAAGGGCTGCGAGGGCATCGCCGAGTACCGCGTCTTCACCGTCGCGGACCCCAACGACAAGAGCCCTTACACGATCGTCGAGCACGTCGACGTCGCCGACTGGGAGACCTGGAAGCGGGTCACGAGCAGCGGGGCGATGGTCGCGATCGGCGAGGACTTCCAGGAGCTGGTGGAGACCGGCTCCGTCATCACCCTGCGGGGAGAGGAGATTCACTGATGTCTGTCACGCCGGCGTCGAGCGCGACGCCTTCCACGCGGCGCGAGCTGGGCGACGAGGAGGACCTGGTCCGCTTCGGCTACCCGCAGCGGCTGCGGCGCACGATGTCCTCGTTCACGTCGTTCTGCCTGGCGTTCTCGATGATCACGATCACGGGCTCGATCGTGGGGCTGTTCCAGCCGGTGCTGCTGCAGGTCGGCGCGGTCTCGACTTGGTTCTGGCTGCTCGCGCTCGTGGGCATCATGCCGGTGCTGGCGGTGTTCATGCACATGGCGGCGCGGGTGCCGGTGACCGGTTACGCCTACCAGTGGGCGAGCCGCATCACGAACCCCTACTACGGGTGGATCGTGGCGGTGTTCGGGATCATCACGTTCACGACCGGCGCGGTCTCGATCGGGGTGCTGTTGGGCTCGGTCTACGCGCCCGAATTCGGGCTCGCGGCGACGCCGCAGAACGCGGCCTACCTGTCGGCGGGGGCGCTCTCGCTGGGCTTCATCGTGAACATCGTCGGCATTCGCCTGGCGAGCCGCATGAACAACGGCTTCGCGATGGCTGAGATCGTCGGCACGAGCGCGATCACGATCCTGCTGGTGATCGGCGTGGTGCTGTTCTTCAAAGACACGCAGGGGCTCGGCGTGATCGTCAACAACAACGGCGCCGGCGCCATCAATGGCGCGCACACGCCGGGCGTGAACTACATCCTCGCGTCGCTGCTGCCGATCCTCTCGCTGCTGGGCTGGGAGGCCTCGGCCGATCTCGCGGAGGAGACGAAGAATCCGCGCAAGGTGGCGCCGACGGCGATGCTGCGCGCGGTGGTCGTCTCGGGCCTCGCGGGCTTCGTCGTGATGTGGGTGCTCGTCGCCGCGATCAAGGGGCCGATCGCGCCGGCGTTGGAACGCACGAACACGATCTTCTGGATCGTCGACGTGCACCTCGGCGACTTCATCGGGTTCCTCTTCAAGATCGTCGCGTTCGGCTCGATGATGGGCTGCATCATCGCCAACATCGCGGTCGCGACGCGGCTGATCTTCTCGGTCTCGCGCGATCGGATGCTGCCCGGCTCCGGTCAGCTGGCGCGCATCAACGAGCGCTTCCGCACGCCGATCGTCGCGATCGTCGTGCTGTGGATCGTGTGCCTGATCATCAACCTCGCGGGCGCCGGCAAAATCTTCCGGATCGTCTCGATGGCCGCGGTGGCCTACTACTTCACCTACGGCAGCACGATCCTGGGGGTGATCTGGGGGCACGTCAAGCGGCGCATCCCGGAGGCCCCCGCGGATCACTTCGGCCTCGGGCGCTGGCTGATTCCGGTCGCGGTGCTCGGCGTGGCGTGGTGTCTGGCGGTGATCCTGGCCTACCTGCTGCCGAGCGCCAACTACTACGTGGCGGGCTACTTCGCGGTGGCGCTGGGGATCGGCGCGCTGTTCACGGTCTACGCGTGGTGGGCGCTGCGCACCAAACGCGCGGCGGTGCCGGCGATGCACCCGCCGGAGCTCGCGTCGGTGTCGGGAACGCTGGCCGCGGAGGCGGGCACGCTGGTCGAGGAGATCGACGAGCTGCGGGCGCACGATGGCTGAGGGGTCGCCCTCCGTCGTCGCTGCCGCGGACGTCGCTGCCGCCGCCGCCGCTGCCATGGATGTCGCTGCCGCGGACGTCGCTGCCGCCGTGCCTCCCGTCGCCGCGCCGGTGGGCATCGGCGTGGTCGGCTTGGGCGAGATCGGGCAGGTGCACATGCGCGGCTTCCAGCATGCGCCGGAGGTGGCGCGGGTGCGGGCGGTCACGGATCTCGACCCGGCGCTGCGCCGCGCGGCGGCGAGCGCGACTGGAGCGGCGGAGCGCGCGACGCTGGCGGAGCTGCTTGGCGACGAGCGGGTGGATGCGCTGAGCGTGTGCGTGCCGCACAGCCTGCACCGCGAGGTGGCGCTCGCGGCGATCGCGGCGGGCAAGCACGTGCTGCTGGAGAAGCCGATGGCGGTGACGGCGGCGGAGTGCGAGGAGATCGTCGTGGCGGCGGCGCGCGCGGGAGTGCGGGTCGGCGTCTCGCACAACCAGCTCTTCTATCCGCCGCACGTGCGCGCCTGCCAGCTGCTGCACAGCGGCGCGCTGGGCCGGCCGCTGCTGCTGCGGATGCGCCTGGGCATCGGCGGCAAGCTCGGGGGCTGGCGCGCGGATTCGGCGGCGAGCGGTGGGGGCCTGCTGTTCGACGCGGGCGTGCATCGTTTCTACCTGGCGCGCGCGCTCTGCGGCGAGGTCTGCGAGATCGCGGCGATGGCCGACGCGCCGCGTGCGCGCGGGGAGGATCTGGCGGTGGTGCTGCTGCGCTTCGCCTCCGGCGCGCTCGGCACGATCGAGGTCAACTACCACTGCCCGCGCGGCGCGTTCGACGACGCGATCGAGATCTGCGCGAGCGCGGGGATACTCTACATCTCCGGCTGCGAGGCCGACTACGAGGGCTTTCGCACCGGCCCGGCGCTGCGCCGCTACGACGGCGCGTGGCACGAAGAGCGCGTCGCGCCGGGCGGCTGGGAGGAGTCGGTGCACGCGAGCGTGCAGGCGTTCGCGCGGGCGCTAGTCCAGGGGGAGCCGCCACCGGTCGACGGCGATGAGGGCCGCGCGGTCGTGGCGCTGATCGAGCGGGTTTACGCGCTGACATGAACAACGGCCTCTCACCGATCAGCCACCACCGGGGCCTCAGCGCGCAGGCGCGCGAGGAGTTGCGGGGCGCGATCGTGGAGGGGCGCTTGCCGGCGGGCTCGTTGACGTCGGTGCGCGCGCTCTCGCAGGCGCTGGGGATCTCGCGCACGCCCGTGCGGGAGGCGCTGGTGGACCTCGCGAAGGAGGGGCTGGTGACGTTCGAGCGCAGTCGCGGGGTGCGCGTGAACGACAGCGAGGGTCACGACATCCTGGAGATCTTCCAGCTGCGGCGGATGGTGGAGATCCCGGCGCTGCGGGAGGCGGTGGGGCGCTTCACGGTGCGCGACGTGCGCGCGCTGCAGCGCGAGCTGGCGGCGATGCGGGGCAACCTCGGGGACGAGCGCACGTTCATGGCGCACGACCGCGCGTTTCACCGGGTGCCGTTGGAGGTGCTCGGTAACGCGCGGTTGATCGCGATCGTGGACTCGCTGCGCGACCAGACGCGGGTGCGGGGGCTCTCGACGGTCGGCCGCACGCGCGACCTGCGCGCGATCGTGGCCGAGCACGAGGCGATCTTCGAGGCCGCGCGCGGCGGCCACGCGGCACGCGCGGCGCACGCGATGGAGCGTCATCTGTTGATCACCGAGGAGCTGCTGCGCACGCAGGTCGGCGCGGAGGGTGCTCCCGTCGTCGCCGCCGACGGCGCGTCGGTGTCCCGGATCGAGTCCATTCAGACCACACAGAGGAGGGCATCGTGAGCGCGCGAACCGGCGGGGAGCTGATCGCGGACTACCTGATCGAGCGGGGGGTGCCGTACGTGTGCGGCATCCCGGGTCACGGCGACATGGGGATCTTCGACGCGTTCAAGGACCGCGCGGACCGGATCACGGTGCTGCAGGCGCGGCACGAGCAGTCGGCGGGTCACATCGCGGATGCGTATTTCCGCGCGTGCGGGGCGCCGCTGGCGACGCTGACGTCGATCGGGCCGGGCTCGGCGAACATGACGATGGCGCTGGCGACGGCGTACGTGGACTCGCAGGCCGTGATCGCGATCACCGGGGGTGTGCAGAGCTATATGGACGGCACGGGCGTGCTGCAGGAGCTGGAGCGTCAGCGCGATGCGGATTTTCCCACTGTGCTGCGCCCCGTCGTCAAGCGTGGCTTCGCGGTGCACCGCGTCGATCAGCTGCCGCGGGCGCTGCACCGTGCGTTCAACGTCGCGCTGGGAGGGCGCCCGGGGCCGGTGCATATCGATGTGCCGATCGACGTGCAGGCGCTGAGCGGCGAGGGCCACCGTCTGGACGCGGGCGGGCACAGCGCGACCCATCCCGTGGCGTATCCCGATCCGGATGGGATCGAACGGATCGCGGTGGAGCTGGTCGCGGCGCGGCGTCCGGTGATCCTGGCGGGCGGGGGCTGCATTGCAGCGGGCGCACACGCGGAGCTGCGGCGCGTGGCGGAACTGGTGCAGGCGCCGGTGCTCGCGACGATGATGGGCAAGGGCGTCTTCCCGGAGGACCATCCGCTGGCGGCGGAGCACACGGGTGCGAACGGCACGATCTGCGGCAACCACTTCTCGCGCGAGGCGGATGTGCTGCTGGCGGTGGGGACGCGGTTCGCGGAGCAGACGGCGAGCTCCTACAAGCACGGCGAGTCGTTCTCGGTGCCGCCGACGCGGATCCTGCAGATCGACGTGGACCCGCGCGAGATCGGCAAGAACTATCCGGTGGCTGTGGGCGTGGTGTCCGACGCGCGCACGGCGCTGGCGGCGCTGGGGGAGGCGCTGGAGGAACGCCGCGCGCAGATTCCCGACCGGCGCGAGTACATCCTCGAGTCGGCTTCCTGGAAGGGGCGCTGGCGGGCGCTGATCCGCGAGCGCTGGGACCCGGGGGTGCTTTCGATGTCGCAGGCGATCCACACGCTGCGCGCGGTGCTGCCGCGGGAGGCGATCGTGATCGCCTCGGCGGGGCACCCGCAGATTCAGATGTTTCAGGAGTTCGTCTCCTACGAGCCGCGCACGTGGATCACGCCGGGGGGCTACTCGACGATGGGCTTCACGGTGCCGGGCGCGATTGGCGCAAAGCTCGCGCGGCCCGACGTCCCGGTCGTCGGGGTCGCTGGCGACGGGGACTTCCTGATGAGCATCCAGGAGCTGGCGCTGGCGGTGCAGGAGGGCATTTCGGTGGTGTATCTCGTGCTCAATAACATCGGCTGGACCTCGATCCGCGACTTCCAGCGCGGCATGTTCGGCACCGAGCGCGACTTCGCGGTCGAGTTCCGCCGCCGCGGCAGCGGCGAGCTGGTGAGTCCGGATTTCGCGGCGATCGCGGTGGGCTTCGGCGCGACTGCGTTCAAGGTGACGGAGCTGGAGCAGCTGCGCCCGGCGCTGGAGGCGGCGCTGCGCACGGAGGGACCGGTCGTGGTGGAGGCGATGCTCGCGCGCGACCCGCGCGCGACGGAGGGCATCAATGCGGGCTTCTGGGACCTGCCGAAGCCGGCGTACCTGGCGCGGGACGCGCGCGCGGAGGGCGCGGGGGCGGCGGGCGGGACGAGCACGGCGGGGACGAGCGCGGCGGCGGGTGCGTGATGGGTGCGGCGACGATCGTCTGCCGCAACCCGGCGGACGCGCGCGAGGTCGTTGCGACGTACGAGGCGCACGAGCCGGCGGGGGTGGCGGCGATGTGTGCGCGCGCGCAGATCGCGCAAGCTCGCTGGGGCGGTCTGCCGGGGCCGCGCCGGGGGGAGCTGCTGCACCGCGCCGCCGATCTCCTCCGGCGGCGTGGTCGGCGGCTGGCGCAGCGGATCGTGGCGGAGGAGGGCAAGCTGCTGGCGGACGCGGCGGGCGAGGTGGAGCGCGCGGCGGCGGTGCTGCAATTTCACGCGGGCGAGGCGGAGCGCATGGGCGGCGAGCTCGCGGACGCGGCGCAGGCGGGGACGCTCGCGTTCACGCGCCGGCGGCCGCTCGGCGTGGTGGCGTTGATCACGCCGTGGAACTTCCCGATCGCGATTCCGGCGTGGAAGCTCGCGCCGGCGCTGGCGGCGGGGAACGCGGTCGTGATCAAGCCGGCCTCGGCGGCGCCGGGGGCGGTGCTGGAGCTGGTCGAGGTGCTGCACGAGGCGGGGGTGCCGGCGGATGCGGTGCAGGTCGCGCTCGGCGGCGCGGAGGTCGGTCTGGCGCTGGCGGACGATCCGCACGTGCGCGCGCTCTCGTTCACGGGCTCGACGGCGGTGGGGCGCGCGCTGGCGCGGCGGGTGGGCGCGCGCATCCGCTTTCAGGGTGAGCTCGGCGGCAACAACCCGCTGGTGGTGCTCGCCGACGCGGACCCGGCGCGGGCGGTGGCGCTGGCGTGCGAGGGCGCGTTCGCGGCGGCGGGCCAGAAGTGCACGGCGACGCGGCGGCTGATCGTGGAGCGCCCGGCGTACAAGCTCGTGCTCGAGGCCTTCGCGGAGCGCGCGAGCGCGCTGGTGCTCGGCGCGGGCGCGGCGGCGGGCGCGGAGGTGCCGCCGCTGATCGACGCGGCGGCGGTGGAGGGGGCACTCGCGGCGGTCGCGCAGGCGCGCGCGGGCGGCGCGGAGCTGGTGAGCGGCGGCACGCGCCCGAACGGGGAGCTGCGCCACGGGAGCTTCCTCGCGCCGACGGTGCTGGCGGGCGTGCGGGCGGGGATGCGCGTGGTCGACGAGGAGGTCTTCGGCCCGGTCTGCGGGGTGCAGAGCGCGCGCGACCTCGACGAGGCGATCGCGCTCGCGAACGCGGTGCCGTACGGCCTGTCGGCGTCGATCTGCACGAACGACCTGCACCGCGCGTTCGCGTTCGTGGCGCGCAGCGACGCGGGTATGGTGCACGTCAACCGCCCGACCCCCGGCGGGGACCCGCACCTGCCCTTCGGCGGCCTGAAGGCGTCCACGGCGTCGGGCTGGCGCGAGCAGGGCACGGAGGCGGTGCGCTTCTTCAGCGAGCAGCAGACCGTCTACGTGCACCACGGGGAGCCCTAGCGATGCGCGCGGCGACCTCGATGGTGGACCGCGCGATCGGCTACGTCGCGGCGGACATGGGAGGCCGTGCGGCGAGCGAGATCGTCGCGCTGCTCGCGGGCGCGGGCTATGGGGCGGTGGACTGGACGATGGAGCAGTTCGACCCGCTGCGCGACCCGCCGGAGCGGTTGCGGGAGCTGGTGAGCGAGGCCGCCGCGGCGGGCCTGGTGGTGCCGCAGCTGATGGTCCATCAGGATCACGTGACGCTCGACGCGGAGCTGTGGGAGGAGCGGGTGCGGCGCGCGGAGCGCGCGGTGCTGGCGTGCGCGCACGCGGAGATCGACTCGATCGGGGTGTTGAGCGGCCCGAGCCCGTGGCAGGCGGGCGCGGCGCGCGTGGGGGTGGACCTCAGCGAGGCGCACGCGTGGGAGCTCGCGCTGCGCGCGCTGGAACGCGTGCTCGACCGCGCCGAAGAGGAGCACGTGCGCGTGGCGCTGGAGCCGTGCTGGGGGACGCTCGCGCATGGGCGCTACCGCGCGGAGCACCTGCTCGCGGCGCTCGACTGCGCGGCGCTCGCGGTCAACTTCGACCCGAGCCATCACGTGCTCTGTGGCGATGACATCCCGGGGGCGGTGCGCGCGTGGGGCGGGCGGATCGCGCACGTGCACCTCAAGGACGCGTTCGGTGTCAGCGGCCCCGGCGCGGCGCTTGCGGGCGCAACGCACCTCGGCGCGGCACGCTCCGGCGCGGCGCACCAGGCCACACGCGCGAGCGGCGTGGAGGGGGCGGACTTCACGTTCCTGCTGCCGGGCGCGGGCGCGGTGCCGTGGCGTGAGCTGTTTGACGCGCTGGACGCGATCGGATACACCGGTGCGATGAGCGTGGAGAATGAGTGCCACGGCCTGCTCGCGGGAGCGCTGCGCGGCGACCTCGCGCGCGCCGCGGCGCTGGCGCGGGAGTTGGTCGCGGGGCTGCTGGATGGGCCCGCGCCCATGCCGGTTGCGGCGGGGTGAGCGTGTCGGGGGACGATACGGCGGCGCTGCGGGACGCGCTGGCGCGACTGCTCGGCGCGGAGCATGTGCTCGCGGGCGACGGGCCGGGGGTGGCGCACTATGGGCACGATGCGACGAGCGCGCGGGGGCTGCGGGGGCGGGCGGATCTCGTGGTGCGCCCGGGCAGCGCGGCGGAGGTGGCGGCGGTGCTGGCGTGCTGCTACGAGCATGAGGTGCCGCTGATTGCGCGCGGCGGCGGGACGGGCCTGGCGGGTGGCGCGGTGCCGCTGGCGGGCGGCGTGGTGTGCGCGCTGGAGCGCGTGCGCGCGATCCGTGCGCTCGAGCCGGAGCTGTGGCGGATGCACGTGGAGGCGGGCCTGCGGACGTGCGAGGTGCAGCGCCTGGCGCGCGAACGGGGGCTGTGCTTCCCGCCGGACCCGGGTGCGGCGGAGCAGTCGCAGATCGGCGGCAACGTGGCGACGAACGCGGGCGGCCCGCACGCGTGCAAGTACGGGGTGACGGGCGCGTGGGTGACGGGCCTAGAGGTGGCGCTCGCGCCGGGCGAGCTGGTGGAGGTGGGCGGCCCGTACCGCAAGGACGTCGGCGGCTATGACCTGAAGAGCCTGTTGATCGGCTCGGAGGGGACGCTGGGGATCGTGACGGCGGTGCGCCTGCGGCTGCTGCCGGCGCCGGAGGATGCGCTGCCGTTGCTCGCGTTCTTCCCGACGCAAGCGGCGGGCTGCGCGGCGATCCTCGAGGTGCTGGCGAGCGGCGTGGAGTGCGCGGCGCTGGACTTCCTCGACGGCGACGCGCTGCGGATCGCGGCGGGCGCGTGGGAGGGCGGGGAGCTGCGGCTCCCCACGGGCGCCGCGTTCGCGCTGCTCGCGGAGGTCGACGGCACACGCGAGGCCGCACGCGCGGCGCACGCGGAGCTGGTGGAGGTGCTTGCGCCGGGCGCGCTGGCGCTGGTCGGCGCACGCGGCGGCCAACCCTCCCACGACGGCCGCGCCGATCCCGCTCGCGACCTCGACCGCGACGCGCTGTGGCGCTGGCGCGATCGCGTGGCGGGCGCGGTGAGCGCGGTGCGTGGCGGCAAGGTGAGCGAGGACGTGGTGGTGCCCGTGGAGCGCCTCGCGGAGGCGCTGGAGCGCTTCGCGGCGATCGCGGCGCGGCATGGGCTGCGCGCGTGCGCGTGGGGCCACGGCGCGGACGGCAACGTGCACGCGAACCTGCTCGTGGACCCCGCGAACGCGGTGGATCGCGCGGCGGCGCGCGACGCGACGGACGAGTTGTTCGCGCTCGCGGTGGAGCTCGGCGGGGCGATCAGCGGCGAGCACGGGGTCGGCGCGCTCAAGCGTGGGCAGCTCGCGCGCCAGTGGGCGCCGCGGGCGCTGGAGCTGCATGAGCAGATCAAGCGCGCGTTCGATCCGAAGGGCCTGTTGAACCCTGGCAAGAAGCTCGCGCGGACCCCGGGAAGGGTCGCGTAGTCCTCCCCACGCGGCGCGCAACAGGGACGCGTCAGCGTCCAATCCTCCTCTCGATCGACCGCGGGCGGCGCTCTGAAGACGGGCATCGCGTGCAGGCAAGCGGACTTTCCGCGTCTCCGCGCGCTACTCTTGCGCGCTCGTGCTGTGCTCATTCAATCGAAAGGAAGTTTGTTCATGAACAAGACTCAGCTGGTCGAGGCGGTCTCCGCCGACAGCGGTCTCTCCAAAGCCGATGCCTCGCGTGCGATCGAGTCGTTCGTGGGCACCGTCGGCAAGACGCTCAAGAAAGGCGACGAGGTCGTGATCACGGGCTTCGGCAAGTTCTCGGTCGTAAAACGCGCCGCGCGTCAGGGTGTCAACCCGCGCACCGGTGAGAAAGTCAAAATCAAAGCGTCGAAGGCCCCGAAGTTCACCCCCGGAGCGGGTCTCAAGCAGACGGTCCATCCCAAGAAATAGGGTTTCTGAAGAGCGGTAGGACGGGACGCGTCCGGGACGGGGATCTCGGACGCGAGGAGTGGAGGGAGCGAGGCGGGATGCCCCGGTGACGCGCGGCAGGGAAGCCGCGTGGATCGCGGACGCCACGTGGGCGGCCGTCGCGGCGCCGATCGCGTGAGGCGCCGCGCGCTCGTGCCGGGCGCCGGTGCGGGGTGCGGGTGCTGATAGGTTCGTGCGCGATGCCGCGCATCGATGAGCTCGAGCTGCCGCGCCTGGATTACACCGATCCGCAGCTGCGCGGCGTGCGCTTTCACACGGCGTTGCGCGAGCTGCGCGCGCAGAGCTGGCTCGCGGCGGGGCCGTTCGGATACGTCGTGCTCGACCGCGAGGCGGGCGAGTTCTTCCTGCGCACGCGCGCGGCGATCTTCCCGGGGTTGAAGATCGCGGAGATCTTCGACGTGCGCGAGGGGCCGCTGTATGAGGAGATGCGGCGCAACATCCTGCACGTCAACGGCCCCGACCACACGCGGCTGCGCAGCCTCGTGAACCCCGCGCTCTCGCCGCGCGCCGTGGAGCGCTACCGGCCCGTGATGCGCGAGCTGCTCGCGGGGTTGTGGGACTCCCACCGGGGCGTTGAGTGCGAGTTCGTGGAGGCATTCGCGAAGCCCTACCCGTCGCAAGCGATCGCGCACTTCATGGGCGCGCCGCTGGCGGACGCGCCACGGCTGCACCACTGGTCGAACTGGATTCAGCGTCAGTTCGACGCGGTCTCGATGGCGAGCGAGCGCGCGGGGATCGAGGCGGCGGTGGCGGAGTTCTACGAGTACGCGTGGGCGCTGCTGCGCGATCGACGCGAGCAGCCGCGCGAGGATCTGATCTCGGCGCTGATCGCGGCGAGCGCGGTCGACGAGGCCGGCGGCGAGGTGCCGCGGCTCTCGGACGTGGAGTGCGTGAACCTCGTGCTCAACGTGCTCGTCGGCGGCGTCGACACCACGCAGAGCCAGCTCGCGCACGCGCTGCGCCTGTTCGCGGAACACCCCGCGCAGTGGGAGCTGCTCGCGGAGCGCCCCGAGCTCGCGGCGCGGGCGGTCGAGGAGGTGCTGCGCTTCGAGCCGATCGCGCCGTTCACGGCGCGGATCGTCGTCGAGGAGCTCACGTTCCGCGACGTGGTGTTCCCGGCGGAGACGATCGTGATGGTCTGCGCGTTCACCGGCAACCGCGAGGGCGCCGGGGGCGATCTGGACATCTTCGACATCGCCGCCGAGCGGGGTCGCGCGCGGGTGCTGACGTTCGGCGCAGGCGTGCACTACTGCGTCGGCGCGAACCTCGCGCGTGTGGAGCTCGAGGAGGCGCTCGCGTTCCTCGCGCCGCGCATGCCGCGGCTGGAGCTCGCGGGCGAGCCGGTCTACGAAGCGATCACCGGCATCTACGGCCTCGCCGAGCTGCCGCTGCGCTTCGCCGCCGCGTAGCGCGCCCACCCGCGCGCCGGTCGGCGGCGCCTGCGGCGTAAGCGCCCCGCGCACCGGCGCGCTGAGATATAGACAGCAACCGGACATCCGTCCAAGCCGGGTTCCATCATCTCGCATCGTCCTGGGTGGTGCGTCGAAGAGATGCTCGCAGCGCCGCCGCGCGCGGCCGCGGGAAATTTAGGGGGGGGTCCGCGGCGGGGCGGGAGCGACATACCGGTGGGGGACGCGAGCGCGTCCCCAATTGGGGCTCGCGCGCAAAGGCGCGGCCACGATCGGCAAGAGCAAGGAGGAAGGAAGATGTGCAAGCAGGCACGCATCACCACCGCCGCGCGCGCGGCGCTCGCGGCGACGACGGCGCTCGCGACCGCGGCGGCCCTCGCGGGACCCGCGCGAGCGGGCGAGTACCACGTCTACTCGTGCCGCACCCCCGCGGGGCACGTCGCGCCGGCGGACGGGTGGAGCGAACCGGCGCACTCGGTCAATGACTCCACCGAAAACACGTGCGAAGCGGGCGGCGGGCTTATCGCGGGACTAAAGGACGGCCACACGCATCTGGCCGACTCGGAAACCGACAAGGCGACTTGGAGCTTTCTGGCACCCAAAGGAGAGTCAATCTCGGCCGCGACGTTATGGCGGGCCGGTGCAACCGCAGGCGGGTCAAACTCGAAAGCGACCTATCTCTTTTGGCTTGCGGGTGACGCCTCTACGGGTGTCGAAGCGGAGACCTTCGATGAATGCGCGGCAAGCAACGGCTGCACGAGCGAAGGCAGCTTCTCGGAACCGCTTGCGGCGGGAAACCGTCTTACGGTCCCGGAGAACGCTCTAAAAAGCGACTTTCTTTCTCTCAATACTTATTGTGGCTCGAAACTAGTTGTCGAAGCAGCATGCCCCGAAGGCAAAAGCGACCCGGGTGGCTACGCGGCGACGATCGAGCTGTTCGCGGCGGACGTGGTGCTCTCGCAGGCGGAAGGCCCGACGGTCTCGGCGGTCGCGGGGAGCCTTGCGGAAGCGCCGACGGTGAGCGGGACGAGCGACCTCGAGTTCCAGGCGAGCGACGCCGGCTCGGGCGTCTACCAGGTCGTCTTCCGCGTCGACGGCAACGTGGTGAGCACGGTGGTTCCCGAAGAAGAGGGCGGGCGCTGCCGCAACGTCGGCGAAACGAGCGACGGGCTGCCGGCGTTCCTCTACACGCAGCCCTGTCCGGCCGCGGTGAGCGTCGACCTCCCGTTCGACACGACCGCGCTCGCGAACGGGACGCATGACCTGCTCGTGACGGTGCTCGACGCCGCGGGCAACGCAAAGACCGTACTCGAACGCAAAGTCACGGTGGACAACACCACGGCTCCCGGCGGCTCCGGCGGCAACGGGTCCGGCGGTAACGGGTCCGGCGCCAACGGCTCGGGCTCCGGTGGCTCGGGCTCCAACGGCTCCGGCTCGGGCTCCAACGGCTCCGGCGCGAGCGGCTCGGGTTCCAGCGGGTCCGGCGCGAGCGGCTCCGGCGCGAGCGGCGTGGGGGCCAGCGGGTCCGCAGGCTCTGGCGCGAACGCGGCCGGCGGATCGAGCGCGCTCGCTACCGCGGTCCTCGGCGCAGCGAACGGCGCGCCGGCCTCCGAACAGGCGACGCTGACCGCGGTCTGGCGCGGGCATACGGGCGCGCGCCTCGGCGCGGCCTACGGCGCGGCGCCGACCGTCGAAGGCCGGCTGACCGCGCCCGGCGGGACCCCGATCGCCGGCGCGCAGATCGAAGTCAGCGAGCTGCCGGCCTACGCGGGCGCGCCAGCGCACGCGCTGCCCACGCCGCGCACCGGCCCCGCCGGGCGCTGGAGCCTCGCGCTGCCGCGCGAAATCTCCTCGGGCGTGCTGCGCTTCGCTTACCGCAGCCGCCTCGGCGCGTCGCTGCCGATTGCGACGCGCACCCTGACGCTGAGCGTGCGCGCCGGCGTCGCGCTCGGCATCGCGCCGCGCGTCGCGTCCGCCGACGGCGAGATCCGCTTCGCCGGACAGCTGCTCGGCGCGCCGATTCCCACCGGCGGCAAGCAGCTCGTGCTCGAGGCGCGCTCCCCCGGCGGGCGCTGGGTCGAGTTCCACGTGATCCGCGCCGCCGCGAGCGGCGGCGGCCATTTCCACTACGCCTACCGCTTTCATCTCCCCGGCCCCGTGCGCTACCAGTTCCGCGTGCTCAGCGAAGCCGAGGCCGACTACCCGTTCGCCGCGGGGAGCTCGAATGTGGTGGTGGTATATGAGCGGTGAGGGAGCGAAAATGGGCAAGGGGGACGCGAAAATGCGAACACCCGGCAATAGAGCCCCCTGCGGGTGTCGCACTTAGTGCTACCCTTCTTGCAAATGCCCACGAAGAAGCACCGGTACACCATTACGAGCGACGAGAACGTGGAGTTTGCACTCCGCCGAAGTCGGCGCAGCTTCCCGCGCGGAACCTCGGATTCGAAGATCCTGGCCGAGCTCGTCTGCAAGGGCGACGAGGCGCGTCAGCAAGACAGCCAGGCGGAAGAAGATTACGAGCAGCGTCGGCGTGCGGCTGCCGAGCGCTTGGCCGATCGTTTCCGGCGGCCAGAGGGCCTAGACTATGCGGCGCTCCGCGAGGCCTCCGCGCAGTGGCAGCGGGAGTGAGCGCGCCTTTTCGAGGTAGGAAGCTGGTCGTCGACAACTCCGCGTTTCAGCGCGGCGGCAACGAGGCGGTGCATGCCGACTGGCGTCGCGCGCTCCAAGAAGGCCGTCTCTACCGATCGCCGATCCTGGAGTTCGAGGTCCTCTATAGCGCACGCAATGCGCGCGAGTATGCGGAGCTGAGAGATGAGCTCGACGCGCTCAGGCCACTGGAGCTATCGGAGGCCGTCGTCGGCGCCGCGCTTGAAGCCCAGGCCGAGCTCGCGCAGCATGCGGCCAGCTTTCATCGCCTTCCACACCAGGACTATCTCGTCGCGGCGATCGCCGCGACTCACGACCTGGGCGTACTGCACTACGACGCTGACTTCGATCGCATCGCCGAGCATTCCTCACTTGCCTTCGAGAGCGTCTGGATCGCATCTGCTGGCACTCTCGACAAGGAACCAGCCGACCCGCTCAGATCACAGCGACGGGCTGTTACTCACAGCCTTGCCCAGTTCAGCGGCGAGCGTGCCAGGGAAATCCTCGACAAAGTGCTCGACCTGCTCGAGGGCGAGCTCCACGCAGACGGCCTCCAGTCACCTGCGCATCGATAAAGCGCTCCTTCCATAGGGATCCTCCCGATGCATCTGAGCGCCGCCGCCGAACAAGCATGGCCCCCGTTCGTGCTCGTCACCGGGCTGCTGCTGATCGGCCTCGTCGCCAATCGCGATGGTCTCTTCGAGCAGGCCGGGCGGTTCCTGCAAGGTCTCGCGGGACCGCCGGCGGTGCTCTTCGCCGCCTGCCTCCTGCTGGTCGCAGTCGTCACGGCCGTCCTCAATCTCGACACCGCCGTCGTGTTCCTCACGCCCGTGCTCGTTCACGCCGCGCGGGGGCGCGGCATCGAGGATGAGGCGTTCCTCTACGGCGCGGTCTACATGGCCAACGCATCCTCGCTCTACCTCGTCGGGTCCAACCTCACCAACCTGCTCGTCCTCGCCCATCGGCCGACCTCCGGTGGCGCGTTTGCCGCGAGCATGCTCGTGACCGCGCTCGCCGCGGCGCTCGCCACCGCGCTCGGGCTGTTCGTGCTCTTCCGCACCAGACTGCGGGCAGCCGCCGGTCGCGATTCGCGCCTGCATGGTCTCGCCGCCCGACACCCGCAGCGTGCGACTCGGGGCGCTCGTCGCTTGGGGCTCCCGGGCGCGCTGGCGGCTGCGGTTCTCACGATCGCGCTCGCAAACCCCGCGATCCCCGTCCTTGCGGTCGGACTGGCGCTGGCAGCGATCGAGGTCGCGCGCGGACGGCTGCAGTGGTCGGAGGTTCTGCGCGCCGTCGGGCCGGTCGTGCTCGTTGGCTTGTTCTTGGTCTGCGTCGCCTTCGGAGTCCTCGCGCGGTCGTGGGCCGGTCCTGCGCAGCTGCTCGGCGGCGCCGGGCGCTGGGGCACCGCCGGGATCGCCGCGCTCGCGTCGGTCGCGATCAACAACCTTCCCGCCGCCGTCCTGCTCTCCGCGCGCTCCGTCGCGTACCCCCGCGCACTGCTCCTCGGGCTGAACGTCGGCCCCAACATCGCCGCGACGGGGTCCCTCTCGGCGGTCCTCTGGTGGCGCGCCGCGCGGCAGGTGAACGCGCAGCCGTCGCTCCTAGCCTTCTCGCGGCGAGGCGCCCCCCTCGCCATCTTCGCAATCTTCGCCGCGCTGGGCGCCACGGCGATTCTGCCGCGCTGAGCGTCCGCTGAGAGCGACGCCGCACTCGGCCAGTCACCGGAGGTAGGAGGCCATGAAGTCCGGCGAGCGGGACCGATCGATGTGCGAAAGCGGGAACGTGAGGCGGGCGAAAACGGGAGCCACGTCTGGGCGAAAATGGGAGTTGATGGTGGGCGATAATGGGAATGCCCTGCTATGGGGGTGAGGCCGTCTGCCGCGGCGAGCATCAGCTGAGATCGACGCCGTGCCCCTCGCGGCGGTGGGGCTGCTCGCCGGGAGAGAGGTGCGCATCGTCGCGTTTGCGGCTCACCTACGCTCCGGTCAGTTGCGCGACGGCTCGCGCGGCACGGCGATGGCACTCTGCGCGGGCCTGCGCCGCGGCGCGCTCAATCTTCGGCCCCTCGGCGAGAAGCGTCGGCCAGGAACCGTCACGGTCCACCAGGGGGCGGCCGTCTCGCATGATCGCGTCACGAAGCGCCGGGTCGTGTGCGCTCACTGGACGGTGAGGCCGTCAAGCGCGGTGAGCCTTGCGGTCGGACGCGAACGTGCTGCGACGGAGGATGCGCGCGAGCTGCGCGTCCTCCAGCGGTGCGCCCGGGCCTGGGCCGGACCGGCATAGGCAGACGATGTGAAAGGGGCGCCGCGGCGCGAGCGCCAGCACGTCGAGTCCCGCAGCGCGACACACTTCGACGACGGAGCGCGATACGAACACGTGATGGTGCATCGCGCGCGAGTCGGGATTTTCGCGACAGCGCTGCTCGAAGACCGCGCGGCTCGGCGCGCCGGGGTCGCGCCGCAGGTCGTGCAGGCGCAGGATCTCATCGAGGTGCCCGAGATCGTCCTCGCCGGTCTCGCGCGCCGCATCCTCGCGCAGATGCGCCAGCGAGGTGACTGGGCGGCGGCGGTCGAACGTCCCCTCGCGGTGGGGCACGATCAGCAGGATGTGACCGCCCGGGCGCACTACGCGCCGCCACTCCGCGAGCGCGCCGACTCGAGCGCGGCCAGCTGCGGATAGACCGGCAGCAGTTCGTCCGCGCCGAACACCGAGCTCGGGCCGCCGGGCTCCAGCGCGACCGCGCCCGTGAGGGCCTGCGCGAGTCGGTCCAGCCGCTGGCTCCCGCGCGCGCGGTCGCGCAGGCGCTGGGCGGAGCTTCTGATCGCGATCGCCATTCGCAAGAGTTCATAGCATCCCCGGCCATCGCGCATCCACTCCCCCGACCCGCGGTGCCGATCGCACTCGTCCACCTCGTCTGGGCGCCGCTCGGCGTCGAGCCGCTGCGCGTGTTCCTGCGCTCCTACCAAGCGCATCCGGCCGGCGCGGAGCACGAGCTCGTGATCCTGCTCAACGGCTTCGGATCGGACGGGGCCGACCCCGATGGGCGGGGCGCCCGGCCGCCTTCGCACGAGTCGCCAGCGCGCGCGGCGACTCCCGGAGACGACGCACCAACGCCCCTCACGCGCGAGGCGCTAGCGGTCGAGCTACACGGCGTCGAGCGCCGCCTGGTCGACCTGGAGGCGCCACTACTCGACCTCGCCGCCTACGGCGAGGCCGCGCGGCGGCTGCAGCACGAGTGGCTGTGTTTCGTGAACTCCTACGGCGTGATCCTCGCCGACGGCTGGCTCGGCGCGCTCGCGCGCGCCGCCGCGCAGCCCGACGTCGGCCTCGTCGGCGCGACCGGCAGCTGGGAGAGCCGAGCCGAGCTCGTGCCGGGTCCGCCGATGCACTGGATCTACCAGCTCGCCAAGCTGCCAGGCAACCGCCGCGGCTTCCCGCGCTTTCCCAACCCCCACATCCGCAGCAGCGCGTTCATGCTGCGCCGCGAGCACGTCCTCGCGCTCGGGCTCGAGCGCGCGCGTGACAAGCAGGCCGCCTACCTGCTGGAGAGCGGGCGCCGCAGCATCACGCGCCAGATCCACGCGCGCGGCCTGCGCGCCGTGGTCGTCGGCCGCGACGGGCGCGCCTACGAGAGCGACGACTGGCCGCGCAGCGCCACCTTCCGCGCCGGCGAGCAGGCGAACCTGCTCGTTGCCGATAACCGCACCGCGCAATGGCAGTACGCGGCGCCGGACGCGCGCGCGAGCCTCTCCCGGCAGGCCTGGCGAGACGCTCGCTAGGCTGGCGAAGCCGATGCCGGATCCGAGTCAGCCGCGCGATCGCGGGGCGCGGCGTGCCGAGGGCCCGGACGCCACGATCGTGATCGTCAACTACCGCACCCCCGAGCTGGTGGAACGGTGCGTGCAGTCCGTGCGCGCGACGAGCGACGGGCTGCGACTCGAAACGGTGGTGCTCGACAACGCCTCCGGGGATGGGAGCGCCGAGCGCCTCCGCGCCGCGCTGCCGGAGGCGAGGCTGGTCGAGCTACCCGCCAACCGCGGCTTCGCCGCTGGCGTGAACGCGGGCTTTCGCGCCTCGCACGCCGCGATCGTGATCGTGCTCAACCCCGACACCGAGGTCCGGCCGGGCGCGCTGCGGGCGCTGGTCGAGGGGCTGCGCGCGCAGCCTCGCACGGGGGTGGCCGCGCCGCTGCTGGAGAACGCCGACGGCGAGATCGCGCCCAACGGCTACCGGCGCTTCCCCGGTCTGCTCACGCTCGCCCTCGACCTCTGCGTCCCCGCCGGTTACGCATTCGTCCACGCCCCCGCGCTGCACCCCTATGCGCTGTCGCCAGCAGCGCTGCGCGCCGGTCGCGCGCCCGCGTGGGTGTCGGGCGCCGCGATGGCGCTCAGGCGGGATGCCTACGAGCAGGCCGGGCCGCTCGACGAGGATTTCTTTCTGTACTTCGAGGAGACGGAGTGGCAGCAGCGCGTCGTGCGCGCCGGTTGGGCGATCGCGGTCGTTCCCGCCGCGCGCGTCTCTCACTTGATGCGCGGCGGTGGCGAGGATGCGCTCGTGCACTCGCCGTACTTCGTCACGAGCGCCCTGCGCTACCTGCGGATGCGCGGGGTCCCGGTCGCGTTCTCGCGAGTGGTGCTCTCACTCTCGCTCGCGCTCTCGTGGGTGACGCTGCGCGCGATCGCCTGCCTGCCCGCCAAGCGCGGCCGCGCGCTTGGACAGGCGCGCGCCTACCGGTCGCTGCTGTGGCGGACGCTGACCGGCCTCGTCGCGCCCTGACGCCGGCGCCCGACTCCCACTGCTGCCGGCGTGCGCTCGACGAGGCCGCGGCCCCTACGCCCGGCACACGGCGCGGTACGGTGCCGCTCACGATGCCGCGCGCACTCCCCAGCCGGATCGGGATCAACGCCGTGTTCCTCGAGCCGCGCATGGGCGGACTGGATACGTACGTCCGCGCGCTCGTGCCCGAGCTCTTGTGGCTCGCGCCCGCGGTGCGCTTCAGCATCTTCTGCAGCGCCGGCGGCGCCGAGTACATTCGTGCGGAGAGCTGGAGCGAGGAAGTCGAGATCGTCACGCATCCGCTGCTCGGCCCGCGCGGTCTGAAGGCGATCGGCGAGCTCACGTTGCTCGGCGTGCTCGCCGGGCGGCGCGTGCAGCTGCTGCACAGCGTCGCGTTGACCGCGCCGCTGCGCACGCGCGCAGTCAACGTCGTGACGCTGGCCGATGTCACCTGGATCGTCGCCCCGGATCCCGGCGAGGCCGGGACGACTCGCCTCTGGCGCGTGCTCGTGCCGCCGGTCGCGCGCCGCGCCGATCGCGTGATCGCGCTTTCGCAGGCCGGCGCGGAGCACGTCGTGCAGTACCTGCGCGTGCCGCGCGAGCGGATCGACGTCATCCCGCTTGCCGCCGGCGTCAACGAGCGCGCGCGGCCGACGTCCGCGCCGGAGCTGCGCGCGCGCCTGGGACTCGGAGACGGTCCCGTGATCCTGACCGTGTCCGCCAAGAAGGTGCACAAGAACCTCGCGCGGCTCGTGCGCGCGCTGCCGGCCGTGGTCGCGCGGCAGCCCGACGTCGTCCTGGTCATGCCCGGCAACCCCACCGCGCACGAGCGCGAGCTGGGCGAGCTCGCCGCCGAGCTGGGCGTCGCCGCGAACATCGCGTTCCCCGCCTACGTCGACGCGACCGACCTCGAGGGCCTCTACGCGCTCGCGAGCTGCTTCGTGTTCGCCTCGATCAACGAGGGCTTCGGCATCCCGATCCTCGAGGCGATGCGCCGCGGCGTGCCCGTCGCCTGCTCGCGCGCCTCAGCGCTGCCCGAGGTCGCCGGCGACGCTGCGAGCTACTTCGATCCACTCGACGTCGCGGACATCGGCCGCGCCCTGCTCGAGCTGCTCTCCGATCCCGCGCTCGCGCAGCGGCTCATCGCGCGAGGCCACGCGCGCGAGGCGCAGTTCACCTGGCGCGCGACCGCGCAGCGCACGCTGGAGAGCTACGCGCGCGCCTGGGAGCGCTCGCGGTGAGCGGCGCGGAGGACGAGGGCCGCGCGCCGCGCGACGTACTCGACACGAGCGCCGCCGGGGGAATGATCATCCGGGGCGGCGTGATGCGCCTCGGCAGCTACGTCGTGGTGGTCTTGCTCTCGCTGCTCCCCGCGGCGCTGCTGGCGCGCCACCTCGGCGCCGCGCGTTTCAGCGCGTACACGACGGTGCTCTCGCTTGCGGCGCTCGTCTCGCTGGCGACCGACGCGGGGATGTCGAACTACGGGATTCGCGAGTACGCGGCGCGCGAAGGCGCCGAGCGCGAAGCGCTGATGCGCGACCTGCTCGGGCTGCGTGTCGCGCTCACGCTCCTTGGCGTGCTGGGCGCGGTGCTGTTCGCGCTCTGCGCGGGGTACAGCCTCGCGCTGCTCGCCGGCACGTTCGTCGCGAGCCTCGCGATGGTCGCGCTCGTCGTGCAGCACACGTACTCGATCCCGCTCGCGGCCGAACTGCGGCTGGGCGTGCTCTCGCTGATCGAAGTCCTGCGCCAGGTGTTGACGGTGATCGCGCTCGTCGCGCTCGTCGCGGTCAACGCGGGCGTGTTTCCGCTGCTTGCGGTGACGCTCGTCGTCTACATGGTGCTCACGCCGCTGACCGCGATGCTCGTCCGCGGGCGGGTCTCGCTGCGCATGGAGGTGCGCTTTGCGAGCTGGGTTGCGCTGCTGCGCCCGACGATCGCGTTCTCGCTCGCGACGGCGGTCGGCGCGATCTACATCTACACGGCCCAGATCCTCACGAGCCTCGCCGCGACTCCTCACCAGAGCGGCCTGTTCGCGCTGTCGTTTCGCGTCTACTTCATCGCGGTCACGATCCCCGGGATGGTGGTCGGCGGCGCGATCCCGCTGCTCGCGCGCGCCGCGCGCGACGATCGCGAGCGTCTCGCCTATGCGCTGCAGCGCATCTTCGAAGTCTCGCTGATCCTTGGTGTCGCGACCTCGCTTGGCTTCTTCGCGGGCGCGGCGTTCATCGTCAAAGTGATCGCGGGCCCGACGTTCCCGCAGTACGCGGGCGCGGTGCCGGTGCTGCGCATCCAGGGCATCGCGATGATCGCCTCGTTCCTGATCGCGGTGTGGGGCTTCGGGCTGCTCTCGCTCAAGCGCTACACGGGACTGCTGATCGTCAACGCGCTCGCGCTGCTCGTCAGCTGCACGCTGACGCTCGTGCTGGCCGCCACGCTCGGCGCGAAGGGCGCGGCGATCGCGACGCTCTGCGGCGAGGCGACGCTGGGGAGCGGCTGCCTGTTCGTGCTCGTGCGCTGGAATCCCGAACTGCGCCCGCGCCTCGCGGTGCTGCCAAAGGTGATCCTCGCGGCGGCGCCCGCGGTCGCGCTGGTGGTCGTGCTCGACCTCCCCTCGCTCGTGGTCGCCGTGATCGCGCTGTGCGTTTACGGACTGCTGATCCTGCTCACGCGCGCCGTGCCCTCGGAGATAGCCGAGTTGATCCCGCGCCCGGGCCGCGGCGCGGTGCTGCCGTGAGCCGCCCCGATGAGCCGCGAGGCGATGAGTCGTTCCCCGGGAGCCGCGCGCCGATGAGTCGTTGGCGTGAGAGTCGCCCGCTGCGGGTCGGTCTGAACCTGCTGTTCCTTGGCGAGCGCGCGGGGGGGGCCGGCCGCTACGCGACTGCGCTGCCCGCTGCGCTGCTCGCGGCGGAGCCGCAGACGGAGGTGCACGTGTTCGTCACGCGCGACGCGCCGGCGGCGCTGCGTCGCGAGTCGTGGGCGCAGAGCGTGCGCTGGGTGACGCTGCCGATCGGTCTCGGCGGCTCGCCGGTGGAGCTGGCGGCCCAATTCGCGGGGCTGCCGCTGCTCGCGCTCGCGCGGCGCCTGGACGTGCTGCACAGCCCCGCGAACACCGGCCCCGTGCTGACGCCGGGCCTCGCGAGCGTCGTCTCGCTGCTGGACCTCATCTGGCTGCACCGCGGTCCCGAATGGGAACCGGAGCCGCGGGCGCGCGAGCGGATGCTGACGCTCGTGCGCCACTGCGTGCGCCACGCCGACCGCGTATTTGCGATCTCGCAGGCCGCCGCGGAGGATTTCGTGCGCACGCTCGGTGTCCCGCGCGAGCGGATCGAGGTCACGCCGCTGGGGATCGATGCGGCCGCCGACGCGCGCGGCGGCGTCGAGGCCGACCTGCGCGCGCGCCTGGAACTCGGCGCGGCGCGGGTCGTGCTGTGCGTCGCGCAGAAGCGCCCCTACAAGAACCTGCACCGCCTCGTGCGCGCGCTGGCGGAGCTCGACGAGGATGTCGTGCTCGTGCTCCCCGGCGCGCCGACCGCCTACGAGGCCGAGCTACGCGCGCTCGCCACGGAGCTGGGCGTCGCCGCGCGCGTGCGCTTTCCCGACTGGCTCTCCGACGCCGAGCTTGCCGAGGTCTATCGCCTCAGCGACGTGTTCGCGCTGCCCTCGCTGATCGAGGGCTTCGGCCTGCCGGTGTTGGAGGCGATGGCGCACGGGGTGCCGGTCGCCTGCTCGAACGTCTCCGCGCTGCCCGAGGTCGCGGGCGACGCCGCGCTGCTGTTCGACCCCGAGCGCCAGGACGAGGTCACCGGTGCGATCCGACGCTTGCTGGAGGATCGCGAGCTCGCGGCGCGCCTGGTCGCGCGCGGGCGCGAGCGCGTCGCGCGCTTCACGTGGGAGCGCACCGGCGCCGCGAGTCTCGCCGGCTACCGCCGCGCGATCGCCGCGCAGACCGCGTGGCGCCGACACGGATCGGCGCGCGCCGGGCAGTAGCCGCGGTAGCCGCGGATGCCGGGCTTGCCGCGCTAGCCTCCCGCACCGTGCCCCGTGTCCTGATCGTCCGCGGCCATCAGGCCACGCCGTGGGAGCTGCGCCCCTGGCAGGAGCTGCCCGCGCGTTTCGAGGTCTCGTTCCTGCTCACCGGCTCCAATCGCTTCGCGACGCCGGCGGGGCTGCGCGCGGAGCGGGTGCGCGCGTTGCGCGACGTGCTGCCCGGCGGCGCCCTCGGCGACGCCGGCGCGCTGCTGCTCGGGGACCGCTATCTGGACGCCGAGGCGCGCTTCGCGTCGGTCGACATCGTGCACGCCGAGGAGCTCTCCTACTGGTTCGCCGCGGAGGCCGCCAAGCGCAAGCGCCGCCACGGTTTCCGGCTCGTGCAGACTGTCTGGGAGACGCTGCCGCTGCTGGGCGCCTATCGCAACCGCCACGCGCGCCGTTATCGCGAGCTCGTGCTGACAGAGACCGATCTGTTCCTCGCGGCGACCGAGCGCGCGGCGGCGACGCTGCGCCTGGAGGGTGTCGAGGCGGCGCGCATCGAGGTCTGCCCGCCGGGGATCGACGTCGAGCGCTTCGCGGTCGCGGCGCCCGATGGGGCCCTCGCGGAGCGCGCGGCCGCCGTTCCCCCTGAGCCGCGTCCCGCGACGCATACGATCGTCTCGCCGGGTCGCCTGGTGTGGGAGAAGGGCCATCACGACGTGCTGCGCGCGCTCGCGGCGCTGCACCGCGGCATCGTCACGCTCCCCGGCGGCGAGACCGTCGCGCCGCGCCTGCTGCTCGTCGGCTCCGGGCCGGAGGAGGAGCGGCTGCGCGCGCACGCCGCGGAGCTCGGCGTCGGCGATGCGGTCGAGATCGGTGGCGTCTCGTACGAGCGGATGCCGGCAGTCTTCGCCTCCGCCTCCGCGATGGTGCTCGCGAGCCAATCTTCCGCGGGTGCGGCGCTGCACCCCTTCGACATCCCGCACGCGTTCTGGGAGGAGCAGTTCGGGTTCGTGTTAATCGAGGCGATGGCCGCGCGCCTCGCGATCGTCGCGAGCACCAACGGCGCGATCCCCGAGGTGCTGGCGGGTGTGCCCGCCGACCTCGTGGCGCCCGGGGATTGGCTGGGGATCGCGCGCGCGCTCGCGGCCGGTCCGCTGAACCGGCCGCTCGCAACGCGCGTGCCGGCGCCCGCGGACGCGCTCGGACGCTACTCGACACAGGCCGCCGCACAGCGCCTCGCGGCCGCCTACGACAGGCTGCTCGCGGCCTGAGCGCGACCGTGGCGCACGGTCCTGGGGCCCCTCCGAGAAGCGCTGGGCGCGGCGCCAGCTAGGGTTTAACGCGTGAGTGGGGCCCAAGGCATCCTCGGCCGGCTGGTCGATCCGCACCAGTTCGATCTGCGCCCGAGCGGCGCCGGCAGGATCCTCGACATCGGCTGCGGCTCGGCGAAGACGCCGGGCGCGGTCGGCCTCGACATCTCGGCGGACACCGACGCGGACATCGTGCACGACCTCGACGTGTTTCCCTACCCGATCGAGGACGCGAGCTTCGACCAAATCCTGCTGCAGGATGTGCTCGAGCACGTTGCCGAGCCGATCCGCTTATTCGAGGAGCTGCACCGCATCGCGCGGCCCGGCGCGCGGATCCAGCTGCGCACGCCGCACTTCTCCTCGGTGCTCGCCTATGGCGACCCGACCCACCGCCACTACCTCTCGACGCTCGCGATTCGCTCGCTCGCGGAGCCGCGCTTCGCGCACTACACCGCGGTGCGCTTTCGCGTCGTGCATGTGACGCTCGACCTGTGGCTGCCGTTTCGCGCGATCGGCCTCGGGTGGCTCGCGAACCGCGTTCCGGAGGCCTACGAGAAGTACCTCGCGTTTCGGTTTCCGACGATGAACATTCGCGCAGAGCTCGAAGCGCTCAAGCCGGCGTGAGCGGCGCGCGCGACGAGGTCGCACGACGACGGGGACCTCACTTGGTGAGGGTGGATCGACCGCCGTCCCGGGATCGTGCGCCGCTTGCGGCGAGCCGCATGGTCGCCACCACGCGCCCCGCGAAGTGCTCCCACGAGAACTCCGCGGCGCGCTCGCGCGCTCGCCGGCCCAGCTCCGCGCGCACGTTGTTGTCCTCGAGCACCCCCTCCAGCCCCGCGGCGATGCTCGCGACGTCGTAGGGGTCGGCGTAGGCGACCGCGTCGCCGCCGACCTCTGGCAAGGAGGAGATGTTCGAGGTCAGCACCGCGGCGCCCGCGGCCATCGCCTCGAGCACGGGCAGCCCGAAGCCCTCGCCGAGCGAGGGGTAGCAGAAGACCGCGCAGCGGCGGTAGAGCTCGGCGAGCTCCGCGTCGGAGACGTAGCCGAGGCGGATCGCCTGCGCGCCGAGCGAGTCGAGCGCTTGCAGCGTCGCACCGGTCTCCCAGCCGAGCGCGCCGACGACGACCAGCGAGTGGCGCGCGCGCAGCGCTTGAGGCAGGCGCCGGTAGGCCGCGACGAGGCGCGGCAGGTTCTTACGCGGCTCGAGCGTCCCCGCCGCGAGCACGAACCCCGGCGCCGGCAGCGCCGCGGTGTCGCCGCCCTTCGCGAGCGTCGCCGATACGCCGAGCGGCGCGAGCACGATGCGCGCGGCGGCGCGCGGGTAGCGCGCGGCGAGGAGCTCGGCGGTGGCGTGCGTGGTCACGAGCAGCGCGGCGGCGCGGCGCACGGTGGGGCCGAGCGTGAGCTGCTCGATCGCGCGCGAGCGGCGGTTGGGGCGCATCGCGCGGTCGAACGCGATCAGGTCGTGCACGAGTGCCACGCAGGGGATGCGCAGGAACTGCGGGGTGACGTACGAGTTGCTCGCGAAGAAGACGTCGCACTCGCGGTTCGCGCGGCGCGCGGCGCGCACGTGCCACCACGGTTCGCGCGCGTCGATCGCGCACCAGCGCAGACGCCCCGCGCGCACCGCCGCCGCGAGCGCCGGATCGTCCCACGGCTCGCGCGTGTAGAGCACGTAGCGCGCGTCGCCGGCTGATGCTCCGGCAGCTGGCGCGCCGCCGGTCCGTGCACCGTCCTCCCCGCCCGCGGCCAGTACGCGCAGCAGCTCGCGCACGACGCGCCCGCGGCCCGCGGGCACCTCGACCGCGGCGCGCGCGTCGATGCCGATCGTCAGGGCCGCGATGGAGGGTGTGTCGCGCGGCTCGGCGTCGGCGGTCGCCGGCGCGCGCGGGGGGAGAGCGTCGGAAGTGTGCAAGCGAGGTGTCGTGGGCCGGTGCGCGGGGCTCTAAGGTTAGGGTCCGTGATCGGAAACATTGGCATCAACCTCGTCTATCTGGTGCCCGATGAGACCGGGGGCATGGAGATCTTCGCGCGCGAGCTGATCCCCGCGCTGCTCGATGCGGCGCCGGGCCTGCGCTTCACGGCGTTCGTGAACCGCGAGGCGGCGGCCGCGGGGGGCGGGCCGTGGGGCGAGCTGCTGCCGGCGGTGACGGTGCCGGTCAATGCGCGCCGGCGCGAGCAGTGGGTGTTCGGCGAGCAGGCGCTGCTGCCGCGCCTGGGCCGCCGCGCGGGGGTGCAGCTGATGCACAGCCTCGCGAGCACCGCGCCGGCACGCGGCTCCTTTTGCAGCGTCGTGACCGTGCACGACCTGATCTACGAGCGCGTCCCCGAGGCTCACGCGGGCCTGCGCGCGCGCGGCCTGCGGGTGATCGTGCCGCTCGGCTTGCGGCGCGCGCGGCGGATCCTCGCGGTTTCGCGGAGCACGCGCGAGGACTTAGTCGAGCTGCTCGGCGTCGCGCGCGAGCGGATCGACGTGGTGCCGCAGGGCGTGGGCGTGGTGCGCCGTGCGCACGCGCTCGACGAGGCGGCGACGCGGGCGCGCTTTGCGCTCGGCGAGCGGCGCGTGCTGCTGAGCCTCTCCGCGAAGCGCCCGCACAAGAACCTGCTCGCGCTGATCGGCGCGCTCGCGCGGATCCCCGCCGAGCGCCGTCCGCTGCTGGTGCTGCCGGGGTACGCGACGTGGCACGAGGCGCAGCTGCGCGAGCACGCGAGCAGCCTCGGCCTCGAGCGCGACGTGCGCTTCGAGGGTTGGGTGAGCGCGGCGGAGCTCGAGGGCCTGTGGGCGCTCGCGGACGCGTTCCTCTACCCCTCGCTCTACGAGGGCTTCGGGCTGCCGGTGCTCGAGGCGATGGCGCGCGGGGTGCCGGTCGCGTGCGCGGACGCGTCCTCGCTGCCGGAGGTCGCGGGCGACGCCGCGCTGCTGTTCGATCCGCACAGCGAGGAGCGGATCGCGGCGGCGGTCGAGTGCCTGCTCGGCGACCCCGCGCTCGTCGAGCGCCTGCGCGCGAAGGGCCTGCAGCGTGTGCGCCAGTTCACGTGGGAGCGCACCGCGCGCCTCACGCTCGACAGCTACGCCCGCGCGCTCGGGCTCTCCGGCGTGCCGGCCTCGTGGACGGGTGCGCCGGTAATCCCCGAGCCGTCGCTCGCGTAGCTCGCGAGCACGGTGCGCAGCGAGTGCTCGAGCGACTCGCGCTCGGCGTTCTCCGCGAACCACGCGGCGGTGCGCTCGCGCAGCGCGAGACCGGCCTCGTGTACGCGTACGATCGCGGCCGCGATCGTCTCGGGATCGTCGCTCGCGGCGAGGAAGCCGTTGGCGCCCTCCTGCACGAGCTCGACCGCGGCGTTGTCCTCGCCGGCGACCACGACGCTCGGGGTGCCGCGCGCGGAGGCCTCCATCACGACCATCCCGTAGCCCTCGCGGCTGGAGGTCGAGAGCATGCACAGCGCGCGCGTGAGCGCAGCGTCGACTACGGCTTCCTCGACGAAGCCCGGCGCGCTCGCGATCTCGCTCACGCCGTGCGCCTCGATCGCGCGCGCCAGCGCGGCGCGCTCGGGGCCGTCGCCGTAGAACTCGCCGCGCAGGCCCTCAATGCGCGCGGTCGCGAGCGCGAACGCCGCGACCGCGAGCGGGGCGCGCTTCTCCGGGATCAGGCGTCCGGCGAAGACCACCAGCGGATCCGCCGCGCGCGGCGCGAGGCCCGCGAGCGTGCCCACGTAGAGGCCCCCCGGGACGAGCGGGTCGCTGCGCAGGCCCTCCGCGCGCAGGCGCTCGGTGTGCAGGCGCGAGAAGCAGAACGCGCGCTGGGGCACGCGCGCGCAGAGGCGCTGCACGGCGTGACCGATCGGGCCACCGATCGGTCCGAGGTATTCGCGCCAGTACGCCGCGCTCCAGACCTCGATCCAGTCGACGACCAGCGCGAAGCGCGCGCGCGGGCCGCTCCGCGCGAGCGCCGCGGCGAGCAGCGAGAAGTACGGGAACGAGCACATGTGCACGACGTCGTAGCGGCGGCCGTGGCGCAGCAGATGCCACAGCACGCCCGCCCCGAACGCCAGCGGCGGCGCGATTCGCCGGCGCCCGCTCGCGGTGTAGAGCGCCATGCGCGGGCCCGCGACGACGACGCGCACGCGCGGGTCGAGGTCCAGGCGCGCGCCGCGCTCCCACTGGCGCAGCGTCAGGTAGGTGACTTCGTGCCCGTCCGCCGCGAGGCGCTCGGCGAGGCTGCGGTACCAGCGCTCCGCGCCGCCCACGGTGTAGGGGAAGAGGCAGTCGTAGGCCACGCAGACGCGCATCGGTGCAGAGACTGCCACACCGCGCCTACAAATCTTCTTATTGCAAACTAACTTATCGCACAATAAGATATTCTGCATTAAGATATTGTGATGAAGTTCCTCAACCGCACCGACGAGCTCGCCGCGCTGGAGGACAACTGGACGGCCGCGGACGCCCGCTTCTACGTGCTCTGGGGCAGGCGGCGCGTCGGCAAGACCGAGCTGCTCAGCCACTTCGTGCGGGGGCGCCGCGCGCTGTACTTCGTGGCGACCGACGCCGCTCGCCACGATCAACTGCGCGACCTCTCGCACGAGCTTGCGCGCGTGTGGGGCAACGAGCTCCTGGCGCGCCAGCCGCTGACGAGTTGGGAGGCGGCGCTGGCCGCGATCGCGCAGTACGCGGCCTCCGAGCGCACGATCGTCGTGCTCGACGAGTTCCAGTACCTCGCGGCCCAGGACCGCGAGCTGGGCAGCCTCTTGAACCGCTGGTGGCGAACCGCGGGGCGCCGGCTGCCGCTTGTGCTCGTGATCGCCGGCAGCGAGGTCTCCTTCTTCGAGCGGCACGTGCTCGCCGGTGAAATGTATGGACGGCGCACCGGCCAGTGGCAGCTCACGCCGTTCGACTATCGCGCGGCGGCGCTGTTCGTCCCGCGCTACTCGGCGCCGGACAAAATCCGCACCTACGCGGTGTGCGGGGGAATGCCCTACTACCTCGAGCGCTTCGACGATCGCGTTCCGCTGGGCGAGAACATCTTGTGCCACATCCTGCGCCGCGACGGCTTTCTGCACGAGGAGGCCGAGCTGCTGCTGCGCCAGGAGCTGAGCGACCCCCACAACTACTTCTCGACGCTGCGAGCAATCGCCGCGGGCCGCACGCGCAACAGCGAGATCATGGACTGGACGGGGCTCGACTCCGCTCAGGTTCGCCAGATCACGAGCGTCCTCGAACGGCTCGCGCTCGTCGAGCAGCGCCGCCCCGTTACCGCCGGCCCACGCAGCCGCAAGACGACCTACGCGATTCTCGACGGCTTCCTGCGCTTCTACTTCCGCTTCGTCGATCCCTACCGCTCGCTGCTGCGCACCCACGCCGGCGCCAAACGGCATCTCCAGCGGACCGTCCTCCCCCAGCTCGAGCACTTCGTGTCCAAGCCGGCCTTCGAGGAGATCTGTCGCGTGCACATGCAACGCGCCGAGCAGGCCAGCGCGGTTGGAGCGTGGTGGGGGCCGGTGCCGACCGGCGAGGGCCGGCGCACCGAGCAGCGCGAGCTCGATGCTGTTGCCCTCGACCACCTCGGCCGCGTGCTCGCGCTCGGCAGCTGCAAGTGGACGGGTGCCCCGATGGGCATTGCCGAGGAGACGCTGCTCACGCGTCTGCAGGCACACGTGCCCGGCGTCGAGGCGGCTCCGCAGCACTACTTCTACGCGCGCGCGGGCTTCGCGGAGCGATTGCGGCGCCTGTGCGACGCCGATTCCGAGCGCTACAAGCTAGTCGCCCCCGACGATCTCTACGATTGAGGCCTGATGAGCACGCTCGAGCAGACAAGGCCACCGGTCCCCGCCGACGCCGTGGAGCCCTCGGCGCTGCTTGTCTCCGTCGTGATCCCGTGCTTGAACGAGGCGCAGAACATCGAGGAGTGCGTGACGGCGGCGCTCGCGGCGCTCGCGCGGGTGGACGGCGCGGGCGAGGTCGTGGTCGCGGACAACGGCTCGGAGGACGGCTCGGCGGAGCTCGCCGAAGGCGCGGGCGCGCGGGTGGTGCGCGAAGCGCGGCGCGGCTACGGCAGCGCGTACCTCGCGGGCTTCGCGGCGTCGCGGGGGCGCTACATCGTGATGGTCGACGCGGACCTGACGTACGACTTCAAGGAGATCCCGCGCTTCGTCGCGGAGCTGGATGCGGGCGCGGAGATGGTGATCGGGGACCGCATGGACAACATCCAGCCCGGCGCGATGCCGTGGCTGCACCGCTACATCGGCAACCCGCTGCTGACGGGGCTGCTGAACGTGCTGTTCCGCACGGGCATCAAGGACGCGCACTGCGGGATGCGCGCGGTGCGCCGCGAGGTGCTCGGGCGCCTGGACCTGCGCACGACGGGCATGGAGTTCGCCTCGGAGATGGTGATCCGCGCGTCCAAGGAGGGCCTGCGGATCGCGGAGTTCCCGATCGAATACCACCCGCGCGGCGGCGAGAGCAAGCTTTCGAGCTTCCGCGACGGCTGGCGGCACCTGCGCTTCCTGCTGGTGCACAGCCCGACGCACCTGTTCATCCTGCCGGGCGCGCTGATGGCGGGGATCGGCTTCTTGATCATGTGCCTGGTGGAGGCGGGCCTGACGTTCTTCGGTCGCGCGTGGGGGCTGCACGCGCTGATCGGCGGCTCGCTGCTGATGATCGTCGGCACGCAGGTGCTCGCGCTCGGTCTCTGCGCGCATGCGTACGGCACTTACTTCATGGGCGAGCGCGACCCGTGGTTCGACCGCATGCGCGCGCGCTTTCGCCTCGAGCAGGGACTGGCGCTCGGGGGCGTGATCATGTTCGTCGGCGTCGTGATGGGCGGGCTGATCCTCGGCAACTGGATCGCGAATGGCTTCGGGCGTCTGGCCTACGAACAGCTCGCGGTGTTCGCGGCGGCGCTGGTCGTGGTGGGCATCCAGATCTTCTTCTCCTCCTTCTTGATTTCGATCCTCGGTCTCCGACGCAATTCCTGACGCCGCGGTGCGCTACTACCTGGTGGCGGTGATCGGCACGCCCGCGCTGCTGTGGGCGGTCTGCCTCGGCTGCGGCCTCGCGCTGGAGCGCGTGCTGCGGGTGCGGCTGGGCAACGGGCTGCTGTTGGCGCTGGGGCTGTGCGTGGCGTACGTGCTGATCATGCCTGGCTACACGCTCGGCGCGGGCGACGCGCTGGCGGTGGCGCTGCTCGCGGCGGTGGCGCTTGCGGGCCTCGTGTTCGCGCAGGGCGGTCTGCGGGCGCGGCTGAACCCGGGCTGGCCGGGCGTGGCGGGCGTGGCGGCGTACGTGCTGTACATGCTGCCGGTGATCGCGTACGGGCACTGGACGTGGTCGGGGTATGGCTTCGTGAACGACTCGGCGTTCGAGCTGATCCTCGCGAACCACGTCAAGGAATTCGGGACGGTGCTGGGCTCGCTGCCGGAATCGAGCGAGCGGCAGTTCCTGGTGCAGTACCTGGGCAGTGGCTACCCGCTGGGGACGCAGTCGCTGCTGGGGACGCTGAGCGGCATGATCGAGACGCCGGTGGAGATCCTCTATCAGGGCTACATCGCGGGTCTCGCGGCGCTCGCGGCGGTGGCGCTGGGGTGCGTGGCGGGGCGCTGGCTGCGGGGCTGGCGCGGGGCGCTGGTGGCGTTCGGGGCGATCGCGGCGAACCTCACTTACCAATATGCGCTGCAGGGGGGGATCAAGGAGATCGGCCTGCTGGCGGCGCTGTGCGCGGCGGTGGCGCTGGCGGACGCGGCGATCGCGCTGGGGCGGCCGTACGCGGGCGGCGCGCTGGTGGCGGTGGCGGTGGCGGCGGCGCTGGCGACGTACAACGCGGTGGCGCTGCCGTACATGGGCGTGCTGGTGCTGTTGCTCGGCGGCGGTGTCGTGTTGGTGCACCGGGTGTGGCCGGGTCCGCGCTGGATCTTGCCGCTGGCGGCGGGGTGTGCGCTGGCGGCGGTGCTGGCGATCCCGTCGCTGAAAACGTTCGAGACGTTCTTCAACGTGGCGCAGGCGGGGCAGGGCGCGACGGGCGTGGGCGCGGGGCAGACGGGGCAGCTGCTGCGCAAACTGCCGTTCAGCGAGATCAGCGGGGTGTGGCTCTACGGCGAATACCGGCTGCCGGTGCCGGCGGGCCTCAAGGGCGCGGCGACGGCGCTGGCGAGCGTGGCGATCTTCGTGCTGCTGGTGCCGGGCGTGCTGTGGGGGCTGCGCCGGCGCCGGGTGGGCGCGCTGCTGCTGCTGGGCGTGGTGGCGGTGGTGATGCTGGTGGTGTACCCGCGGGTGAGCCCGTACGCGCAGGGCAAGCTGCTGGCGATCGGGAGCCCGGCAGTGGTGTTCGTGGCGCTGGCGTTCCTGGCGGGGCTGCGGGGGCGCTTCTCGCCGGCGGCGCTCGTGCTCGGGGGCGCGTTGCTGCTCGGCATCCTCGCGTCGGACGCGCTTGCGTACTCGCACGACCGGGTGGCGCCGACGGAACGGATCGAAGCGGCGCGCGCGGTCGGCGAGCACTTCGCCGGCGAAGGCCTGGTGCTGTGGAACGAGTTCGAAGAGTACGCGAAGTACTTCGCGCGCTCGGCGCGGATCAGCGCGCCGTTTGAGGCGGTGACGCCGCAGCAGGTGGTGCTGCGCGCGCCGACGTACTTCTACGGGCACTACTTCGACCTCGACGAAGAGACGCTGCCGTTCGTGGAGAGCGACCCGATCGTCGTGACGCGGCGCTCGCCGACGGTGAGCCGGCCGCCGGCGAACTTCGAGCTGGCGTATGAGAACAGGTTCTATCTGGGATGGCGCCGAACGACTGCGCCCCAGGTCCTGCAGCATCTCTCCGAGCAGCAGCTCTACTCGTCCACGGCCACGGTGACCTGCCCAGCCCTGAAGACGATCGTGACGGGCGCGCCGCGCGGGACGGAGCTGATCGTGGCGAGCGCGCCGGAAGCGGCGTGGTTTGAACCGCAGTCCGATTCGCGCCGCGCGCCGGGCTGGATTCCGGACCCGACGCAGCCGGGTGCGGTCTCGACGCTGATCGCGGGCCAGGCCGAAGGGCGGCTCGCGGTGCGCGGCGGCGCGCGCTACGCGGTGTGGGTGCAGGGCGACTTCCCGCGCAAGGTGTATGTGGAAGTGGACGGGCACACGGTGGGCTGGGTGGCGGGGACGAACACGCCGGGGCAGTGGTTGCAGGCGGCATCGGTGTATCTGAGCGCGGGACGCCACCGGGTGCGCCTGGTCTCCACAGCGGGCCACCTGCACCACCTGGGGCCGGGCGAATGGGCGGTCGGCACGATCGGCGCGGCGGCGCTGGTGCGCGAAGAAGCGGAGACGATGCGCGCGGTCGCGCTCGCGAAGTGGCGCAGCCTGTGCGGGAAGCCCGCGGATTGGGTCGAGCTGGTCCGGCCGTGAGGGGCGGCGTGACGGTCGCGATCCCGGTGCGCGATGGGGGCGCGCTGCTGGAGCGCACGCTGGCGGCGCTGGCGGGGCAGACGGTGGCGCACGAGCTGCTGGTATGCGATTCGGGCTCGCGCGACGGCTCGGTGGCGCTGGCGCGCGCGCGGGGGGCGCGGGTGTTGGAGATCGCGTCGCGGGAGTTCAGCCACGGCGGCACGCGCAACCTGCTGATGCGCGAGGCGACGGGAGCGCACGTGGCGCTGCTGACGCAGGACGCGGAGCCGGTCGCGGCGGACTGGCTGGAGCGGCTGCTGGCGGGCTTTGCGCTGGCGGCGGACGTGGGGATCGTCTACGGCCCCTACCGCCCGCGGCCGGACGCCTCGGCGGCGGTGCGGATCGAGCTGGAGCGCTGGTTCGCGTCGCTGGCGCCGGACGGCGAGCCGGTGTTGGAGCGGCTGACGCCGGCGGAGCGCGTGCCGGTGGCGGCGCTCGTGGGGCGGCGGGGCTTCTTCACGGACGCGAATGCGTGCGTGGCGCGCGCGGCGTGGGAGCGGGTGCCGTTTCGCGAGGTGGCCTACGCGGAGGACCGGGTGCTCGCGCTGGAGATGCTGCGGGCGGGCTACGCGAAGGCGTTCGTGCCGGGGGCGGCGGTGTGGCACTCGCACGACTACACGACCGCGCGGCAGCTGCGGCGGAGCTTCGACGAGTGGCGGGGCCTGCGCGAGGTGTATGGGTGGCGCGAGCCGGCGGACCCGCGCGGTCTCGCGCGGGCGCTACGCGGGGAGCTGGGCGCGGCGCGGCGCGATGCGCTCGTCGCCGGACTCCCCCCCAGGCAGCGCCTGGCGACGCTCGCGGCGGTGAGCCGTCACCATGTGGCGCGTCTCGCGGGCGCGGTGCTCGGCTCGCGGGCGGACCGACTCGGACCGCGGGCGCGCGGCGCGCTGTCGCTGGAGCGGCGCGCGGGCTTCCGTGCGCTCGACCTCGACAATCAAATCGAACAGTGACCGACACGAGCCCCGAACCCAAGCGCCCGGCGATCCCGGCGCCCGCGGAGCAGATCGCGGGCGCGGCGCTGGAGGGCGCGCCGCGGGGGCCGCTGGCGGGCCTGCGGCGGCGGATCCGGCTGACGATCCAGTACCACGGCTGGCGCACGCTGCTGTTCCGCGCGGTGACGTTCCCGCTGCGCTTCACGCCGCTGAAGCGGCGCCTGCGGCTGCGCTCGGTGGCGAGCAACGACGCGTACCGCCGCGCGGTGGCGTGGTACCGCGAGCGCGGCGTGCCGGTGGACATCGTGATCCCGAGCTTCCGCGACGCGGAGCGCGTGGCGAGCTTGGTGGCCTCGATTCAGCGCACGGTCCCGGCGGGGATGGCGCGGATCTTCGTCGCGGACGACGCGAGCGGCGCGGAGCACGTCGCGGCGCTGCGCGCGATCGCGGGCATCGAGGTCGTGGCGGGCGAGCAGAACGCGGGCTTCGCGGCGAACGTCAACCGCGGGCTGCGCGCTGCCGCCGAGCCTCCCACCGGCGCCGCCGCGCGCTCCGCCGGGGCCGGGGGCTCCGCCGGGGCCGCGCGCTCCGCCGGGGCCGGGGGCTCCGGCGGCGTCGAGGCCGGGGGGCGCGACGTGGTGGTGCTGAACTCCGACATGGAGGCGCGCCCGGGCTGGCTGGCGTGCCTGCAGTTCGCGGCCTCGCAGGAGGACGACGTGGCGGTGGTGGGCGCGCGCCTGGTGTACCCGGACGGGCGGATCCAGTTCGCGGGCACGGCGCGCAACCTGGGCGCGCCGGAGTGGTTCGACCACCGCTACCGCTTCAAGCCGGAGGGCTGGGGCCCGGCGGGGAATGCGGGTCCGGTGCTGGCGGTGACGGGGGCGTGCATGTACATCAAGCGGGCGGCGCTGGAGCGGGTGGGCCTGTTCGACGAGCGCTACCCGATGGCCTATGAGGACGTGGATTGGTGCCTGCGGGCGTGGCGGGCGGGTCTGCGCGTGCTGTACTTCCCGGCGGCGAGCCTCTACCACCACGAGTCGGTGACGCGGGGCACGGACGTGGGCGAGCGCGAGCGCGCTTCGCAGCGGCTGTTCTGGGAGCTGTGGGGCGACTTCTTCGACGCGCGCGACGTGCGCACGCCGGAGGGCAAGCTGCGGATCGTGTACGTGACGGAGGGCACCGGCGTGGGCGGCGGGCACCGCGACATCTTCGAGCACCTCAACCGCCTCGCGGAGCGCGGCCACGAGTGCGCGCTGTACACGCTCGGCGAGGCGCCGGACTGGTTCGACCTGCGCGTGCCGGTGCGCAGCTTCGAGTTCTACGACGAACTGATCGACGCGCTCGCCCCCCTCGACGCGATCAAGGTCGCGACGTGGTGGAACACCGCCGCGCCGGTCTGGTACGCGAGCGTGCTGCACGGCATCCCGGTGTACTTCGTGCAGGACATCGAGACCTCGTACTACCCGGACGACGAGTCGGTGCGCCACGCGGTGATCGACTCCTACCGGCCGGAGTTCCGCTACATGACGATCTCGGGCTGGAACCGCGATCGCCTGCGCGAGCTGGGTCTCGACGCGGAGCTGATCCCGCCGGGGATCGACCTCGAGAACTTCCGCGTGCGCCCCGACGTGCAGCGGAGCGAGGGCATGGTGCTGGCGCTGGGGCGCAGCAACCCGCTGAAGAATCTGCCGCTGACGATCGACGCGTGGCGCGCGCTGGCGCAGCCGCGCGCGGAGCTGTGCCTGTTCGGGATCGAGCCGGAGCTCGCGACGGACGCGGGGATGCGGTACGTGAAGTCGCCCACGGATGAGGAGGTCGGCGAGTTGTTCAGCGCGGCGACGGTGTTCGTGCAGACGTCCTCGCACGAGGGCTTCTGCCTGCCGGCGCTGGAGGCGATGGCGACGGGGGGCGCGGTGGTGTGCACGGATGCGCACGGCAACCGCGACTTCTGCGTCGATGGCGAGAACTGCCTGATGCCGGAGCCGGACGTGGAGTCGGTCAGCGCGGCGCTGGCGCGGCTGCTGGCGGACCCGGAGCTGCGTGCGCGCCTCGGACGGGCGGGGATCGAGACCGCGGCGCAGTTCGCGTGGGAGCGGCGCATCGACGCGCTGGAGGCGTTCCTGGAAGGCGTCGCGCAGCCGCGGCGCCTCGATCTCTCGCAATCGGTGGCGCTGCCTGCTGAGGAGCGCGGCGCGTGAAGCCCGCGTTCGCCCCGGAGCTGCGCTGCCCGGCCTGCCGTCGCGACCACACGCTCGCCCTCGCCGCCCGCGAGTGCGACGCGCACGAGGTGCGCGAGGGCACGCTGCGCTGCGGCGCGTGCGGGAGCGAGTTCGCGGTGCGCCGCGGGGTGATGGAGCTGCTGCACGACCCGCCTTCCTACATCGTCGCGGAGGCGGCGGGCCTGGAGCGCTTCGCGGCGCAGATGCGCGCGGAGGGCTGGGACCGCGAGCTGGTGCGGCGGCTGCCGGATGTCGAGCACGGCTACTGGTACGTGCAGGCGCGCTCGATGCACCAGTTGGTGACGATGATTCCGTTCAAGCCGGGTCAGAGCATCCTCGACGTCGGCTCGAACACGTGCTGGGCGGCGAACCGCTTCGCGGAGCTCGGCCTGCACGCGGTCGCGCTGGACATCGCGACGACGGAGCTGCAGGGCCTCTACACGGCGGAGTACTTCATCGAGGACGGCCACAGCTTCTTCGAGCGGGTCCTCGGCTCGATGGACGCGATCCCGCTCGCGTCCAGCAGCCTCGACTACGTGTACTGCTGCGAGGTCCTGCACCACAACGATCCGGAGAGCCTGCGGCGTACGTTCGGAGAGATCTTCCGCGTGCTGCGCCCCGGGGGGCACCTGTTGATGGTCAACGAGACGCTCAAGACGCTGCGCGATCCCAATGGCGTGCACGTCGAGGGCGTCGAGCAGTTCGAGGGCTATGAGCACGCGCACTGGGCGCTGCGCTACCGCTGGGAGGCGACGCGCGCGGGCTTTCAGACGGAGGTCGCCGAGCCGCACTACCGACCGTTCTTCGGCGACGCCTCGGTGCGGTTGCGCGGCTCGGGGATGCCGCTGCTGGGCCCCTTCATCCGCCGCGGCGGTCGCGCGCTGCACCGCAACGGTCTCGCGCGGCGCGCGTACCTGGCGTGGCTGAACGACGTGTGGGGGACGGTCTCGATGAACATGATCGCGACGAAGCCCGCGCGCTACGTGGGGCGCCACGAGGGGATGAACACCGGCGAGCGCCTCGCGCGGCTGGCGGGCGCGAGCGTGCGGCTGCCGGTCGACCGCCGCCGCGGGCGCGCACCTGGGCGGTTGCCGCGCACGCCGGAGCAGATCGCGAAGACCGCGTGGCGCGGTCAGCGCTCGTAGCGCGCGGCGAGGTACTCCTCGACCCACGCGCGCGTGCTGCGCCACGTGCCGTCGGCGGCCTTGGATGCCTGCAGGCGGCCGCGCGTCGCGGCGACGCGCAGCGCGTTGGCGGAGATGCGCTCGGAGGCCAACGCCGGCAGCGGGACCAGACGCGACGGTCCGGCGATTGCGGGGACGACGAACTTGTGGAGGTTGTCGAGGATCGCGCGCGCGAGCAGCTCCCCGAGCGGGCCGTGGTCGCCGCGGTCGGCGTTCTGCAGCGCGGCGAGGTAACGCCGTCGCTCGCCCTTGTAGATGATCGCGGGGGGGTAGCCGAGTCGCACCAGCAACAGGTTGAGCGCGAGGCGGCCGGTGCGCCCGTTGCCGTCGAGGAAGGGGTGGATCTGCTCGAAACGCGCGTGCACCTTGGCGAGCGCTTCCGGCTCGATGGCCTCCCGCAGAGGCGCGAGCTCCTGCGCCTCGCCGATCCAGTCGGTTACCAGGGGCGAGACCTCGGGCCACGGCGGCGGGCGCATGCCGCCGGGAAAGGGCCGGATGTCGTGCTCGCGGAAGGAGCCGGGACGCTCGCGGTCGGTCGCGCTCGGATGCGACGCGAGGTCCCACGCGGGCGTGAGCGCAAGGCGATGGATGTGCCGGAGCTCGGTCAGTGAGAGCAGCTCGCCACCGGACCACGTGCCGGGTTCGAGTGCGTGGCTGTAGACCCAGGTAGCAGCGTCGGCATAGCCGCGTACCTCCATGTACTCCACGAGCTCCTTGTTGCCCACCGCGCGGCCCTCTTCGAGAAGCTGCTCGACCTGCTTGAGCACGAGCGTGTTGCCCTCGATCGCGGTGGAGTGATGGGCCTCCTCGAGCCAGATCCCGCGCCAGATGCCGTCCGCCGCGTTTGGCGCGGGCAGACCACCGAGTCGGTCACGCAGCTCGCCGATCTGGATCCGCAGACGCTCGTAGACCGCTGCTCGTGTAGGTCGGCCGCGGTTGCCGGCTGAGGTTTTGTTCGGCTGTGGCACTTTCTAATTGTACCGAACAAATGGTGCTGACAGATACACAACCGAGCGCTGACGGATACGCAGACGCTCTGGTTGCGCATCGGTGCTTCACGGTGTTACACTAACGTCTGTGCCGACGGTTCACCCCCGCCACATGATCACGGAGACCCAGCCTGTCCGGGAGGCGCTCGATGAGCTGCGCGCTCGGCTGGATGGCGAGCGAATCGATTACGCGGAGCTGGTGATCCTCGGAGCGCGCGCGAAGGCGCGCCACCTGCCCGATCGGCGGCGCGAGGCGCGTGAGGCTCGCGAGCAGCTCGCCGAGTGGATCCTTGGGGGCGCCGGACCGAAGCTCGATGTCGCGGCGGCCGACGAGGTCAAGCGTCGTGGGTTGATCGCGAACTACGACGAGTAGCGTGCTGCTGCTCGACAACTCGGCGTGGGCGCGCCTGCTCGCGGGTGTCGTGCCACGCGAGCGCGCGCGGGCGATCGCGGCGTGGATGGAGGGAGGCGAGCTCGCGGTCTCCCTGCCGTTTCTGCTGGAGGCGGGATACTCCGCGCGCTCGGCCGCCGATCGCAAGGCGCTGATGGCACGCTTCGCGGAGCTGCCGCGCATCGCGATCGACGGGGAGGTCGAACGCGCGGCGCTGCAGGCGCAGAGGGAGCTCGCCGAGATCGGCCACCACCGGCTCCCGCCGGCGGACGTGCTGATCGCGGCGTGTGCGCACCGCGCCGAAGCGGGAGTGCTGCACTACGACGGCGATTACGACCTACTCGCGGAGCACACGAGCCTCGTCTTCGAGAGCGAATGGCTGGCGGCGCCGGGGGCGTTGTGATGCGTCTACAGGTTCTCCGCGACGTACGGCGCGGAGCGGTTGAAGACCCAGAAGCCGAGCGCGAAGACCGCGGCGGTGACGCCGAGCGGCTCGAGCAGCGCGGCCCAGCTGCCGAGCGCTTCGCCGGCGCTGAGCGTGGCGTGGGTGACCATCGCGTGGCGGAACTGCTGGAAGACGGTGACGAGTGGGTTGAGCATGTAGATGTGGTAGAGGAGCCGGTGGAGCGCATCGTTGTTGGGGGGTTCGATTAGTGCGGCGCGGACTTTTTCGATCGGGATGATCACTGGGGAGCTGTAGAAGACGATCTGACTGACGACGCTCCAGATCGGCTGGATGTCGCGGAAGTGCACGAACATCGCCGAGAGCAGCATCGCGAGGCCGGTGGAGAACAGCACGAGCATCGTCAGGATCAGCGGCAGCTCGAGCCAGCTGAGCATCGGCTGCACGCCGGAGATGAGCGCGAAGATCAGCACGACGATCAGGTTCATCGCGAGGTTGAAGAACGCGAGCAGCGTGATTGCCAGGGGGATCACGAGGCGCGGGAATTGGATCTTGCGCACGAGGTTCTCGCGGTCGACGACGCTGCGCACGGCGCCGCTGGTGGCTTCGTTGAAGAACGTGAAGAGGATGATCGAGCCGAGCAACTGCACCCCGTAGAACTGTTCGCTGGGCTTGCCGCCGCCGCCGACGTTGCTGATGACGACGAAGAAGACGTAGAGCACACCGAACAGCAGCAGCGGGTTGAGGACCTGCCAGACGTAGCCGAGCGCGGAGCCGAAGAACTTCAGTTTGAATTCGTTGCGCGCGATGTTGTAGGTGAGGTGCCAGAAGCGCCGCCAGTCGTGCGTCAGCGCGCCGGGGCCTTTGATCGGACGCCCAAGGCCCTCGAACGGCGCCGCCGCTGGCGCGAGGGTCTCCAGGGGAGGGGCCTCGACGCTCATGACCGCGAGCCCGCGGGGAGCTGCGCGTGGCTGCGGACGATGCCGACCGCGACGGGCAGGTCGACGGCGCCGCCCATCGCTTCGGGGCCGGTGACGACGAACGAGAAGGCGCCCTCGATGCGGTCCATCAGGTCCATGCCGGTGCCGCGGTGGGCGATCGTGAACAGCGGGTTGTAGCGGCCGGGCGCGAGCACGTTCTCGAAGGCGAACGAGCAGAGGATCTCCTCGCCGGCGCGGAAGCTGCCGCTGCGCTCGTCGCCCTTGGCGCTGGTGGCGACGACGATCGCGACGTGGTCCTCGTTGAGCACGTAGACGCTCGCGACGGGGTCCTCGACGTCGACCTCGAAGCGCACGAGCGCCTTCAGCGCGATGCGCTGGCCCTGGAGCACCGCGGCGGGGCGCTCGCCGCGCTCGTCCTCGATCCAGGCCTCCAGGACGCGCGCCTCGCCGTCGCCGCCGCGGCCCTCGGCGACGCCGCCGCCGCCCGTCTCGGCGTTGTGGCCGAAGTTGATCTCCAGGTAGCGGTCGGCGACCTCGTGGGGCTCGCCGAGGTACACGGTGTGCCCGCGCTCGAGCAGCAGCGCGCGGTGGCAGAAGCGGTTCAGCGAGCCCATGTCGTGGGTTACGAACACGATCGTGCGCCCCTCGTCGCGCAGGCGGTGAAAGACGTCGAAGCACTTCTGCTGGAAGGCGGCGTCGCCGACGGCGAGGACCTCGTCGACGAGCAGGACGTCGGCGTCGACTTGGATCGCGACGGAGAACGCGAGCCGGACGTGCATCCCGGAGGAGTAGTTCTTGAGCTTGAGCTCCTCGAACTCGCGCAGCTCGGCGAAGTCTATGACCTCATCCACGCGCCGGCGCGCCTCGCGCGGGGAGAGGCCCATCATGATGCCGTTGAGGATCACGTTGTCGCGCGCGGCGAGGTCCTGGTTGAAGCCGACGCCGAGCTCGATGAAGGTGGAGAGGCGACCGTCCATCCAGATGCGCCCGCGGTCGACGCCGTAGATGCCGGCGAGGCACTTCAGCAGCGTGCTCTTGCCGCTGCCGTTGCGCCCGGCGATCCCGAAGAATTCGCCGCGGCGAACGTCGAAGGAGATGTCGTGCAGCGCCTCGAAGCTCTCGTGGCGGCTGCGGCGCAGCGGGTGCAGCGCGCGCTCCTTGAGCGTGTGCACGCGCTCCTCGGGTATGCGGAAGGTCTTGCTGACCGCGTCGACGACGATCGGCGGCGTCGCGCTGGAGGGCTTGGGCATTGGGGGAAGGGTACCGTGGGGGGTGGCGACGACAGCGCGTTGCAGGGGCGAGACCGCGTGCTATCTAGCGGCGAGCGAGACGCGCGAGCAGCTCGTTGGCCTTGCGCGTGATGAGGTTTGACAGGTCGAGATCTGAGACGTGGACGAGTCGCTCGCAGATGGTGCGGAGCTCGGCCTGGTCTACGGCGCCGACGGGAGTGCCGACGATCGCGCTGCGGTGGACGCGATGCAGCGAGGTCTGTCGGTTCGCCGGATCGAGTGCTCCAATACCGCGACAGCCGCGGCTTGGAGGCGGACGCGATCGTCGAGGAGTCGATCGTCAGACCGCGACTACCTGCAGCTCGGGGTGTGCGCCGGCGATCAGGCTGTAGTCCTCGTCTTGGGTGACGACGGGGAGCCCGTGCTCGATTGCGGTGGCGGCGATCAATGCGTCGGTGAGTCTGACGGTGCGGTGGATGTCGGCGCGGCGGCAGTCGCGCACCAGTCGTGCCCATGCGACTATGACGGCTTCGCTGACGGGGATTGGATCGGCGGCGCGGGCGAGGTTGAGCGTGTCGGCACGGCGTGCCCTCGCGGAGTCATCCTGCGCGGCGAGCACGCCGAGCTGAAGCTCGCCGATCGTGATCACGGACACGGCTACGTGTGCGGGAAGCTCCCCGAGCGGTCGGCCCGTCTCGCGGGCGATGAACACCGAAGTGTCAAGGAGGCCGCTGCGGGGGGCGCTCAAAGCTCCTCGAGGGTCTGGCCTGCGAGCTCGTCGAGCTCCCAACGCAGAGCCGGATCGGCGGCGCGATCGACCAGCTGCTCGCGCAGGTCCGGTCCGGAGAGCCAGCGCGCGCGGCGCCCGTGAGGCACGATGTCGGCGACCGGCTCGCCGCGCACGGTGAGCGTCACGCGCTCCCCGGCACGCACGGCATCGATCACGCGGCTCGTCTGGTTACGCAGGTCTCGTACGCCTATGTCCATGTGCGACAGCGTAGCATTTCGGAGTGGCGTGGGATCCCACTACCCATCCCCGACGGGCGGAGTGGCTCGGATGTCACGATGTGCAGCTGCTGAGGCGCGCGGGTAGCGGATTCTGACGCCGGTACTCTGGATGTCGATGCGGACGCTCGCGGACGCGACCCTCACGGATGGCCAGCGCTCGGTGGTCGAGCGGCTCGGTCCGCGCCTGCGCGAGGGGCTGAATGCGGAGTCGGTCTGGCTGTACGGCTCGCGGGCGCGCGCCGAGCCGCCCTCGCTCGACTCCGACGTGGATTTGCTCGTGATCGCTCCCGGAGGGCGCTGGGAGAATCTGCTGCGAGCCGACGAGTTGCTGTACGACGTGGCTGCAGAGCAGGGCGTCGATCCGACGCCGTTCTCGATTCAGGTCTGGGACCGGCAGTGGCTGGAGCGCCGGCGGGAGATCCACTCGTTCTTCATCCAGGAGGTCGACCGCGACAAGATCGTGGTGGGCGGGGCGCTGTGAGCCCGCGCTCTGATGAGTTCATGGCGCAGGCGCGCGAGAAGCTCGCCGCGGGCCGCGCGCTGTTGGGCGGCGAATTCCCCGGGCAGGCGGTGGGGCTCGCGTACTACGCGATGCTCTACGCGGCGCGCGCGGCGCTGAGCGAGTCCGAGCGCACCGCCAAGACGCATCGCGGCACGTGGAATCTCTTCCAAGCGGCATACGTCGATTCGGGACGCTTCGATCAGGAGTTGCTGCGGCAGGCACGCGCGAGCCAGCGCACGCGGGAGGCGAGCGACTACGACGCCGGCCAGATCTCGGCCGAGGAGGCGACGAAGCTGATGGAGCTGGGGGAGCGCTTCGTAGCCGCGGTGGAGGGGATGCTCACGGAGGATTCGCAGTAGGCAGATCTCGGTGCCGACGAGCGCACGCTGCGGCGTGCGGCGAGGCGAGGCACGGTTCGCTGCCGCCGTCCGGGGCCGCGCCAACTGGAGTTGGTGCCCGGAGAGCTTGACTACCTTCGGTCGCATTGGCAGCTGCTGCAAACCCTCGCGGGGGCGTTGCGCACCGCGCGCAATGTGCGACTCGCGGTGCTGTACGGCTCCGCTGCGCGGGGCGACGATCGTAGTGGCTCGGACGTCGATCTTCTCGTGCAGCTACGCGTTCGACGAGGGGAGGGTGCTCGTAGACCGCGATGGCCAGTGGCCCGCGCGGCTAGCGTGCCGTGGTGAGGTCGGCAGCGCCGCACGGCGCCTTGAGGCGATCGAGCACCGCGCCGTCGAAAGGTCCTGGCAGATGCTCGTCGAGGACGCTCGATGACCGCAGCCGGCGGCGCGGGTGCTGCGCCTGCCGGCGGCGGTCGAGGTCAGCGCGAGGCGGACGTGGCGCGGATTCGACAGCGCTTCATGCGGCTGGGACCTCAGCAGCGAGCGCTGCTGCTGGCGATCCGCCCCTTTAGTGACGAGCAGGGCCGCTTCGACCGGCGCAAATGGGCGGACGCGTTTACCTCGGCTGAGCCCGCGACTCGTGAACCACCTCAACGGCATGCTTGTCGCCGGCGCGCGGCTCGCGCAGCTACCCATCGCCACCGGGCAGAGCGGGCCGAGCACGCCGGCGATCATCAAGGCGATCGGGGACGACGGTGGCCTCAGCACTCGCCAAGCGGAGGTCCTGGCGCGCCTCAACCGAACGCGCAACCGCCTTCAGCACGCGTCGGTAGCGGCTTTCTGGCGCGGGTACCCTGGATCTCGATGCGTTGGCGTGCGCTGGCCCCCTGTGTTGCCATGCTCTACGTGAGCCTGGCCGTCGTGAGCGCGCCGGCGCGGGCGGCGGCGACGCCCTACATCGATGGGATCTCCGATCAGAACCTGCCGGAATGGGACGGGGACTTCGCGGGCAGCTACTTCGCGAGCCTCTTCAAGCGCGACTGGGTGGCCGACGGGCACATCAGGCTGGCGCGCTACGTGGTGCAGTGGAACGTGATGGACGGCGATTACGCGGGGTCGCGCGCGAAATTCGAAGCGTGGCTGCGGGACGTCAAGCAGTTAGGCCTGAGCGCAGACGTCGGTGTCACGAGCTACGACGGCTCCTACCCGGCCTCCGCTGCGCAATACGAGGCCAGTCTGGCGGCGATCCTCGGCCGCGCGCGCGACGCGATCGGCGAGCCGGTGGACTACGTGGAGGCGTGGAACGAGCCCAACAACCAGGGTCACGAGCCGGCGGCCGTGGCGGCGGGGCTCGCGGACGCGGCGCAGGCCGTGTGCTCGTCCGGTTTCGACTGCGCGGTGGTCGCGGGCGACCTCGAAGACGCGCCGGGCGCGGCGGCGTACGAGCAGGAATACGAGCGGCATCTGCATTTCGTGCCGTCGATCTGGGGGCTGCACCCCTATCGGGCGGTGCAGGCGATGAGCGTGGCGCCGCTGCGCGAAATGGAGGCGCACCTGCCGAACGGCGGCGCGGGCGTGCGGCTGTGGTTCACGGAGGTCGCGGCGCGCATGTGCACGGACTACGGCGGGCAACTGCGTGAGTACGGCGAACAGGCGCAGGCGGAGCGGGTGGCGTGGTTGATCGACACGCTGATGCCCTACGCGCGCCCGGAACACGTCTTCTACTACACGTTCCTGGTCTCCGATCGCAGGAGGCCGTCGTGCACGGCGGGGGAACCGGAAGACGAGGCGCTCTACGTGCCGAGTGCGGACGCGAGCGTTCCGGACGCTCCGCGCGCGGCGGTGAGCTACGTCTTCGCTAGCGAGGGGACACCCTGGGCGTACACGACGGTGCGGACGGGGACGGTGGGCATACTCGCGGGGTTCCTCGACGGCTTGGTCGGTACGAACGCATCCATCGCCAGTGACTTCTGAGAGCTGGGCGAGCGCGAGGGAATGGCCGGCAAGCCGTAGGCTCGATTCGCTAGCCTCTGCGACGATGTCCTCACAAACGCATGAGTTGGGCGCGCTGCCGATGCTCGCCGGCAACCCCTGGCAGATGTCCTACGGCGAACGCGCGGCGCTCGAGGGAGTGGTGTCCCAGCTTCGCCCCACGCTCGCGCTCGAGATCGGGACCGCGGAGGGGGGAAGCCTGCGGCGGATCGCCGCACACAGCGAAGAGGTTCACTCCTTCGATCTCGTGCCGCCGAGCGCGGAGCTCGCGAGCTTGGAGAACGCGACGTTCCACACCGGCGATAGCCATGCGCTGTTGCCACAGACATTGAACGATCTCAGCGCAGCGGGGCGCTCGATCGACTTCGTGCTGATCGACGGCGATCACTCCGCCGAGGGTGTTCGCCAAGATCTGGAGGCAGTGCTCTCATCTCCCGCGCTCGCGCGAGCGGTGGTGCTGTTGCACGACACGATGAACCCGGAGGTTCGCAGGGGCATTATGGCTGTCCATATGTCCGCTTACGAGAAGGTCGCTCTCGTCGACCTCGATTTCGTGCCCGGTTACCTGGCGCGTCGCGAGCCCTATCGTCTGCAGCTCTGGGGCGGTTTGGGCATGGTCGTGGTCGACGACCAGCACGCCTTCAACCGCGGAGGCCCGATCCGCGACGACCGCTTCCACGCGTTGTTCGCCATGGTGCGCCCAACGGTCACCGTAATGGAGGAGATCGAAGCACGGGGACTTCCCTTGGACGGGATGGAGGCCAAGGCGCTCGAGCGGCGGCTCAACGAGGAGATCGCCGAGTCTCGCGAGAAACTGGTGCGAAGCGAGCGGATACTGAAGGCAATGGAAGCCTCGCTGAGCTGGCGCATCACCGCTCCGCTGAGGGGGCTGAAGCGGTACGCGAGGAGTCGCGGGACGTCGTGAACTTTCGAACTCTCGCATGAGCAGCCAGATTTCTCACGCCGTCGAGGGCGTTCCCGAGCGCTTCGTTCCGGCAGAGATGCACGGAGAACTCGTGGAGGCCGAGCACATGGCGCGTTACCAATGGGCGAGTGCGTTCTGCGCGGGCCGCCGCGTGCTCGATGCCGGTTGTGGGGTGGGCTACGGCGCGCACTTACTCAAGCGGGCCGGAGCAAGCGAGGTGCTCGCCGTCGACATCTCTGAGGCGATTATCGAGGTCGCCGGCAACGATGCGCCCGACGGCGTCGTTTGCGAGGTGGCCGACCTGCGCGCACTGGGCTATCTGGACGACTCGTTCGACCTCGTCGTGTGCTTCGAGGTGATCGAGCACGTTGATGAGCAGGATCGCGTACTCGACCAGCTGGCAAGGGTGCTGCGTCCCGGCGGGCTGCTGCTGATCTCCTCGCCAAATCGCGGTCGCTACGTGCCCGGCAACCCCCATCACCGACGCGAGTATGTACCGTCTGAGCTGCGTGTAGCCCTCGAGAGCCGCTTCGGTGCGGTGCGTCTGCTCGCCCAACACGCGATGCTCGCGAGTGCGATTGCCTCGCCGCACGATCAGCAGTTCGATGGCGCCCATGTCGAGCGTCTGGTCGAGCCTGGCGAGGAGGATGAGATCTACACCCTCGCGATTGCCGGAGAGGAGTTGCCGCCGGAGTCCCCGCCGATGGTGGCGCTGACACAGTTTTTGGAGATTCGACAGTGGTTGAAGCGCTACGACGGCCAGGACCGCGTGCTCAAGGAACAGGCCCGGGCACTCGGTGAGCTCGACGCGATGCGCCGTGAGCGCCTTGAGGCGCTCGATCTGCTCGCGAGCCGCGAGCAGACACTCGCCGAGCTGCCGGTGCTGCGCGAACGGCTCGCGCAGGCGACGTCAGCGCTACCGTCGCTGGAGGAGCAGGTCGGGGCGCTTCGCGCGAGAGTGGACGAGCTGGCGCGCGCGGAGCGCGTCGCACGGGACATGCGGGCCTCGCTGAGCTGGCGCATCACCGCTCCACTGCGCGGCTTCAAGCGGCTGGGCCGCTCGCTGCGCGGGTCTGCGCGTTCTTAGGCCTCGACGAGACGCTTACTCAGGCGGCTGCATCCCGGCCATGAGCCGCGGGTTGCCCTCGATGATCACCGAGAACGCGTCGGTGGCGGAGATATTGGTCTGCGAGAGCATCGAATGCTGGCTCAGGCGGTAGCGTGCGAGTACTTCGGGCACGCGCACCGCCCGTTCACCCCGCTCAGCCAGGCGACACCATAGATCGAAATCCTCCCATCCATGGAGACGCCGGTCGAGCGAATAGCCGCCGAAGCGCTCGCGCAGCGTGCGAGTGCGAATCATCGCCATCGCGTCTATGTAGTTCCCCATCCGCAGGCGAGGCGGGTCCCAGGGGAGCGTGTTCATCAGCCCCACCGGCCGTCCGGTGCGGAAGCACTCGAGCGTGCCATAGGCAAAGGCGGCTCCCAGATCGTCGTCCAAGGCCTCCACCAGCCGCGCCAAGCAGTGGGAGTAGAGTTCGTTGTCGGCGTCGAGCACGAAGCAGAATTCGCCGCGCGCCCACCCGAGGGCGCTGTTGCGCGCGTAGGCGAGGCCGCGGTTGATCGGATGGCGCAGCAGCAGCGCGCTCGCGTCCTCGTGTTCGGACATCCAGCCCTTGACGCGAGCGAGCGAGTCGTCGGTGGAGCCGTCGTCGACGATGACGATCTCGAATGGGCAGTCATCGGACTCCAGTGCGGAGTCGAGTGCATCGGTGACGTGCTCCGCGTAGTTGTAGAGCGCCATCAGGATCGAGACGCGCGGGTCGCTCGCGGCGTAGGCGCGGGTGCGGCCGACTAGCTCCAGCAGGTGAGGGGCTCGGCCGGTGCTGAGGCCGATGTCGATACGCGTCTGGCGCCGGCGCAGGTCGAGCAGGTCGAGCTTGATGTCCTTGACCGCGCGCCTGATCATCGCCGCGTTGTGGTCGCCGAGCGCCGGGGACGGGGGGCGCTTGGGCTCATCGAAGACACTGATCCGCGCGGGGTCGGGCGGGGGTTGCGTGAAGAACTCGTGTGCCGCATCGGGCAGCGGCTCGCGCGCGGCTAGCGTCGAAGCGGTGCGCAGAAGTTGCTCCACCCCTCGTCCCAGCGGCAGCTCGTAGCGCACCGTTTCGTAGGCGGCGGTCTGCATCTTCCACCGGCGATCGCCGTCGTCGATCAGCAGCTCGGCGAGCAGGTGCAGAGCGTCCGTCTCGCCGAACAGCAGATGCCGCCCGGGCACCAGCGGAGTGAAGTCGACGGAGCGCTCGCTGACGACGACGGCACCGTTGCTCATCGCCTGCACGATACGCAGCCACTCGAAGTAGGGGAACTTGTCCTGGTGGATGTTGATCATCACCTTGGCACGCCCGAGGAGGTCCCACTTGGATTCGTCGGTGTGGAAGCCCTGCGAGGGCGCCCAGTTGGGGCGTGAGTTGTCCGAGAGCACGAGCTGCACGCGACGGCGCGAGAAAGTGTGCGCGTAACGCGCAAGAGCCCGCACGCGACGATCGCTGATGCAACCCATGAACAGGATGTCAATATCGCGCTCGCGCTGGGTGAGGCGATCCCACCGGGGGGTCCACCCGAGCTGCAGGTGGTGGGCCTCGATGCCCTCCTCGGCGAAGGCTTGCACGGCGAGGCGGTTGATGTCAAAGACAGCCCCACCGCGCGGGGCGAGAGCTACGTTCGCGTCGAAGAACGGGCTGCCGGGCTGCTCGGCGCAGACTAATATGCTCCGCCGCAGCGCCTCGGGCGGAGGCCCGATGCGGCCATGCATCAGCGTGAAGTACTCGTGCGGTGGGACGAGCACGTAGACGAGGTCCGCTCTCGGCGGCGGAAAGTTGCCGACGTGCAGGGAGGTGCGCGCTCCGCACGCCTGAGCCTCGTCTCGCAGCGCTTGTACCAGCTCGTCGAAGAACAGGTTCTGGCGTGGCGCCATCACGAACGCAAGCTCGGGCCAGGAGGTGTTTGGCACCGGCCGACCCTCGCCGTCCTCGGGTCGCGCAGCTCTACGCTCGTACGGCTCGACGCTCATCGACGACTGAGATTAGCGACTAGCCGCGACAGCCAGCGCTGACGAGAGCAGGGCGCGCCGTCACGAAGACGCGGCGCAAATCAGGGCCATGGGCGGAAAGTGACGACACCGAGGCGCTTCTAAAAAGGCCCACGACAGCAACCTGGCGTAGTGGTAGGACTCCCCATTGGCTACCGAGCGGGGCCGCCCGCCGAGCGAGTACATTACGTGCCATGAGCGATCTCGGGCAAACGATCGAGCGGTCGGGGGCGACCGTTGACGCGGCGGGTCGCCAACCGCCTCCTGTGCTGAGCTTCATCTTGCCGATCTACAACGAGCGGGATACGCTTGGGGAGCTACGTCGCCGGCTCACCGCGGTGATCGATCAGCTCGATGAGTCATGCGAGATCATCATGGTGGACGACGGCTCGGTCGATGGCAGCTTTGAGGCGATGCGCATCCTCCAATCGGAGGATGACCGCTTCAAGCTCGTCAGGTTCTCCCGCAACTTTGGTCACCAGGCGGCCATCACAGCCGGCCTAGACCTTGCGCAGGGCGATGCCGTGGTCATTATGGACGGAGATCTGCAGCACCCGCCCGAGGCCGTACCCTTGATGATCACGCGATGGCGTGAGGGCTTCGACGTGGTGAACGCAGTGCCGTCCGATCGCCGTGGTGACACGCTCTTCAAGCGCACGTCGGCTCACCTCTTCTACAAGCTGCTGCAGCGCGTCTCAGATGTCGAGGTGACCCCTAACGCCGGTGATTTTCGGCTGGTTGATCGCGGCGCTCTAGACGCGGTGATGGCCATGCGCGAGAGCACGAGGTATCTACGTGGGATGTTCACCTGGGTGGGCTTTAATCACACTACCATTATGTATGACTATTGTGAGCGAGTCGCAGGTGCGCCAAAGTACAATTTGCTACGCATGGTCAGGCTAGGCGTAGACGGGATCACTGGCTTTTCTTACGCACCGCTGCAGGCGGCGCTCCATTTGGGCTTTGTCGTAGCAGGGCTCTCTTTCGTGGCGGGGCTGGGAGATATAGTCGCAAAGGTCTCGAATGCCAATACCGTTCCCGGCTGGCTCTCGCTCGCGATTATGGTGTCGTTCCTAGGTGGCGTCCAGCTGCTGGTGCTCGGCGTGATGGGAACCTATATGGCGCGTATGTTCGAGGAGATCAAGTATCGGCCGCTGTATGTTGTTCGAGAGGTCGTCGGAGTAACGATGCCTCAGACTACTCGGCCTCGTAGCGTTGTCGTTGGGAGTCGAGTAAGATGATCCGCGATGATGAGTTGCAACCTTTGCGGGGTGGTCGTCGACATTCAGCAGCTGCCGCGATGGCGCAAGCATGGCTACGAGATATTCGAGTGTCGTTCGTGCGGATTGCTCTTCCGCGGCGTCCTGCCGACACCTGAAGAGCTATTAGGGATTTACTCGAGTAGCTATTTTCTAAACAGCGATGGATCTGCGGCGGATGGCTACGCTGATTATCTCAATGATGAGCTTGAGCACCGTCTAGTTGCTCGGCGCCGGCTCGGAGCGCTGACGCGTATGAGTGCCCCGGGTAGGCTGCTCGATGTTGGTACAGCCGCAGGCTTCTTTATGGATGAGGCAAGAAAGCTAGGATGGCGCGTCGAGGGTATCGACATCTCGTCCTATACCAGTCAATGGGGTCGGGAGAAAATGGGCCTTGAGATCGAGACGGGGGTCTTTCAGGAGGCTAAATATCCCGCTGCATCGTTTGATGTGGTGACGATGTGGGACTACATCGAGCATTCGATCGATCCGGGATCTGACCTCTCAATGGCTGCCACCGTCCTGCGGCGGGGGGGGCTGCTGATGCTGTCCACAGGCGATGCGGCATCCCTGATGGCGCGTATCTCAGGTAAGCGCTGGCACCTCTTGACGCCCCGTCATCATAATTTCTTCTTCACAGTCGAGACATTGAGGCGGTACCTTGGTGAGCGAGACTTCGAGCTTTTATATGTTGGTCATCCGGGTGCCTACTACTCGTTGCACTATCTGGTCTACAAGCTACGGACGATGACTCCGCGCAGCCGCGTAGCTCGCGCACTTAGCGAGTGGCTGGCGACCCATCCTCTAGGGCAACGTCAGGTTCTCTTCAATTTGGGCGATATTGTGACGATCTATGCGCGTCACGCACCCAGTCTGCCGAAGGCTGTGACGACGGGCGATAGGTGAAACGCGACTTCTTTGCCCGCCCGCCATCCCCGGCGATTCGCGGAGTACTGGTTCTGTCGTTGTTGGCGGTAGTCGAGGCCGTCTTGCTCGGGGGGCACCTGCTGCACGCAGGGCTCTATACGGACGATTGGTCGATAGCTGCGATTCGCCACGAGTCAGGTGCAGTCGGATTGTTCAACGGTCTCTTTGCGTCAAATCGTGAGAGGCCCTTGGGTGAGTTGTATTTGGCTGCCACCTCGGCCGTGAGCGGCAGCGACCCTCATCTCCATGCGCTATGCGGCTTGCTGACGCTGCTCGCCGCGACGGCTTCTGTCTACCTGTTGCTGCGGCGGCTGTCGTTGTCGACACGCGACGCGGTGAGCATCGTTTTGCTGTTCATGGTCTTTCCATTTGCCGACGCGAGCTGGTTATGGTACGCAGCCAGCTACAGTTATCTCGCAATCGCACTTGCCGCGTTGGGTGGAGTGGCCGCGCTAGAGGGCCTTCGCACAAAGGGCGCCAGCGCGCTCGTCTACCGTGTTGGAGCGCTGCTGCTCTTCGCTGCCAGCGTCGTCACGTATCAAGTCGCTGCTGGAGTCATTTGCTTGTCGGTCCTCGTGTACCTGCCGAGGACAGGCCGGCGCCGCGCGGTAGCGTTTTGGCTTCTCGATGTTTGCGCGGTGGCGCTCGCGGCGAGTCTCCCGCGGTTGATGACCGGATCGGCTGGTCTGATCGCCGACAAGGTCGTCACCCTTAGCGAACAGATAGAACACGCGAAATTGATGGCCGACCAGAGCCTTACGCTGTTGACGGCCGCTCTGGTTCCCTTTAGAGGCCCGCATCGCAACGTGGTGCTTCCGATCGCTCTTGCGGTCGTCTGCGTGGGTGTGCTGTTGGCATGGAGAGTTCGCGCGGAGCCGGAGCTGCGGAGACGGTTACGTCTTTTGCTGCTCTTGTGTGCGGCCGGCGGAGTTGTGATCGTGGCGGCATACGCCGTATATGTCCCAGCTCCGATCAATCTTTACCAGCCACTTGGAAAGGGTGAGGAAAACCGCGTTAATGTGATGGCGTCGCTTGGCTACGCAATTGTCGTATATGCGGTGGTGATGCTGTTCGCAACGAGTGTCGTGCGGCTGCTACGACGTCCACTGAAGTGGGCTCCCGCCATCGGACTCGCGATCGCCGTGGTGGTCTTCGTCGGCTATGTCTCACGCACGCGCCGCGACATCGCGGCGTGGGACCGCGCGGGCACCATTCAACATCAAGAGCTCGCGGAGCTGAGGACGGCGGGAAGGCCCCTACCTTCGACCACGATCTACACATTCGGAGGGATCGGCGCCACTGCGCCGGGCGTGTATGCCTTTAGGGTGACATGGGACCTGAGCGGTGCCGTACAGCTGCTGTGGAACGACGCGACCCTGCATGCCTACCCAATCTTTCTCGGGACCACGGTGATGTGCACCGCCACGCAAGTCGTGCCGATCGGGCCGGGCAACGGTGACGGTATTGGGCAGGCCGCGAACTATCGGCACGCTGTCTTCTACGATTTCCACAACGCTCGCGAGGAGCGGATCACCAACGCGGCGACATGCACGCGGGCGGTTGCGGACTTCGCGGCGGGAGCGGTAGAATCGTAGGCTGGTGCCCTAAATCGCGGGAGTCGCGCCGTCGCCGGCCCGTTGACGCTTCTCGCCTAATACACTTTGGGCGAATGCGTGAGCGGCCCTCTGAGCTTACACGGGCGGACCATCCGCGATGAGTGCTGTCGGCGTCGTCATCCTCGGCATGGGCCGCAGCGGCACGAGCGCGGTGACCGGCATGTTTGCGAGTGCCGGGTTCTTCGTCGGAAGCAAGGAGGATCTTATGCCGGCTGCCGATGCGAACCCGGCTGGTCACTGGGAGAACATGCATATCTACGACGCCAACGAGCAGATCCTCGACCGCTTGGGAGGCAGCTGGTTCGACCCTCCTGCGGTCTCCGCCCAACTCGTCGCCCAGCAGTGGGGAGCCGCGACCTTGCGTATCGAGGTGGAACGTCTTGTCGATCAGTCAGACGGAGCGCCGGTCGCGATCAAGGATCCACGGATCGGGGTGATGACGCCGTTGTGGCATTCGGTGATCGCCGATCTCCTTCATCCGGTGCTCGTGGTGCGCGATCCGATCGAGATCGCGCGCTCGCTCGAGCGCCGCGACGGGACGCCACCGACATTCGCGCTCGCCTCCTGGGAGCTGCACATGGGGGGCCTCATCGACTACTTGAACGGTCGAGTAGTGACCGTGGCGCCCTACGCGCGCCTGCTCGAGGACCACCGGGTTGGCGAGCTGGTCGTCGAACAGGCCGCAGCTCACCTGGTTGCCGGGCGAGCGACTTGTGTACGGCTAGCGGATGCGGCTCGCGCCCTCGAGCGAGAATTTCGTCATCACAGTGTCGCACCGGGAGAGCACGATGAACAACTAACCGGGCGTCAGCTGGGCCTCTGGCGGTGGCTTGCCTCGCTCTCGCCCGGCGACCGGTTGATCGACGCACCCGCCGAACTGAGGGCCCCGAGTGTAGCCGCGCGTCGGGGAGCACGAAATGAGACCGCGCGCGCTCAACTCGTTCGCGATCTCGCAGCTGAGCGCGGCTGTCGCGTCGATCTCGAGACGAAGCTGGTCTCCGCGCGTGAGCAGGCGACTTCGCTCGCTGCGCGGTTGGCCATCGAGGAGCAGCGGACATCGTCGACGGCGGCGACATTGGTCGTTGAGCAGCGGCGCAGCGCCGCTCTGTTGGCGGAGGTCGCGAGCGAGCGCGAGCGCGTAGATGTCGTCACGGCCGCCCATCTGCAAGCCGAGGGTTGGCTCGCGGCGATCCAGGGCTCGGCGAGCTGGAGACTCACGGCGCCCCTACGAGCGGCCAAGCGGTTGAGCGTCGCTGCACTTCATCGCGAGCGCAGTGAGCCGCGTCGACTTCGGCGCCCGGCGCTAAGGCACCCAATACGATCACGATTCCACCGCGGCGAGGCGGAAGGCGACTAATAGGGCGACGGGGTCGGCGAGGCTCGCCGAGCGCCATTCGCTACGAGATTCACGTACCGATCAGTCCGACCCCCACAATTTTTCACACGAGTGTATTATCTCGCCGCATCGTTGCGACGCTTCGGAGGCGCCCTTGCCGATAGCCCGATTGTGGTTACGGTCGGCGCCGACGAAACCAGCGATCTTGATCGCATGCATCCGTGGGCGCGTCGTTTGGGTATCGAGTGGCGCTGGCTCGACGATGCTCTCTGGCGCCGTCACGGCATCTACGCAATTGTGCTGCAGCGGTTCTGCTACGAGATCGAAACGCCAAATGCCCTCTTGCTCGACTCGGATACCCTCTTCATCCGGCCGATCGACGATCTGCTTGCGATTCTCGCCCGAAGTCATGTGATCGCGGGGGTTACCGCTCACGTCTCACCCTTTATAGGATGCGAGGGCGAACAGGGTCTATGGCAGCGGATTTTTCATGCGGCCGCTCTCGGCGAGCCTTCGCTGGAGTGCGAGCACCCAGAGTGGCAGGCCATAGAGTTCGATGCAGCGAGGCGATACTGCCCGCCATACTCAACCTCGGTGTCCTCTTCGCGCCGCGAGGCGTGTTCCGCGCGTTAGCGAAGAATATCTATGCGGAGATGGAAACTGTCGAGCGGGTGCACCCCACGCTGTTTCGCTGCCAGCTAGCGCTGACGATGGCGATTGTGAGGTCAGGTGTCGATTGGAGGCGGCTGCCGCTACGCTTTAACCTTCCCAACATCCCGCAATATCTCCCGCGTTACCGGACGGAGCTCGCTGATGCGCGCATAATTCACTATCTCAAGGATGAACAACTTACCCGCGCCGACGATTTCGCTTCTGCAAAGAGCGTTGGCATGTTGCTCTCGCGCGACGACCTCAACCCCTTCAACCTGAAGCTTAGGGATGCATTGCGTCAGGTACACAACGACGTGCTGGCTGGTGATTAGAAAATCGTGTACCCATTCATCCGGCCGACGACCCCGGCGCCAGAAGCATGGCTGGAGCTGCTCGCGCCCGCCTACGCGGAGCGACGCTACTCGAACTTCGGCCCGGTCGCCACGCGCCTGGAGCGCGAGCTCGAACGGCGCTACGCGTCACCCGGACGCAACGTCGTACTCGTCGCGAGCGCCACCGCAGGACTGGCCGCTGCGCTCCTGGCGCTCGAAGTTCGAGGTGCCGTCGCGATGCCGAGCTTCACCTTCCCCGCAACCGCCAGCGCCGTCGCGCTCGCCAGCTGCGAGCCGCTGTTCCTTGACGTCTCGCCGCACACCTGGGAGCTCGACCTCGCGCAGCTCGAGCATGCGCTCCAGCACCGGCGGGTCGGCGCGATCCTGCACGTGCGTACGCTCGGCCTCTGCCACCCGCTCGACGAGCTCGAGCGACTCGCGCGAGCCGCCGAGGTACCGCTGATAGTCGATGCAGCGGCCTCGCTGGGGGGCCGGGATGAGCGCGGCGCGTGGGTCGGAGGCAGCGGCGACGCCGAGGTCTTCTCGATGCACGCTGCGAAGGTCTTCGGCGTCGGCGAGGGCGGTGCGGTGTTCGTCCGCGAGCCCCTCGCTGTGCGTGTGCGTGCGACGATCAACTTCGGTCTCCGCGACGGCGCACCGGCGATGCTCGGATTCAACGGCAAGCTGAGCGAGGTGCACGCGGCGATCGGACTCGCCGTGCTGGAGCGCATCGACGGGTTTCTAGCGCGCCGCGCCGCAATCGCCGAGCGCTACCGCGCGGAGCTGACCGCTGCCGCCGGTCTCGAGCACGCCCCGAGCGCCGGTAGGCCCCCGTGGCAGGCCTATCCGATCGCGCTCCCGGGCGACGCTGCGTCCGCGGTCCGCCGTCTCGTCGCGGGCGGCGTCGGAGTTCGGCGCTACTACGCTCCGGCCCTGCATCGCACGCCGCCGTACGCGGCCGACGTGCATCTCCCGACGACCGACGACCTCTCTGCGCGGATGATCTGCCTGCCGGTCTACTCGGACATGACCGACGCGGAGCTGGAGGAGATCATCGAGATCGCCAACGGCGTCCTTGTGCAAGCTCTGGATGGAGTCGCATGAGCGGCCGCGGTTTCCTGGCCCGCGCCGAGCTGCTCGAGCTGGGCCTGGGCGCAGTCGGCGACGACGTCCACATCGATGCCGGCGCGGTCTTCTACGGCGCGCACCGGATCTCCATCGGCTCGCATGTGCGCATCGACGCCGGCACCGTGCTCAGTGCCGGGGAGGGCGGCATCGTCATTGGCGATCACGTCCACATCTCGGTTCGCGTCTTCCTGACCGGCGCCGCGACGATCGAGCTGGGCAGCTTTGCCGGAGTCTCGGCGGGTACCGCGATCTTCTCCTCGAACGATGACTACCGCGGGGGCTGGCTCACGGGACCCACGATCCCGGACGATCTACGCAACGTGACCAGCGCACCCGTCGTGCTCGGCGAGCACGCCATCGTTGGCGCGGGCTGCGTCATCCTCCCGGGCGTCACGATCGGGCAGGGGGCCGCGGTTGGCGCGCTGACCTGCGTACGCAAGGACGTTGCGCCGTTCGCGATCGTCGCGGGGCCGCACGGCGAGGTGCTCGGCGAGAGGGATCGGAAGCTGCTCGAGTTCGAGCGGGAGTTGCGTCGGCGCGAGGGGTGAGAGGGTGCCGGTGGCACGAGTTCAAGGCACTCCAGCATTCATGCGGGGCTGGTACCTGTGGACCTGAGTCGATGGGGCGACATTGGAACCCGGCTTGTACTTCATGCTGGCTTATGTCTGCTTATTGACCAATTTATAGAAGAAGTCGGCTAATCCGCAAAGCCCGACCCCTCAGCTATGGTTCCACCTGTCAGGACGTAGGGACCGAAAAGGAGCCGCGGGGATGATCAACAGGCGCTATGCCGTCTTGGGACTGGTGATCGAGCAGCCGGATTACGGCTACCGTCTTACCCAGCGGATGCAGCGCCGGCTGGGCTCGATGCAGATCGAGCGGACCTACGTCTACAAGCTCCTGAAGGGGCTGCAGGATGACAGGCTGGTCTATCGGAGCGGGGAGGAACGCGGCGTCAACGGCTCGACGCGGGTGTTCTTCGCGGCGACCGCCGGGGGCGTCGAGGAGTTTGCGGGCTGGATGCGGGCTTCGGCGGCGATGATGCCGCTCTACGAGGACCTGCACATGAAAGTCGCGTTTGCGCGGGAAGAGGACCTGCCGGGTCTGATCGAGCTGCTGGGCTGGCGCGAGCGGGAGTGCCTCGCGCTGCTGGAAGAACACGAGCGTTTGGCGGGGCGGCCGTCGGGCGACAGTGGCTGGGCGCGATCGGGTGGGGTGCTTGTGCGCAATGGCGATATCGCGCACCTGCAGACGATGGTCGGCTGGCTGCAGGAGACTTGCGTGGTGATGCGGCGGACGGTGGAGGAACGCCGGCGCGGCGGTGGCGGAAAGCGAGGGCCGAGCTGAGATGGACGCGTTGCTTTCGCTGCGGGGGGTGAGCAAGCAATACTGGCGCGGCGCGCGCTGCGTGGCGGTGCTCGAGGATGTCTCGCTCGACGTGCACGCGGGCGAGCTGGTGGCGGTATGGGGACGGCACAACTCTGGTAAGACGACGCTGCTGAAGCTCGCGGCCGGCCTGGAGCAGCCATCCGCCGGCATCGTCGCTTTCGCGGGCCGCGACCTCGCGGGCCTGTCGGCGGCGGGGCTGGCACGGTTGCGACGCAAGCCGATCGCGTGGGCGAGGCCGACTGGCCCGGAGAGCGGGGACTTGAAGATGCTCGACTACGTCGCGATGCCGCTGCTGCGCCGCGAGCGTCACAAGCAGGCGCGCCGTGGCGCAGCCGCCGCGCTCGAGCGGGTCGGCGTGGCGGGCTGTGCGATGGAGGTCTGGCGCAACCTCTCCGACAGCGAGCGGACGCTGGTGGCGGTGGCGCACGCAATCGTGCGCGAGCCGGAGCTGCTGCTGATCGACGACCAGACGGCAAATCTCGACTACGTGCAGCGGGAGGATCTGATGGTCCTGCTGCGGGAGGCGGCGGAGGCGGGAATGGCGATGCTGGTCACCGTGCCGGACATGGCGGAGATGGTGCATGCGCATACGATCCGCTCGCTGAGCGGCGGCCGCCTGCTCGCGCCGGCCGCGCGCGCCGGCGCGGAGGGTAACGTGATCGACTTCCCGGTCGGCGGGGACCGGCGCGCGGAGGGCGCCGGCGGCGCGCCCGCATAGGCTCTGGTGCTCGAGCTGCGGGAGCTCGTCAAGCACTACCGTGCGGCGGACGGCGAGTCGGTGCGCGCGGTGGACGGCGTCTCGCTGCGCGTCGCTCGCGGTGAGCTCCTTGCGCTCTACGGTCCGAGCGGCTCGGGCAAGACGACGCTGTTGATGCTGATTGCCGCGCTACTGCGCCCCGACAGCGGCTCGCTGCGGCTCGACGGTCGCGAGATCGCGGCGCTCTCGGCGCGTGAGGCGGCGCGTTATCGGCGCGTGGAGCTTGGGTTTGTGCGGCAGTCGCTCGACCTGATCCCGGGCGCGCGGACGATCGACAACGCGGCCCTGAAGCTGTTCGGCGGCCTCGGTACGCGCGCGGCGCATCGTCGCGTCGCGCCCCTGCTGGAGCGCCTCGGGCTCGGCGAGCGCGTTGAGCATCGCGCGGAGCAACTGTCGCTGGGTGAGCGCCAGCGGGTGATGATCGCGCGCGCCCTCTCGACCGATCCGAAGCTCGTGCTCGCGGACGAGCCGACGGGCAGCCTGGACACGAGCCGCGGGCGCGAGGTCCTGGAGCTGTTGAGAGAGACCTGTCGCGAGCGCGACGCGGCGGTGGTGCTCGTCACGCACGACCCTCAGGCGGCGGGCTACGCCGACCGGGTGCGGGCGCTGCACGACGGGCGGCTGGTGGAGCATGCGCCCAGCTGCGCTCCTCTGAGCCCCCGGCGCGGGCAGGCGCCGCAGCATGGTGTGGGCATCGTGGGGCGAAGTCGGTGAGGGCGTCGAACATCGCCTCGTTCTACGTGGTTCGCCTGCGCGCGCGCCTCGTCCAGGAGCTGTTCGCGGTCCTTGGGATCGCGGTGGGCGTGGCGCTGCTGTTCGCCTCGCAGGTCGCGAATACGAGCCTTGGCGGTTCGGTCGAACAGCTCACGAGCGGGATCGTGGGCAAGTCGCGTCTGCAACTGGAGGCGCGCAGCCCACTGGGCTTCAGCGAACGGCTGTTGGGCGAGGTACAGCGCCTACCCGGAGTGCGCCAGGCGGCTCCGGTGCTGGAGACGAGCGCCTATCTGGTGGGCCCGACGGGACGTGAGGCGGTGGACCTCATCGGCCTCGATCCGAGCTTTGTGCACCTCGATGGCGCGCTTTTGCGGCATTTCAGCGTGGCCCAACTCGCTGCGCAACGGGTGCTCGCGCTGCCCGAACCTATCGCACAGCGGATCGGCTCCGGAGCCCTGTCGGTGATCACGCTCGACGCGAATGGCCGCAGTACGAGGGCGGTCGTCGGTCTTACGCTGCAGGCAGGCGATGTCGGGGCGCTTGTGCACAGCCCATTTGCGGCTGCGCCGCTTAGCTACGTCCAGCAACTGGCTGGCATTGGTCGGAGGATCACGCGGGTGCTTGTGCAACCGCAGCTCAGACGCGAAGGGCAGGTGCGGGTCGAGCTGAACCGGCTTGCCGCGGGCCGCCTGAACGTGCGTCCCGCCAATTTCGATGCGAGAGTCTTTCGTCAAGCGGAGGAGCCCAACAGTCAGTCGGGGGAGTTGTTCTCGGTGGTGAGCGCACTCGTGGGGTTCCTGTTTGCGTTCAACGCGCTACTGCTTACGGTGCCACAGCGTCGGCGCCTCATCGTCGATTTGCGTCTAGACGGCTATGCGCCGTGGGAGGTTATTGAGGTGCTGGTGTTCGACGCACTCGTCCTCGGCGTCATAGGTTCGCTCCTCGGGCTGTTGCTCGGCGATTTGCTCTCCATCACCCTTCTACGTGCCAATCCCGGCTATCTGTCGTTTGCATTTCCTGTAGGCACCCAGCGAATCGTGACGTGGCAGTGCTTTGTCGTCGCAGTTGGCGGCGGGTTGCTGGCGGCATGCGTCGGCGTGCTCATCCCCCTCAAGGATATCTTTGCGCGCGCGCCGCTCGTCGCCAAGGCACCCGCGGAGCGCATTGGAACAGGCATTGTTTGGATGACGGCTGGCGGCGTCGCCTGCTTGGCGACGGCGTCGGTCGTTTTGCTCACCGGCGTCCGAACAGTGCAGGTTGCGGTGGTTGGCTTCGTAAGCTTGGTGGCCGCCACCTTGCTCTTGCTGCCGATCCTACTCGCGATGATTGTTGCCGGCTTCGATCGTCTGCAGCGCGGGGCCGTTGGCGTGTCGCCGAGGCTCGCAATAATCGAGTTGCAGTCGAGCTCTATTCGAATGCGCTCCGCCGCGATAGCTGCGACCGGCGCGATCGCTGTATTCGGCAGTGTGGCAATCGGAGGCGCTCAGCGTAATTTGGAGAGCGGCCTGGGTCATGCTGCGGCCGATCTGAATCTTGTGGCCGATCTTTGGGTGACACCCTCCGGCATGGCAAGCACGCTCGCTACTGTGCCATTTCAAAACCGGGTAGGCGATGTGTTCTCGCGACTTCGACGCGACGTTCGAGCGGTGCGTGCCTATCGCGGCTCCTTTCTCGATCTCGGGGATCGCCGTGTCCTGGTGATCGCCCCTCCGAGGGCGAGTACCCAGCCGATTCCGGCGACGCAAGTGGTGCGAGGTTCCCTGCTACTGGCGAGGGCTCGGATTCGCGAACACGGATGGGCAGTGCTCTCGCAGGCCGTCGCCGATGAACTGAACCTCCATATTGGCCAGCCATTCACACTGCCGACGCCGCGGCCGGGAACGTTCCGCCTGGCTGCTGCCACGACGAACCTCGGCTGGCCGCCCGGTGCGATCATCGTCAACGCCGAAGATTATGCACATGCCTGGGGTAGCCGGGACCTCTCCGCCTACCAGATCGAATTGCAGCCGGGTATCCAACCCGCCGTGGGACGGCTCGCAATCCAGCGCGCGCTCGGCTCGGGATCGGGCTTTACCGTCCAGACCGCCGCGCAGCGGGAGCGGACCGATTTGGCCACTCAGCGCCAAGGGCTCTCACGTCTGAGCCAGATTGCAACCCTCGTGTTGATCGCCGCGGTGCTTGCGATGGCGGCCGCGATGGGGGCGCTGATCTGGCAGCGGCGCCCACGGCTGGCCAGCCTCAAGGTCGACGGCTACGATGACGGCGAGCTGTGGCGTGCGTTGCTGTGCGAGAGTGCGCTGCTGCTGGGAGCCGGCTGCTCAGTCGGGGCGCTCTTCGGGCTTTACGGGCAGCTGCTGCTCAGCCACGCCCTCGCGACGGTGACAGGCTTCCCTGTCGACTTCTCGGTTGCGCCGCTGATTGCGCTCGGGGCGTTGGCGCTGGTAACGGCGACTGCGGTCGTGATCGTCGCGATTCCCGGGTACTTCGCGGCGCGTGTCGAGCCGGCGCTTGCGAGCTGACGGCAGCCCTCGCCGTGCGCTTTGAAGGATGTAAGTCAGGGAGGGCCGTCGAACTGGTGTCACTCGCTCCGCGGCAATTGTGGGCGCTGGCCGCGGCGGCGGCGCGCGAGCTGCTCTGGGGCCTGCGTGGGGTCGCGCAAGAGGTGCGCTACTGGCGGGGTCGGGCGGCGGCGATTCCCGATGCGGCGCTACGCGAGGACGCGCTCGACTCGCTCATGCGCAAGCGCCCCAATGCCGACGGTGCCGCGCTGTTTTGGATTCTGCCCGCGCGCCGCAGCCCGTCCTTGCTGCGGCTACTGGTTGGCTACGAGTCGCTGGGCGACTTCCTCGACAGCGCGAACGAGCGGGCCGCGAGTGCGGGTGTGGCAAACGGTCGCCGGCTGCACCGCGCGCTTGTCGACGCCGTCGATCCTGGTACGCCGGCAGTCGACTACTACCGGCACAATCCGTGGCGCGAGGACGGGGGCTACCTCTACACGCTCGTGGGAGCGTGTCGTAGCGGCTGCGAGCGCCTACCCGAGTATGGCCAGGTGCGGATGCTGGTGCTTGCGGCAGCCGAGCGCGCTGGTGTTCAGGCGCTCAACCACGAGTCTGACCCGCAGCGCCGCGAGTGCGCCCTGCGGGACTGGGCGGCCCGTGTGCCGCCGTTGCGCGACGACGGGGCTTACTGGTTCGAGCGAACCGCCGGGGCAAGCGCATGGCTTACCGTTTTCGCGCTGTTCGCCTTCGCGGCCAAGCCGGCGTGTGACGAGCATGAAGCAGAGGAGATCGCGTCTGCTTACATCTGGATCTCCCTGACGGCAGCGATGCTCGACAGCTATGTCGACCGGGACGACGATATCGCCGGTGGCGGCTACAGCTATATCGGCTATTACGCCACCGAGCGACTCGCAATCGAGCGTCTGCAGGGCCTGGTGCGGCGCGCCACCAGCGAGGCACGCGCCTTGCGCGATGGCCGCCGGCACGCGGTGATCACGGCTTGCATGGTTGCGATGTACCTGTCCAAGGACAGCGCGCTTGCCCCGCAAACGCGTGCGGCGACGCTCAGCCTCGTTCGTGCCGGCGGCCCCCTCGCCAGGCTGCTGCTGCCCTTGCTGAGAGTCTGGCGGATCGCGTATGGGCTGCGTTCGGCGTAGGACGCTTATCCAACAGTATGGACTAGTCAAGTAGGAGACTAGTCCACCGCTCGTCTATACGGCAGGCGAGATCGGCGCGAACATCGTGGGCGAAATGGAGCGCGATCAGTCCGGCAAAGATGCCTTGGAGCCATCAGAGCCATTCGGCGTGCCCGCGGCAATCGGGGGTCGTCTGTGCTACCCGGCGCACTCGCAGTCCCTGGAGCGCGGCCTGGGCATCTTGGCGTGCTTCGCGCCGGAATCATGGGTGCTCGGGGTCGCGGAGATTGCCGAGCGCCTGGGGATGGCGCGCAGCACGACTCACAGATACGTGACGACGCTCGTCGCGCTCGGCTATCTAGAGCGGGACGACCGGCGCAAGTACCGCCTCGCGTTGCGCGTGACTGAGCTGGGGATGTCGGCGGCCAGTGCGACGACCCTACGTGAGCACGCGGGCGATGACCTCCAGGAGCTATGCCGGCGCACCGGCTTCGCGGTCGGGCTGGGTGTGCTCGATGGCTCGGACGTAGTGGTGGTGGAGTGGTTGCGCGGCACGCGTGGAGCGCATGAGGCGCTCTCCAAGCTCAACTCCGGCACGCGACTGCCGGCCAACTGCACAGCGCTCGGCAAGATGCTGTTGGCCGAGATTCCGCCATCCAATCGATGCAGCCTTACCGATGAGCTGGTGTTCGAGCGCCGCGGACCGGGCACGCTGAGGTCCAAAGCAGCACTGCATCGCGAGCTTCTACAGATCGGCGAGGCTGGCCTGGCGGTGGCCGACGAGGAGTTCGCGGAGGGCCTGTACGCAATCGCGGCGCCGGTGCGCGCGCACTCGCGCGAGACGGTCGCGGCGGTCGGCATGGCCGCGAGGGCCTCCGCGATCTCGCTGGAAGATCTCGTCGACGCGCTGGGTCCCCACTTGATTTCGACGGCCGATCGGATCTCCGCGCGGCTCGGACATCGCCGCGACGACGAGTTGCCCGGGCAGGCGTGAGCAGCGGGCCACTTACGCGCGAGCAGATTCGCGAGCTGCAGCGCGCCCGCATCCTGGAGGCAATGGTCAATGTTGTGGCCGAGCGTGGGCTGCGCAGCGCCACGGTTGCGCAGGTGGTCGCCCGCGCCGGCGTGTCTCGGGTGACGTTCTACGAGCTTTTCAAGGGGCTCGACGAGTGCTTCCTGGAGGTCCTCGACGCGGCGATGCGCCGAATGGCAGCGTTGATATCGCAGGCAGTCGACAACCACGGTCCGCTACGTGAGAAGGTCCTGGCCGGACTGGCGGCCCTTTTGGCCTTCCTCGACTCCGATCCGCCACTCGCGCGCGTCTGCGTGGTGGAGGCGCTCGCCGGGGGAACGGCTGCGCTCGAACATCGCGTTAGGGTCCTCGAGGTCCTCAAGCACGTGGTCGCGACGGTGGCCGAGCAAGCGCCGTCGGGCATCGAAGTCTCGCCGCTGTGGGCCGAGGCAGTCGTGGCGTCGGTGAGCGGCATCCTCCATACGCGCATCGTGACGGACGAGGCGCCGCCGTTCTCAAGCTTGCTTGGGCCAATCGCCGCACTGGTCCTCGCGCCGCACGCGAATCTAGGAAGGGGCTTCGATCAGAGGGTTGCGTCGATGCGCTCACGGGCGAATGGGCATCGACCGCAATCGATCTGGCGGCGAACCGACTCGTCGATTCCGCTGGCGCTGCGTACGCCAAGAGCCTACCGTGCGCGTCTCTGTTTGCTCTACGTCCGCGATCATCCGCTGACAAGCAATCGTGCCGTTGCGCAGGCCATCGGCGTCGTCCACGGCGGCCAGGTATCGGCACTCCTCGGGCGATTGGAGCGTCTCGGCCTGCTCGCCAAACGCGCTGGAGCGCCGGGTCATCCCAACGCGTGGTGGCTGACTCACGAAGGCGAGCGCGTCGCTGAAAGCGTAAAGATTGCACTTTAATAGCTGGTTGGGATCTCTTATTTTAAGGGTCTTCGATGCAACCGCCTGGTCTTTCTCCGAACTTCTGTCCCTGCATACACCGATAGAACGCGCCGTCCATCGGTATAGGTCGCGGGCACGAAATATGCAGTATTTCGATGTGCCGTCTTGTGCGTGTGACCCGCGATCGGATAAGAGTTTCCTCTGCGGCAAGATCATGAGTTAACAGACCTGCTTTGGAGGCGCTCTCATAAAGGTGGCGTTTAAAGCGGGACCGACACGAGGGGAGTATTCACGGATGGGACCCATCGGCACGCTGAAGTGTCAGCTTGGTTCGAGCCAAGATGACGAGGCTACAATAATCCAGCTGAGTACAAGTACTGGTAGGCCCGCAGTATCGGTTTCGCGTAGAAAGAGCTTGACCTCCTTGTGTCTGCTCCTCACCATGATCTCCCTGATATATACGATGTGTGCAACGACTACTGCTAATGCAGATGTCGATATGACAGGTCATTTGGAACGCGTGCCGTCCCTTAAAACGTCACCAGGCGGGATTAGCCCGCTAGCGACATCGGCGAACGGCGACTACAAGTGTGTCGATAAATACTCAGTCGTAGCGAACTGGTACTACTACTATGCGCTCGGCAACTGCAAGGAAGGCTGGGAAATCGACGTAGTCTCCTATGCGCCGGAAAACTCACAAACGCACGAACATTCCTACGGTGGCTTCGTTACTGGTGCCTTTAGTGGATGTGGCTGGATCGACACCGCCTACCCGCTGGAAAAACAAAACAGCAATAAAAATAGCGCGTGCGGCGAAGGGTCGGGCAATGAATTCAAAGTCGCAGAATCGAGCTTTATGGAAAAACACAACGGTGGATCTACCGGCGACGGCTACCCAGTGGTAAATAGGACGTCTTGTCCCGAGTACGCCAACTACAGGCCGTGGAGCTCAAACAACGTCGAGCAAGAATTGATCCGCACCGCGCCCGCCTATGCTTCTAGCGGTGGTGGCTCAAACTATCCGGCTCTCAAGTGGCGCTATACGACGAAGTACAGCAGCACTGATGGCAGTGGCCATTACGTTATGGTCCGCGACGACCGTGTTACGGGCTCGGGCGAAGCCAACTGGGTATTTGTTCCCCGCTCGTGCTTGCCGTCGAGTCTGCCCGAAAATGAAAACGAAAGAGTGCCCAGCGCACCGACAGTGACCTCGGGTGGCACGTCGGGAGTCGAACCCCAAGCGGCTACACTTCACGGAACCGTAAATCCAAACACTGTCGAAACCAGGTATCACTTCGAATACTGGACGACGGGTTCCCCCGTCTCTACCCCAGAAGGTAACGCCGGCTCTGGCAGTGGAAATATCGAAGAGACCGCCTACATCAGCGGACTGCAGCCAGGTACAAGCTATCACTACCGTCTCGTCGCGACAAGCGCGACGGGAACGAGTACGGGTGGTGAAGCCGTGTTTACAACTCCTAGTCCGCCCGAAGCATCCACAAGCGCGGCCTCAGAAATAAGGCCACTTCAGGCGCAGCTAAATGGGAATGTCGATCCCAAGGGCTCGTCCACGACCTACTACTTCCAGTACGGCAAGACGACTTCATACGGTTCCACCACGTCTGAAGGCAATGCCGGCTCGGGGATGACGTCGGTAGGCGAGAATACCACAGTGATCCTCGAACCAGGTACGATCTACCATTATCGCATCGTCGCCCACAACGAATACGGGACTGTCGAAGGCGGTGATCAAGAATTCAAGACACCGGGGCCAGTCGAAGCGGTTACATCGGCAGCGTCAGGAGTAATGGAAGAACAGGCCGTATTGAATGGCGCGATAAACCCGCGTGGCTACGACGCCAAATACTACTTTCAATACGGGAAGACAACCTCTTATGGTTTGGTGACGGCCGAAAGCGATGCTGGGTCTGGGTCAAGTTCGGTGCCCGAGACGGCAACCGCAACAAAATTGGCGGCGGATACCCTCTATCACTATCGTCTCGTCGGCACCAGCGGAGGGGTCACGAGCTATGGTGCCGACCAGCAGTTCACCACTCAAGAAGAACCGTCGAGTTCGCGGTCGGTAGCCTACAATCGGAGTACTGGGCGCATTATTGCCTTTCTACCAAGGCAGCAATAATGAAATCGATGCTTGGAATTGGGAAAACAGCGAAGGATGGACGTGGGGCGAACATGCTGGACATGCCGCGACGGTCGGGACCACCCCGACGATCACCTATAGCCCGGAAACCGGCCGCATCATGGCGTTCTACGAGGGCAGTAACGGCCAGATCGACGCTTGGAACTGGACCAACGGTGAAGGGTGGACGTGGGGTGAACACGGGGGGCATCCCGCAGCGGCGGGCACTAGTCCTACGGTCGCTTATGATCGAAACACGGGCCGTATCATGGTGTTCTACCAGGGCAGCAACGGCCAGATCGATGTCTGGAACTATGAAAACAGTGGCGGGTGGACGTGGGGTGAACACGCCGGGCATCCCGCGGCGGCTGGTACTAGCCCGTCGATGACTTATAATCCGGAATCGGGTCGTATCGTGGTGTTCTACCAGGGCAGCAGTAATGAGCTTGACGCCTGGAACTACGGAAACACTGAAGGGTGGACGTGGGGTGAACACGCCGGGCACGCCGCGGCGGCTGGTACTAGCCCGTCGATGACTTTTAATCCGGAATCGGGTCGTATCGTGGTGTTCTACCAGGGCAGCAATAATGAGCTTGACGCCTGGAACTATGAAAACAGCGAAGGGTGGACGTGGGGAGAACACGCCGGGCACCCTGCCGAGCCTTGATTCGTTACTAAGCGGCTGAAAACGTCCGCCTGGGCGGGGAGGGTTGCGGTTGCAAAGCCTGCAATCCACCCGCTCAGGGAGCTGTTCGGGAAGGTCGCGTCAACTGCCGGGGGTATTAGCCAGTGCGAAGCCGCCGGCCGCGACAAGCGTCTGATGGCTAGGCGCGACTGTGCGATCCGCGCGATTGCGGTCCCGGTGCCACCCAGCAAAGCCCTACCGCCCCCTACAGGGGGAGCCCCCCGACAACGGAGGCCTCCTCATGAAGATCGCGATCATCGGCGCCGGCAACATCGGCGGCAACCTCACGCGCCGCTTCGCCGCGCTCGGGCACGATGTCGTCGTCGCCAACTCGCGCGGGCCTGAGACGCTCGCGGATCCCGCGCAGGAGACGGGCGCGCGCGCCGTCACCGTGCAGGACGCGCCGCGTGGCGCCGAGGTCCTCGTGGTCGCGATCCCCGAGAAGAACATTCTGCTGCCCGACGATCTGCTCGCGGATGCGGAGGGCCTCGTGGTGATTGACACCGGCAACTGCTAACCCCAGCGCGACCGGCGCATCGATGAGATCGAGGACGGCCTCCCCGAGAGCGGCTCGCTCGCGCTGACCGCCGACTGCGGTTCTTAAGCGTGTCCCGATCCAGCCGGTTCGGCCTGAACACGCGCTCGATGAGCCGCCGCCGCCGCGCGGCGCGCTCGTTATCGCTCAGCGCAGGCTTCTCAGCCGTTCTAGCTACAGCGAGGAGGAAATCGTCTGACAGGGCTTGCGCGCCCGGCCCGTCGAACGGCCTCGGCGTAGCGGACCGGCGTTGCCGATCGTGAGTTTCCGTCGCAGTCGATGGCTACGGTCGCGTTCATGCCGAAGAAGTACAAGGACGTGAGGAGAGCCCTCATCGATGCGGGGTGGGGTGTTGTGCGTCAAGCGGGCTCGCACGAGGTTTGGGCCCATGCCGATCACGAGGCGCGTATCGTCGTTGCTGGCAAGGACCGGGACACCGTGCCTGTCGGCACCCTGGGTAGCATTAGGCGAGCGAGCGGTTTGGAGCATCTGCGATGAGCGACTACGTGGTTATCTACGAGCAGGCCGAAGATGGCGCTTGGGGGGCGTATCTGCCTGACCTACCCGGCGTGGTGGCGCTCGGTGCGACCCGCTCAGAGGTTGAGGAGGGCATCGAGGAGGCGCTCGCCGCGTATGCGGATGAGCTTCGCGTGAGAGGCGGGTCGTTGCCGGCTCCGCATCACGCGGCCGGGACTGTCGCTGCCTAATTGGGCCGCACCCACACCTGGCGCAACGCCCCCGCCGGTCCCGGGCCGCGGCAGCTGCACGCTCATGCGCGGCGCCGCGCTCCCGTACGGCGCGGGCGAACGCTGTCGCGGGCAGCTCCGCTCAGAATCGTCGATCGGGTAGCGCGCCGACCGCCGCCTACAGTGGACCCAACCGACCACGGAGGCCCCCCATGAAGATCGCGATCATCGGCGCCGGCAACATCGGCGGCAACCTCACGCGCCGCTTCGCCGCGCTCGGCCACGACGTCTCGGTCGCCAACTCGCGCGGGCCGCAGACGCTCGCGGACCTCGCGCGGGAGACCGGCGCGCGCGCGGTCACTGTGCAGGACGCGCCGCGCGGCGCCGAGGTCCTCGTCGTCACGATCCCCGAGAAGAACATTCCGCTGCTTCCCGACGATCTGCTCGCCGGCGCCGAGGGCGTCGTCGTGATCGATACCGGCAACTATTACCCCCAGCGCGACGGGCGCATCGATGAGATCGAGGACGGTCTCCCGGAGAGCCGCTGGGTCGAGTGCCAGCTCGGCCACCCCGTCGTGAAGGCCTTCAACAACATCTACGCCGCGCACCTCCTCGAACGCGGCCGCCCCGCCGGCGCCGAGGATCGCATCGCGCTGCCCGTCGCCGGCGACGACGCCGACGCCAAGGCCCTCGTGCTCGGCCTCGTCGACGAGCTCGGCTTCGACGCCGTCGACGCCGGTCCGCTCGCGGAGTCCTGGCGCCAGCAGCCCGCGACGCCCGTCTACGCCGCCGACCTCGACGCCGCCGGCGTCACCCGCGCGCTCGCCGAGGCCAGCCCCGAGCGGCCCGCGGAGTTCCGCGCGGGGTGAGGGTTTCGCGTCGGCGCTGTGTGCCTGGGGTCCCTACGAGCTCCCGCTTAATCCCAAGAGCGTCAACGACGCTCTCACACGGATGCGCGCCCGTGGACAGGTCTTCTCACCAGGCCGTCAACGCTGGGCGATCAGCGACCCCCTTCTCGCTGCATGGGCGCGCGACCACGCACCCGTCTGGATCCGCCGGCGAGCCCAGCGCTGACTCGCCGGCCGTCGAGCGCGCGCTCACCGCAGCCCATTAGGCCGACGCGCTGGATGCCGAGCGAGTTTAGGAGGAGGGCGTCTACGACGAGCTTTCCGATGAGCAGCGGCACGGTCCCCTCGCTTTCGAAAAAGCTCGGTTCCCGTGTGTTGGCAACTCACAACAGATCGGGTATCGCTCGATTGCGTGTTGCGCCTCATCCGCCGGGGCCGACCAGGCGTCATAGTCGGCCTGCTCGCGCTCCGGCTGGATGCGCTGAACGGAAGCGACAAGCTCGCCGTCCAGCTCTCCCGTTTCGACGAACTCTCTGCCGCCGCGAGCCGGCGCCGCGCCGCCTCCATGAACTCGGTCGAGCGCGGGCTCACAGCAGCCCACTCAGCGAGATCTTGTCGCGGTCGATCTCCGCGATGAAGAACGTCCAGGGTCCCGTACAGGTCCTGTTCGATCGTCAGCCCAAGCGCCTGCGGCTCACGCGCGATCATCTCCTCCGCGAGCGCGTTCATCGCGGGCCCTCCACCCCCATCAAACCGCCCCACCTGACACCATGTCGGCCGATGGCCTCGACGCGCACGCTCCCGCGCCCGGCGTCGGCGCGCGAACCCACGCGACGCGCGGCGCTGCGCTCGCTCGTGCGGCCTCCGCGCGGCGCGAGCTGGCGCTCGCCGTGGACGTGGCTGCTGGCGCTGCTCGCGCTCGTGGGCGCGGTCAACTTCCTCGTCCTGCTCGCGCAGGCGCCCGCGCTGATCCACAGCCTCTACCTCAACGCGGATAACGCCAACGCGTTGGTGCTGCCCGCGCTCGCGGGGCACGCGCCGGCGGGCGCGGTGGTCAACCTCGGCGACCACGCGTGGTACGAGCCGTGGTGGTACATGCGCGCGACCGCGGGGCTCCCGGGCTATCGCGCGCTGTGGGAGGCCGCGCCGTTCCTCACCGGCCTGCTCGGTATCGCCGCGGTCGCCGCCACCGCGTGGTTCGCGCTGGGGCGCCTCGCCGGCCTACTCTGCGCGGTCGCGCTGCTCGCGGCGAGCGAAGCGCTGCGCGGGCTCATCTACACGCCCGAGGCCCACGGGCTGATCGTGCTGCACCTCGGCGTGCTCTGCGGCGCGCTGCTGCTCGTCCATCGTTGGGCGCTAGCCGGGCGACTGCGCCCCGGCCGGCTGCTCGCGCTCGGCGTCCCCTTCGTGCTGTTCACCGGCGCCGGCCTCACCGACCAGCTGCTGCTCATCAGCGGCCTCGGTCCCTTCGTGCTCGCGCCGCTCGCGTGCTGGGCGCGCGCGCGCTCGCGAGCGTGGCTTGCGCTCAGCGCGTTCGCGCTCGTGAGCGCGGCGCTCGCGGGTCTGCTCGCGCTGCTGCTCGCGCACATCATGGTCGCGCGGCACGTCGTCCACGCCCCCTTCCCCGTGGACTTCGTCGGCGTCGAAGGGATGCTGAGCGGCGCGCAGAACATGGTCGTCGCGCTCACCGCGCTCGGCGGCGGCGCGTTCTACGGCTCGCCTGTGAGTGGCACCAACCTGCTCGTGTTCCTCGCCGGCGCGCTCGTCGTGCTGGTCCTGATCGCGATCCTGCGCTCGCTGTGGCGCTGGGGCAACGCCGCTGCGGCGGCTGTCGTCAACGCCGCGCCCGACGCCGATGGGGCGGCAGTCGCGCAGCCCGATCCGATCGGTGCGCGCGAGCTGTTCGTGAGCTTCTGGGGACTCGTGCTCGCGTTCGTGCTCGCGGCGTTCGTGCTCACGGCGTTCTCGGCGAGCTCGGCCAACAGTCGCTACCTGCTCGGCGCGTGGGTGGCGCTGGCGGCGCTGCTCGGGATCCTCGCGACGGCGCCGCTGACGCGGGTCGCGCTGGTGCTCGCGGTGGCGCTGTTCGGCGCGCTCAACATCCACGCGGAGCTCGCGACCGGCGTGCCGCCGTTCGGCTCGGGCCCCGACCAGCGCCTCGCGGGCGCGATCGAGCGCTACGCGCTCGCGCATGGCGCGAGCGTTGGCTACACCGGCTACTGGGACGCCGCGCCGGTGACCTGGGAGACGCACCTGCGCGTCCAGCTCTACCCGATCCAGGCCTGCGGCTTTCCGAGCGGGTGGTGCCAGTTCTACAACAACCAGATCAGCAGCTGGTACGTCCCGCGCGCGGGCACGCGCACATTCGTGCTCACCGACGCGCGGCCGGGCATCCCGCTGCAGGTCACGGCGCCGCCGCCGAGCTTCGGGCGCCCGATCGCGCAGGCAAACCTCGGCGAAGGCCTCGCGATCTACATCTACTCGAGCGACGTCGCCGCGCACCTCTCGCCCTGAGCGCGCGGCACGCGTCGCGCTCGCGGCGTAGCCTTCGTGTGCGCGTCCGCGACGCTTCGATCCCGCGGCGCGTTGCGCGTGTGCGCGCCCGCCAGGCGTCGATTCCGCGGGGCGCGCGCTCAAGCGATCCGTCGCGCGGACCGATCTGTTGGGAGAGAGATGGCTATCCCTGCGCGCATCCCCCGCCTCGCGGCGCTCGCGACCCTCGCGGCGCTCTTCGCGCTCACGGCGGTGCTCTGCGCGGGCGCGGCGGCGCCGGCGCTCGCGGCGAGCGCGACGCCGGCGGCGGGCGTCAATGTGGGGGTCGGCGCGACTACGCCGGACACGCCGTCGCTGCGGGCGCTGGGCACGCACTGGGTGCGTGTGTTCGCGGAGTGGCCCGATCTCGAGCCCCAGCCGGGCACCTACTCCTCGAGCTGGCTCTACTACTACGAACAGTTCTTCCGCTCGCTGCCGGCGGGCACGAAAGTGATCGTGGACGTCGTCGACACGCCGCAGTGGGAGACGGGCTCAGGCGACGTGAACACGCCGCCCGCGTCCCCCGAGGACTACGCGGCGTTCGTCGGCGGCCTCGCGCAGCGCTGGGCGGGGCGGGTCGCGGCGTATGAGATCTGGAACGAGGAGGACAACGCGTCGTGGTGGGCGGGCGGTCCGAACCCGGCGGCGTACGCGGCGCTGCTGAAAGCGACCTATCCGGTCGTGAAGGCGGCGGACCCCGGCGCGACGGTCGTCCTCGGCGGGCTGACGGGCAACGACTACCCGTTCCTCGAAGGCGTGTATGCGGCGGGCGCGAAGGGTTCGTTCGACGCGGTTGGCGTGCATACGGACACGGCGTGTAACGTCGCCTCGCCGTCGTCGTTCATCCGCGAGATGGATGGGCGGATGATGCCGGACTCGTTCCTCGCGTATCGGGAAGTGCACGCGGTGATGCTCGCGAACGGGGACGACAAGCCGATCTGGATGACGGAGCTCAGCTGGCGCACGACGAGCGCGACTTGCGACGAAGGCGCGTTTGCGGGGCAGAAGCCGGAGGGCGTGAGCGACGAACAGCAGGCGGCGTATCTCGCGCAGGCCTACCACTGCCTGGCGCAGGACCCCTATGTGCAGGTCGCGCTGTGGTTTCCGCTGCGCGACGAAGGCGCGACGGTGTCGGGGCTGCTGCGCGCGAACGGCTCGCGCAAGCCGGCGTTCGCGGCGATGGCGGCCTACGCGCGCCACGGCGATCAGCTGAGCGGCGGCTGCGGCGACTTCAGCGGGCCGCAGATCGACGTCTCCGCGCCCTCGAACCACGCGACCTACAGCGCGTCGCTGCCGATCCGGGTCTCGGCGCGCGACGGGATGGGCGTGGGGCGCATCACGCTGGAGATCAACGGCAAGTTGATCCGCAACTTCACCAATCAGGCCTTCCCGAGGATCCTCGCGGGCGGGCTGCGCTGGCACGGCGCGGCGCGCATCCGCTACGGGCGCAACCGCCTGACGTTCATCGCGATCGACAAGCTGCGCAACGAATCGCGGGTGAGCATCACGATCTACCACCGCCGCCCGCGCCGGCGCCACTAGCCCGGCGGCTCGCGCTCGCGGCCGGCCCCAAACCATCGCGGGCGTGCAGTAGGGTGCGCGCCATGTCAGCGAAGCGCAGCGCACTCATCACGGGCATCACGGGTCAGGACGGCTCCTACCTCGCGGAGCTGCTGCTGGCGAAGGGCTACGAGGTGCACGGCATGGTGCGGCGCTCCTCGACGGAGAAGTTCGAGCGCATCGAGCACCTGCGCGAGCGCGTGACGCTGCACCAGGGCGACCTGCTCGACCAGCGCTCGCTCGTGGACGCGCTGCGCGCGTCGCGCCCCGATGAGATCTACAACCTCGCGGCGATGTCGTTCGTGGCGGTCTCGTGGATCCAGCCGACGCTGACGGCGGAGTTCACGGGGGTGGGCGTGACGCGGATGCTCGAGGCGATGCGCGAAGTGTGCCCGCAGGCGCGCTTCTACCAGGCGTCCTCGAGCGAGATGTACGGCAAGGTGCGCGAGGTCCCGCAGACGGAGCTGACGCCGTTCTACCCGCGCTCCCCGTACGGCGTGGCGAAGGCCTACGGGCACTTCATCACGGTGAACTATCGCGAGTCATACGACTTGCACGCGACGTCGGGGATACTTTTTAACCACGAGTCTGAGCGCCGGGGCTTGGAGTTCGTGACCCGCAAGATCACGTGGCACGCGGCGGCGATCAAGCTGGGCCTGGCGGAGAAACTGCAGCTGGGCAACCTCGACGCGGAACGGGACTGGGGCTACGCGAAGGACTACGTGGAAGCGATGTGGCTGATGCTCCAGCAGGACACGGCGGAGGACTATGTGATCGCGACCGGCGTCGCACACTCGGTGCGGACCTGCCTGGAGATAGCCTTCGACCAGGCCGGTCTCGAGATCGGCGACCACGTCGCGATCGACGACTCGCTGAAGCGCCCCGCCGAGGTTGATCACCTGATTGGCGATCGCTCCAAGGCCAGCCGCGATCTCGGCTGGGAGCCGCGGACGAGCTTCGAGCAGATGATTCGCCTGATGGTCGACGCCGACCTGCGGCTGCTCAGCGGGGGCGGACCGTCCTAGGGCGCTGCGCGTGACCGCCGACTCCCCGTCGCGCTCTCGCGAGGCCGTGGAGACCCGGGCCGACACACCGATCCGCTCGCGCGAGGCCGTGGCGATCGGTGGCGACTCGGCGCGGCGGCGGGCGCTGATCACGGGGATCAGCGGCCAGGACGGCTCGTTCCTGGCGGAGCTGCTGCTGGAGAAGGGGTACGAGGTGAGCGGGATGCTGCGCGGGGGTCCGGATGCGCCGCTGGGGGCAAGCGAGCACCTGCGCGGGCGGCTGGAGCTGGTGGAGGGCGACTTGCTCGATCAAGAAAGCCTGCGGGGGGTGGTGGAGGAGGTGTGGCCGGACGAGCTGTACCACCTGGCGGGGCCGTCGTTCGTGCCGGACTCGTGGCGGTATCCGGCGCGGACGCTGGCGGCGATTGCGGGGGGGAGCGCGGCGCTGTTGGAGGCTGTGCGCGCGGTGGACCCGGCGATGCGGGTGTTCGTGGCGTCGTCGGGGGCGATGTTCGGTGCGGCGCCGGAGAGCCCGCAGCGCGAGGAGACGCCGTGCCGCCCGCAGACGCCGTACGCGATCGCGAAGCTCGCGACGCATCTGCAGGTGGGGGCGCTGCGGGCGCACGACGGCCTGTATGCGTGCTCGGGGATCCTCTACAACCACGAGTCCGAGCGCCGCCCGGAGCGGTTCGTGACGCGCAAGATCACGCGCGGGGCGGCGGCGGTCAAGCTGGGCCTGGCACGCGAGGTGGTGCTGGGCGACGTGGAGGCGGTGCGCGATTGGTCCTACGCGGGGGACATCGTGCGCGGCGCGTGGCTGATGCTCCAGCAGGAGCGCGCCGAGGACTTCATCCTCGCCAGCGGCGTCCCGCACACCGTCGGTGAGCTCGCCGAGGCCGCGTTTGCGTGTGTCGATCTCGAGGCGGCGCGCTACGTGCGCGTCGACCCCGAGCTCGTGCGCGCGCCCGAGGCGACTCCACTCGTCGGCGATCCCGCGAAGGCGCGGCGCGAGCTCGGCTGGCAGCCGCGGCTGAGCTTCGCGGAGCTCGTCGAGCGCATGGTGCGCGCCGACCTGCGCGCGCTCGGGTAGCGTTTCGCGGCGTGCAAGCCCAACCGACCGCTCTGCTGGGCGCCGTGGTGCTCGAACCGCGCGTTTTCCCCGACGAGCGCGGCTTCTTCGCGGAGACCTACCGCCGCGAGTGGCACGCCGCAGTGGGCATCCCGGAGGGGGAGGCGTTCGTGCAGGACAACCACTCGCGCTCGGCGCGCGGGGTCGTGCGCGGCATGCACTTCCACGTCGGGGAGGGCGTGGCGAAGCTCGTGCGGTGTGGGAGCGGGCGGATCGTCGACGTGATCGTCGACCTGCGCCGCGGCTCGCCGACCTACGCGCGCTGGGAGGCCGTCGAGCTCGACGACGTGGCGATGCGCGTGCTCTACGTCCCCGTCGGCTTCGCGCATGGCTTCTGCGTGCTGAGCGAGGTCGCGGACGTGCTCTACAAGCAGACCGCCTACTACGACCCGGCGGTGGAGCGCGGAATCGCGTGGGATGACCCGGAGATCGCGATCGCGTGGCCGGCGGAGATCGCGCCGATCGTCTCGGCGCGCGACGCGGCGGCGCCGAAGCTGAGCGAGCTCGCGGAGGAGCTGCCGTTCGTGTACGAGGGCTGAGCCGGCGGCCTCGCGCCCGGAAGCTGGCAAACTTCGGGTCGATGCTGGAGACGGCCCGCAGTGGCCTGCGTGAGCGCACGAACGGATATACGACGACGCCGCGGCAGTGTGCGATCGCGGCGTACGTGGCGCTGGGCGCGCTGACGCTGATCGTGTTGACGGGCGCGGCGGTGCGCCTGACGGGCTCGGGGCTCGGCTGCCCGCAGTGGCCGGCGTGCTACGGGCGCTTCTACCCGCCGCTCAGCACGCATGCGGTGATCGAGTTCTCCAACCGTGTGGTGACGGGGCCGATCTGCATCGCGGCGGGCCTGGCGTGGTTGGCGGCGCTGCGGCGCCGGCCCTACCGGCGCGACCTGACGTGGATCGCGGCGCTGTTGCCGCTGGGCGTGGTGGCGCAGGCGGTGCTGGGCGGGCTGACGGTCAAAGGGCGCCTGGACTACGGCTGGGTGATGGGGCACTTCGCGCTCTCGATGCTGATCCTCGCGGCGGCGGCGCTGCTGGCGTGGCGGGCGAGCGGGACCGGCGAGCGGCTCGCGGTGGTGACCCGCGAGTCGTCGCACACGCGCGCGGATCGCCCGCGCGGGGCGGACCGCGCGTTGATTCTCTGGGCGCGCGCGCTGGTGGCGCTGGGCGCGCTGACGATCTTCGCGGGCACGGCGGCGACGGCGGCGGGGCCGCACGCGGGTGGCTCGCCGGGGCAGCAGATCAACCGCTTGGACTTCGACGGGCGGGGGACGATGGACTTCGTGATCCATCGCCACGCGGAGATCGCGTTCGTGTTCGGGCTGTTGGCGGTGTGGGTGTGGTGGCTGGCGCGGCGCCGCGCGGCGGACGCGCTCGTGCGGCGCGCGGCGACGGTGCTGTGCGTGCTGATCGCGCTGCAGGGGGTGGTGGGTCTGGACCAGTACTACACGCATCTCCCGACGGAGCTGGTGTGGGTCCACGTGACGCTTGCGTGCGCGACGTGGCTGGCTGCGTTGTGGACGGCGTGCGCGGCGGGGCCGCTGGGCAAGCGCGCGGGGCGGGCGCGGCGCGGCGCGGGTGAGGGCGCCGGCGCGGGCCGCGAGGCCGAGCGCGCGGGCGATGCTGTCCTCGCGGGCCGTTAAGCTGCCCGCTTTAAGCAACACGACATCCCACGAGAGGGAGGAGTGCCCCTATGACTAAGAACGATCTGGCCGACAAGGTCGCTGAGCGCACCGGGCTCGCTGCAAGCGAAGCGCGCCAGGCGCTGGAGGCGACGATCGACGCGGTCGCGGATGAGCTCGCTGCGGGCGGCGAGGTCGCGCTCGCGGGCTTCGGCAAGTTCAGCGTGAGCCACCGCGCGGCGCGCCAGGGTCGCAACCCGGCGACGGGCGAGACGATCAACATCGCGGCGTCGAAGGCGGCGAAGTTCTCCGCGGCGAGCGCGCTGAAGACGCGCCTCAACGGCTAGGGCGCTCGCTCTAGCGGGCTGGCTGTTGTCCCGCGCTGCGCGGGTAGCGCGGCAGGCCGTCGTCTGGGATCGGCTCCCAGGGGACGGCTGAGTCGACGAACTGGCGGTACTGGGGGCGGATGCCGGGATCGGCGTCGAACGTGCCCATGCGGATGACGACGTGCTCGTCGGCGAACGGATCGCCGCTGAAGAGCGCGGAGCCGCAGGTAGCGCAGAACAGCTTCGGCACGCCGGTGGGCGGCTTGTAGGCGCGGATTTGCTCCTGCCCGCTCAGCAGCCGGAAGCCCTCGCGGGGGACGAGGCAGTTGATCGAGGACGCGGTCCCGGTGCGCCGCTGGCAGTGCGTGCAGTGGCAGTAGCGCGCAAGCGCGATCGGCGTGCTGACCTCGTAGCGGACCGCGCCGCAGAGGCAGCCGCCCTGCAGGGGCGAATCCGCGGAGGGTGGCGCGGGCAGCTCGGGCACGACTGTCGATGCTAGCCGACGGCGGCGCGTGCGAAAGTGCGGGGATGGCCGCGAGCCCCCCCGATCCGCGGTGGCGCCGCGAGCGTCGCGAGACGCGGCGGCGCGAGCTTGCGCGCCGCCGCCGGGCGCTCGTCGGGGGCGCGCTGGCGGTTGCGATCTTGGCGATTGTGGCGGTCGTGGCACTTGCCGGAGGCGGCGCGTCGGGAGGCGGCGGATCGTCGGGAGGCGGCGGGTCCTCGCGCGGTGTCGGCTCGGTGCGCGGTGTGGGCTCCTCGACGAGCGGCGGCTCGGGAGGCGTTTCCGCGGCTGCCCGCGCGCGGCTGGCGGGCGGGGCGCGGCCGGGCACGGCGCGGGCGCCGATCCTGATGTACCACGTGATCAATCCGCCGCCGGCGGGGGCGCCGTTCCCGGGCCTGTACGTGACGCCGGAGGAGTTCGCCGAACAGATGCGCGCGCTTGCGCGAGCGGGCTACCGCGCGGTCACGCAGGATCAGCTGTGGGCGAGCTGGCACGAAGGCGCGCCGCTGCCGGCGGGCAAGCCGATCGTGCTGAGCTTCGACAACGGCTACCAGTCGCAGTACACGCAGGCGCTGCCGGTGCTGCGCGGGCTGGGATGGGTGGGGGTCGAGAACATCCAGCTCACGGGCCTGCCGCCCTCGCAAGGCGGGCTCTCCACGGCGCAGGTGCGGGGCTTGGTGGCGGCGGGCTGGGAACTGAACACGCAGGGCATCAGCCACGCGGATCTGACGACGCTCGACGCGGCGGAGCTGCGTGCGCAGGTGGCGGGCGCGCGGGGCACGATCCAGCGGCTGTATGGGGTGCCGGTCAACTGGTTCTGCTACCCCTCGGGCCAGTACGACGCGAGCGTGGTGGCGGCGGTGCGGGCGGCGGGCTACCGCGGCTCGACGACGGTCGTCCCCGGCTGGGCGCAGCGGAGCTCCGATCCCGATCGCCTGCCGCGGCTGCGGGTGCTCGGCGGCACGAGCGGCGCGGCGCTGCTGAGCGAGATCGCGGCGATCCGCGGCGAAGCGCCGCCGCCGGCGTCCTACGTCACCAACTGAGGCATATATAGGGCGCCCTGTTTCTACTGGGCTCTCGTGCTTCAGGGATCGATAGGATGCCGCGCATGGCGACGGCTGTGCCCGGCTGGGGCTCGTGGACCTTCAACCCGATCGTGATCGCTGCGCTGCTGGGCGCGGGGTGGCTCTACCTGCGCGCGTACCGCCGCGCGGCTGCACGCTCGGCCGCGGTCGGCGCGGGGCATTGGGTCCCGTACGTGTGCGGGCTGCTGGTGCTCGCGGTCGCGCTGCTCTCGCCGCTGGACCCGATCGGCGATCGCTATCTGCTCTCGGCGCACATGGCGCAGCACGTGCTGCTCTCGGATATCGCGCCGGCGCTGCTGATCCTCGGCCTGCGCCGGCCGCTGCTGCCGCTGGGGCTCTCGCGCGAGGCGCTGCTCGCGGTCGCGCCGAGCGGCGGGCGCTTCGGCCGTGTGCTCGCGCGCCTTACCTCGCCGTGGGTGGCGATCCCGCTGTGGGCGATCGCGACGTGGGTCTGGGCGCTGCCGGCGGTTTTCGACTACGCGGCGCAGCACGAAGTGGTGCATGCCTTCGAGCACGCGACGCTCTTCTACACGGGCCTGGGGCTGTGGTGGTTGATCATCGATCCGCTGCCCCGCGCGCGTTTGCGCCCCGCTGGGCAGCGTCTCGCGCTATTGGGCTTCTCGCGCCTGGCGAGCGCGGCGGTGTGCCTGCCGCTGACGTGGCTTACGGTGAGCGAGTACTCGCTCTACGCGGGCGCGCCGCGCGCGTTCGGCATGTCCGCGATCAACGACCAGCACCTCGCGGGCGCCGGCATGTGCTTCATCGAGTTCCTCGTCTTCGGCATCGCCTTCGCCGCGGTGTTCCTCAGCATGCTCGGACGCGCGGACGCGAGCGACGCGGTTGCCGACCGCGCCGCTCGCTCACGCTCCTGAGCCAGCCGTCTCACACGTCCACGCGCAGCGCAGCGCCCCTGAGCTGCGAGAGTCAAGCAGAGAAGATCAAGGACGCAGCGAGCGTGGCGTGCTACGCACGCAAGCGAGCGAGGACGCCGAGCTGCGCCGGCTATCGCAGCTCAGCCGCAGCCGGTGTTGTTGCCGCAGGATGAGCACGTGTAGCAGGACCCCGTTCGCTGCATCATCCCTCCGCACTGGCTGCAGGCGGGGCCGAGGTCCAGTCCGCGCAGTCGGGCGGGCACCACGGGGGGCGTTTCGGTGAAGGACGCTGCGGGCGCGTTCCCGCCGCCGTTGCCGCCCGAGGCCTTCGGGCCGCTTGAGGTCTTCGACCCGCTTGGGGCCGCGGCCTGATCCTCGGCGTGGCCCGCGGGGCCGGCGGTGTCGGAGGCGACCACGGATTGCGCGGCATCCTGGGCGGCCTTGCGGGCGCGGACCTCGGGGGTGAGGATGCCGAGCTCCTCCTGGACGTCGGCGTCGAGGAAGCGCGAGGCGAGCCAGCGCATGATGTAGTCGGGCATCGACTTCGCGAAGGGGATCTCCGGGTTGGTGGTGATGCCCTCGGGATCGAAGCGCATGTAGCAGAACTTCTGCACGAGGGTCTCGAGCGGGACGCCGTACTGCAGCGCGATCGAGATGGCGGTCGCGAAGGAGTTCATCATGCCGCGGAGCGTCGAGCCCTCCTTGCCGATGTCGGTGAGGAAGATCTCGCCGATGCTGCCGTCCTCGTACATGCCGGCGGTGATGTAGCCCTCGTGGCCGCCGATCGAGAACTTGTGCGTGATCGACTGGCGCTCGCGCGGCATCCGCTTGCGACGCGGGCCGACCTCGGCGAGCGCCTTGGCGACGGCCTGCTCGACGAGCGCGTCGACGTCCTCCTTGGCGGCCGGCTCGCCCTGCTGCGCGTCGGTGCGCAGCGCCTGCGCGGTCTTCGAGCCGTCGCGGTAGATCGCGAGCGCCTTGATCCCGAGCTGCCAGGCCTGCGTGTAGGCGTCGGCGATGTCCTCCACGGTGGCGCTCTGCGGGAGGTTGACGGTCTTGGAGATCGCGCCGGAGATGAAGGGCTGCACGGCGCCCATCATCTTGATGTGACCCATGTGCGAGATTGCGCGCTCGCCGACGGCGACGTCGAACACCGGCAGATGCTCCTCGGCAAGGCCCGGCGCGCCGAGAATCGTGCCGTGCTCGGCGAGGTGCGCCTCGATCTGCTCGATCTGCGGCTCGGAGTAGCCGAGCGTCGCCAGCGCGAGCGGCACGGTGCGATTGACGATCGTCATCTGGCCACCGCCGACGAGCTCCTTGAACTTCACGAGCGAGAAGTCGGGCTCGACGCCGGTCGTGTCGCAGTCCATCAGGAACGAGATCGTCCCAGTGGGTGCGAGCACGGTGGCCTGCGCGTTGCGATAGCCGAGGCGCTCGCCGAGCTCGACGGCCTCGTCCCACGAGCGCCGCGCGGCGGCCAGCAGTTGCTCGTCGCGGCTGTCGGCCTCGGGGATTGCGTGAGAGGCGTCGCGGTGCATGCGCATCACGGCGTTGTGCTCGTCGCGGTTCTCCGCGTAGCGCTCGTAGGGACCGAGCGCGCCGGCGATCTCGGCGGAGCGGCGGTACGCGCGGCCGGTCATCAGCGCGGTGATCGCGGCCGCGGTGCCGCGGCCGGCGTCGGAGTCGTAGGGCATGCCGTCGGCCATCAGGTACGCGCCGAGGTTGGCGTAGCCGAGGCCGAGCTGGCGGAACGCGCGCGCGTTGACGCCGATTCCCTCGGTCGGATAGCTGGAGGGTCCAACGACGATCTCCTGGGCCAGGAGCATGACGTCGACGGTGTGCTCGAAAGACTCCACGTCGAGCGTGCCGTCGGGGCGGCGGAACTTCATCAGGTTGATCGACGCGAGGTTGCACGCGGAGTCGTCGACGTGCATGTACTCGGAGTTATGTACTACAACGCCTGTTCCCTCGTCAGTGGAGGCAATGACGAAGTTATGCACACCCTCGACTTCCATGTCAAAAACCGGTACCGGCTCAAGCAGATCCTGTGTATTCACGAGACGCACGGCGAGCGCTGTCAAGGTCTTCATCAGGTAGGGCGCATTCCCATCCGCCCGGTCGATGGTTGCCTGAAGCTTGGTCCCCGTCGTCAGCATCTCAGCGGGTAGCCATTCGCCGGCAATCGTTAGGAAGCGATGCTCGGGGGTGCAACGAATAATGGTTCCATCCGCTAGTTCAACGGTAGTTAATCTGTCTGCCATGCCTGCAACCCAAACCTTTGCGATATCGCGGACGATTCGCTCGGAGCTGTTGGCATCAAACGCCTCGACCATCGGAAGTTGCTCTCCAGTCGCAGACGTCTCGTAAAGCTCGGAGAACGTCCAGTCGCCGAGTGTCGTCTTCACAGTGGTGTCACCTACGAAGCAGCACGGGTTCGACGCGTTGATGCGCCCGGACTTCGGCGAGGTGTGCCAGCGGTTGATCGTGGTGTCGTACTGCACGCCCGGATCGGCGCAGCGCCAAGCGGCCTCGGCAATCTCGCGCATCAGCTCGCGTGCGGGGATCGATTCGACTGGCTCACCGGTCGTGCGTGAGGTCAGCTGCCACCCGCGGTCCTCGGCGACGGCCTGCATGAACTCGTCGGTGACGCGCACGGAGTTGTTGGCGTTCTGGTACTGGATCGACTTGAAGCCCTCGCCGTCGATCGACATCTCGAAGCCGGCGTCGCGCAGCGCGGCGGCCTTGTCCTCCTCCTTGGCCTTGCACCAGATGAACTCGCGGATGTCGGGATGGTCGACGTCGAGCACGACCATCTTCGCCGCGCGCCGCGTCTTGCCCCCGGACTTGATCGTGCCGGCCCAGGAGTCCGCACCGCGCATGAAGGAGACCGGTCCCGAGGCGGTGCCGCCCTTGGCGAGCGGCTCCATCGAGCCGCGGATATTGGAGAGGTTGATGCCCGAGCCGGAGCCGCCGCGGAAGATCATGCCCTCCTTGGTGTTCCAGTCGAGAATCGACTCCATCGTGTCGTCGACGGAGAGGATGAAGCAGGCGCTGCACTGAGGATTCTCCTCGAACCCCACGTTGAACCAGACGGGCGAGTTGAACGCGGCGAGCTGGTGCAGCAGGATGTGGGTGAGCTCGGCCTCGAAGGCGTCGCCGTCGTCGTCGGTCGCGAAGTAGCCGCGCGCGCGGCCCCAGCCGGCGATCGTGCCGGAGACGCGGCCGATCATCTGCTTGACGGAGTGCTCGCGCGCGGGACTGTCGAGCTGCCCGCGGAAGTACTTCTGGGCGACGATGTTGGTCGCGTTCTGCGACCAGCTCTTGGGGAACTCGACGTCGCGCTGCTCGAAGGCGATTCGATCCCCGTGCCCGATCCGCGCGTCGCGCCGCTCCCACTCCACGGCGTCGAAGGGATGCGTCGCGGGATCGCTGAAGAAGCGCTCGATCGAGAGGGCCGCTCCGGGCTCGACGTGCTCGACGGGGGTGGGCTGCGGGTTGGATCTCATCTGCGGTCTCGCTCCTTCTCTCTCTCCGCGCCGGCGCCGCACGGACGCCCACTCGACTCTGTTTGCTTGGGCCGAGCATCGTCCCGCTTCGGCCGGACGGAAAAACGAGTGGGACCACTACGATTCTAGGAGTTTGCGGGATCGCCCCGGAGGCCCCTTTTCAGCAGTTTGCGGGATCGCCCCAAAGCGCGCCTTTCAGGAGTTTGCGGGTCGCCCCGAGGGCTCTTGCGGGAGTTTGCGGGCTTCTCGGAGTGCCCTCAGCGGCCGAGTCGCGCCCAGTCCGAGAATTCGTCCCACGATGCGGACAGCCGCCACGACGCCTCGGCGAGCGAGTGCCGCAGCGAGATGCTCCAGCGCGGTTCGTAGGCGTACCAGCGCGCCACCCCCCAGGCGAGGCAGACGACGATCAGCAGCACCGCCAGCGCCGCCGCCACGATCGCGCCCGTCGAGAGCCGCTTCGCCGCCGTCGGGTGCGCGCCCGGCGTCCGCGTCGCGGGAGCGCCCGCGGGGAGCGCCGGGGTGGTGCTTGCGGGCGCGGGCGTCGTCGTGGCCGGGGCGAGCGAGCCCGGCGTCCTCGTCGTCGGGGTGGTCGCTCCGGGTGTAGTCGCGCCGGCCGCCCCCGTGGTTCCGGGCGCCGCGGCTTTGACGCTCCCCGGAATGGCCGTCGCCGGTGTCGTGGTCGCGCCGGCTTTCGCGGCGCCGGCTCCCGTTGCCGGCGCGGCGGGGACCGTCCCGTGCACGCGCGCGCTGGCGGGAACCGTGAACGTCGGTGGCGGCTCGCGGACCGTCGACGCGCTCGCGCCGGCGGGCAGGGCGAGCGCCGCGAGCGCGAGCAGCAGCGCAAGGCGCGGCGTATAGCGCGGTCCCAGGGCGTGCATCAACGCGCAATGCTAGCTCCGCCCGCGCCCGCCAGCCCCGGCACGTCCGCCAAACCCGCGTGCTCCCTTCAGAAAGGCCCGGCGCGTCCGCCAACTCGTGCGGCCCTCAACCCCCCACCACATCCGCCAGCGCGGCGAGCGCCTCCGCGAGCACCGCCGCTGGCGCGCGTGCGGCGTCGAGCACGCGAAACCGCTGCGGCTCGGCGCGCGCGAGCTGCTCGTACGCCGCGGCGACGCGCGCGAAGAACGCGTCGTCGGCGCCCTCGATGCGATCTTTTCGTCCCGCGCGGGACGCCTGGCGGCCGCGACCCGTCGCGGGGTCGATGCGCAGCAGCAGCGTGCGATCGGGTTGCAGTCCCCCGGTCGCAAACGCATTGATCGCGCGTACCCGCTCGATCCCGAGCTCGCGCCCCGCGCCCTGGTAGGCCAGCGAGGAGTCCACGAAGCGGTCCAGCAGCACGAGCGCGCGCTCCGCGAGCAGCGGCTGCACGCGCTCCGCCACGAGCTGCGCGCGCGCCGCCGCGTACAGCAGCGCCTCCGACGCGGCGTCCACGCGCAGCGCGGGGTCTTTGACGAGCTCGCGGATGCGCTCCGACGCCGCGACGCCGCCGGGCTCGCGCAGCAGCTCGACCCGCCGCCCGCGCGTCCGCGCCGGGAGCTCGCCCGCGAGGGCCTGCGCGAGCGTCGTCTTGCCCGCGCCGTCGAGCCCCTCGATCGTGATCAGCGCGCCGCGCGGCATCCGCGGACGGTATCGCGGCGCAGCGGTCTCGCACGCGCTCGCGCTGGCTCGCGAGGCCTCTGCGGCGGAGGTCGACCCGGGCTCTACGATGGCCTCTCGTGACCGCACCCGCCGCCTCTGTCCCCGCCCCCGCGCTGCCCGGCCTCGAGCTGCATCCGCACGCGCGGGCGGTGCTCCTGCCGGCGTTGGCGCCGGGGGGCGAGGCGTCGCACGCGTACCTCTTCCACGGGCCGCCCGGCGCGGGCAAGCGCGCGGTTGCGCGCGCGTTTGCGGGCGCGCTGCTCGCCGCCGGCGCGCGCGCGCCGGCGACCGTCGCGGAGCGCGTCGCGCGCGGCACGCACCCCGATCTGACGTGGGCGACGCCGTCGGGCGCCGGCGAGATGCTGGTCGCGGACATCGAGGAGCCCGTCGTCGCGGCCGCGGCGCACACGCCGTTCGAGTCGCGGCGGCGCGTGTTCGTGATCGAGGACGCGCACGCGATGAACGACCAGGCCGCGAACCGCCTGCTGAAGACGCTCGAGGAGCCGCCGGCGTTCGCGCACCTGATCCTGCTCGCGCCGAGCGCGCGCGACGTGCTGCCGACGATCGCCTCGCGCTGCCAGGCGGTGCGCTTCGACCCGCTCCCGGCGGAGCTGATCGAGCAGCGCCTGCTCGGCGAGACGGTGCCGGCGGGGCCGGGGGAGGCGCTGCGCGTCGCGGCGTGCGCGCGTCTGGGCCTCGGCGACGCGCACCGCGCGCGCGAGCTCGCGGGTGAGCGCGGCGGCGCGTCGCGCGAGCGCGCGGAGCGCTTCGTACGCGCGGCGCTCGCGGGCGAGACCGCGGCGCGCCCCTGGCAGGAGCTGCTGGCGTCCGCGAAGGAGGACGCGGCGCGGGCGGGCGAGGAACGCGCGGCGCGCGTCGCGGACGAGCTCGAGCTGCTGCCCGCGAAGGACCGCAAACGCCACCAGCGCGAAGCGGCCGAAGCGCAGCGGCGCGCGGAGCGCCGCGTGCGCACGCACGCGCTCGCGGGCGCCCTGCAGCTCGCGGAGCTGTGGCTGCGCGACGCGTGGTGCCTCGCGGAGGGCGCGCGCGAGCTGCTCTACAACCGCGACCGCGTCGCGGAGCTCGAGCGCGACGCGGCGGGTCGCGCGCCGGCGGCGCTGCGCGCGGGCGTGGAGCTGGTGCGCGACACGCGTCTGCGGCTCGCGCTGAACGTCTCGGAGGAGCTCGCGCTGGAGGCGCTCGCGTACCGCCTGCAGGCGCTGCTGGGCGCGAGCGCGAGCGATCCGGGCGCGGGCGCGAGAGATCCGCGTCCGGTGGAGCGTATGTAATGCGGAAGATGCGCGCGAAGCTCCATCTGCGCCGGCCAGGGCCGGCCGCACGGCCCGTCGTCGACGAGGAGGCGCGCGAGCGCACCGACGCGCTGCTGCGGCGACTGCCGGAGCGCGAGTGGACGGTGCTCGCCGACGTCGACCCGCGCCACGGCGTCGAGCACGTGCTGGTGGGGCCGAGCGGCGTCTTCGTGATCGCCTCGCACAAGCCCGCGGGCGCCGGTGCGCGCGTGCGCGACGGGATTCTGTGGCTGCGCCACGGTCAGGACACGCGCGCGGACCGGCCGGGCGTCGCGATCAACCGCCAGGCGCTCGAGGCGGCGCGCGCGCTGCACCGCGAGATCCGCACGCGCACGGGCCGCGGCCCGGTGGTGCACCCGGTGGTGGTGCTGTGGTGCGAGTTCCCGCAGCGCGTGGCGGAGTCGAGCCGGATCTCCTTCGTACACGGGCGCGACCTGCCGACGTGGGTGATGCATCGCGCGCGCGAGCTCGACGAGCCGGGCTGCGGCGAGATCGTCCAAGCGTTGCGCGCGATCGCGCCCTCCGCGGAGCCGACGGTGCGCCACCTCCCGCGTCCGCACCTCCCGCACGGCCCCCGCCGCCACGCGGCTTGACGCGGCGAGGCCCCGTCGCTTCGTCGCGCTTCGCGTCCGCGCGGCACTTCGCGGCCTCGCATCCGCGCGGCATCGGCCCCGCGCGCGCGGGGCCGCTACAGGCGGATCGCGATGTTCGACTCCAGCAGCCGCGCGACGCGGCGGGTGACGGTCTCGCGCAGGTCGCGCACGACGGCGTGGTAGCGGCGCGCGCGGGCGAGCAGCGGCTGTTCGGCGTGCCCGTGCGTATCGAGCCGGCTGCCCTCGGCGTCGGTCTCGCGCGCGCGCGAGAGCGCCTCGGCCCAGATCACCTCGAGGTAGGCGATGGCGGCGGGGAGCTGCTCGTCGGGGAGGCCGATCGAGGTCTCGATCTGGCGCAGCACGGGGATCACCTCGCGGCTGAGCCAGCGCCGCTCGGCGTGGGCGCGCAGCAGCAGCGAGACGTCGGGCGGGGGAGCGCCGGGGGCTCCGTCCGCCGCGGGGCTCGCGCCGCTCGCGAGGTCGGAGGTCGGGGAGCGGTGGGAGAGCAGGTGATCGGACATGCGAAGTGGGGGCCGTCGCGAGGGGTGTCTACTGCGGCCTACCCTTGGCCTCGGCCGGCGTGGGGGTGTGCTTTAGGCGCATCGGGGCCGCGCAAACGGATTTCCCGGGGGCGCTTCGCGTTTCTCCGCAATTTGGCCAGAATTCGGTCCACCCGACCCGCTGAATCGATCGGCTGGCCATTCAAATTTTGGAGAATCTTGCCGCCGATAATAGTTCTAACTTGCAAAGAACTCGTTAAATACATATCGACGTTCTCGCGCCCGGCGGCGCGGCTCGTGGCTGATGCTCGCGCGGTCGTGGGCGGCCTGGCGGCGCAGTAACGGCGCCTGGGCTGGCGGGCGGGACAGCGCGCGCAGGTGGCGGTGGCGCGGCTAAAGCTCGGGTGCGGGGTGGACCGATGTTGCTAGTGGTGTCTGTCGAGGCCGATCCCATCGCCCGCGCGCCGGGGCAGTACACGCGCGCGATCGTGCAGCGTCTGCGGATGCGGACGCTGGTGACGCTGGGTGGGCTGGCGGTGGTGACGACGGTGATGGGGCGGCGCTTCGGCTGGCACGACCCGCGCTTCCTGGGGGCGGAGGTGGGGCTGTTGGCGGCGATCTTCGTGATCTCGCGCTATGTGCTGCCGTTGGTGGAGCGCCACGACCGGGGGGCGGCGGGGGAAGAGTGGGTGGGGGGACTGCTCGACGGGCTGGAGGGCGCGGGGTGGCACGCGATCCATGACGTGAGCCTGGGGCGGGGCAACGTGGACCACATTGCGATCGGGCCGGGTGGGGTGTTCACGGTGGAGACGAAGAGCTATGCGGGGCCGGTACGGGTGGGGCGGGTGCACGGGGCGGTGCTGGGCCAGGCACAGGCGCAGCGGCGCGCGATCGAGCGTGCGACGGGGGCGCACGTGGAGCCGCTGCTGGTGTACAGCCGTGCGTGGGTGGACCGGCCGTTGAGCCGTCGCAAGGGTGTGCGGGTGGTGCCGGCGCGGATGCTGGTGAGCTACCTGAAGCGCCAGCCGCGGCGCTTGGAGGCGGGGGAGATCGAAGAGGTGCGCGAGCGGCTGGTGGGCGCGGTGCTGGAAGTGGCGGCGCGTGAGCACGGGCGCTGGCGCGAGCGCGGCGCGGCGCGGCGGGCGATCTTGGAGCGGTTCGCGTCGCGCTGAGGGCGCTGGCGCGGGCGGCTGCGGCTCGGACCTGCGGACGGCGGACCGCGCGAGGAGTGGGCGGCCTGTGAGGCGCTAGCCTTGGGGGATGGCGAGCGCGACGAGCACACTGCCGGCGCGGGAGGGCGCGCCGGCGGTGACGTCGCTGCCGCAGGGTCCGCGGATGCCGGCGGTGGCGCAGACGGTGGTGTGGGCGCTGGCGATGCCGTGGGCGCTGGACCGGTGGGCGGCGCGGTGCGGGGAGGCGTTCACGATGACGTTCGCGCCGAGCGGTCGGCGGATCGTGGTGGTGAGCGACCCGGAGGCGGTGAAGCAGGTGTTCACGGCGCCGCCGGAGGTGGCGCCGTCGGCGGCGGGGCTGTCGCCGATTGCGCCGATCATGGGGCCGAGCTCGGTGATCACGTTGACGGGCGCGCCACACTTGCGCCAGCGGCGGCTGCTGTTGCCGCCGTTCCACGGGGAGCGGATGCGGGCGTATGAGGAGACGATCGTGGATGCGACGCGGCGGAGCATGGCGGGGTGGCGGCTGGGTGAGCCGATGCGCCTGCTGGAGCGCACGCGGGCGATCACGCTGGAGGTGATCGTGCGGGCGGTGTTCGGCGTGGAGGCGGACCGGATGGATGCGCTGCGGGATGCGATCGGGGGCCTGTTCGAGCCGATGCGGATGAGCACGATGCTGCTGATGGCGCTGCGGCGCCCGACGCTGGAGCGCCCGGGGGGCAAGCTGGGGCTGGCGCTGGAGCGCTTGGACGCGGTGATCTACGCGGAGCTGGGGCGGCGACGCGAGCAGACGGACTTGGAGCAGCGGGAGGACATCCTCTCGCTGCTGTTGCTGGCGCGCGACGAGGAGGGCGCGGCGATGACCGATGGGGAGCTGCGCGACGAGCTGGTGACGCTGCTGCTGGCGGGCCATGAGACGACGGCGACGGCGAGCGCGTGGGCGGTGGAGCGCTTGGTGCGCTACCCGGCGAAGCTGGCGCGGCTGGTGGCGGAGATCGACGGCGGCGGGAGCGATGAGTACATGCAGGCGGTGATCAGCGAGACGCTGCGGGTGCGCCCGGTGGTGCCGATGGTGGTGCGGGTGTTGGAGGAGCCGCTGCGGGTGGGCGGGCATGTGCTGCCGGCGGGGACGCGGGTGGCGCCGTCGATCTACCTGACGAACCGCAACCCGCGCGTGTATGAGGCGCCGCGGGAGTTCCGCCCGGAGCGCTTCCTGGGGAGCGCGCCGGAGACGTTCTCGTGGATTCCGTTCGGGGGCGGCATCCGGCGCTGCATCGGGGCGTCGTTCGCGACGCTGGAGATGAAGCTGATGCTGGGGACGATGCTGGGGGAGCTGCGGCCGAGCTTGCCGCGGCGAGAGGCGCGCTGGTTGGGGCGGGGCGAGTGGAACGTGCGGCGCGCGATCACGCTGGTGCCGGCGGGCGGGGCGCGCGTGGTGTGGAGCGCGCGGGGGGACGAGCATGCGGGTGCCGGTGCCGGTGCCGGTGCCGG
>DATHPS010000021.1:0-23409 GCA_035483545.1 Solirubrobacteraceae bacterium | reverse complement strand
GGGCGAGCACGACTCGCTGTGCATCCTCTTCGGGCCGCGCGGCTCGCGCCGCCTGCGCGCGCTGGCCGAGCACCGCGACGGCTTCCGGCTCGCCGAGATCGACCTGCGTCTGCGCGGCGAGGGCGAGCTCGCCGGAATGCGCCAGCACGGCCAGGCCGAGCCCCGCGTCGCGAGCCTGCCCGAGGACGAGTCGCTGCTGCAGAGCGCGCACGAGTGGGCGCTGCGCATTCTCGCCGCCGACCCCGGGCTCGCGGCGCCTGAGCACGCGCTACTCGCCGACGCCCTCGAACGCGCCCTCGGCGCCGAGACGCGCGAGCCGATCCCGGCGTGAGGGCGAACGCCTGCCGTGCGAGCCGCCCGCCGGCTGTGCGACTGCCCGCCGCGGCGCGGTCCAGCGCGCGATGATCCGCCGATGCGCGTGATCGCGGGGACCTTCGGCGGCCGGCGCCTGCACGCGCCGCGGGGGCGCGCCACGCGACCGACCTCGGAGCGGGTGCGCGAGGCGCTCTTCTCGATGCTGGGGCCGCTGCAGGGCGAGGTCGTGCTCGACCTCTTCGCCGGCACCGGCGCCCTGGCGATCGAGGCGCTCTCGCGCGGCGCTGCCCGCGCGGTGCTGGTCGAGCGCGACCGGCGCGCGCTGGGCGCCCTGGAGCGCAATCTGGCCGAGCTGGGCCTCGGGCCGGTGCAGGCCGAGGTGCGCCGCGACGAGGCGCTGCGCGCGGTCCGCAACGCATGTGGGCGCGCCGAGACATACGATCTGGTCTTCGTCGATCCACCCTACGGCCAGGCGGGCGAGCTGGGGCGCGAGCTGGCGGTGGCGTTGCCGCCGCTGTTGGCGCCGCGGGCGCGCGTCGTGGTCGAGAGCGACGCTCGGCGCGGTGGGCCGTCGCTTCTGCCGATCGCGGTGGAGGCGCAGCGGCGTTACGGCGACACTTCGGTAACAATCCACCGTCAGCGATGAGCTCCAGCCAAAGCGATCATGCAGGCGAGCCGGGGGAGAGCACGGCGCTGCGCCGCGTCGCGGCCGTCTGCCCGGGCTCGTACGACCCGATCACCAACGGCCACATCGACGTCATCCGGCGGACCGCCGCGCTGTATGACGAGGTCGTCGTCGCCGTCGTCAACCGCTCGGTGCGCAAGGCGGCGACGCTCTTCTCGATCGAGGAGCGGGTCGGCTTCATAGAAGCCGCCACCGCCGAGCTGCCCGGGGTGCGGGTGGCGCCGTTCAGCAATCTCATAGTCGAGTTCGCCCGCAGTGTCGGCGCCAAGGCGATCGTCAAGGGTCTGCGCGCGATCTCGGACTTCGAGTACGAGCTCGAGATGCACCAGCTCAATCGCCGGCAGGACGCCGAGATCGAGTCTGTGTACCTGATGGCGAGCCCGCAGTACAGTTTCCTTTCATCGAGCGGCGTCAAGGAGCTCGCGACGTTCGGGGGCAAGATCGATGATCTCGTACCCCCGCAGGTCGCCAGACGCTTGCAGGAAGAGCTCACGCGCTGACGAATTCGTTGACTTGAGGTGAACCACAGATGGATGTCCTTGTATTGATCGACAAGCTCGACGACCTGGTGCACAACGCCAAGCCGGTGCCCCTGACCGACCAGGTACGCGTCGATAAGGAGGAGATCTACGACATCCTCGACCAGATGCGTGCCACGATCCCCGAGGAGATCAAGCAGGCGCGCTGGATCGTCAAGGAGCGCCAGGAGATGCTCGCCGAGGCCAAGCGCGAGGCCGAGCGCATCGTCAAGGAGGCCCGCGAGCGCCAGGAGCGGCTGCTCGGCGAGGAGGAGGTCACCAAGCAGGCCGAACGCGCCGCCGAGGACATCATCGAGGACGCCCGCACCCGCGAGCGCGAGATCCGCCTCGGCGCCGAGGACTACGCCGACGAGATCCTCAGCACGCTCGAGGTCAACCTCTCCAAGATCATCTCCGCCGTCGGCCGCGGCCGCGAGCGACTGCAAGGCAAGGACGAGCCCGCCGAAGTGTCCTAGGCGGCCGCTGAGCGGCGCGCTGCTGCGTCCTCGCTCGCTCACCTGTGCCCCGAACGGGGTATGTGCGCAAGCACATTTCGCTCGCTGCGTCCTCGCATCGCTTGCTCAGCGACCACCTAGGACGGGCCATCTGGCAACATCGCGACGACTGCAATTGGATGGCGTGGGATAATCAGCGGCCGATGAGCTCGCCGGTCAAGTATCGCCTCGAAGTCGCGCGCACGCTGCTGGGGACGGGCATGTTCAAACTCGAGCGCCCCGACCGCTCGGTGCGTGCGCTGCGCACGCTGCAGCAGTGGGGCTCCAACGCGGCCGCCGCGTACACGATCTGCGCGATCCGCTACCCCGATCGCCTCGCGCTGATCGATGAGCGCGGGACGCTCACGTTCGCGGAGGTCGAGCGCCGCACGAACGCGCTTGCGCACGGGCTCGCGGCCGCCGGCGTGCGCGAAGGCGATGGCGTCGCGATCATGTGCCGCAACCACCGTGGGTTCGTCGAGGCGACCGTCGCCTGCGCGAAGCTCGGCGCGAGCCAGCTCTACCTCAACACCGCCTTCGCCGGCCCCCAGATCGCGGACGTGCTGCGCCGCGAGGCGCCGAGCGCGCTGATCTACGACGAGGAGTTCGCCGACCTCGTCAGCGAAGGCTCCGAGGGCATGCACCGCTTCGTCGCGTGGTCCGAGACGCCGGCCGAGCGCCGCGCCGCCGCTGGTCGCGACGGAGCCGCCGCGGGCGTCGAGGGTCGCGATGAAGGCGCCGCGGGCGTCGAGGGTCGCAACGGGGCCGACGGGGGCGCCACGGCCGCCGCCGAAGACGCAAGGCTCGAGGACCTGATCGCAAGCGGCGACCCCGCGCCGCTGGAGCCGCCCGCCGAGCACGGGCGCGTCGTGATCCTAACCTCCGGCACGACCGGCACGCCGAAGGGCGCCAAACGCAAACAGCCCGACTCGATGGAGCCGCTCGCGGCGATGTTCTCGAAGATCCCGCTGCGCGCGCACGAGAGCACCGTGATCGCCGCGCCGATGTTCCACTCGTGGGGCTACGGGCACTTCACGCTCGCGATGCCGCTCGCCTCGACGCTTGTGCTGCCGCGGCGCTTCGACCCCGAGGGGACGCTCCGCGCGATCGCGCACCACCGCGCCAGCGCGCTCGCCGTCGTCCCGGTGATGCTCCAGCGCATCATGGAGCTCCCCCCCGCGACGATCGCGCGCTATGACCTCAGCTGCTTGCGGATCATCGCCGCCTCCGGCTCCGTGCTGCCCGGCGAGCTCGCCACGCGCGTCATGGACACCTTCGGCGATGTCCTCTACAACCTCTACGGCTCCACCGAGGTCGCCTGGGCCACGATCGCTACGCCTCAAGACCTCCGCGCCGCGCCCGGCACCGCGGGGCGCCCACCGCTCGGAACCGTCGTCAAGCTGCTCGACGCCGAAGGCCGCGAGGTCGCCGCCGGCGAGCGTGGGCGGATCTTCGCCGCCAACGAGATGGTCTTCGAGGGCTACACCGGCGGCGGCGGCAAGGAGATCGTGCGCGGCCTCATGAGCACCGGCGACATGGGTCACTTCGACGCCGCCGGGCGCCTCTTCGTCGACGGCCGCGACGACGAGATGATCGTCTCCGGCGGCGAGAACGTCTTCCCCCGCGAGGTCGAGGATCTGCTCGCCGACCACGCCGATATCGAAGAGGCCGCCGTGATCGGCGTCCCCGACGATGAGTTCGGCCAACGCCTCAAGGCCTTCGTCGTCCCCCGCGCGGGCGCCGACCTCGACGAGGACGCGATCAAGGAATACGTCAAGCGCAACCTCGCCCGCTTCAAGGTCCCCCGCGACGTCGTCTTTGTCGAGGAGCTGCCGCGCAACGCCACCGGCAAGGTGCTCAAGCGCGAGCTCAGCGCCGCCGGCTAGGCGACGGCTAGGCGCAGCGCCTCGCGTTCGGAATAAAGCTCCGGGTGCACGGCGCGAGGGCGCGGCCGGTGAGGCGCGCGAGACGATGCGTGGGGATAGCGCGCTGGATCTTTTGTATATTTTTTGGAGTTTCTTTCTAAGAGAAACTATTTTCGAGGTAAAGATTCTCCAAAAATAGAATGTCCTCTTCGTGCCGCGACGCGCGGCGAGAAGCCTCCGATCGCGCAAACTCACGCGATCAGGACGCGATCAGGACGCGATCGGGGTGCGCGTCGCTAGCCTGAAAGAGATGCCTCCCTCGACCCACAAGCTCGATCTCGCCAGCCTCCGCCTCAACCCCGGCGAAGGACGCCGGCTCGAGTTCGAGGTCCCGATCGAGTCGTTCCAGTTCGGCGGCGAGCGCTACGTCTGCGAACCATCGCGGGTGCCCGTGCAGCTGGGAATCTCGCGCATGGTCGGCCACGGGTACGCGTTGCGCCTGCGCTTGCGCGCCACGCTCGTCGGGCCCTGCATGCGCTGCCTTGCGCCCGCCGCCCCCAGCTACGAGGTGGACGCGCGCGAGGTCGACCGTCCCGGCGGTGGCGAGGAGCTCTCCAGCCCCTACGTACGCGAGGAGATCCTCGACATCGAGGCCTGGGCGCGCGACGCGTTCGCGCTCAGCATGCCCGCCCAGGTCCTCTGCCGCGAGGACTGCGCCGGCCTCTGCCCCGAGTGCGCCGCCGATCTCAACGAAGTCGGGCCCGAGCACCACCACGAGGCCGCCCCCGACCCCCGCTGGGCCAAGCTCCGCGAGCTGCGCCTGGAGTGACGCGCGGTTGGATACGCCTGGCCGGACGCGCCCGGAGTGAGTCCGGCTGGGACACACACGCGGGGCTTGATACCCTTCGGCGCCGATGGCCGTCCCCAAGAAAAAGCAGTCCCACAGCCGCACCGCCAAGCGCCGCGCCCAGCACAAGGTCACCGCGCCCGCGCTCAGCGAGTGCCCGCGCTGCCACTCCCCGCGCCGTCCGCACCGCGTCTGCTCCGTATGCGGCACGTACGCCGGTCGCGAGATCCTCGCCCCCGTCGTACACGGCGAGCACGACGGACACGATCACGAGTAGCGACGTCGTCGTCGCCGTCGACGCCAACGGCGCCGACCTCGGGCCCGCGGAGGTCGCCGCCGGCGCCGCGCTCGCCGCGGAGCGGGGCGCGCGCGTGCTGCTGTTCGGACCCGTCGCCGCGCTCACCGCCGCTGGCCTGCCGCCCGGCGTCGAAGTCGTCGACGCGCCCGTCTCGATCGCCAAGAGCCCCGATCCCGCGCGCGCCGCGCGCGCGAGCACCGACGCCTCGATCGTGCAGGCCGCGCGCGCCGTCGCCGACGGTCGCGCGCATGCGCTCGTCTGCGCCGGTGGCACCGGCGCCGCGCTTGCCGCCGGGCTCTTCAACATCAAGCGCGCCCGCGGCATCCACCGGCCGGCGCTCGCGCTGCCGCTGCCAATTCCCGGCTCCGCCGCGGGCGTCGCCCCTCACACTGTCACCCTGCTCGACGTCGGTGCCAACGCGCAGGCGCGCCCCGAGCACCTCGTGCAGTTCGCCTTCATGGGCGCCGCGCTCGCGCACACCGTGCTCGGCGTCGCGCGACCCCGCGTCGCGCTGCTCTCAAACGGCGAGGAGGACGCGCGCGGCGCGCCGCTCGTGCTGGAGGCCGCGAGGCTGCTGCGCGAGCGGCTGGGCGCAGGCGCTGCGAGCGCCGCCGGCCAGGGCGCGGCGCGCTCGGCTCACGCGACCGCGGACGCGGACGTGGACGCCGCGCCCTTCGCGTTCCTCGGCAACGTCGAGGGCGGCGACCTCACGGGCGGCGCCGCCGACGTGATCGTCACCGACGGCTTCACCGGCAACATCGCGCTGAAGCTGATCGAGGGCGTCTCGCAGACGATGCTCCACGCGATCCGCGGCGCCGCCGAATCCTCGCCGCGCGCACAGCTCGGGGGCCTGCTGCTGCGCCCCGCGCTGCGCGCCTTCCGCGAGGAGATCGACCCCGAAGCACAGGGCGGCGCGTACCTGCTCGGGCTGCGCCGACTCGGGGTCGTCCCGCACGGGCGCTTCACGCGGCACGGCTTCGCGCACGCGATCGCGCGCGCCGCGCGCGGCGCGCGCGAGGACGTCGTCGGCGCCACGCACGTCGCGCTGCAGCAAGCCGGCGCGCTGCGCGAGCGGCCCGCCGCCGCCGGCGCGCCCCGCGGGGCACTGGACTGCGAGCCATCGGCGCTGGACTCCCAGCCATCGACGCAGGACCGCTCGCCATCCGCCCCGGACGCTAGCCTGCGCGGCAGTGACTCCTGAGCAGGTATACGAGCTGATCCGTGGCCATCTCGCCGACGAGCTCGACGTCGATCCCGCGCAGATCGCGCTCGCGACGCGCTTCAAGGAGGATCTCGCCGCGGACTCGCTCGACCTCTACACGCTGGTGCAGGAGCTCGAGGACAGCTACGGCGTGCGCATCTCCGACGAGCAGGCCGCGGATATCCTCACCGTCGGGCAGGCCGTCGACTTCGTCGTCGCGCACACTGGCCCCGGCGAGGTGTAATGAAGTCCAATGAAACTGCTGTACGGGTTGTTGGAGGAGCTCCCCGGCGAGCTCGCGCGTCAGGTCTTCACGCACGCCTCGTGGAGCGAGCGGCGCAGCGACTCCTACGCGCGCCTCGCGTTCCTCGGCGACAGCGTGCTTGCGCTCGCCGTGACCACCCACCTCTATCCGCGCCTGGAGGCCGAGCGCTTCGGTGCCGGACGCCTCACGAAGATCCGCGCCCAGGCCGTCTCCGGTCCCTCGTGCCGTGCCGTCGCCGAGCGCCTGGAGGTGCCCGGGCGGCTGCACGCCGCCGCGCCGCAGGACGTGCGCGAGAACGCGCTCGCGCTCGGCGAGACCGAGCGTGTCCTGGCCTCCGTGATCGAGGCCGTGATCGGCGCGTGCTACCTGCACGCCGGCTACGAGCGCACCGCGCAAGCCGTCGTCGAGGCCTTCGCGCCCGAGATCGAGCAGGCGCTCGAGCACCCCGTCGACTTCAAGTCCACCCTGCAAGAGCTCCTCGCCCAGCGCGGCGCCGTCGTCAGCTACAAGGTCACCGCCGAGCAGGGACCCCCGCACGAGCGCACCTTCGAGGTCAGCGCCAGCGTCGACGGGCGGCTGCTCGGCAGTGGCTCCGGGCGCAGCAAGAAGCACGCCGAGCAAGAGGCCGCGCGGCAAGCCGTCGAGACGCTGCAGACACAGACATCATGATCGTGAGTTCACACAGAGGCTCTGGATCCGCAAGCCGCCAGTGGTGGTCGCGATGCATCTGAAGTCGCTCACGCTGAAGGGCTTCAAGTCCTTCCCGGACCGCACGCGCCTGGACTTCGGACCGGGCGTCAGTGTCGTCGTCGGCCCGAACGGCTCGGGCAAGTCCAACGTCACCGACGCCGTGCTGTGGGCGATGGGCGAGCAGTCCCCGCTCGCCGTGCGCGGGCAGTCGATGCAGGACGTCATCTTCGGCGGCGGGCGCGGCGTGCAGGCGCGCAGCTCCGCCGAGGTCGAGATCGTCCTCGACAACTCCGACGGCACCGTCGCGCTGCCGCTCGCGGAGATCTCGATTCTGCGGCGCCTGGACCGCTCCGGCGAGGGCGAATACCGCCTCAACGGCGCGCGCTGCCGCCTCGTCGACGTGATCGAGGTGCTCTCCGACACCGGCCTCGGCAAGGAGACGCACTCCGTCATCTCCCAGGGCCGCGTCGAGGGCATCGTGACCTCCAAGCCCCGCGACCGGCGCCTGCTGATCGAGGAGGCCGCGGGTCTTGGCAAGCACCGCAAGCGCCGTCGCAGAGCCCAGCTGAAGTTGGAGCGCACCCAGGAGAACCTCGACCGCGCGCTCGACGTGGAGCGGGAGGCGCGCAGCCGACTGCGCCCCCTCAAGCGCCAGGCCGAGGCCGCCGAGTTGCACGAGCGCCTCGAGTGCCAGCTGCTCGAAGCGCGCCTCGAGCTCGCCCGCGAGGCGCTGCGCGCGCGGCGCCTGGAGCTCGACGGCGCCGAGTCCCGCGTCCAGGTCGCGCGCGCCGCCCGCGAGAGCGTCGAAGGCGAGCTCGCGGGGGTCGTAGAGCGCCGCGGTCGCGCCGAGCGCGCGCTTGCCGAGCGCTCCGCGCGCCACGACGAGCTCGCCGGGCGCGTATTCAAAGCGCGCGCCGCGCACGAGCGCCTGCAGCTGCGCCGCGAGCACGCGCTCGCCACCGCCGAGAGCCTTGAGGACCGCCGCGCGCGCACCCAGCGCGAGCTCGACACCCTGCAGGAGCTACTCGCCGCCGCCCCCGACGTGGGCTCGCAGGCCGGTGGGCGTCGCATCGCCGAGCTCGAGGCGCAGCTCGCCGAGCTCGACCGTGAGCGCGAGCACGAGCTCGAGCGCGAGGTCGCCGAGCTCGCCGCCGCGCACGCCCAGACAGAGGGTGAGGTCGCGACGCTGCGCGACGCGCTCGCCGCGGTCCGCGCCGCCCGCGAGCAGGCCGAGACGCAATCCGAGACCGCCCGCGCCGCGCTGCGCGAAACCGAGCGCGCCGTGCAAGACGCGCGTCGCGAGGCCGCCCGCGTCGGCGCCGAGCTCGCCGCCGTCAACCAGTTCCTACGCAGCCACAGCCGCTCCCTCGCGACGAGCGCCTCGAGCCCCGCCGCCAGCGACGACGCGCCGCGCGCGCTCAGCGAGATCCTGAAAGTGCGGGGCGGCTATGAGCTCGCGCTCGCCGCCGTGCTCGGCAGTCGCCTCGACGCCGCGCTCGTCGCCGACATCGCCGCCGCCGCACAGCTGCTCGACCGCGCCGGGCCCGACGGCGCGAGCGTCCTGCTCGCCGGCGCCGCCGCGAGCGGATCGGCCGGCCAGGAGCAGGGCGTGGGTGCCGACGCGGGCGACGCAGACGACGCGGACGGGGCGGAGCTCGATGTGGCGTCTACCGTGGCAGCCGACGTCGAGGATTCCGTGCGCCTCACTCGCCCCGCCGCCCCCGCGCCGAGCGCGCGGCGTTTGATCGAGTTCGTACGGGCGCCCAAGCCGGTGCTAGCGCTGGCCTCGCGGCTGCTCGCCGACACCTGGGTGGTCGAGTCCTTCGAGGGTCTGGCCGACGACTTCGGCGGAGTCGCCGTGACGCCGGGCGGGCGCGTCTGGTTCGCGGCGGGCGGCGAGGTGCGCCAGGTGACCGCGGGCGGCGCCGAGCGCGTGCTCGCGCGTCGCAACGAGCGCGAGCAGCTGATCGCCGCGACCGACGCCGCCGCGGCCGCCGAGCACGCCGCGCGCACCGCGGCCGAGCGCGCGCTCGAACAACTAAGCGACGCCGACGCCGCCCGCGAGCAGGCCGAGAGCGCGCTGCGCGAAGCCGAGCGCGACCACGCCCGTGCGCTCGAGCAACAGCGCCACGCCGCGTGGCTGATCGAGCAGCGCCGCGCCGCACCCGAGCAGGGCGCGCTCGCCGTGCGCCGCGCCGAGCTGCAAGGCGAGCTCGCCGCCGAGCGCCGCCAGGCCGAGCGCGTGCGACGCGAGCACGCCGAGCGGCTCGCGCGACTGGAAGAGCTGCGCGAGCAGCACGCCGCCGACACCGCGCTCGGCCCGCTCGCCAGCCGGCTCGCCGCCGCACTCGACGCGGTCGCCGTCGCGGTCGCGGCGCGCGTCGCCGAGCTCGACGCGGAGCTCGCCGCGCACAACGCGGCCGGCGAGGAGATGGCCGGCGAGCTGCGCGCGTGCGCCGGCAGCGAGGCCGAGCTCCAAGCGCGCCTGCGCGCCGAGGGCGAGGCCGTCACCAGCGCCGAGGTCGCCGCGCAGCGCCTGCGCGACCAGGCCGCCGACGCCGCGCTCGAGCTGCGCACTGTCGCCGAGCGCCTGCAGCTGCCCGAGCCCGAGGTCGCCCCGGACGCGCCGCCGCTCGACGCCGAGCAGGAGCAGGCGCTGCGCGCGCGCGTCGAGCGCCTGCAGCGCCGCCGCGAGCAGCTCGGGCCCGTGAACCCGCTCGCGCAGGAGGAGTACGCGCAGGCGCTCGCGCACGTCGCGGAGCTCGAGGAGCGCCGCGTCGACCTCGAGACCGCGCTGCGCGAGCTGCGCACCGTGATCCGCGACACCGACCGCCAGATCCACGAGACCTTCCAGGCGACCTTCGAGGCCGCCGCGCGCAACTTCGAAGAGCTCGCCCGCGACGTCTTCCCCGGCGGCAGCGGCCGCCTGCGACTCGTCAAGGATGAGCTCGCGCCACGACCCGTGCTCGGCGGCCAGCCGGCCCCCGAGACCGCGGCGGGGGAGGGCAGCGGGAACGGGGACGGGAACGGCGTCTCCGAGGCCGAGGTCGAGGCCGCCGCGGAGGCCGAGGCGGATGCCGAGGAGCAGCGCGCCGAGGGCGACGCCGAGGAGCTCCTCGGCGTCGAGATCGAGATCACCCCCGCCGGCAAGTCCGCCAAGCGCCTCTCGCTGCTCTCCGGCGGGGAGAAGTCGATGACCGCGCTCGCGTTCCTATTCGCGGTGTTCCTCGCGCGGCCGTGCCCCTTCTACATCATGGACGAGGTCGAGGCCGCGCTCGACGACCTCAACCTCGACCGCTTCCTGAGCCTCCTGCGCCGCTACGCCGACCGCGCGCAGTTCATCGTCATTACCCACCAGAAGCGCACGATGGAGGCCGCCGACTGGCTCTATGGTGTCTCGATGGCCGGCAACGGAGTCTCCAAGGTGCTCTCGCGGCGGTTGCCGCCCGCGGCGCCGGTCGAGCAGGAGCAGCTACCGGCGCCAGAGGTCCTGCAGGAGGGGCCGACCGCGGAGAGCGCGCGTGCGCGAAGCGACGAGCAGCCGCTCGACATGGCCGAGGTCGCCTAGCTCGATGGTCGACGCGCGCCGCGACTGATTCCGTGCCGCGCGACTGGGAGGACCTGTTCATCGCCGACGCGCGCGAGGACGCGGGCGTCGAGGTGACCGATGAGAGCCACGCGCCGCGGCGCGGCCTCTTCCGACGCCTGCGCGAGAACCTCGCGAAGACCCGCCAGGCGCTCAGCGGCGAGATCCAGGCGACGCTCTTCCAGACGCTCGACGAGCACACCTGGGAGCGCCTGGAGGAGGCTTTGATCATGGCCGACGTCGGCGCCGCGACGACCGCGTCGGTCGTGCAGACGCTCGAGGCCGCGGCGACCGCGGGCGAGCTCAGCGGTGGCGAGGCGCTCTCCGAGCGGCTGATCGAGCTGCTCGCGCAGACCGCGCGCACCGGCGAGGGGCGCATCGACATCCGCGCCCAACCCACCGTGATTCTTGCCGTCGGCGTCAACGGGACCGGCAAGACGACGACCGCGGGCAAGCTTGCGTGGCACCTGCGGCGCGAGCTCGGCCGCAGCGTCCTGCTCGCCGCCGCCGACACGTTCCGCGCCGCCGCGACCGAGCAGCTCGAAGGCTGGGCGCAGCGCGCCGAGTGCGAGATCGTGACCGGGCCGGAGGGCTCGGACCCCGGCGCCGTCGCGTTCGAGGCGGTCGCGCAGGCCAACAGCCGCGGCATCGATGTTGTGATCGTCGACACCGCGGGTCGCCTGCACACCCAGGATGACCTGATGGCCGAGCTCACGAAGGTCCGCCGCGTGATCGCGCGCCAGCTCGACGGCGCGCCGCACGAGACGCTGCTCACCGTCGACGCGACGACAGGGCAGAACGGCCTGCGCCAGGCGCGCATGTTCGCCGACGCGGTCCAGGTCAGCGGGATCGTGCTGACCAAGCTCGACGGCACCGCGCGCGGCGGGATCGCGCTGGCGATCGCGCGCGAGCTCGAGATCCCCGTCAAGCTGATCGGCGTCGGCGAGTCGCTGGAGGACCTGCGCCCATTCGACCCCGAGGAGTTCGCGCGCGCGCTCGTGCAGGCATGATCGCGCTCACCCCGCCCCGGCGCCCGGTCGACGCGGTGCGATAATCGAGGATATGGACGCGTGGATCATCTGGCTTGCCGCGGGCTGCGTGCTCGGCGTGGGGGAGATGCATACCGGCGGCTTCTTTCTCGCGCCGTTCGCGGTGGGAGCGTTCGTCGCCGCGCTCGTCACGCTCGCCGGCGTCGGCGCGGGGCTCGCGGTCGGGGTCTTCCTGCTGGCCTCGCTGCTGGTGCTGCTCACGCTGCGCCCGCTCGCACGCCGCCACCGCCGCCTGCCGCCGCCGATCCGCACCGGCGCGGCCGCGCTGGTGGGGGCCGACGCGACGGTGCTCGAGCGGATCGCCAACCGCGAGGGCGTCGGCTGCGTGCGCATCGGTGGCGAGACCTGGACCGCGCGCAGCTACGACGAAGACGAGGTGATCGACGCGGGCGAGCGCGTGCAGGTAGTAGAGATCCGCGGCGCCACGGCGCTCGTGATGCATTGACCCACCATCGCCCCCTCGTAATGCATTGACCCACCACCCCGACAGGCAGTAGAAAGGCTTCGCAATGGTCGCTCTCATCATCCTCGCCGTGATCGTGCTGTTCGCGCTGGTCGTGGCGGCGCGCACGATCCGCGTGATCCCGCAGGCACGCGCGGGCGTCGTCGAGCGCCTCGGCCGCTACAGCCGCACGCTCGAGCCGGGCCTGACGATCGTCACGCCGTTCATCGACCGCGTGAAGCCGCTCGTGGACCTGCGCGAGCAGGTCGTCAACTTCTCGCCGCAGTCGGTCATCACCGAAGACAACGTCGTCGTGGGGATCGAAACGGTCCTCTACTTCACGATCACCGACCCGCGCTCGGCGACGTATGAAATCGCGAACCCGCTGCAGGCGATCGAGCAGCTCACGGTCACGACGCTGCGCAACGTGATCGGCGGCCTCAGCCTCGAGGCGACGCTGACCGCGCGCGAGAACGTCAACGCCGAGCTGCGCACCGTGCTCGACGAGGCGACCGGCAAGTGGGGGATCCGCATCAACCGCGTCGAGATCAAGTCGGTCGACCCGCCGGCGGACATCCGCACGGCGATGGAGAAGCAGATGCGCGCCGAGCGCGACCGCCGCGCCGCGATCCTCACCGCCGAAGGTCAGCGCCAGGCGCAGATCCTGACCGCGGAAGGCGAAAAGCAGGCCGCGGTGCTCTCCGCCGAAGGCGCCAAGCAGGCCGCGGTGCTGCGCGCGGAGGGCGAAGCGAAGGCGATCGATACCGTCTTCAAAGCGATCCACGAGGGTCGCCCGACGCGCGACCTGCTCAGCTACGAATACCTGCAGATGCTGCCCCAGCTCGCCGAAGGCGACTCGAACAAGGTCTTCGTGATCCCCTCGGAGTTCGCCGAGGCATTCGGCGGGATCGGCGAGGCGCTCGCGCGCCGCGCCGACGAGCGCGCTCCCGGCGAGGGCGCACCGGCCGCGCCGGGCGAGATCTCGACCAACGGCGCCCCCGGCGAGCTCGCCAGTGGCGGCGATGCGTCCGGCGGCGCGCCGCCCGTGGGCTCGCAGGGCTGAGCGCGGCGATGTTCGACTCGCTCGCGGAGAAGCTCCAGGCGACGCTCTCCGAGGTCCGCCAGCGCGGAACGCTGACCGAGCAGGACATCGACCGCGCGATGCGCGAGATCCGCCTCGCGCTGCTCGAGGCGGACGTCAACTTCAAGGTCGTCAAGCAGTTCACGAGCGACGTCAAGGAGCGCTGTCTGGGGGCGGAGATCCTCGGACGACTGCACCCCGGCCAGCAGGTCGTGAAGATCGTCGCCGATGAGCTCACGGCGCTGATGGGCGGCGAGGCGGCGGGCCTGCGCTTCGCCTCGCGCCCCCCGACGGTGATCCTGCTGGCGGGGCTGCAGGGCTCCGGCAAGACGACCGCCGCCGCGAAGCTCGCGCGGCTGCTGCACGAGGAGCACGGCTCGGCCGTCGCGCTCGCGGCGTGCGACACCTACCGCCCGGCCGCGGTCGAGCAGCTCGTGAAGATGGGCGAGCGCGCGGGCGCCACGGTCTACGAGCGCGGCACCGAGCCCGACCCCGTCGAGATCGCCGCGTGGGCGCTGGAGCGCGCGCGCGAGGACGGCAAGGACGTGCTGATCGTCGACACCAGCGGGCGCCTGCACATCGACGCCGAGCTGATGGCCGAGCTCGTGCGTGTCCACGACGCCGTCAAGCCCGAGAACACGCTGCTCGTCGTCGATGCGATGACCGGCCAGGACGCCGTCAACGTCGCCGAGCAGTTCGCCGCCGCGGTGCAGTTCGACGGCGTCGTGATGAGCAAGCTCGACGGCGACGCGCGCGGCGGCGCCGCGCTATCGGTCAAGGCCGTCACGGGGCGTCCGATCCTCTACGCCTCCACCGGCGAGCACATCGAGCAGTTCGAGCGCTTCCACCCCGATCGCATGGCGCAGCGCATCCTCGGCATGGGCGACGTGATGAGCCTGATCGAGCACGCCGAGCGCGAGTTTGACGAGCGCGACGCGATCGAGCTCCAGCGCAAGCTGCGCCGCAACGAGTTCGGCCTCGACGACTTTCTCGAGCAGCTGCAGACCGTTCGCAAAATGGGTCCGCTCAGCAACCTCCTTGGGATGATCCCCGGCCTCGGCGGCGCGCAGCTGCGCAACATGAAGATCGACGAGCGCGAGTTCGATCGCCTGCAAGCGATCATCCTCTCGATGACCCCCGAAGAGCGCCGCCGCCCCGAGCTGATCAAGGGTTCGCGCCGCCTGCGCATCGCGCGCGGCTCGGGCACCAACGTGCAACAGGTCAGCCAGCTGATCAAGCAGTTCGCGCAGATGCGCAAGCTGATGCGCCAGATCGGGCGCGGCAAGATGCCCGACGTCGGCGCGCTCATGCGCCAAGCGCGCTGAGCTGTCGCGGCGCGCCGCGGCCCTCCAGGCGCGCTGAGCTGTCGCGGCGCGCCGCGGCCCTCCAGGCGCGCGTCCGGTCCGGCGCGCCGCGAGATTGTATAGCTCTTTTGCGAGTTCCTTGCAAAAGAGAACTACTCCCGAGTGTAAGATTCTCCAAAAACTGAATGTTCCGTACCGCCGGTCGCTTGCTCGTCTCCCCGCACGGCGGATTCAGGCTAAGCTGTCGGTCGGTTTTCAGAGCAGCGCAACGTAGAGAGGAAGTTGATTCGTGTCGGTAAGGCTGAGGCTCACCCGCGTCGGCGGCAAGAAGGACCCGATCTGGCGCGTCGTCGTCGCCGACCAGCGCTCCCCGCGCGATGGGCGCGTGATCGAGACGATCGGCCGCTACAACGCGCAGACGAACCCCTCGACGATCGCGATCGACGAGGATCGCGCGCGCTCGTGGCTCGCGCGCGGCGCGCAGCCGACGGACACCGTCCGCAAGCTGCTGCGCATCCAGGGCATCAACGCCTAGCGCTCCGCGCGCGGTCGCGCCGCAGACGGCCGCCGAGGGTGCCAGACTACGGTCCGATGGCGGCGCAAAAAGTGCAGGATCTCTTGACCTATCTCGTCGAAGGGCTCGTCGACGATCCCGACGAGGTCTCGGTCGAGCAGTTCGAGGAGGACGACGGCACGGTGGTGCTCGAGCTCGCCGTCGGCGCCGACGATTACGGCAAGGTCATCGGTCGCGGCGGGCGCACCGCGCAGGCGCTGCGCACCGTCGTGCGCGCCTCCGCCGCGAGCGCGCAGCGCCGCGTGCTGCTCGACATCGTTGACTGACACGCCGCTGCTGGAGGCCGGTCGCGTCGGGCGCCCGCACGGGCTCGACGGCAGCTTCTATGTCACCGGCGCGCGCCCGCGCCTACTCGCGCTCGGCACGAGGCTCACGCTTGCGGGCGACTCGCACGAGATCGTGCGCCGCGCCGGCGTCGAGCAGCGGCCGATCGTACGCCTGAGCGGGCTCGCCGATCGCGACGCGGTGGAGGCGCTGCGCGGCCAGCCCCTGACCGTCCCGCTCGCCGCGGCCCCCGCGCTCGGAGACGGAGAGTGGTGGGGTCACGAACTGGAGGGCTGCACCGTGTTCGACGGCGCGCGCGCCGTAGGCACCGTGCACGGGCTGCTGGAGCTGCCCTCCTGCGAGGTCCTCGAAGTGCGCCGCGCCGCCGGCGGCGAGCTGCTCGTGCCGATGGTCAAAGACGCCGTGCGCCGCGTCGATGTCACCGCGCGCCGCATCGAGATCGACCTCGACTTCCTCGGAGAGCCATGAGACGCTCGCGCCGACCTCGACTTCTTCGGCGAGCTGTGAGACGCTCGCGCCGACCTCGACTTCCTCGGCGAGCCGTGAGCGTTCGCGCCGCAGCTCGCACGTCCGCCGGGGAAGCCTAAGGAGGCCTCATGGAGATCGACGTCTTCACCCTCTTTCCAACGTGGTTCGACTGGTTCGCGAGCCAGCGGCACGTGCGCAACGCCATCGCGGCAGGCAGTCGCTTGGAGTGCATCGATATTCGCGCCCACACCCCCCTCAGCGGGGGTCAGGTCGATGACACGCCCTTCGGGGGTGGCGCCGGGATGGTGCTGCGCGTCGACGTCATGGAGTGCGCGCTGCGCGCCCGCTACAACGTCGATCCCGTCGAGCTCACGCGCTCGCGGCGCGTGATCGCGCTCGCGCCCGGAGGGCGCCTGCTCGACGACCGCTACGCCGCCGAGCTCGCCGCCGAGCCCGCGCTGACGCTGCTCTGCGGGCGCTACGAGGGCTTCGATCAGCGCATCGTCGAACACTTCGCGAGCGAGACCCTCTCAATCGGGCGCTACGTGCTCGCCGGCGGCGAGCTCGCCGCGATGGTGCTCTGCGACACCGTCCTGCGCAAGTTGCCCGGTGCGCTCGGCCACGCCGAGTCCGCCGTCGAGGAGTCCTTTAGCGCCGCCCTCGACGGCGATCCCGAGTATCCCCACTACACCCGCCCCGCCGAGTACCGCGGCTGGCGCGTCCCCGAGATCCTCCTCTCCGGTCACCACGAGCGAATTCGCAACTGGCGGCGCGAGCGCAGCCGCGAGCTGGGCGGCGATGCGGGGGGTACCGGCGGCTAGCGATCCCGCGGTCCGCTACCATTGCTGACCTCGCGCGGCCCGGTCGCCGCAGATTCGGGTCGGGCGCGAGCGAATCACTTTCGCGAGCGAACCTCTTCTTCCAAAGCTATGAGCAGCGTCATCGACAACCTCGAACGCGCGCAACTGCGCCGCGTCCCCTCCTTCGCACCCGGCGACCGCGTCAAGGTCCACTTCCAGGTGATCGAGGGCACCCGCCGGCGCGTGCAGGTCTTCGAGGGCGTCGTCATCAAGCGCCAGGGGCACGGCGTCCGCGAGACGTTCACGGTGCGCAAGCAGTCCTTCGGCGTCGGCGTCGAGCGCATGTTCCCCGTCCACTCGCCGAAGATCGAGCGCATCGAGCTCGCCTCCCGCGGCGACGTCCGGCGCGCGAAGCTCTACTACCTGCGCGACCGCGTCGGCAAGCGCGCGCGTGTGCGCGAGCGTCGCTACACCGGACCGGAGGAGACGGTGCAGCCGGGGCTCCTGCACGAGACGGAGACACCCGCGGCGCCCGACGTACCCGACGCGCCCAACACCGTCGAGGCGCCCGACGCGGTCGAGGCACCCGACGCAACCGAGGCCGCCATGGCGGACGCGGGCGCCGCGGAGAGCGCGGCCGCGAGCACATCGGCGGATACGTCCGCGAGCACGTCGGCGGATACGTCCGCGAGTACGTCGGCGGATACGTCCGCCGGGGGGGATACCTCGACCGAGAACGAGCAGCCCGAGCGCAGCGATGCCGGGACCGCCGAGTCCGCTCGAGCCGAGTCCCCCTCCGACGCCGGCGGCGCTGACGCCGGCGATACCGCGGCGTGACGCCTCCCCTAATGGCTGTTGCGCGAGCGCGAGTGCGGCCATGGGCGTGAGATCCGCCAAAGGCTCCGCCAAAGGCGTGGGCGCGGCGAATAGTGCGGATGGGGGCACCACGACGCGCGCATCCGCAGTCGGGAAAGGCCCCGCGCCCGCTCCCAAGCGCGCCAAATCGACGACGAGCTCGCTGGTCGAGCTCGTCGTGATCATCGCGATCGCGGTCCTGCTCGCGATTGGGATCCAGGCCTTCATCATCAAGCCCTACCGGATACCCAGCGGATCGATGGAACCGACGTTGATCAAGGGCCAGCGTGTGCTCGTCGACCGCATCGGGATGGATTTCGGCAAACCGCACGTCGGTGAGATCGCAGTCTTCCATCCGCCCGAAGGCGCCGAGAACGAGCAGTGCGGCCCGGTCGCGCGCACGACGATCACGTTCGGCGGGGCGCCCTGCGATCAGACGAACCCGCAGGAGGCCTCGGTGAACTTCATCAAGCGCATCGTCGCGGGACCCGGCGACAGCCTCTACGTCAAGGAAGGCCACGTCTACCGAGCGGCCGCGGGGACAAACCGGTTCGTTCGCGAGAGCGACCCCTACATCAAACCGTGCGGTGGCGTGCAGGAGTGCAACTTCACGACGCCGATCAAGATTCCCGCCGGTCATTGGTTCATGATGGGGGACAATCGTGGCGAATCCGACGACAGCAGGTTCTGGGGACCAGTCCCCACAAGTTGGATCATCGGCGACGCCTTCGCCACGTACTGGCCCCCCGATCGCATCGGCACCCTCTAGCTCCGCGAGGACGGGCGCGCGCGGCGCGCGCGCGCGTCGTCGCGCTCGTCGCGCTCCCAGCGGCCGCAGGCTCTTCGCGTTCGACCGCGCGCTCGAGACGCGCTGGGTCGCCGGCGCCGACGAGGCCGGCCGCGGCTGCCTCGCCGGGCCGCTCGTCGCCGCCGCCGTGCTCTTCGACTACCGCGCGCTCGGGCCGCGCGACACCCGCGCGTTGGCCGCGCTCAACGACTCCAAGCAGCACACCGCGGAGGGGCGCGAGGAGCTCTACCCGCTCGTACTGCGCGCCGCCGCGCGCGTCACCGTCGTCTCGCGCTGCGTGCGCGGGATCGACGCGCGCGGGCTGCACAAGACGAACCTCGCCGCGCTGCGCGACGCGCTGCTCGGCGTCAGCGCCGGTATCGACGCCGAGATCGCCTGCCTCGTCGACGGATTCGCGGTGCCCGACATCGGACGTCCGCAGCGCGCGATTGTCGACGGCGACGCCACAAGCGCCGCGATCGCCGCCGCGTCGATCGTCGCCAAGGTCACGCGCGACCGCTACATGCACCACGCCGACATCCTCCACCCCGGATGGAGCTTCGCCGAGCACGTCGGCTACTCGACCCCCGCGCACCGCGAGGCGATCCTCCGCCAGGGGGTCTCGCCGCTGCACCGCATGTCCTTCCAGTCACTCGCATACCAGCAGCTCGCGGTCCTTTAGGCGGGCGTTGCGCGGCGATCTGCCCCACCCGCGATGCTCGGCGTACCACCAGTACGCCTGCGCTCGCGTGCGGTGCATCTCATCCACGCAACGCCCGCCTGCGGCGGGCTGGGCTCACCACGCGCCCTCGATGTGGTCGAGGCAGAGCAGCCGGTCGGCTTCGTCGACGACGACCCCGATCGCGTCGAAGCGGATCGTGTGCGCGGGCGGACGGTTGCGCGACTCCTCATGTAGCCACGCCGCGGCGAGACGGCGCACGCGGGCGCGCTGACGGCTGCGCAGCCACGCAAGCGGCTGCTCGTCGGGTGTGAGGCGCCAGCGCTTGTGCGAGCGCCGCGTCTTGACCTCGACGAAGGCGAGCGTGTGCCCGTCGAACGCGATCAGGTCGATCTCGCCGTGGCGCGTGCGGGCGTTGCGTTGGACGATCGCGAAGCCGAGGCGCTGCAGATGCGCCGCCGCGAGGCGCTCGCCGAGGCGGCCGAGCACGCGGCGCGGGTCCTCGCGCGGGGCGCCCTCGCGGCGCGGGTCGGATGGGCCGTCGGCGAGGAAGTACACGCCTGCTAACGCTAGAGCGACGTGTGTGTCTTGAGGACCCGCTTTGTGCCAATACTGTTGCAGGACTGTGCCAAGTCAGACACATACGCCGCGAGTCCTCACGATTGCGGGCTCGGACTCCGGTGGGGGGGCCGGCATCCAGGCCGATCTGAAGGCGTTCGCGCGCTGCGGCGTGCACGGGATGAGCGCGATCACAGCGATCACCGCGCAGAGTACGGTCGAAGTGCGCGCGATCCACGCGGTCCCGCCGGAGATGGTGCTCGCGCAGGTCCGCGCGGTGCGCGAGGACATCGGGGTAGATGCCGTCAAGGTCGGGATGCTGGGCAGCGTCGAGGTGACGCTCGCGGTCGCGCGCGCGCTGCGCGAGCTGCCCGCGGGCACGCCCGTGGTCGTGGACCCCGTGATGGTCGCGGAGTCCGGTGCGCGCCTGCTGGAGGTCGACGCGCAGCGCGCGCTCGTCGCGGAGATCCTGCCGCTGGCGAGCGTCCTGACGCCGAATGTGCCCGAGGCGCGCGTGCTCGTGGGCTGGAGCGAGGCGGGGGTGAGCGAGGCGCGGGAGAGCGCGGCCGGGGGCAGCGCGGCGCTCGCGGACATGGAGGACGGCGCGGCGCTCGCGGACGCCGACGCGGAGCGACTCGCGCGCGCGGTGCTCGCGCTCGGGCCGCGCGCGGTCGTGTTGACGGGCGGCCACCGTGGCGGCGCCGATGCCGGCCGCGATGCCGATGCCGATGCCGGCGCGGCGGCTCTCACGGTGGACCTCTTCGTGAGTGCGGCCGATGGCCAGCGCGGGGAGGTCATCGCGATTGTCGGCCCGCGTCATCCCGGCGGCGCGGCGCATGGCTCGGGCTGCACGCATTCGAGCGTGCTCGCGGCGCAGCTCGCGCTGGGGCACGCGCCGCTGGCGGCGGCTCGCGTCGCGCGTCGGCTTGCGGGCGACGCGGTCGCGCGGGGCCTGCGCGACGTCGGTGCGGGCGCCGGTCCGGTCGACGTCCTCGGCCTGGAGCGGCTGCGGGGTGGCATAATCGATCAGCGATGAGGTTGCTGCGACTGAAGCCGGGTCATGGCGAGGTGGTGCTCGCGGAGGGTGACGTCGAGGTGCCCGCGGAGGAGGCCGCGTTGATCGAGGCGTTTCGTCGCGAGCTGGACGCGGGAATGTGGGCGGCGGTGCCGACCGAGCGCCGCGACGGGCGTCGCGAGGCGGAGCTGGTGAAGAGCTTCGGCGATGTGCCACGCGACGCGGAGCGCGTGATCTTCTTTCCGCGCGCCGCCGGCGGCGCGCTTTAAGTAGGCACGATGCTGCTCGCGCTCGGTGCACCGGCGATCGTAGCCGCGGTGTTGCTGTGGGAGCTCAGCCTGCCGCGGCTGCGCGTGCTCGCGCCGAAGCTCGCCGCGATGTTCACGCGTGCTCGCGAGCGCGCGGCGCGCGACCGGCAGGTGGACTTCGATCCCGGCCGCGAGCGGCGCGCGGAGCGGCGCGCGCGGGCGCTGCTGCGCTCGTGCGTGAACGACGAGGAGTGGTCGATGTACCGCGACCTCGGCTTCCTGCGCGTGTCGGGCGGCGGCGCGCCGCACGGGAATCCGGCGGCGTCCTACGCGTACCTGATCTATCCGCACCGTCCGATCGTCGCGTACCTGCCGCAGACGGGGGCGCTGCTCAACGAGTACTGCGTGGCGTTCCCCGACCACTCGCGACCCTACGGCAGCACGCGTCTGCCGGACGCGGACGACGTGCTGGCGAAGTGGATGGCGCTGACCGCGGACGAGCGACGGCTGATCGCGGACGCGAACATGCACTTGCCGGGACGCCAGCTCGATCCCGAGCAGGTGCGCGACGACCTCGCGCGCCTCGCGCGCTGGGAGCGCGGGCGTTCCGCGTGGCCGGAGGACGCGCGGGCAACGCCCAAGGAGTCCGCCCGCGCGGGGACCGCGGACCCCGTTCGCGCGGGGGCCAAAGGAGTTGAGGGACGCGAGCGGGTCGCGCACGCGCGGCGCGCCGCGAGTAGTGTTCCCGCGCGGTGAGCACGTTTGACGTCAAGCACCGCAGCCGCGCGCTGATCGAGGGTCCCGAGCGGGCGGCCGCACGCGCCTACCTGCACGGGGTTGGCTATTCCGCGGAGGACCTCGCGAAGCCGATCGTCGGTGTCGCGCACTCGTGGATCGAGACGATGCCGTGCAACTTCAATAACCGCATCCTCGCCGCGAAGGTCAAGGAGGGCATCCGCGCCGCCGGCGGCACGCCGATGGAGCTCAACACGATCGCGATCTCCGACGGCATCACGATGGGGACCGCGGGGATGCGCGCCTCGCTGGTCTCGCGCGAGCTGATCGCGGACTCGATCGAGCTGGTCGCAAGCGCGCACTGCTTCGACGCGCTCGTCACGATCTCCGGTTGCGACAAGACGATCCCCGGGACCGTGATGGCGCTCGCGCGGCTGGACATCCCGGGCCTGATGCTCTACGGCGGCTCGATCCGTCCCGGTCACTTCCATGGGCACGACGTCACGATTCAGCAGGTGTTCGAGGCCGTCGGCGCGTACGCCGCCGGCAAGATCTCCGAGGACGAGCTGCACGAGCTCGAGGAGGCCGCATCGCCCGGCGCGGGCGCCTGCGGCGGGCAGTTCACGGCGAACACGATGGCGATGGCCTTCGAGGTGCTCGGCATCTCACCGGCCGGCTCGGCGATGGTGCCGGCCGAGGACGGCCGCAAGCTCGAGGTCGCCAAAGGCGTCGGCGAGCTCGTCATGGACGTGCTGCGCCGCGGTCTGCGGCCCAGCGAAGTCATCACCAAGGCGGCGCTCGAGAACGCGATCGCGGCGGTCGCGACGAGCGGCGGCTCGACCAACGGTGTCCTGCATCTGCTCGCGGTCGCCAACGAAATGGGCGTGCCGCTGGAGATCGACGAGTTCGACGCGATCTCCGAGCGCACGCCGCTGCTATGCGACCTGCAGCCGGGCGGGCAGTACGTGGCGACCGATCTCTACGACGCCGGCGGCGTGCCGCTCGTGCTCAAGCGGTTGCAGGAGGCGGGGATCCTGCGCAGCGAGGCGATCACCGTGACAGGCCGCACGATCGGCGAGGAGGCCGACGCCGCCCAGGAGACCACCGGGCAGCAGGTCGTGCGCCCGCTCTCCGATCCGCTGAAGCCGACCGGCGGCTTCGCGATCCTGCGCGGCAATATCGCCCCCGATGGCTGCGTCGTCAAGCTCGCCGGCCACGAGCGCCGCCGGCACGTTGGTCCCGCGCGCGTGTTCGACGGCGAGGAGGCTGCGATGGCCGCAGTGCTCGCCAAGGAGATCCGCGCCGGCGACGTAGTCGTGATCCGCGGTGAGGGACCCGCGGGCGGTCCGGGGATGCGCGAGATGCTTGCGGTCACGGCCGCGATCGTCGGCGAGGGGCTCGGCGAGACGGTGGCGCTGATCACCGACGGGCGCTTCTCCGGCGCGACCCACGGCTTCATGGTCGCCCACGTCGCCCCCGAGGCCGTCCGCAACGGTCCCATCGGCGCGCTGCGCAACGGCGACGAGCTTACGATCGACGTCGAGGAGCGCCGGCTCGACGTCGCGCTCGGTGACGCAGAGATCGCCGAGCGCCTGGTCGCATACAGAGCGCCCGACCGCAGTGGGGCGCACGTCGAGGTTGCGATCCAGAAGTACGCGAAGCTGGTCGGTAGCGCCGCGCAGGGCGCGATCGCCCGTTGAGAGCGAGGGTCCGGCAGGCGCGGGCGGGTCTGGCGCGGGTGCGGTGTGGGCGAGGCGAGGCGAGG
>DATHPS010000020.1:0-80648 GCA_035483545.1 Solirubrobacteraceae bacterium | reverse complement strand
GCGCGGCGCGCGTGGATCTCGATCAGCTCCAGCTGCAGGCTGCGCGGCTTCTCGCCGGGGCCCGGGTGTAGCCTGCGCCAGGCGCCCTCGCTGTCGAGCTCCCACGCGTTCTGGTTGTCGGCAAAGGCGCGGTCGAGCGTGTCGAGCAGCTCCGCCTGTAGCTCCGGGGTCTCGATTGGGACCGCGAGCTCGACGCGGTGGTCGAGGTTGCGCGGCATCAGGTCCGCGGACGTGATGTAGAGCACCGGGCGCTCGTCGTACTGGAACGTGTAGATGCGCGAGTGCTCGAGCAGGCGCCCGACGATCGAGACGACGCGGATGTTCTCCGAGATGCCCGGCACGCCGGGGCGCAGGCAGCAGATGCCGCGCACGTTGAGATCCACTTTTACCCCCGCCTGCGAGGCGCGGTAGAGCGCGCGGATGCACGGTCCGTCCACGAGTGCGTTCATCTTCATCGCGATTCGGGCCGGCCGCTGCGCGGAGTGGGTCGCAATCGTTCGCTCGATCTCCGCGAGCAGACCATCGCGCAGCTGGCTCGGCGCCATCAGCACCTTGCGATAGTGCAGCGGGCGGCCGTAGCCGGTGAGGTAGTTGAACATGTCCGCGACGTCCGCCCCGATCTGCTCGTCGGTCGTGAACAGCCCGAAGTCGGTGTACAGTTTCGCGGTCGTCGAGTGGTAGTTGCCGGTGCCGATGTGCACGTAGTTGCGCACCCCCTCGCCCTCGCGGCGCACGACGAGCACGCACTTCACGTGCGTCTTCAGCGCCGGCTGGCCGTAGACGACGTGCACGCCCGCCTCCTCCATCGCCTTCGCCCAGTGGATGTTCATGCGCTCGTCGAAGCGCGCCTTGAGCTCGACCAGCGCGACCGCCTGCTTGCCGCGCTCGGTCGCGTCGATCAGCGCTGGCACCAGCGGCGAGTCGTCGCTCGTGCGGTACACGGTCTGCTTGATCGCGAGCACGTTCGGGTCCGCGACGGCCTGCTCCACGAAGCGCTCCACCGACGTCGTGAACGAGTCGTAGGGGTGGTGCACCAGCAGGTCCCCGTCGCGCATCGCGCCCAGCACGTCCGGGCGCTCGCCCTCGTGGCGCAGCAGGCGCGGGTGTGTGATCGCGCTCAGCGGCGGCTCGCGTAGCTCCGCCATCCCCGGCAGGCGCACGATCTGCCACAGCGAGCCCATGTCGAGCAGGCCTTCCACGGGGTAGATCTCGTCTCCCGCCATTCCCAGCAGCTCCGCCAGCTCGCCGCGCAGCGGCGCCGAGCAGCGCGTCCCGAGCTCCACGCGCACGACCTCCCCGAAGCGCCGCCGGCGCAGCTCGTCCTCGACCGCCTGCAACAGGTCCGCGGCGTCGTCGGAGACCTCGAGGTCCGCGTCGCGCGTCACCCGGAACACGTCGTAGTCCACGATCTCCATCCCCGGGAACAGCGCGTCGAGGTGGTGCGCGATCACGTCCTCCAGCGGCACCAGCGTCGTCGGCGCGGGCTCCGCGGCGTTGCCCGTGGCGTACTCGTGAGGCGGGGCCAGCGTGACGAAGCGCGGCAGGATCTCCGTCGGCACCTTCACGCGCGCGAACACCGTCTGGTCGGTGACCGGGTCGCGCACGAGCACCGCGAGGCTCAGCGAGAGGTTGGAGATGTACGGGAACGGTCGCCCCGGGGCGACCGCCAGCGGCGTCAGCGCCGGGAAGACGACCTTCTGGAAGTGGCGCGCGAGCTGCTCGCGCTGGTCGTAGTCGAGCTCATCGAAGCCCACGATCCGAATCGCGTGCTCCGCGAGCGCCGGGCGCAGCTGGCGCTCGAAGCAATCCGTCAACCGGTCGCCGAGCTCGCGCACGCGCTCGCGGATCCGCGCGATCGTCTGCGACGGCGTCAGCCCGTCCTGCCCCGGGTTCTCGACGCCCGCCTCGATCTGGTCCTGCAGGCCCGCGACGCGCACCATGTAGTACTCGTCGAGGTTCGTCGTGTAGATCGCGCAGAACTTCACGCGCTCCAGCAGCGGCACCGCGGGGTCCTCCGCGAGCGCCAGCACGCGCTCGTTGAAGTCCAGCCACGAGAGCTCGCGGTTGAGATACAGCGACGGGTCGCGCAGGTTCTCGGGGTCGGCGTCGTCGCTCATCGCCGCGCGGCCGCCCGCTCGTGATCGGCCGCGTCGCTCATGCTCGCGCGCTGGGCCGCTCGTGTTCGCTGCTCATCACCGCTTCGCAACGCTACACCCTTGCCGGTCTCGCTAGTGTGAAGGTCGAGGGACATGGCGCGCCAGCTCTGGTTGCTACGTCACGCGGACGCGGAGCCGCACGGAACCCGCCCGGACGCCGAGCGGCGCGTGACCGAGCGCGGTGAGCTGCAGGCGCGGCTCGCGGGGCACGCGCTCGCGCGCATCGGGGTCGAGTTCCAGGAGATCCTTTCAAGCCCCAAGGAGCGCGCGCTCGCGACCGCGCAGCTCGCGCTCGAAGAATGGACCGCGGTGCGCGCCGAGCGCGTGCCGGTCCCCGCGGACCCGCTCGAGATCCTCAGAGCCCTCGACCGCGTCCGCGTCCACGAGCCGCTCGGCGAGGGCTTCGACGGCGCGCAGGCGCTGGCCGCGCTCGCCGCGCTCCCGTCCGGTGGGCGGCTGCTCGCGGTCGGCCACGAGCCCGACCTCTCCGGCGTCGTCGCGCAGCTCACCGGCGCGCGCATCGACCTCAAGAAGGGCGGCCTCGCCGTGATCCGGATCGCCGCGCACGCGGCGCTCGACTCCGGCGCGTCCTCAGCGGGCGCTGGGGGCGAGCTCGTGCTGCTGCTGCGCCCCGTCGAGCTGGCGCTCGTCGCCGGCGTCGGCGACGCCGATACCATCGCCGCCGTCTAGCGCGCCTGCTGCGTCGCGCGCGGCGCCGATCGGCTCCGCGGCGAAGCGGTAGCCGATCCCGAAATGGGTGTGGATGTAGCGCCATTTCGGCGAGGCTTTCTCGAGCTTCTGGCGGAGCTTGCGCACGAACACGTCGACCGAGCGGTCGCCGCGCACCATCGCGTAGCCCCACAGGCGCGAGTAGATTTCCTCGCGCTCCAAGACGCGTCCCTCGGCGGCGGCGAGCAGCTCGATCAGCTCGAACTCGCGGCGCGTGAGGTCGATGCTCTCATCGCCGACGAACGCCTGGAAGCGGTCGGAGCGGATCTCGACCTCGCCGGCGCTGACGCGCTTGACCTCGGCGCGGCCGGTGCTGTGGCGGCGGCGGCGCACGACGCTCTGCACGCGCGCGATCACCTCCTCGGGGTGACAGGGCTTCGTGACCCAGTCGTCGGCGCCTAAGCGCAGCCCGCGCACGCGCTGGGCGACCGTCGAGGGGCCCGTGCAGACGACGATCCCGAGCTCCGGTAGCGCGCCCGCGAGGCGCTCCAGCCACGCCCACGCCTGCGGCCCGAGGATCGCGAGGTCCACGACGAGCGCGCTGAGGCGCATCGAGACGATCGCGTCCGCCGGCACCGGGCTCGCGAGCACGCGGTGCTCCCAGCCTAAGCGGTCCAAGCGCTTGCTGAAGACCTGGATGAAGCCGCTATCGCGATCGAGTACGGCGATGCGCAGCGGGGTGCCATTCGGAGCGGGGGAGCGCGTGTCTTGGGCGCCCCCCTGCTCGGCGCGGATGCTTTCCGTCATCGCGGGGCGAAGTCTATGCAAAGCGATGCCCGCTGTGTGGGCGCGGGCGACAAACGTCACAGGTTGTTCACAGGGAGCCCGCTAATTGGCGAGAAAGCGGGCCGCTCAGCCAGACGGCAATGTCTGCGAGGAGTCCGAGAACTCGCGGAATAAGCCGGTGACGACGAACGCGACCTGCTCGCCGATGTCCACCGCGTTGTCACCGACGCGCTCGAGCGCGCGCGCGACGAGGATCATGTGCATCGCCCATTCGCGCGTGTCGGCGTCTTCGCCGACCTCGATCGCCATGCGGAAGGTGTCGCGGTTGAGGCGGTTGATCGCGCGGTCCTGGCGCACGAGGTCCTCGGCGAGTTCGATGTCGCGCCCGGCGAACGCGGCCTTGCACTGGGTGACCTCCGAGCGCGCGTAGGCGCCCATCTTCAGCAGCGTGTCCAGCAGCTCGCGCCGCACCGGCGGCTCGTGGCCGGAGAGCGGGATCAGCTTGGCGATGTTGACGCACTGGTCGCCCATGCGCTCGATGTTCTTCATCACGTGCAGCAGCGCGGCGACGACGCGCAGGTCGCCCGCGACGGGCGCCTGCAGGGCGAGCAGCGAGAGGATGCCCTGGTGAACCTCTAAGTAGCGCCCGTCGACGCGGTCGTCGTCGGCGATCACCATCTGCGCGAGCTCGACGTCCTGGTGGGCGAGCGCCTCGAGCACGCGGTCGAGCTGCTCGACGACGATGTCGAGGCCGCCGAGCGCGTTGCGCTCGAGCTCGCGTAGCTGCTGCTGGAAGTGCTGGCGGCCGCTCTGCACACCCGCGCCGCCGGCGCCGCTGCCACCGAGGTTGGCGCCGCGGCGCGCGGGCAGGGCGGAGCTAGCCGAACTTTCCGGTGACATATTCCTCGGTTCGCGGATCGACGGGGTTGGTGAAGATCTCGTCGGTCTGGCCGATCTCGACGAGCTGGCCGCCGAGCATGAACGCGGTGCGGTCGGCGACGCGCGCGGCCTGCTGCATGTTGTGCGTGACGATCACGATCGTGACGCGCTGCTTGAGCTGGTCGATCAGCTCCTCGATCTTGAGTGTCGCGATCGGATCGAGCGCGGAGCAGGGCTCGTCCATCAGCAGCACCTCGGGGTCGACGGCGAGCGAGCGCGCGATGCACAGGCGCTGCTGCTGGCCGCCGGAGAGCCCGACGCCGGGGGTGGAGAGGCGGTCCTTGACCTCCTCCCAGAGGCCGGCGCTGACGAGCGCGGCCTCGACGCGGCGCTGAAGATCGCCGCGGCGCGCGGTGAGGCGCAGCCCGGCGGCGACGTTGTCGAAGATCGACATCGTGGGGAAGGGGTTGGGCTTCTGGAAGACCATCCCGATCGCGCGGCGCACCGCGATCACGTCGATGCCCGAGCCGTAGAGGTCGAGCTCGTCGAGCAGCACGCGGCCCTCGGCGCGCGCGCCGGGGATCTCCTCGTGCATGCGGTTGATGCAGCGCACCATCGTCGACTTGCCGCAGCCGGAGGGCCCGATGATCGCGGTGACCTGGTTGGGGGAGAAGGTCAGGTCGACACCTTTGACCTGCTCGGAGGTGCCGTAGAACGCGCGCAGCTGCTCGAGCTTGACGGTCGGCGCGGACTTCAGTGCGGATCGCGGGGTCGTCGTGGGCGCCTCGCGCGTGGCGGTCGACGAGCCGCCGGGAGAGCCCGCGCCGGCGGGGGCGCCGGCGGAGCCCGTGGGGCCGCCGGGGGGGCGGTCGGGCTGGGAGGGGTTGTGGCCCGGCTGGAGCATCTCCTTAGAAGGCTCGCGCTCCGAGGCGGTTGGCGGGGGCGCTGCGTCGGGGGTCATGCAAGGCGACTCCTTCGGGCGATGAGGCGGGCGATCAGGTTGAGGATCAGGATCATCGCGACCAGCGTGAGCGCTGCTCCCCACGCACGGTTTACCACCGATTCGGTCGGCGATGTCACGTCCTTGTAAATCTGGGTGGGCAGCGAGTTCATGAACTGCCCGAGATTGAAGGTGCTGACGTTGGTGGAGCCAGCCGCGAACAGCAGCGGCGCGGTCTCGCCGGCGGCGCGGGCGATCGCGAGCAGCACGCCGGTGAGCATCCCGCTGAGCGCGGTCGGGAGCACGATCCGGAAGACCACCTTCCAGCGCGCGGCGCCGAGCGCGAGCGCGGACTCGCGCAGCGCGTTGGGCACGAGCTGCAGGATCACCTCGGCGGAGCGGATTACGACGGGCAGCATCAGCAGCGAGAGCGCGAGCGAGCCCTTATAGCCGGCGTAGGAGGAGCCGGTGCCGACGATCAGCGCGATGTAGATGAAGAGGCCGAAGACGATCGAGGGCACGCCGGTGAGGACGTCGACGAAGAAGCGCACGGTGTGCGCGAACCAGCTCGCGCGGCCGTACTCGACGAGCCACAGCGCGACGCCGATGCCGACGGGGATCGCGATCGCGGAGGCGAGCGCGACCATCTCGATCGTGCCGAGGATCGCGCTCTTGATGCCACCGATGCTCGAGCTCTTGAAGAACGTGTTGCCGGTGGGGTCGGTCGTGAAGAAGCTCCAGCTCCACGCGCCGAGACCCTTGATCAGCAGGTAGTAGACGACGAGCACGAGCGGCACCAGCGCGATCAGCGTCGCCGCGAGCAGGACGCCGCGCGCGGTCTTGTCGGCGCGCCGCCGCCGCGGGCTGACCGCGAAGCGCTGCAGCAGCTCGGAGGAGGCGGGGTGTGCGCTCATCGGCTGCTCACGCTCCCAGTGCTACCGCGGCCTCGAGGTCGCCGGGCGCCTCGCCGGGGCCGGTGGTGGGTGCCTTGCTGCTGCGCGCGGCGCGCATGACGAAGATGCGGGCGAGGGCGTTGACGAGCAGCGTCAAGACGAACAGGACGAGCGCGGCGGCGAACAGCGCGGAGCGGTGCAGCCCGGTGGCCTCGCCGAACTCGCTGGCGATTACGGAGGCGAGCGTGTCGCCCTGGCCGAAGAGCGATTTGCCGAGCTGGGGGACGTCGCCGATGACGATCGCGACGGCGATGGTCTCGCCGATGGCGCGCCCGAGGCCGAGCATCGCGCCGCCGACGATCCCGGAGCGGCAGTAGGGGATGACGGCCATACGGATCATCTCCCAGCGGGTGGCGCCGAGCCCGAGCGCGGCCTCCTTGTGGTCGGCGGGGACGGTCGTCATGACCTCGCGCGCGATCGCGCTGACGATCGGCAGGATCATGATCGCGAGGACGAGCCCCGCGATGAAGTAGTTGGGGATCGTGACGATGCCACCGCCGACGAAGGGGATGCCGGACAGGCGGTCTGCGACCCACTGCTCGGCCGGCTGCAGCTTGGGGGCGAGGAAGAAGATCCCCCACAGGCCGTAGACGACGGAGGGGACGGCGGCGAGCAGCTCGACGAGCACGGTGAGCGGTCCGAGCAGGCGGCGGGGGCAGAGCTCGGTGAGGTAGATCGCGGTGGCGACGGCGACGGGCACGCCCATCAGCAGCGCGAGCGTGGAGGTGATGAGCGTCCCGACGACGAGCGGCAGGGCGCCGAATTTTTCGGCGCTGACGTTCCAGTCGTTGTGGAAGACGAAGCCGAGGACGCCGGCGGCGGAGAAGGCGGGCCGCGCCTGCCCGAAGAGGCGGATGAAGAAGTAGGCGATCAGGACGAGGATCAGCGCGGCGAGCGCGGTGAGCCCGTACTTCAAGGCGCGGTCGGGGAGACGCGCGAGCGCCGACCGCCCGTGGATCGGGTGGCCGGCGCCGTGCGGAACCGATGCGACCTCCATCGCCCGTCAGCCCTGGTGGGCCGGACGGCCAGAGGAGGTCGGCATCGGCGTGCTGCTCATGGTGTGGCGCACTGCATCGGAGGCTAGCTCAGCGGCGAGCCTTCGCACTGCAGGCCCGCGACGGCGGCCTTGGACTTGGCGAGGATCGAGGCGGGCAGGGCGGCGTAGTCGGCCTGGGAGAGGATGCTCTGTCCCGCGTTCAGGCCGTAGTCGAGGAACTTGACGACGCCTTCGGCTGCGCCCTTGCCGCCGGGGATGCCGGCCTTGCACATGTCCTTGTAGACCACGACGAAGGTCTGCGAGGTGATCGGGTAGGCCTGCGGGGCGGAGGGGTTTTTGATCGCGAAGCCGAGGTTGGCCGGCAGTTCGATGCCTTCCGCCGCGGCGCTGGTGGAGGCTAGTGTGGGCGCGACGTAGTTGCCGGCCTTGTTCTTGACGTCGGCGTAGGTGAACTTGTGCTGCAGGGCGTACGCCTGCTCGACGTAGCCGATCGCGCCGGTCGTCTGCTGCACTGCGCCGGCGACTCCGGCGTTGCCTTTGGCGCCGGTGCCGGTCGGCCACTGCACGTCCTTGCCGGAGCCGACCTTGCTCTTCCATTCGGGGTCGACGGCGGCGAGGAAACCGGTGAAGCCGGCGCTGGTGCCCGAGGAGTCGGAGCGGTGAACCACCGTGATCGGGGTGCTGGGCAGTTTGACGCCTGGGTTCAGCGCCGCGATCGCGGGGTCGTTCCAGGTCTTGATCTTGCCGAGGTAGATGTCGGCGACCGTCGGGCCGTCGAGCTTCAGGCCGGCCGCGACGCCGGGGAGGTTGTAGGAGACCGTGATCGCGCCGAGGAACATCGGGATCATCACCGGTTCCCCGACCTTGCCGAGGGCGGCTTCTTCGGCGGCCTTCAGCGGCGGGTCGCTCGCGCCGAAGTCGACGGTCTTGCCTTCCAGCGCGGTGACGCCGGCGCCGGAGCCGACGGCCTGGTAGTTGACGGTGAGGCCGGAGATCTGCGAGCCCCACTGTTCGTAGACGGGGGCGGCGAAGGTGGAGCCGGCGCCGGAGATGGTGCCGGCGGCGCCGGCGGCCGGGGTGCTGGAGGAGCTCGAGGTGGTGGTGGAGTTCGAGCTGCCGCAGGCGGCAAGAACGAGTGAGAGCGCCGCGACGCCAAGGGTCGTCGCCACTGTCTTGTGCTTGATGATCACTACCGAGTCTCCTCTGGCTTGGGGATGTTGTGGGATGGCGAGAGCATGCGGGGAGCGCCGTCTGTCGCCTGGTCTGGTCGGCTTGTCTAGGTCGGCTTCTCTAGTCGGCTGTCGATGTCGGCTGCTCCGACGGTGCGCAACTACGTCCGCGCGCTGTGCGCGGGGCTCATTGCGGCTCCACTCTCGTGCGCGGTGGTGGCGCGAATGTGAACATTTCGTGAAGGCTGCGGTTGGAAGCGGTAGCCGAAGCCGGGGTGGGTGTGGATGAAGCGGCGGTCGGGCATGGCGGCTTCGAGCTTGGTGCGGAGCTTGGAGACGTAGACGTCGACGGAGCGGTCGCCGGGACGCAGCTCGCCGCCCCACACGATGCGGTAGAGCTCCTCGCGGGTGACGATCGCGCCGGCGCGTTCGGCCATCGCGACGAGCAGCTCGAACTCGCGCACGGACAGCGTGAGGGCCTGGCCGGTGGCGAGCACGAGGCCCTCGGCGATGCGGATCTCGAGCTCGCCGGCGTAGAGGACGGCGCTAGGCTCGCGGGACTCTTGCACAGGGAGGCAGAATCGAGCAACAGCGGCGCCCCCGAGTTGCGAATTCGTGATCCCGGCGTGAAATTTTTGTGAAGGAGTTGTTGCGCGGAGGAGGGGGAAGCGGGCGGGCGACTGCGACCCGGCTGCGGCGACGGCGCGCGCTATATCCTCGGCTCGTGAGCTTCCTGCGGCGCGGTTTGGATGTGACCCTGATGAGCCTCTTGGAGGAGGCGGGCCGCAATGTGCAGCGCTCGGGCCTGCTGATGCGGGACCTGCTCGCGGACTTCCCCGAGCACGCGGTGCTCGCGCGCGACTTGAAGGTGTGCGAGCAGGAGGGGGACCGGATCACGCACGACATCATTCACCGCCTGACGGGCGGCGGGCGGGTGCGGGCACCATTCGCGGCGAGCGATGGCTACGCGTTGGCGACGGCGCTGGACGACATCGTCGACTACACCGAGCACGCGGCGGCGCAGATGGTGCTCTACCGCGTCGAAGCGCCGATGGAGCAGGCGGTCGAGTTCGCCGAGGTGCTGGTCGGCGCGGGCGAGCAGATCGCGCGCGCGCTGCGCTGCCTGCGCACCGGCACCGAGCTGGCGCCGCACCTGGTGGAGATCCACCGGCTGGAGAACGAGGGCGACCGCCTGCAGCGCGACGCGGTCGCGTCGCTGTTCGCGGGCGGCATCGACCCGATGGTCGTGATCCGCTGGAAGGACATCTTCGAGTCGCTGGAGGGCGCGGTGGACGCGTGCGAGACGGTCGCGCACGTGCTCGAGGGGATCACGCTCAAGCAGCGGGGGCGGCGGCGCTGAGCCAAAGTGCTGGAGCCAGCGCGCTTTCCGCGGTTGTCGGTGTGCTGGAGTGTCTTCTCGCCTCGCCTGCTGATAGATCCCGCATATGGTACAATATTTGGTACCAGTGAAAGGAGACGGCGGTGGCGATCACGGCTAGCGAGGCACGTCGCGGACTGTTCCCGCTGATCGAGAAGGTCAACGACGATCGGGCGGCGATCGAGATCACGTCCAAACGCGGCAACGCGGTGCTCATGTCGGCTGCCGAGTACGCGGCGTGGCACGAGACGGCGTACCTGTTCCGCTCGCCGGCCAACGCGCGGCGTCTGCTCGATGCCGCCGAGGCGGCTGCGCGCGGCGAGACGGTCGAGCACCCGCTCGATCGCGCGTGAGGCTGGTCTTCACGCTACAGGGCTGGGAGGACTACTGCCATTGGCAGCGCGCAGATCGCGCGATCGTGAAACGCATCAACCGCCTGCTCGACGACGCTCGACGCGATCCGACGGGCGGGATCGGCAAGCCTGAGCCGCTCAAGTACGGGATTGCCGGGGCCTGGTCGCGGCGGATCACCGAGGAGCACCGGCTCGTCTACCAAGTGCTCGACACCGACCTCGTGGTCCTGCAGGCCCGCTACCACTATGAGAAGTGAGAGGTAGGCCGTTCCGTAGCGATGGCGGGCTACGCGCGCCGCCGCTGCACCCGCACGGTGGCCCGGGCCGCTCTAGAACGTCGTCGGCGGGGCACTCGCTTCGACGTGTGCGCCCTGCGTGCTGCCGATGAATAGAACCTGGAAGGGCAGCGAGCCGTGGGCGGGCACTTCGCTCAGAACGGCGCGCCCGGCTGCGACGATTCGTGTGCCGCGGCGGGCGAGCCCGTAGACGACGAGGCCGTGCTGGGCGATGCTGGAGTCGTTGGCGACGCTTCCCGCGACGCCCGCTTCGGGCGCCTCGGTGGCGTGCACGCCGGTGGCGCGGATCTGCGGTACCGGACCGGTCGCAGCGGGCGCTTCGCCGAGCTGCGCGGTGACGCTCGTGGGGGTGCCGGCGGAGGTGCTTGCGGGGGATCCCGGCGAGGCGCTCGGGGAGGAGTCGGGAGCGTTGCCAGCCGCACCTTCGGTCACCTGTACCTGGTCGTCTATCCATGTGAAGCGCGCGCCCGGCGCGAGCAGCGGCACGGTGGTGAGCGCGGCTTCCAAGCCGGGGGTGTTGTTCTTGTAGAGCACGCCCCCGCTCGCGTCGTGCACGGTGATCGCGATCGGGACGTCGGCCAGCGCGTGTGCGGAGAGGTTGCGGAGCGTCACCACCGCAGCGGTCCCTTCGGAGTCGTGCAGCACCTGTGTCGCGAGCACCCGAACCGCGGTGCTCGTCTTCGCGATCGTGAGGCCCTTGGCGGCGGACCCGATCACGTGCTTGGCTGCCTTTTCAAGCTGCGCGCTCTTTTCCTGGCTCGTCTCGCAGCCGCTGAGCGCGAACGCGAGGAGCATGACCGCGGCGGCGAGCCTCACCCGAAGGCCCCGGCGACGTAGTCGCGCGTGCGCTGCTTGCGAGGGGCGTCGAACACCTGCTCGGCCGGTCCGTACTCGACGAGCTCGCCGAGGTGCATGAACGCGACATGGTCGGCGACGCGCTGAGCCTGCTGGAGGTTGTGGGTGACGATCACGACCGCGACGCTCTCGCGCAGGCCGACGATCAGCTCCTCGATGACCGCGGTGGAGATCGGATCGAGCGCCGAGCACGGCTCGTCGAGCAGCAACACCTCGGGATCGGCCGCGAGGGCGCGTGCGATGCACAGGCGCTGCTGCTGGCCGCCGGAGAGCGCGAGCGCCGGGCGATCGAGATCGTCGGCGACCTCGTCGTGCAGGCCGGCGCGGCGCAGCGCTTCGAGCACCGCGGGCTCGAGCTGGCTGCGTCGCTGGCGACGCCGCCGGCGGCTCGCGCCGGCGGGGGCCTCGCGCAGTGCGTAGGCGACGTTCTCGAAGATGCTCATCGGGAACGGGTTGGGCTGTTGGAAGACCATCGTCACGCGGCGGCGGAGCGCGTTGACCTCGATCTCGTGGATCTCCGCGCCGTCGAGCGTTATGCGCCCCGCGCGGCCCGCTCCGGCGGTAACCTCGGTGAGGCGGTTCAGCGAGCGCAGCAGCGTCGTCTTGCCCGAGCCCGAGGCGCCGATCAGCGCGAGCACCTCGCCGGTGCGTACCGGGAGGCTGACGTCGCGCACGACCCAGCGCTCGCCGTACGCCAGCGAGACCGATTCGATGCGCATGCGCTCCAGTGGCACACCGACCGCGGGCCGCGTCGCGCGCCGGCGGACCGTTGGGGAGACCGCGACGGCCGCGTCGCCGGAGCCGTTGCCGGCTCCATCGGTCGTGCGCCCCGGTGCGACGATCCGCGGGTCGCGATCGATCGCGATGCGGCGCACCGGCGGTGGCGGCGTCGCGCTCATCGAGCTGCGCTCGCGTATTTGCGCCCGCCGCTCAGCCGCGTCACGAGCGCGTTGAGTGCGAGCACGATTGCCAGCAGCACGAACGCGGCCGCGTAGGCCTTCTGGGGCGAGTTGCCTTCGCCGACGGCGTTGCTGTAGATGTAGCTCGTCAGCGTCGAGCCCGTGCCGCGCAGCGTTCCGAGAATCGGTGTGCTGCCGACCGGAACATTGCGGAGCGTCCCCCCGAGCAGGATCCAGATGATCGCGGTGTCGCCGATGATGCGGCCCATGCCGAGCACTGCGCCGCTCGCGATCGCGGGGCGGACCGTGGGCAGAAGCACGCGCCGGGTCGTGGTCGCGCGCGTCTTGCCGAGCGCGAACGAGGCCTCGCGCAGGCGCGGGGGCACCTGCATGAACCCCTCGACCACGGAGCCCGTGATCAGTGGGATCGCGAGCAGTCCCATCACGATGCCGGCAACGAGGAACGACTGACCGGAGACGGAGCCGTTGTTGGCGCTGCCCGATAGGAACCCGAAGAACGGACGCGCGAAGACCAGCAGGCCGAAGAGCGCGAGCACGATGCTGGGAATCCCCGCGATCGTCTCGATCGCGGACTCCACCGCCCGCGCCAGCCAGCGCGGGCGGCTGTACTCGCTCAGCCATGTTGCCAGCGCGACCGCGGCGGGCACCGCGATCGCCGTGCCGATCGCGGTCACGATCAACGTGCCCACGATCGGCGTCGAGAAACCGCCCGATTGACTCTGATGCAGGGAGGCCGAGGGCGGTTCCAGCAGCAACTGCAAGCGCAGCTGCGAGATGCCCTTGACGAGCATCAGCAGCACGATGCCCAACGTGACCGCGCAGAGCCCGATCCCGACTGCCCAGCACAGCAGGTACGCGGCCCGATCGGCCAGCGGCCACGATGCGACCGTTTCGCGGCGCGGCCGCACGATCGCGAGCGCCGGCTCGGCGGCGGGGGCGAGCGCGGGTTCTGTGGCTGGCTCGCCGGCGGTCATTGGCTGCCCACCCGGTAGCGCCGGGGTCGCTGCTGGATAGTGCGTCTGCCGGCGGTCATCGGGCGCCCACTCCGTAGCGCCGCAGTCGCTGCTTGACGACCCAGCTGGCGAATGACAGCATCGCGGCCGAGAACAGCAGGACGGCTCCCATGGCATACGCGGTGTGCCCGATCGGGGTGTTCGTCTGGCCCCCGAATTCATTGAGGATCCCCGCCGCGAGTGTCTCGACCGGCTCGAACAGGAAGGTGAGCCCGTCGAGTGGATTGGCCTCGAATGGGCGGCCGCCGGAGACCATCGCGAGCATGATCGCCTCGCCGAGCGCACGCGCGGTCGCCAGCACCGTGGCGGCGGCGATCGCGGGCCGCGACGCGCGCAGCGAGACGCGCCAGATCGTGCGCCAGCGATTGACGCCGAGCGCGGCCGAGCCCTCGCGCCAGGAGGTCGGCACGGCCGTCAGCGCGTTCGCGGTCAGCGCGACCATGATCGGCAGGATCATCACCGTCAGGATCAGGATCGCGGTCGTCAGGTTGGCGCCGTTGAGCTGCACCACGTAGGCGACCGACTGCCGGCGTGTGTCGCTGATCAGGTGCTGGTTGATCCACGGCACGATCGCCACGATCCCAACCAGGCCGTAGATCACCGACGGCACGCCCGCCAGCAGCCGCACGACCGGTTCCAAGACGCGCCGGACGGCCAGCGGCGCGAACTCGGTCAGGAAGATCGCCGCGAGCGTCGAGACGACCAGTGCGATCGCGACCGCGCAGGCCGTCGTCAGCAGCGTCCCCCAGAGCAGCGGCCACGCGCGGAAGTACAGGATCGAGTGCCCCGGCAGCGGGGTGCCGGACTGCATCGCGCGGAACTGCGTGACGATGTCTCCGCCGGGCCCGAACCAGCTGAGGCCGTTGGCCGCAAACGAAGGCCAGCCGTTTACGAGCACCGTCACGAGCATCAGCGCGATCAGCGCGATCACTGCGACCGCCAGCGCGCCGAGCCCGAGCTCGACGCGCCGGTCACGCGCGGCGTCTCTGCGGTGCATCTAGTGAATCGCGATCCAGCTCGAGCCGATGATTTTTTTGGTGGTCGAGTTGCCGCTCGTCACCCAGTCGATGAACTTGGCGGCGTCGCCCTTCGGAACGCCCTTGGTCACCATCCAGAAGTTACGCACCCCGCCGTACTGTCCCGAGCGCGCGTTGCGCAGGTTGCACGCGACGCCCTGGTACTCGGCGGCGTGCACGCCCGAGGTGTACGCGAAGGACACGAAGCCGATCGCGTTGGCGTCGGCGCTGACGGCGCTCTGCTCGAGTCCGTTGGATGCCTCCTGGCTCGCGCTCGGGGAGATCCGCAGGTCTTCGCCCATGAAGATGTTCTGGAAGGCGTCCTGGGTACCGGACGCGCCATCGCGGTCGAACAGGTCGATCGGGCCCGACGCGCTCGCGCCCGGGACTTCGCTCCAGTTGCGGACCGCGCCGCTGAAGATGCTCTGGATCGTCTGCTGGGAGAAATTGGCCACAGGGTTCTTGCCGTTTGTGATCACGCAGATGCCGTCGCGCGCGATCTTGGTGAAGGCGAGACCCTTGGGATCGGTGCTGAGCGGATCGCGCGAGGAGTCGCCGATGTCGAAGCGCCCGCTCGCCGCGCCCGCTACGCCGATGTCCGACTGGCCGCCGCTCACCTTCGGTTCGGGGATCCGCGGGTACTGGTGATGGTAGGCCGCCGCGAGTTTCTGCATCAGCGGAAGCACCGACGTCGATCCGCCGATGATCAGAGCACGCGCCGCGCCGGCGGCGGTCGGTACGGCGAGGGCCAGCAGCAGGATTAGCGTTACGACGAGGGTGCGGTGCGCGCGCACGACATCAACTCCTTTGGGTGGCTTTCATTGGCGTGCAGCTATGAGATCTGTTCAGAACGTCGCCCGAGCGCTGTGACACTGGGACGCGGAGCAGGGCAGGAGGACGCGGAGCGCCTCCTCGAGGAAGGGCACAGTCTGGGATGACGCCAGGCAGGGCACGTGAACAGCTGGTGGTCAGTTGGAGAAAATCTGGTGAACATCCTGTTGGTGTCCGGAGTCGATGTTTTGTTTTTGTGAAAAGGCTTTGCTTTTCGCTGCGCCTCCGGTAGACCTCGATTCCTCGGCGCCGACTCGTCGCCGCGCCGACTTCCTACGACCTCGCCACCGCGCCGACGTGCTCACGCCGGCCGCGGCCGGGCGGGGCGCATACGCCATGACCGACCAGCCAAGCTCTCCCGACCCCTCTCTGCCCCCCCCGACCGGGGCCACTCCTTCCGGCAACGGCCGTGCCAACGGTCGACCCCCCGGCGTGCGCCCGGCGGTGCGCTCCGGTCTGGCGCGGCGCCGCAGCCCCGTGCTCGTGACCCTCGGTGCGTTCGCCCAGAACGCCCGGCGCGTGGCGCTGCGCGACCCGATCGCGCTGTTCCTGCTGATCGCCTCGCTCGGCCTCGCGATCGCCTTCGCCACGCTGCTCGGCTCGATCGCCCCGAGCAGCGCCGGCCGGCAGGTGCCGCTCAGCACCGTGCACCAGCTCGCCCGCCACCGCCAGATCGAGAGCGCGCTGCTGCTCGACCACGACAACCGCGTCGAGCTCGTCACGACCGCGAAGGCGCCCGCGATCGCAGCCAGCGGCGCGCTTCTCGGTGCGGCGAGCGCCGAAGCCGGCGGCACGGGCGCTGGCCCCAACGGCGAAGGCGCGAACAGCGCTGGCGCCGCCGCGGCCGTCTCCCCCCTGGGCGTCAAGGTTCTTTGGGCCGCATACCCGGCCTCCGGCGCGCAGACCGAGCAGCTGATCCACGAACTCGAAGCCGCCGGCGCGATCGTCAAAGTCGACCAGCAGTCCGGCAAGGGCACGAAGACGATCGTCGTGCAGTTCCTGATCCCGATCCTGCTGCTCGTCTGCCTCTTCTCGTTCTTCATGCGTCTCGGCACCGAAGGCGCCGCGGGGGGCATCGCGGGCTTCTCGCAGTTCGCCGGCAAGGGCAAGCGCAAGGGCAAGGGCACGAGCGACCGCATCACGTTTGGCGACGTCGCGGGCGCCGGCGAAGCCGTTGCCGAGCTCAAGGAGATCCGCGACTACCTCGCCGAACCCGGTAAGTACCTCAGCGTCGGCGCGGCCGCGCCCAAGGGCGTGCTGCTCGTCGGCCCGCCGGGAACCGGCAAGACGCTGCTCGCGAAGGCCGTCGCCGGCGAAGCCGACGCCGCGTTCTTCTCGCTCTCGGGCTCGGACTTCGTGGAGTCGCTCGTCGGCGTCGGCGCGGCGCGCGTGCGCGATCTCTTCCGCAAGGCGCGCAAGGCCGCGCCGGCGATCATCTTCATCGACGAGCTCGACGCCGCCGGGCGCAAGCGCGGCGCCGGCATCGGGCAGGGCAACGACGAGCGCGAGCAGACACTCAACCAGATCCTCGTCGAGATGGACGGCTTCGCGGGCGACGGCGGACTCGTCGTGATGGGCGCCACGAACCGCCCCGACATCCTCGACCCCGCGCTGCTGCGCCCCGGCCGCTTCGACCGCCAGATCGTGATCGACACGCCCGACGTGCACGGACGCCTGGAGATCCTGCACCTGCACGGTGACAAGCGCACGCTCGCGCCCGATGCCTCGCTCGAGGAGGTCGCGCGCCAGACCCCGGGCTTCAGCGGTGCCGAGCTCGCGAACGTGATCAACGAGGCCGCGCTGCTCAGCGTCCGCGATGGGCGCGTCGAGATCGACCAGGCCACGCTCGAGGAGGCGATCGACCGCGTTGTCGCCGGGCCCGCGAAGAAGCACATCCTCAGCGCCGACGAGCGCTGGCTGATCGCGATCCACGAGTCCGCGCACGCCGTCGTCACCGACGCGCTCGGCCAGACCACCTCCACGCGCAAGCTCTCGATCGTCGCGCGCGGACGCCAGCTCGGCACCGCCGCGCACATGCTCAGCGACCGCGACCAGGTGATCATGAGCGAGCCCGACCTGCAGCGCCAGCTGATCGCGATCCTCGCCGGTCTCGCCGGCGAGCGCATGGCCTTCGGGGCCCACTCCACCAGCGTCAACGACGATTTGCACGCCGCCACCGCGCTCGCGCGCTCGATGGTCACCTCCTTCGGGATGTCGCCCGCGCTCGGCCTGGTCACGATCGGCGAGAAGAGCGGCGAGGTCTTCCTCGGCGCCTCCCTGCAGGACCTCGGCTCGGTCGGGCCCGAGACGCTCAACGTGATCGACAACGAGGTCGAGCGCCTCGTCGGCGACGCCGAGGCTCGCGCCGCGGTGATCCTCGACCGCAACTGGAGCACCGTCGAGGAGACCGCCACCGCGCTCTTGGAGCAGGAGACGCTCTCCGGCGTCGCGCTGGAGGCCGTGCTCTCCACCGTCCAGGAGATCCCGCTCGAGGAGCTGCGGGAGGTGCGCCGCTCGCAGCCCTCCGCGGAGGGCAGCGGGGAGCGATCGTGAGCGCTGTGCCGCCCTCGCGCGCGCCGCGTCTGCGCGAGCGGGTCTCGCGCTGCGCGCCGCTGGCGATCTCGCTCGTCGCGCTCGTCTTCTCCACGACCGGCCTCGCCGAAGCCGCGCGTCACGCGGTCGTCGCCGCGATCGCCGGACACCCCGTCAGCTCCACCCCTCGTCCCGGCGCGCTGCTCGTGCTCGGCCGCAACGGCAAATTCCCCGCGTCGGCGATTCCCGTCAGCGGCTCCGTGCGCAACGCCAAGCGCCTCGATGGAAAAACCGCCGAACAGGTCGTTCCGAGCTGTCCGCCCGACACCGTCGACCTCGGCACGTGGTGCCTTGAATCGACGGTCTTCCCACTAACCCACGAAGAGCTCGGCAAGAACAACTTCATCTGGGCCTCCAAGAAGTGCGAGGAAGAAGGCGGCTGGCTCCCCTCCGCCTCGCAGCTACTCGGCGCCGCCGCGCGCGTGAAGCTCGAGTCCACGATCCACGACTCGCCGCTGACCGCCACGATCAACCTCGATCCCACCCGCGGACTCAAAGACGAACGCGAGATGAGCAGCACACTGATCACCACCGAAGCCGGCTCCGCCGCGGCCGGCTTCGAGGGCGTCAGCGAAGGCGCCACCGGCGACCCCCGCCAGGGCCAGGCCAATCCGATCCCGTTGCCCGCCGACCCGCTGCCCGAATCGCTGCAGTACGTCACCGTTTACTCCAACAAGACCCAGGGCGGCTTCGCCGGCTCCCAGCCCGTCTACGAACCCCAGAACTTCCGCTGCGCGTACGACCCGACGCCCGGCGCCCTCAACAAATCGACTTCGTGAGATGCGCCTTCGTGAGCCGCGCCGCCGACTATCGACGACGTTCGCCGCGAGCCTCGCGGCACTGGGTCTCGCGGCCCTGCTGCTCGCCCTCGCGCCCCCCGGCGCGCGCGCGGTGATCCTGCCCGCCACGACGATCGACGGTCCCAGCGAGGAAATCGTCGGCTTCGGCGGCGTCGCGATGGCCGCAGACGGCAGCGGCGGACTCGTCTATCTCAAGCGCGTCGACGGCGTCCCGCACGTGTTCGTCTCGCGCTACGTCGGCGGGCACTGGCTCGCGCCGGTCCGCGTCGACGGCGAAGAGCCCTTTGCCGCCAGCTGGGCGCGAATCGGGGCGGGCGCCGGCGGGGAGCTGATCGCGGTTTGGGCGACGCCGTTCGCGACTCGGCACGGCAAGCCCGTCTACGAGCTGCTCGCCTCCGAGCTCGGTCCCGGCGCGTCGCAGTTCGGTGCCGCGATGATCGTCGACCCCAACATCGAAGAAGCGACCGGCACGAGCCCCGACCTCGCCGTCAGCTCGACCGGCCAGGCCGACATCGTATACCGCGTCGTGCAGCCATCCGTGGCCGACGTCCCCCTGCTGCGGCCCGGCGACGTCGTCGAGCAGGTCCGCGTCGCGCACTTCGACGGGCGCCGCTGGTCGGACCTCGGCGCGATCAACCGCGATTCGAACGCCTCGATGCGCCCACCGACCCAGGCCAACGCACCCCAGATCGCGATTGGGCCGACCGGCAACGGCGTCGTCGTCTGGCAGGAGCCCGACGTCGAAGGGGTCGCCCGCATCTGGGCGCGGCGGATCTTCGCCAGCACGCTCGACTACGTGCTGCCCGTCACCGCCACCACCTACGGCGGCGCGCCGATCACCACCGACGCCGACGCCCCCGCCGTCGCCATCTCGCGTTTGGGTCAGGCCGTCGTCGCCTATCGCCAGAACGCCGGCGTCGGCTCGCCGCTGCCCGGGCCCCGCATCTTCGCGAACGTCCTGCCCGACGGCGAATCGGAAAACGGCGCCGAGTTCGCCGGCGCCGCGGTCGCCGACCAGGACGTCGCGGGCGGCCAGAACGCGAGCGTCGGCCCGCCCAGCGTCGACCTCGACGAAAAGCGTCAGGTGCAGCTCGTTTACGACAGCAACGGCGCTCCGCGCGTGCTCGTCGGCGCCAACCGCACCTTCACCGCCGCGCTCGCGCTCGGGCCGCCCTTCGCCGGCCCCGAACCGTCCGCCGCGAGCGTGATGGACCCCACCGGCGGCGGCGTCGCCGCGTGGCCGAGCGTCAGCGCGCAGGGCGCGCCCGCCGTCGGCGTGCGCGAGAGCTTTCCCGACGGCGCCGTGCAGACCGCGCTGCTCAGCGGCGGCGCCGGGGGCGAAGTCGCTGAACTCGCGGTCGGGCGCTCCGGTCTCGGCGACGCGCTCGTCGGCTGGCGCCAGGGTCAGATCGGCGACGCCGCGATCGTCGCCGCGCAGGCCACCGCGCCGCCCGTCGCCTCCACCACGACCTCTCCCAAAGGCTGGATAAGACCGGCGCAGGCGCTGATCGCCTGGCAGTCCGCCGAAAGCGCCGACGGCCCGCTCACCTACCGCGTCGTGCTCGACGGCCGCCTGCTGCCCGTGCCCGCCGGCGCCCTCGAACTGCACCTGAACCCGACCGGCCTGGGCTCCGGTCGCCACCGCGTCCAGGTGCTCGCCACCGACATCGACGGACAGTCGACCCTCTCTGCTCCCGCCACGCTGCTGATCGACGCCTCGCCGCCCACCGTCACCGTGCGCTCCGTCGCGGGCGTCGTGCGCGTACGCGTGCGCGACCGCTACTCCGGCGTCGCCGCCGCCGGCGTCCGCGTCCAGTTCGGCGACGGCGCCACCGCGCACGGGCGCACCCGCTACCTGCACCGCTACGCGCGCCCCGGCGTCTACCGCATCGTCGTCGACGTGCGCGACAAGCTCGGCGTCGCCGGCGTCGTCCACAAGCTCGTGAGCGTGCGATGAGCGCGCCTGTGCGGATCTCGCTCGCCGCGCTCGCCGCATGGCTGCTCGCCGCCGCGCCCGCCCGCGCGGACGTGTTCGGGCCGATCTCGCTCGTCTCCGCGGGCTCCGTCGGCGGCGCCGAAGCGCAGCAGGCCGAATACGCGCACGACCCCGCGATCTCGGGCGACGGCCGCTACCTCGCCTTCGACGGCTCGATCGGCGGGGTCTCCGGCGTTTGGCGGCGCGACCTCGCCAGCGGTGCGATCGAACAGGTCGCAGGCGGCGACGCCGAGCTGCCCTCGATCAGCGAAAACGGCCGCTACATCAGTTTCACCAGCAACGAAGGCGCCGCCCTGTCGGCGATCAGCGACGACCTGCCCGACACTGCGCCCCGGCCCGAAGCAGTGGGCGTCTACGTGCGCGACATGGCGGTGCCCGCCGGCGCGTCCTGCCCACCCACCGCGACCTCACCGCTCGAAGAATGCCCCTTCACCGTCGTCTCCGCCGCGAACGGCTCGCGCGCCCCGCTCACCTACGCGCCGTCGAGCGAACTTGCGGCCACCACCACCGGCGCCGCCGCGATCGGACGCTCCGCGATCGACGCCGCCGGCGACGAGGTCGCCTTCGTGACCACCGCTACCTCCGACCTCACCGATCCGCAGACACCGACCGAACCAAAGACCCCCGCGCTGCAGGTCGCCGTGCGCTACCTGCGCGAAGACCGCACCCGGCTCGTCAGCGGACGCTACGAACCGGCCACCGCGAGCACCACCGAAGAACCCGTCGTGGAAACCGAAAAAGGCTCAACCGCTACTTACGGTGCGGTATATCCAGGTAACTCTGTCGGTTTTAGTCCCGCGCCGGCCTACGGAGCGTACGGCTCGCAACCGCCGCCCGGCGCCTCGCTGAGCGCCGACGGAACGACCGTCGCCTGGATGGGCGAGGACATCGGCGCGCAGGCGCCGCTACTCGCCGGCGAATCCCGGGGGCCGCTCTACACCGAGCCGCTGTGGCGACGCATCGCGCCCGGCTCGGAAACCCCCACCGAGCGCGTCACGGGCGGCTCGGAACCGCTGAATCCGGCCTGTCTCGCCAGCGGCGAGGCGGTCCTGCCTCAGCAGGCCTCCGCGACGGACCCCTGCCAGGGTCCCTTCGCGTTCGCCGAAGGCCAGCCCTCCGGGATCATGGCCGGCGAAGGCGAGGGCCTGTTCGTGCCACGGCTAAGTGCCGACGGCTACACCGTCGCATTCGTCTCGCGCGCGCCGCTCGTCGCCCTCGGCACGAACTTCGGTCGCGGCAAGAGCGGTCAGTCCACCGATCTGTACACAGTCGACATGCACCCCGGCTTGACCCGCGAGCAGGCACTCACGCCGGTCACCGAGCTCGCCGGCGGCGAAGCGGCCGGCCTCGAGGACACCGCGTCGATCGCGGACTTCGACATCTCAGCGGCGGGCACCCAGGTCGCGTTCACGACCAGGCGCACGCAGTTCCCACTCGGCTTTCCCGCCTACATCAGCGCTCCCGCCGCCGAAGCGGGGATGAACGAAGTGTTCGACGCCGACCTCTCCGACGGCACGCTCACGCGCGTCACCCAGGGCTACGAAGGGGGCCCCGGCGAGCACCCCCACCTCACCAAACCCGCCGGCGAAGACCCCTATCTGGAAGCGGATGACGGCGGCCTGTCACCCTCCTTTTCCGCCAACGGCGACCTGCTCGCATTCTCCTCGACCGCGGCCAACCTCGTCTGGGGCGACGGCAACACACCGCCCGCACAGGTGGACAAAGTCTCCGGCAGCGCCGACGGCGCCGACGCCTTCCTCGTCGAACGGCGCCAGTTCGGCGTGCTGCCGACCCCATCGGAAATCTCGCCGCCGCCCCCCGGACCGGTGCTCGCGCCGGCGGCCGGCCTCAGCGCGACCGCGGTCTCGCTGCCCGACGGCAAGGTGCGGCTCTACATCGAGGTCCCCGGCGCGGGCGCGCTGCGCGCAGCCGCCAGCAGCACCGTGCTCGCGTCCGCGCTCCTGGCGCGCTCGCGCTCGGCACGCAGGGGCCATGCTCGGCGGGCGCCGCGCGGCCTGCGCCACGGTGTGCGCGCGGCCGATGCTGCCACTGCGAGGCGAGGGCACGCGAGTGCCGGCAGCGACCTGCAGCGGGGGCTGCTGACGCGCACCGTCGCGGCGAGCACCGTACCGGTCCACGCGCCGACGGTAGTCACGGTCACGCTGGCGCTCGCCAAGCCCTACGCGCCGCTCGCCGCCCAGCGCGGCGGCCTCTGCGCGACCGCGAACCTCACGTTCATCGGCCACACCGGGAAGCCCTTCCTGCGCCAGAGCATCGCGATCGTCTTCGTGCGCCGCGCCACCGGCGGTGCCGCGCGCCGCGCCGCACACCGCGCTCGCGCCCGAGGGCAGCGATGAAACGCCGTGCGCGCACACGCGCGCGACGCGCGCGCGCCGGGGGACGGATGAAACGCCACCTCCTGGCCATCGCCTTCGTCACGATCGCGTGCTGCCTCCCCGCCGGTCCCGCGCTCGCCGCCGGCGAAGTGGCCTGGCGCCTGGAACAGCCCGCGCCTCCGCCCGCGCCGACCGGCGCGCCGGTGTCGAGTACCCCGATCGGCCTCGGCCAGATCGGCGACATCGAGTTCTGGGCACCCAACCGTGGGCTGCTGATCACCGCCGGCAACCCGCCGACGATCCCGCCCGGCATCTGGGTCTACAACGGTCAGGGCTGGCACGAGCTGGCGAACGTCTGCGGGGCCACCGAAGGCCGCATCGCGTGGGCCGGGCCCGAAGAATTCTGGACGATCTCCGACGGGCGCCCCGGGCAGGTCGAAAGCGCGACCGGCGCGCTGCCGCCGCTCGAAGACAACACCCTCTGCCGCTTCGCGGGCGGCCAGGTCGCAGCCTCCTACGCGCACCCCGCGTTCCAGTCGGACTCCTACCTGCCGATGCATGCCGCCGGCTGCCTCACGCCGTCGGACTGCTGGTTCGGCGGCGAACCGCTACCCGAACCGCAGTACGGCGCCTTCCAGTTGCACTGGAACGGCGGCGCCCTGGAAGCCGAACCCTACCCCGGCGAAGGTCACGCGATCGAGGACCTGCGCGTCTTCGAAAATCACCTCTACGAGAGCGTGCGCGTCAGCGAAGGAGACCGCGTCGCCGAACCGCCGCTGGAAGTCCCCGTGCTGCACCGCATCAACCCCGAAGGCGTCCAGCCCGCGCTCGCCCCCGAACTGGGCGTCCCGCTGAGCGGCAGCGAAGAACCCAACAACGTCGACTACCTGCACCTGAGCGCCGCCGAAGGCGCGCTCTGGGCGGCCGCCGGCAGTCACCTGCAGTCGGGCTCCGGCGGCGAGATCACCGTTCTGCGCCGCGCCGCCGCCGGCAGCTGGAGTCAGGTGCTCGGTCCCGCCACCGACCCGACCGGCGCGCAGACGTTTCCGCTGCCCGAAGAGGTCGTGACCGCGCTCGCCGCCGAACCGGGCACCAACAGCGTCTGGCTGGCGCTCCAGTCGCACGCCGACGCGCTCAACCCCAGCCCCAGCACCCCCGCCCTCGTCGCGCACGTCTCCGCGGCAGGCAAGCTGCTGGAAGCGCAGACGCTGCCCGCCGGTCCCGGCGGCGCGCGCGGTTCCGCCGCCAAGCTCGCCTGCCCCGCCATCCACGACTGCTGGCTGGCGACCACGCAGGGGTGGCTGTTTCACCTCGCCCCCGCCGGCGAACGGACGCTGCCGCTCGACAGCGACCCCGCGTTCGCCGGCCTGATCACCTACCGCCCCCCCGACCAGGGCCTGCCCCAGATCCCGCCCGACGCACCGCCCGCCGACGACTCCGGCTTGGGCGAAGAACCGCCACCGTACGGTACCGAGCTGCCGCAGACGCCCACAGCCGAAACCCAGTCGCTGGCGACGGTCCCGCTGCTCTCCCACCTGCACAGCCGACTCATGCACGGCACGACGCTCGAACTGAGCTTCCGCCTGGCCGTCAAGGCGCGCGTACGGCTGCTCGCCAAGCGCCGCAAGCGGGTCGTTGCAGCCACCGCGATGCAAACGCTCAAGGCCGGCAGGCGCCGGCTGCTGCTGCGCCTGAACCGCCAGCAGTGGCCGACCAAGCTCGCCCTGCAGACGCACGCGCTGGCGCCGCTGCCCAAGGCCGCCGCTCACAGCGAAGGCGCCGGCCCAAATATCGTGACGACCGGGCTGTTCGTGCTCCCGCACGCCCCGCCGGCTGACCTCCCGGGCGAGCTGCCGGCATTCGCGCCGTTCTCGAGCGGATTGGAACCGCGGCGTTGAAACGCACACCCGCGCGCGTCGGCGTTCGGCGACCTTCGCCGGCGCCGCTCAAGGCGGTGCGGGCCCGTCGCCGCGCCGTCGGCCTGCTGGGCGCGCTCTCGCTCGTGTGCGCGCTGGTCGGGGTACTCGCGCTCGCCGGCAAGCTGCCGGGCGCCGGCAGCGTCGCCCGCGCCGGCGCGCAGGCCGCAACCGAAGTCGTGCCGCAGACCGACGCCTCGCTGCCCGCGCGCGACGTAACGATGATCGGCGCCACCCCGCTGGAAGCGGGGGCGCCCCCGAGCGAGACCTGGGGGGTCGGCGTCCCCGCTGGCTCGAGCGCGGGCGGCGGCGCGCTGCCCGTCCGCTACACGAGCGAAGGCGGCTGGACGCTCGCTCCGACGCCGCTCGACGCCGCCGGCCAGCCGCTCGTCGGCTTCAAGCTCGACGCGAGCCCGCTCGCCGGCGAGATGACTCCCACCGGCGCCGGCGTGCTCGCCGGCGAGCTCTCGACCAAACAGCAGCTGCTGCTCGTGCGCAGCGCCGGTGGCGCCTTTCAGGAACCGGGCGCAGCGCCGCCGCTGAAGGAAGGCGAAACGCTGTTCGGCGGCTCGCGCCCGCCGCTGATCGCCGCACTCGACGAAGGTGCCGGCAGGGGCGGCGCGCTCGTCGTGCCGGTCAGCGAAGCCGCGCAGGCGCTCGAAGACGGGGTGTTGCACTGGGATGGCGAGCACTGGACACGCGAGCCGATCGAAGTGCCCGCCGCCAGCAGCGAAGACTTCCGCGTGCTCGCGATCGGTGCAAGCGCGCCGACGAACGCCTGGTTGCTCGCGCAGCTTTCCCCGAACAAATACCCGCCCGGTGCGGTGGCGCTGTTTCGGCGCGAGCGCAAGCTGCCGGCGGGCACCTGGGCGTGGCAGCCGGTCGCGCTCAGCCCCGGTGCCCCGGATGGCGAAGCCCACCCACTGACGGTGCCGGCCGAAACATCCTCCAAAGCGCCCGTGAGCGAGCCCTTCACCGCGGTCGGCGCCGGCTCGCCCCCGAAACTCGAAGCCCAGGTGCTGACCGTGACCGGCGAAGGCGTCTGGGTCGACGGGCAGCGCACCGACGTGCACACCTTCAAGCCGGCCTCGACGACGATCTTCTTCAAGCCCGAAGGCGAAGCTCCCGCCGGGCAGGTGCTCGCGAGCTGGTGCGCGATCCCCGCGGGGGCACCCGCCGAAACGCCGCGCTGTCAGCACGAACTGCCCGAAGCGCTCCCCACCGGTCCCTCGCGCAGCATCGCCTGGGGCGACGCCTCCGCCGCCGATCCCTACGGCGAACGCGTCATCACAGGGTTGCGTGAAGGCGTCAGCCTGCGCCTGGAAGGCGAGGAATTCAAGCGCGTGCTCGCGCTCGGCGAAAGCGCCGGGACCGATCCCGGGGCGCAGCTGGGCGCGGCGTTCGCCAGCGCAAGGGAAGGGTGGCTCGGAGCCGAAGACCTGCCAGTTCACCTGACGCCGTCGCCGGCCGCGAGCGAACTACAACCCTGGTCCGTGCCGTTTCGCCACGCGCTTACCGCGATCGCCCCCGAGCCCGGCGTTCCCGCCGGCGCGCTCTCGAGCGAAGCGCTCGCCGTCGGCGACCAGGGCGAGGTCGCGCGCTTCAAGCCCGGCGCGGGATGGCTGCCCGAAAGCCTCTTCGGGCCCGGGGAGAACATCGAAACGCCGCGTCTGCGCGCCGTCGCGTGGCCCACGCCGCAGCGCGCCTACGCGGTCGGCGACAACGGGCAGATGTGGCGGTGGCGCGGCGAGACCGGCCTCTGGGAACACGATCCCGCCACCCCGGCGAACTTTCGCGCGAACCTGCTTGGGATCGCCTTCGATCCCAGCGACCCGACGCGCGGCTACGCCGTCGGCTCGACCGAAGTGGGAACGGGCGGCGTGCTGCTGCGCTACGGCAAGACCTGGACACAGGAACCGACGCTGCCCCCGCAGGCGGCGGGCGCGAGCTTCACCTCGATCGCGTTCGCCGGCTCGGAGGCGATCGTCGCCTACCGCAAGCTCGTGAGCATCGAACACGACGAATACGTCGGCGGCCTCTTGATCGAAACCGGCTCGGGCTGGCAGGTCGACCAGGGCGCCGCCGCGCTGCTCGGCGCCAACGCCCCGCTCGCCGTCGCCGGCCTGCCCGACGGCGGCGCCGCGTTCTCGACCGTCGGACCGGAAGGCACGCGCGTCTTCGAGCGCGAATCGGCGAGCGCCCCGTGGCAGGCTACGCCCGAGCCGCTCACCGGTGCGACCGCGGGCTCGCTGTCGCTGTTCCGCGAAGGCTCCGCGCTGCGCGCGATCGTGACCAGCGGCGGCTCCACCGAAAACTACCGCAACGAAAACGAACCGCCGGCGCCGGCCGGATTTCCCCCGAACCTGATCGGCGCGTACCCGATCGGCGAGAGCGGCCCGACCGATGGCGTACTGCGCCAGACCGCGACCGGCTGGAGCGACGTCACGCACGAACTGGACCCCGCCGCCGAACCGGAAGGCGGTTACGTCTTCTACGACCTGCCCTACCGACCCGAACCGGTGCTCGCGGTCCTGGCCGCGCCCGAGGGAAACGAAGGCTGGGCCGTGGGCGGCGAAATCCACGAAAACACCAAGCTCGACACCTCCTCGGTCGAGCGCTATCCGGCGGGGGCCGTCGCGCCGCTCGGCCTCGGCAGTGCGCCCGTCCCGATCCGCACCGGTGAGGCGACATTTGCGATCGGCGGTGGCGCGCAGTGCGCCGCCGTCTGCGACGACCGCGCGCTGTCGGGCATCGGCCCCGACGTGTGGCTGACCGCCGCGCTCGCGCGTGCGCGCCAGATCGGCGTGCGCGCCTTCCTCTACACCGGACCGCGTCTATCCGACGACCAGGTCAGCGGCCTGAGCAAACCCGCGGTCCCCTTCGAACGCGAATTCGCCAAGTACGCCGCGATCCTCGCCTCCGGCCTGCCCGCGTACGTCGCGCCCTCGCCGCAGGATCTCGATGCGCGCCCCGAAGCGCAGGGCAGCGAGGCCGCGTTCGAGCAGGCCTTCGCGGCGCTGCCGGCGCCGCTCGGCGAACAGGCGAGCCCCTCGGGCATCGCCGTGCCCCCCGAAGGCAGCCCGCGCGAACGCGGCGATCAAAGCTGCTGGGCAGAAGTCGGCTGCGAGGGCGGCTACTACGCGCTGGAAGCCTCCGGGTCGGCCGGCCCGGTGCGCGCGATCGTGCTCGACGACACCCGCGACGTCGACAGCGCCCAGCTCGGGTGGCTCGCGCGCCAGTTGCAGAGCGCGAAGGAACACCGCGAGCCGGCGATCGTTCTCGGCAACGCCGACCTGAACGCGCAGATCGCCGCCGGCGACGTGCAGGCGCAGGAAGTCGCCAAGGTCCTCGTGAACAACACCGCCTCGGCCTCTGCCTACTTCTACGACGCCCCCGAAGAAAACCTCACCAAGCCGCTGCAGGTCGGAAGGGAATCGATTCCGACGTTCGGCTCGGGCACGCTCGGCTATGTGAACGTCTTCGACGAGGAGAGCGGCGACTTCCACGGCGCGAGCGGCTTTCTGCTCGGCGAAGTCAACCTCGCCGCCTACGACGCCGAAAAGAGCTACGCCGCCAACAATCGCGCGAAAGTCGGCGTGCGCCTGATCCCGAACATCGCCGAACTCGCGCTGGAAGCCAAGGATGGCATCCTCCTGCGCCGCAGCGAGCCGGCGCTGTTCGAGGCGCTTGCGCGCCGTCCCCGCGCGGGCAGCCGCGCGCGTGGCGACGGGCAGCAGGAACCGGAAGTCGACCCCTACATTCCGATCCCCTCCAACTGCGTGGGCAGCGGCTGCGCGACGGCGCTGCTGCCCGAATACTCCTTCAGCTCCTCACGTTCGGACGTCGGCGGTTTCGTCAAGCCAAACCTGATCTCCACCGACCCGCACGCGGTGCTCGAGAGCGCCAGCGGCGAACCGGTGCGTGAAGCCGTCAACCCCGAAACAGGCCTCGAAGAATCCAAATCGGGGCTGCTCTGCGCCTACAACGCGGGCACCACGACCGTCACGATCAGCGCCGGCGGGCTCGCCGCCTCGCTGCCCGTAACGGTGCAGGCGGGCAGCGTTCGCGAGCCGTGCGGGACCGTCCCGCTCAAAGAAGTCAAGGCCAGCCAGGTCACGGTAGCCGCACCGCCACCGCCCGCGCCGGCGCCGGCGCCCGCCGCGGCCTCGCCCGCGCCCGCGGTGCTGCCGCCCGTCCCACCTCCGCCCCTACCGCTGGTGGCGCCGCCGCTCGTACACGTCGTGCCCGCGCGCCCCGCGCCGCCCGTATCGTTCTTCACGCCGCTGGCCACGCCACTCGCCCTCGCGGTGTTCGTCCCGCCGCCGCTGCCCCCCGCGGCCAATCCCACGCCGCCGAGCGGCACCTCGGCCGTCACCTCGCCCGTGGAGGCCGCCCAGAAGGAAGAGGAGGAGGAGGAGGCGACCGAGTCGGTCAGCAACCAGGCGCTCGCCTACCGCAGCTCCGAACAGCAGCCGACGCCGCTCTACGTGCTCGGCATCGTCGCGTTGGCGGCGTTCGCGGGTGCCTCCGCGCGGCGCCGACCGCGCCGCGACCGGCGCGCCGTCCGTGTCGCCCCCGCGACGCTCGCCGGCGCGCAGTCGCAGCGGCGCCTCGCGCAAGCGGACCACACCGCGCGCCGCCCGAATCGCTGGAAAGTCCGCTGAGTGAGACCCACCTCGTCATCGGTTCACCGATTCGCAACAACATCTGCGCGCGTTGCCGTCACTCTGCAGTTCGGTCCGCGCGCCAAAAGGCGGGACCCTGGTCGTGCTGCGCCCCGACACGGGTCGCAACCGCACCGACCGTGAAAACTCCAGCCCCCGAACCACCCGAATGGAGCTACCGATCGTGCCCAGCCCGACCAGCCTTCGCCGTCTCCTGCCCGCGCTTGTTGGCCTCATCGTCATGCTCACGGCGGGCGCCGGTGTCGCGCGCGCCGAATTCGGCGAACTGAGTACGAGTCCGGTGGATTTGACGGGGAAAGTGGCTGAAAGCAAAGTCAAGCCACATGCCTTTGGTGTCGATCCAACGGACGGCAGCTTCTACGTAGCCGATGAAGTCACGAAGATCGAAGGCGCCGCCGAACTGCACTTCTATCGCGTCCAGAAGTTCAGCTCGACGGGGCAACAGCTCGCAGAAATACAGATCAAAGTTCATCCGAACTCCGAACTGCTTAGCACCGAAGCGCTCGAGGGTATCGCCGTGGATCCCGCAAAGAAGCGCATCTATCTATTGGTCGACGTCCAGCGCGAAGAAGAAGAAGAAGTGCCGCTGTTCGACTCTCAAACGACAGCCGCCGAATATCTGTACGCATTCTCGACCGAAGTAGAGAACGGCGAACACAAGCTGGAACCAGCCTCCGGCACTGAAGCGGAAGGCCTTCTGCTCAAGCTCAAAGGGGAATCGAAAACGGCAAGGGTCGCACTCTTGGAACCGCACGGTTTGACTGTCGATCCGACCAACGGAGAAGTCGTGATTGCAGGGCAGATGGATTTGCAAACAGAAGCCAGCTCAGAACCCGAACTGCGCGCAGCGGTGCAGCGAATACAGCCCGAAGGTGCTCACGGCGCGGTGCTCGGTCCACGTTATGTAGATGTCGAAAACTGTCTCGATGGAGCTAACGCCTTGACAGAACCAGCGTGTGGAGAAGAAGGCCAGCCGTTCTCGCCGATCGTAGTCCCTGGACTCAAAGGCGCCACGGAAGGGAAGGTATATGTCGAGCGTAGTGGAGAAATCTGGGAAATTCCGGCAGAAAAAAAGAATGAATTCGTTAAAACGCCGATAAAACAGTTTGAAACGAGCCCAAAACGTCTTGTCCCGAGCGGAGCCGACGAAGAACTGGGGTCCGAACAAAAAGTCGTCGAGTTCCCGAGTACACGTGAACCTGGCGCCAGGCTCCAGGGCGGAAGCATGTCTTTTGTGCCGGGAAGCGCCGAAGGAGAAGGAAAGATCTACCTCTCTGCCGGAGTTCTGACGAGTACCCAGCCAAAGCCACTCTCAAACGCAGGAGTTCTAGTGCTGGCTTATAGTGAACGTGGCGGAAAACCTGAAGCTCGAGAGTTGGGCTGGACCGGCGGCCAGGCTGAAGCCAGCGGTGAAAAATGTGCCCTGCTTTCGCTCGGCAATACATCGCTACCGATCGCTGGCGCAAAGGAAGATGTCTTCGTATTCGATCCTCATGAAAGCGCTGGTGGCAAGGGTTCAAACGGTGTGGCGATCTTTGGCTTTGGCCCCGGAGGCTCCGGTTGCCCGCATGTTGAAGTGACTGTTCCAAGCATCAAGGCCAAGAACAGTCAGGGTCAGGAAGTCGAAATCTCGCCCGTGCCGCTTGAAGAAGCAGTTACGCTGTCCTCAACGGTCAATGGAGGCAATGCCGAGTCTGTGCAGTGGAAGTTCAAGAATCTTACAACCGGTGAAGAAGAACCCACCGAAGAACTAGGTTACGAGTTCGGAATGACTACGCTCACGCATAAATTTGCGCACGCAGGAAAGTATGAAGTCAGAGAGATCGTCGGAACCGATGACCTTGCAGACCAGGCAGTCGAGGTCAAACGCGAAGTTGAGGTCAGCGCCACGCCGCTCTCCGTCGAATTCAGCCATCCCGCGACGGCAACAGTCGGTACGCCCGTACGCTTCGAAGCGGTCGTCAGCGACCCGCACGAAACGGAAGCGCCGCACCTCAAATACGTATGGACCTTCGGCGACGGCCAGGAAAAGTCCGGCGAAACGACTTCGACGAGCTTCGCCGAAGAACATACCTACACAGCCGAAGGCGCTCCCTCGGTGACGCTGAAGGTCACCGACGCCCGCGGTATCGTCGGTGAAACGACCGAGACGATCTCGGTGGGTGGCGGCACCAGTGGCGGCGGAGGGGGGGGAGGCGGCAACGGCGGCGGCGGGAACAACAGCGGCGGCGGCAACAACCAGGGTGGCAGCACCGGGTCGTCGAGCAAAGCGCCCGAAAGCACCCCCGAAGCCTCGATCGCGAGCAACTCGGTCAGCGTCGCATCCTCCGGCGCGGTGGCCCTGAAGGTCGCCTGCCCAGCGGGTGACAGCAGCTGCTCGGGAACGGTGACACTGCGCACCGACGGCGCGGTCGCCGCTCGTGCGGCGAAGCACCACAAGGGCAAGCACAAGACCGTGCTCACGCTCGCCAGCGGCTCATTCACGGTTGCGGGTGGCCAGGCCGGCACCGTGACGCTGCATCTGTCTGCGGCAGGGCGTGCCCTGCTCGCACGCGAACACACGCTGCGGGTGCAGGCGACGGTGCTCGCGCGCGATCCGTCGGGCGCAAGTCATACGACGCAGACCACGATTACGCTGCGAGTGGCCGCCAAGTCAAAGCATCATCGCAAGCACTGACGCCGCAAACACTGACGTCGCGTCCGATAGGTCACACCCTGATAACAGCGCCGATACAGATCGGCAACGTCGTAAAGACCTCGGCCGACAATCATTAGCGTCGAGGGGGGCCTGTTTGAGTCCCCGGTAGGTCACCGACAACCACTCTGGAGGTATCAACACGATGCGTGTTAAATGGGCACGTCGCCTGATCGCGATGTGCGTCCCGGTGGCTGCGACAGCGGCCACGCTCGCCGTGCCGGGAGCGGCTCACGCCGAACTCCTGTTGCAGTGCGAAGGCGCAAGCATCCTCGGGCGAGGCTCGACGTTCCAGGGCGCGATCCCGCAGGACGAAATCTGGAACCCCGGCTTCCACAGCACGGCGAACACGACCGGGTGTAACGGCTCGCAGGGCACGGGCGGCAAGCCGACCGTCGAATACCTGCAGAAAGAAGAAGAAGATCGCGGCAGCGGCGCCTGCCTGAAGGCGTTTGGCTCTGGCGTGACCGTCGCGAAGTTCGACCGCTACACCTACTGTGGTACCGACGAAGCTCCCAGCGAAACGCAGAAAAACGAAATCGAATCGTATGCGTCCGGGGCTGAAGAACGCTCGCTCGAGACGATCCCGGTGCTCCAGGGAGCCGTCGCGATCCCGATCCACCTGCCGGAAGGCTGCGTCGCGAGCGCCGAATACAAAGAAGGCGAAAAAACCGTCAAGCCGGGTCGTCTGGTGCTGAATGACACCACGGTTGAAAAGATCTTCCGCGGCGAACTCACCAAATGGAGCCAGATCACGGACGGCGGCGACAAACTGACTGCCGAAAAAGGCAAGACCTGCACCCCGGAAACGACGATCAACGTGATCGTCCGCAAGGACAAATCCGGCACGACGCACATTTTCAAGGAATTCCTTGCCTCCTCGAACCGCCTGAACAGCGCCGGCGAAGAAAACAAGCAGGCGGAAAAAAAGTGGGTTGAGAAACCAGGCACCGAACTCACCTGGAAGGAAGCCGCGTCGGGCAGCAACAACGTCGAATGGCCCGAAGCAGCTCATGTGTCCCGCCCGACGGAAACCGGTGGTCCGGCGCTGGTTGCAGATGTAGCCGCGACCCCGGGTAGCATCGGCTACGCCGATCTCGGCGACACGTTCAAAAACGGCTCCTTCGACAAGAAAGCCCTCTTTGGCGGCGAAAAACAGAACAAATTCTGGCCGCTGCTGGAGAGAAAAACCGCAGCTCCGGTGCTGTACTCCGATCCGGCCGACAAGAAGGACACGGAAGTAGCAGGTAACGCAAACTGCTCGAAGACGGTTTACACCAACGGCGAAGAACCGTTCCCGCCGGCGAGCACGCGTGAAGTTTGGGCTCCTGCGCAGGCGCAGCTAAACGAGGCCGACTATGCTCTCTGCGGGCTGACGTACGATCTCGCGTTCCGTCAGTACGGCAAGTACCACGACGAAAAAGGCGGCATCGGCGCCTCGCCGACCGAGGCTCAGGCCACCACGGCCGAGAGCTACCTGCTGTACGAGGTCAACACCAAAACCGAAGGCGGCGGCAAGGTCATCGGCGAAAACCACGAGTACGAAAAGCTGCCTTCCTCGCTGCTGAAAGAGGTCGAAACCGGCATCAAGGAAATCGGCTACAACGTCTCCGGCGTGAAATTCACGTGCAAAAAGGAAACCACTGAAGGCACGGGGACGCTTTTCTACAAATCGCTGAAAGAATGCGAAACCCTCAATGCGCCGGGCTCGAAAGGGCTCTACAAGCGCTAGAGAAATGCAGGATGGTCACAGGTTGTGGTGACCGCTAGTTAGAATGCGGTGGAGGATCGGGCCGCCCCAGGGATGGGGCGGCCCGGTCCCATGTCGGGGATGGGGCGGCCCCGCCTGTCGCAGGAGGCGTCGTCCGACGCCGGGCGAGCTTAATCACGGAATCTCGACATCTGTTCGATCGCGAGCTGAAAGTCTGCGCGATGTCGATGGCGAGGAATCTCGAACAGCGAGAGACCGCAAAATGAGTGCGGGGATCAAGACGGAAGCCCGCGTTGAGCAGTTGTCGGGGCGTTGGCAGGCGAGCGGCGCACGCGCTCTGGCGGCCGTGGCGGATGGGTCGATCGCGGTGGTGGCGCCACCGGCCGAGACCCGGCGACGCTCGATGGCATTGAAGCGGAGCTTCGATCTACTCGCCGTGCTGGTTGGCCTGTTCGCCGTCGCGCCGCTCGTGCTCGTGATCGCGCTTGCGATCAAGCTCGACAGCCGCGGACCCGTGTTCTTTCGCCAGAGCCGCGTCGGGCGCCACGGGCGGCGCTTTCAGATGCTGAAGTTTCGCACGATGGTTCCGCAGGCCGACGCGTTGAAGGACGCGCTGCGTCATCGCAACGAGGCGCAGGGTGGGCTCTTTAAGATCGCCGACGATCCGCGCGTGACGCGGGTCGGGAGATTCCTGCGGCGTAGTGCGCTCGACGAGCTGCCACAGCTGCTGAACATCCTCAAAGGCGAGATGAGCCTGGTGGGCCCGCGACCGCTGGTGATCGACGAGGATGAGCGGATTGCGGGGCGCCATCGGCGTCGGCTCGAGTTACTGCCCGGCATGACCGGGCCCTGGCAGATTCTCGGACCGGCTCGCGTGCCGCTCGGCGAGATGGTCGCGATCGACTATCTCTACGTCGCCAACTGGTCGCTGTGGAAGGACATCGAGATCCTGATGCGCACCGTCCCGCACGTACTCGGTCGTCGTGGTCTGTGACGTCGGCGGTCTCCTCCCAAGGTGAGCGCGAGCAGCTCTTCTGGGACGAGCACGCCCCGCGCCTGGAGGGCTGCTTGCGTCGATACGAAGCCGGCCCAGACCAGAACACGGCGGCGATGCTCGACGCGGTCGAGCCACTCGCCGGACGGCGCGTGCTCGATTTCGCGTGTGGCGGGGGAGTGACGGCGGCGTTGCTCGCAAGCCGGGGCGCGATCGTGACGGCGCTCGATATCAGCCCTACGTCGATTGAGCAGGCGCGCGCTCTCGCCGCCAGGCTGGGATTGACGATCGACTTCATCGCCGGCGAGCTGAGCGCGGCGACGTTCGCCCCGGAGAGCTTCGACGCGATCGTTGGTCACTACGCGCTGCACCACGTCGACCTGCGAGCGATCGCACCGGTCTTCGCCGAGGTGCTCGTGCCGGGGGGCCGGGGCGCGTTCGTCGAGACGATGGGTCTCAATCCACTGCTCAACCTTTCGCGCCGGGCGCTGGCGGGCCGGGCGGGTGTGGCCAGCTACGGGTCGGAGGACGAGCGACCGCTGACGCGCGCCGACCTGCGGGTGCTCGAAGCCGGCATCGGTCCGGTCAAGCGCAGCGTCGGCGAGATGCGCTTCCTGCGCATCTTCGACCGCAACGTGCTGCGCTACCGCCGGCCGGCGGCCTCGCGCGCCATTGGCGCCGCGGACGACGTGCTGCTGCGGCTCGGCCTAGGCGCGCTGAGCTACCACCAGGTTCTCACCGTGGCGAAGGGCCGCGGGCCGCGCGCTTGAGAACCCTTGCGCGACCTGCGGCGGGTGCTCGGGTTCGCCACGGACGATCCGCGTCACATGCGCGCCCAGACGGCGCTGGAAGGTCGCCACCGAGAAGCGCCCGGCGTTCGCGACCGCGCTGGCCGGGTCGAACTCGAGCGCGTCGAGCCTCGCGATCGCCTGGGCGAAGGACTCCGCGTCGTCGGCTCGCGCCAACCACCCGGTCTGCCCGTCGAGCACCGTCTCGAGTGTCCCACCGGCGGCCGGTGCGATCACCGGTCGCCCCGCGGCCTGCGCCTCTACGGCTGTGATGCCGAACTCCTCGACGCTCGGCACGACTACCGCGCGCGCGCTCGCGTACAGCTCGACCAGCTCCTCGTCGCTGGCGCGTCCGACGAACTCGGCGTGCGGGTATGCCTCTTTCAACGCGAGCGCGTCCGGACCCCAGCCGACGACGCGGATCGGGACGCGCGCCCGGCGCGCCGCCTCCAGTGCGATGTCCAGGCGCTTGTGGCGCACGAACTCCGAGACGACCAGCAGCGAGTCGCCGGGCGTTCCCGGCGCGAAGCGGTGGGTCTCGACCGGCGGATGAATCACCGGAGCGTCGCGGCCGTAGTAGCGCTTGATGCGCTCGCGGCTCAACTGTGAAATTGCGACGTAAGAGTCGACGCGTTCGCTCGCCGCGAGGTCCCACCGGCGGATGCGTCGCAGCTGCCGGCGCAGCAGCGGTCGCAATGGCCCGGGGACCTCGCCAACCGCGCACGCCTCCTCGTACCACGCGTAGCGAAACGGCGTGTAGCAGTAACAGATGTGCGCCGTGCCCTCGGGAACGCTCACTCCATGCGCGAAGGCGCTGCTGCTGCTGACCACCGCCTCGCAGTCGGGCAGTCTCAACCGTTCGGCGGCAGACGGGTATAGCGGCAGCAGACGCCGGAAGTTCGACTGTCCTACTCCCAGTTTCTGCAACGGAGAGGTCGTGATCGAGCGTCCCGCAAAACGGTGGTCGGTGCGCAGCTCGTCGTAGAGCAGTGTGAAGATCGGCGCGTCCGCGTAAAGCTCGGCGAGCGCCGCAAACGTTCGCTCGGCGCCGCGCATCACGAGCAGATAGTCGTGTACCAGGCTCACGGCTCCCGACGCGGGGCTCATCGTCAGTGGGTGATTTACCAGCCCCGCCGGTGAAGAATTGGATAACGTCTGGCTCGCGAATCGTCCCCTGGTCGGTGACGGTGAAAGGGGCGTCAAGGGGTTCAAGCGCGTGCTCCCGGCGATCCGTCGGCGGCGCATGCCGTGGTCGCGTCGCCGTGTTGTGAGGGCAAAGTACCCCTCGCTGTGCAGCGCGAATGTAAAGATGTTGCGAGGCGGCGCTCGCGGTGCCGAGAACTGCCGGTAAGCTCCCGGCGTGAGCGCAGGCGGCCACAGCGACGCACGCTGCCCGATCGCCGAGTAAGCCGATGCGGATCGTGGTGACACTGCCGTGGGGGGAACGTCTCGGCGGCGCGGAGGCGATGCTGCAGGCGGTGCTCGACGGCGTGCCGGCGAGTGGACACGAGGTTGAGCCGGTGTTCTTCGAAGACGGACCCTGGGCGGCCGAGCTACGCGCGGCGGGGTTTCGCGTCGAGGTGATACCGGCGGGGCACCTGCGCGAAGGCCATCGCTGGGCTGCCACCGTGCTCCGGCTGGCGGCTTTGTTGCGCAGGCGTAAGCCTAATCTGGTGCTCAACTGGGCGGCCAAGACGCAGCTCTACGGTGCGCCCGCCGCGATGCTCGCCGGCATCCCGGGCCGCGTCGTCTGGTGGCAGCAGGGGATTCCCGACGGCTTCTGGCTGGACCGCTACGCGACACTGCTGCCGGCGCGCGCGATCGGCTGCTACTCGCACACGGCGGCCACCGCGCAGCGACGGCTGCGACCGGCGCGCAAGACGTTCGTCGTCGCGGCGGGCGCGCCTGCCCCTGCCAGTAACGGCCACGCTCCCACACCCGCACTCTCGCTCCCGGCCGGCGTCCCCGTGGTCGGCATCGTCGGCCGGCTGCAGCCCTGGAAGGGTCAGGATCGGATGCTCCAGGCCCAGGCGCTGCTGCGCGAGCGGGGGCACGAGATCCAGCTGCTGGTCGTGGGGGGGGATGCGTACGAGCGCTCCGCGGAGTACGCCGCGTCGCTGCCGGCGATCGCCGGTCGGCTGGGGCTCGCCGACGCCGTGACATTCACCGGTCAGGTGCCCGACGCGGGTCCCTACATCGAGCGGATGGACATCCTCGTCAACGCCTCGGACCCCGAGCCGTTTGGGATCGTGTTGCTGGAGGGCATGGCTCGCGCGGTGCCGGTCGTCGCGGTCGATGCGGGCGGACCCTCGGAGTTCATCGCCGACCGGCGCACCGGCGTGCTGGCACGCTCCGGCGAGCCCGCGGCGCTGGCCGACGCGCTCGAAGTGCTGCTCAGCGCTCCAGAGCTGCGCCGGCAGGTCGGGCAGGCGGGCTGCGAGCGCTACGCCGCGGAGTTCACCGACGTGGCGCTGCGCGGGCGCTTCTTCGACAACCTCCAGGCGCTTGCTGGCTGACGACATCGATCAGCCCTGCGAGGTGACGATCGTCGCTCACGACGTCGGCTCGGTGGGGGGGATGGAGCGCCAGCTCGGCGAGCTGGCGCTCGGGTTGCGGCGGCTGGGCCACCCGGTGACGGTGATCGCCTGGACCTGCGTGCTGCCAGCGGAGGCCGGTGTGCGCTTTCATCGTGTCCGCACCCCGCGCCGTCCCTTCCTGCTTGGCTATCCGGCGTTCGCGCTCGTCGGCACGCTCGCGGTTCGCCGCCACCGCCGCGGCATCGTGCAGGCCACCGGCGCAATCGTCTGTAACCGCCTCGACGTCATCGCGATCCATTGCTGCCACCAGGTCTACCGCGCCGCGCCGCGGCGCGGGACGGCCCCGTTTCGCGCCTACGTCGCGCTGCTCGGCGCGATTAAGCGCACGGCCGAGCGCCTGTGTGTCGCGTGCAACCGCAGTGCGCGCATCGTGTGCGTCTCAAACGGCGTGGCCGACGAGATGCGCGCGCACCATCGCGCCGCGCGCAAACGCGTGCTGACGATTCACAACGGGGTGAACGCGCGCGCCTTTGCACCGGATGCGCACGCTCGCCAGGCGCGCACGCGACGGGCACAGCTCGGGATCGACCAGCGCCGACTCGTCGCGGCGTTCGTCGCGCGCGACTGGGGGCACAAGGGCCTCGAGCTCGCGATCGCAGCGCTCGCGCGGGCCCCCGACTGGGAGCTCGCGGTCGCCGGCGAGGGCGATCGTGCGCGCTTCCAGGCCCTGGCCGAGCGCCTCGGCGTTGCCGGGCGGGTGCACTGGTTGGGGGTCGTGGGAGATGTGCAGGTCGTCTACGCGCTCGCCGATGCGTTCGTGCTGCCCTCCAGTTACGAGACCTTTTCGCTGGTCGCGTTCGAGGCCGCGGCGAGTGGCCTGCCGGTGCTCGCGACGCCGGTGAGCGGCGTGCGTGAGCTGATCGGCGACGGCGAGAGTGGCTTTCTGATCGATCGCAGCGCGGAGACGATCGCCGCACGTCTGAACGAGCTGGCGGCCGATCCTGCGCTGCGCGAGCGTCTCGGCAGCGCGGCACGCGCGGCGGCGCTGCGTTTCAGCTGGGAGGCGATGGTCGACGCGCATCACGAGCTGTACGAGACCATCGCCGGCGCAAGGCCCCCGGCCACTCAGGCGGTTCGGAGCTCCGCCGTCGCGGCTGCCGACTCGTCGACGGGATAGTCGAGCGCTGCCAGCTCCGCGCCCGCGCGCTCTTCGGCCGCGGCGAGCTCGTCTCCTGGGCGGCGCGCGTGGATTGCGATCGAACGCGTGTGCGCGGCCTGCAGACGCTTGCGCACGGTCCGCGTAGGCGCGAGACCGAGATGACTCAGGATCGCCTCGCCCTGGCCGAGTGGGTCGCTCATCAACTGCTCGTAGCGCACGCGCAGGATGCGGCCCGAGGCGAGCACGTCCGGACGCTCCGCGAGTGCGAGGCAGCGCGTGGTCATCTCGCGCCACATCCAGATCGCGCGCACGTAGGGGGTCGCCGCGAAGAACTCCGTCGCATCCTGCTCGGTCACCCACCAGGGCAAGAAGCACGCGCCGGCCGGTTCGCCCATCATCACCTCGTTGGACTCCAGGTTGGCGAGCTTGGCGTCGCTGAGAACGTCATAGCTGCGCACGAGCGAGTCGGCGACGTCGCGCCCGTCGCGATGAATCCAGATCAGTCGCGCGTCGGGCAGCGCGTCATATGCCAATTCCGGGGCGAACGCGAGGAACGGCTCCTTGTAGACGAGTAGATCCTCGCGGCGCCGACCATTCGCGGCGTGGCGCAGGTCCCCGGGCCGGTGGCCGGCCGCCCACCACTTGCGCAACGCGGCGGTGCGCGAGTTGTAGGCACCGGAGTCGAGGTAGTCGACCAGTGCGCGCCTAAAGCTGCGCCGCAGCGCCGCCTGCACGTCGTCCGAGAGTGGCTGGGCGGCGAGATGTGCGATGCCGACCGGCAGCAGATTGCCCGAGACGCACTCCGCCCGCCGATGTGCGTCGAGGAAGCCCATCAGGAATGTCGTTCCCGATCGCGGTGCGCCCAGCACGATCGCGCGGTCGGTCCTCACGATTCCCTGACGCTCCCCCGTGTCCGCCCAACGTGCATGCCCGGCGATGTTATCGGTAGGCGGAGGTCCGCTGCACGCGGCGACGGCCTGATGTTCACCAATTTTTCACACAAATTCCGGTGAGTGATTTTTCGGGTGGCGCTTGTGATAGCCTCGCGCGCGGTCGTCGCATCGGCACGCGCGTGCCGAATGGAATGGCTGCTCCTCGAGGGTGGGCCGCTCGTTGGATAACGAGTGGTTGCTATTTGGATAACAAGAAAGCTGGGAAAGGGAGACTCATATAATATGAGACGCTTCAAAATAATCGCAGCGTCGGCCGGGATGGCCTTCGTGCTGTGTACCGGCGCGGCACCGGCGATGGCACATGAATTCTTCGCGAGCCGCTTGCCCAAGCCGCTCTCGGAAGCCGAACCGGGCAAGATCAAAGGAATCGGTATCGGCGAAACGATGCTCGGGAGAGAAAAACTCAACCAGGAATTGGTCTTCGGCGCGTTCCACATCTATTGCGCCGCGCAGACCGCTGGTCAAACCATCAACGAAGGCGCCGTGTCTTGGGCTACGTCGCCGACGTTCGTGACCGAGGTCAAGTTCTCGAAATGCCTCACGCAGGTGAGCGCCGGGCAGTTCAAGGCGGGTATCTCCACCAACTTCAACGTGAATCCGGAAACCAATAAATCGGAACCGTTGAAGTTCGTGTATCACGTCAACGGCTTCGCCGCCTTTGGCTCGGGTGAAACCGAATCGGAAGTCGAACTGGGCTCCGGCGCCGCCAGCTTCAAGATCGGCGGCAAGCTCTGCAAGATCAACTGGCCGGCGCAAACGGTTCCCACGAAGGCATTGGTCAAGCCCGAAGAAACGTTCTCGGCTGTGAGCTACTCGAATAACGAAGTTCCGGTCGAAGCAAAGAAAATCAAGCAGTTTCCCAGTCTCCTCAAGAACAAGCTCATCATCTCCAACGATTTCACGACGATGCAGTGGAGCTACGAAGAAGGGCAGTGCCTCGGTGAAGGCGGCTTCGAAGAAGGCGCCACGAAAACCGAAGCCAAAAGCGGTATCTACCGTGGCCAGCTCGAAGAGGAACTGGTTGCCGGCAACATCGGCTTCAGGTAGGGCGGCAGTCGCCGGATAGCGCGCTCTGGGGCGGGAGCCGAGTCAGGCTTCCGCCCGTTGCGCCCTTTGCCGGGGCGGGGCGGCGGCCAGCAGTAGCTGTTCGAACGCATCGGTTGCCGCCGGCACCGAGAACAGCCGCTCGACGGCTGCGCGGCCGCGGCGAGCCAGCTCGGCACGCAGTGCGGGCGTCTCGCGCAGCGCTCGAAGTTGGCCGGCCAGCGCGGCGCAGTCGCCCTCGGGGAACACGCGCCCGCCGCCGGTCAGCTCGATCAGCCACGGGATCTCGCCCGAGTCCGAGCCGACCACCGGAACGCCGCACCAGAGCGCCTCGACGATCACCCGGCCGAACTGCTCCTTCCAGGTCGAGGTCGTACGCGAGGGCAGCACGAGGACATCAAACTGGCAGTACGCCGACGCCATCTGGTCGTGTGCAAAGCCCGCGAGCACTCGCACCCGCGACCCGGGGATCGGCTGACCATCCAGGTGCTCGCGCAGCTCGCCGTTGCCGACAAGTACGAGCTGCACAGGCGCATCCAGCGTACGCACCGCCTCGAGCAGGTCAATCAGGCCCTTGCTCTCGACCAGCCGGCCGGCGTAGCCGATTGTGAACGCGGCCGAGCGGTTCCCGTCTGCGAGCGACTCCCAGGCCGGCACGGCGGGCGGTGCAAGCCCGATTTCGCCCCGTGCTCCCCACGCCCGTGCAAGCCGCGCCGCGCTGTCGGAGCGGGCGGCGACGAACGTGGCGTCCCGCAGCACGCGCGCGCGCAGCCGCTGCACCGGGGCCGGCAGCGGGCGGTCGATGTTCTCGTAGCACTGGACGCCGAACGGGACCCCCGCGCGGGCGAGCGCACGAGCCCACTGCGTCGCCGCCAGCGCGTAGGCCTCGGCCTCTACGAACGCGACGTCCGGACGCAACCGCCGGCTGAGCGAGCGCGCGCTGGTCAGATAGACGTGTCGCTGCGGTCGTCCCCGAAATGCCACGGGCACCGGCCGCAGCGCGCTCTCCAGCCCGGCCAGCGCGCGCGGGGCCACCGGCGTCTTGGCGTAGGAGTGCTCCCAGCGGCGAGGCACGACGATCGTCACATCCCAGTCGCGCCTGGCCAGCTCGCGGTAGACCTCCTGATTGACGTCGACCACCGCGGGGTGGCTGACCGCAAGCAATCGACATCCTCTTCCGTTCATGGCACGCATCCTCACAGACGCCCGGTGCCGGGACGAAGATGTGATTACAAACGTTTTACATATTGCGCCCAGCGATCCCGGATGCTTTTGCCCTCCCGCACAGCCTTGGGCACCGTTGCGTATTCCGGCACGCGCCGCAGGGACGACTTCAATCCAATGAGCGATACGACCGACGCAGCCGCCATCTTCGCTCCCCTGTGGAAGCGCAAGTGGCTGATCGTCGCGGTGGCGATCGTGGTCGCCGGCGCCACTTATCTCCACTACAAGCGCCAACCGACGGTGTTCTCGGCGACCACCGAGCTGAACCTTGCCAGTGGCGTCGAAGAACAGAGCCTGCTCGGTGGTAACCAGAGCAAAGCGCTCGACACGCACGTCGTCGGCGATGCCGCCACTCTGATCGCATCGCAGGGCGTCACCGAAGCGGTGCACGCGCTGCTGCGCGGCCCAAACGGGCACTCCGTGCACGGCAAGGTGCGCACCAGCGTCAGCTCATCCAGCGACGTTGTCACGATCGAGACCGAAGCGCACACCGCCAAGGCTGCGGCGCGTCTTGCCAACGCGTATGCGCAGGTCTACATACGGCGCCAGCGCTCCGCCTACCTGCGGGCGCTCGACGTCGCGATTGCCGGCACACGCCGCCAGCTGCGGCGGATCGAAGCGCAGTCGCTGGCCAAAACCCGTGGCGCCGGCGCCAGGGGAGCCAGCTCGACGAGCGCGAGCGCAGTGATCCAGGCCGCCAATCTGAGTAGCAAGCTCAGCCAGCTGGAATCGGAGCTGCACGCCGCCGGCGTGCAGCAGATCAACCCCGCCACGGCCAAGACGGCGGCGCTCCTGTCGCCGATGCCGAAAAAAAACGCGCTCTTTGGATTCGTGATCGGGCTCGCGCTGGCCGCGGCGGCCGCGCTGGCACTCGACCGACTCGATCGGCGACTACACGGCCTCGCTGACGTCGAGCACGCGTGTGGGACTCAGGTGCTCGCAGCGTTGCCACGCGCGAAACAGCCGATCGTGAACGTTGACGGTCGTCCCGCTCTTGCCGAGGCCGCCGTCGAGCCGCTGTGGCGGCTGCGTGCGGCATTGGCGCTCGGTGGCGTCGTGCAGAACGGTCAGGTTGGCGCGCCGCGTTCGATCCTGTTTCTGAGCCCCGAGAGCGGCGATGGCAAATCGCAGCTCGTGGCCGGTCTCGCGCTCGTCCAGCGCGACGCCGGCGAACGCGTCGCGGTGCTCGACGCCGACCTGCGTCGACCGGCGCAGGCCCAGTTGCTGGGCGTGAGGGGGTACGGGCTCGCGGATGTACTGGCCGGTAGTGCTCCGCTGAGCGAAGCACTGCGCGCCGTGGCGTCGGCGCCCGCTCCGCTCATGGTCGAGCGCCCAGCGATGAGCGCCGGCGCGCCGCCGACGGGCTTGGCGACGGCCACCAGGATGCAGGCGAGCGGGTCGGTGTCGGTGCTGGCGAGTGCAACGCCGGCCGCCAACGCGCCGGCGGTGATCGCCAACAGGGCGGTGCCGGAGCTGTTGCACTCGCTCACAGCGGACTTCGACTGCGTGCTGATCGACGCGCCCTCGCCGCTGGAGGTCAGCGACGCGATGCCACTGCTCAACGTCGTCGACGGGATCGTGCTGGTCGCGCGCGCCGGCTACACGCGGGACCTCGCCGCGGAGCGCCTCGCGCAGCTGCTGGCGCGCTCCGCCAGCGCGCCGGTCCTCGGTACGGTCGTGAGCGACGTGACCAACAAGGAGATGGCGCGCTTCGGCATCTCCTCGGGGTACGGTCGGCGTCGCGGGCCGCTCACGTTCACTAGGAGATGAGCGAGAGCGAAGCGCTGCTGCCCGGTCCGGTCGTGGATCGGGGCCTGGATCGCGGCGTGCGCCGGCGGCGCGTGATCGCGGCGGCGCAGACGCTGTTTGCGATGGCGCTCGCGCTCGCACTCGCGCTGGCGTTCAGCGTTGCGACTCACAAGCCGGACCTGCTGTTGGTGCTCGTGCTGGCGCTCGGTGCGATCGGCGTCGTCGCGCTCGCGGTCGGCAGCCGTCTGGAGGTGAGCGTGGCGATGCTCGCGCTGTATCTCGGACTGCTCGACGGCCCGGTCAAGCTGCTGTCGGCCAGCCAGGCGGCTTCGAGCGTGCGCGACATCCTGATCGCGGCCGTCAGTCTCGGCGCGCTGGTGCGCCTGGCGCGGCGCGGCGAGCGCTTGCGCCTGCCGCCGCTGTCGGGCTGGGTGCTCGGGTTCGTGGCGCTCGTTGCGATCGAGGCCTTCAACCCGCGCACGCACGGCCTGCTGAAGATCGCCGGCGGCTTCCGGCAGAACCTCGAGTGGGTTCCCTTCTTCTTCTTTGGCTATGTCTTGATGCGCTCCAAGGAGCGGCTGCGCAAGCTGTTCGTACTGCTCGGTGTGATCGCGCTCGTCAACGGTGCGGTCAGCGCCTACCAGACGCACCTGACCCCGGGCCAGCTCGCGAGCTGGGGTCCCGGCTATGCCCAGCTCTACGAAGACAACATCGTCAGCGAAACCGGGCTCACCGCGCGCCGCTACCTGAGCGAAGGCGTGGCGCGCGTCCGTCCGCCCGCACTCGGCACCGACAGCGGCTTCGGCGGCGGCGTCGGTGTGATCGCGCTGCCGTGCACGCTCGCCTTGTTCGCTATGTGGCGCGGGCGGCGACGGTGGTTCGCGCTCCTGTTCAGCCTCGGTGCGTTGGTGGCGATCGCGACCGGTCTCGGCCGGTTGCAGGTCGTCGGCGCTGCGATCGCGGTCGTCGGCTTTCTGCTGCTCTCGCTGAGCGCCGGCGAGCGGGTCGCCAGACCGCTCGCCGCAGTGCTCACCCTGGCCGCGCTGGCGCTGCCGCTCGGCGCGCTGTTCGTCTCATCCGAGAGCGCCAACGTCTTCTCGCGCTACGAAAGCATCGAACCGCACAACGTCGTGCAGACCTCGACCAGCTACAAGGAAAAGTCGCTGGCGCTGATTCCACGCTACATCGCCAGCGCCCCATTCGGCTTCGGCCTGGCGACTGCGGGCTCGGCTTCGACCTTCGGCGGCAAGCAAACCGAAGCGCTCGAAGGACACGGCGTCAGCTCCGAGACGCAGTACAACTACGTCGAGGACGAACTCGGCGTCGCTGGCTTGATTCTGTGGGTGGCGCTCGCCCTGCAGGTGATCGTGCTCGTGGTGCGGCGCCTACCGCGCGTCGCCGACGCCGAGGTGCGCATTGACCTGGCAGCGATCTTTGCGGTGTTCGTCGCATTCGCGCTGATGGGCCTGGAGGGCTCGTTCATGAGCAGCGCCGCCGGTGGCCCGTTCTTCTGGTTCTCGGTGGGTATCGCCGCGTACTGGCTGAGGGTGGCGTGATGTCCTCGTCGCGAGCGCGCGTGCACGCGCTGCTGGGCGATCGCTATCGGGCCGTCGCCGCACTCGCGCTCAGCTCGATGGTCTCGGGCTTTGCCGAAGCCGGCATCCTTGTGCTGCTCGCCCAGATTGCCGCCACGCTTGTCGACAAGCACAAACAGGTGACGCTCAGCGCCGGCCTCTTTCATCTGCATGTCGAGGTCGGTGTGCTGTTCGTGATCGCGGCCGGCCTCGGCGTCCTGCGTCTGGCGTTGCAAGCCCCGCTCTCGATCCTGCCGGCGCGGATCGCGGCCGATGTGCAGGCGCGGCTGCGCAAGGACCTCTTCCACGCCTTCACGCAGGCGTCGTGGGCGGTGCAGTCGAGCGATCGCGAGGGGCACATGCAGGAGACGATGACGAGCCAGGTGATCCAGGCGACGTTCGGCGCGCTGCAGGCGACCACGCTGCTGAGCACCGCGATCACGTTCCTCGTGCTGATGATCTCGGCGCTCGCGCTCAACCTGGTGGCGGCCGGCGTGATCCTCGTCGCGGCGCTGGCGCTGTTTGCCGCGCTGCGACCGCTCAACCGCCTGGGGGCGAGCCGCTCGCGTCAGCTCTCGGCGGCGCAGATGGAGTACGCGGGCGGGATCGGCGAGTCGGTGCGCGTCTCCGAGGAGACACAGGTATTCGGGGTGGCCGGTGCGCAGCGACGGCGGATGGACGGGCTGATCGACACCGCGTGCGGTCTCTTCTACCGCACGCAGCTGATCGGCCGGCTCGTGCCCAACCTCTACCAGAGTCTCATGTACCTGCTGATCGTCGGTGGCCTGGCGGCGCTGTACACGGTCAACAGTCGCGACGTGGCCTCGCTGGCCGGCGTGATCCTGCTGCTCGTGCGGGCCGGCTCCAACGGCCAGCAGATCCAGGGGGCTTACCAGAGCCTGCGCCAGTCGCTGCCATTCATCGAGCGTCTGCAGGAGTCCGCGCGGCGCTACGGCGAGAGCACGCCCGTCACCGGCAGACGGCCCCTCACGAGCGTGCAGCGACTGGCTTTCGAGGATGTCTCGTTCTCCTACCGGGCAGGTCAACCGGTGCTGCGCCGGGTGAGCTTCGAGGTGAGTGGCGGCGAAGCGGTCGGCGTCATCGGCCCGTCCGGCGCCGGCAAGTCCACGCTGATGCAGATTCTGCTGCAGCTGCGCGCCCCCGAGCACGGGCGCTACCTGGTCAACCGCGTTCCGGCCGGGGAAATCGCTCGCGAGGATTGGCACCGTCGCGTGGCCTACGTTCCGCAGGAACCGCGCCTCGTGCATGCGTCGGTGGCCGAGAACATCCGCTACTTCCGCGGGGGCATCGACGACGAGGCGGTCGAGCGGGCGGCGCGGCTGGCGCGCATCCACGACGACATCCTCAGCTGGCCCGAGGGCTACGCCACCATCGTCGGCCCGCGCGCGGACGCGGTCTCCGGCGGCCAGCAGCAGCGCATCTGCCTGGCCCGAGCGCTCGCCGCCCGGCCGCACGTGCTGGTGCTCGACGAGCCCACCAGCGCGCTCGACCCGCGCTCGGAGCTGCTGATCCAGGAGTCGCTGCTCACACTCAAGGGCGAGCTGACGCTGTTCATCATCGCCCATCGCATGTCCACCCTCGACGTCTGCGATCGCGTGATGGTCATTCTCGATGGGCGCCTCGCGGAGTTCGACACGATGGCGCGGTTGCGCCACGACAGTGCCTACTACCGCACCGCGTTGGGGCTGGCGCCGGGCGAGGACGTCGGCGCGCCGGTGGCTGTCGCCACGAGGAGGGCGGCTGAGGATATGGGTACGGCGGCCGGAGACTCGAGTACGCCGGTCGCCGACAGAGGACGCCGGCGGCTGCCGGACTTCTTCATCGCCGGCCAGCCCAAGAGCGGCACGACGGCGCTGTATGAGATGTTGCGCCCCCATCCCGAAATCTACCTGCCCGCGCGCAAGGAGCCGCGCTTTTTCGTAAGCGAGATGTCGCTGCGCGATCCGCCGCGACCGGGGGGGACGCCGCAGACGCTCGAGGAGTATCTGTCGTGGTTCGAGGACGCCGCGCCCGAGCAGCGCATCGGCGACGCGTCGCCGTGGTACCTGTGGTCGCGCACGGCCGCGCAACGCATCGTGGAGGTGTGCCCCGACGCGCGCATCGTCGCGATCGTGCGCGACCCCGTGAGCCTGCTGCGCTCGCTGCACCTGGAGCTCGTGCAGCTCTACGTCGAGATCGAGACGGACCTGCGCGCGGCGCTTGCGCTGGAGGAGGAGCGGCGCGAGGGTCGGCGCGTGCCGCGCAACACCTACTGGCCCAACGCGCTCATGTACTCCGACCACGTGCGCACGGTCGAGCAGTTGCAGCGCTTTCACGCGGTCTTTGCGCCCGAGCAGGTGCTGGTGTTGATCTACGACGACTTCCGGGCCGACAACGAGACGACGGTGCGCGGCGTGCTGCGCTTTCTCGGCGTGGACGACGCGCTGCCGGTCACCGTGACGGATGCCAACCCGACGGTTACCGTGCGCTCGCGGCGCCTGCACGAGCTGACACACGCGCTGGCGGTCGGGCATGGCCCCGTCTCGCGCGCGGTGAAGGGTTCGGTGAAGGCGATCACCCCGCGCGAGCTGCGCCGCGGCGCGCTGCGCGGCGTGCAGAACCGACTGGTGTTCGCCGATGCACCGCCGCCCGAGGAGCGCATCATGCACGAGCTCCGTCGCCGTTACCGCAACGAGGTGGTGGCGCTCAGCGAGTATCTCGATCGGGACCTCGTAACGCTCTGGGGGTATGACGGTGTCGAGGACGCTTGACGACCGCGCCGGCCAGGAGCCCGCGGGCCAGGCGACCGCGCGCGGCGAGGCGCCCGCGGATCGGGCGACCGTGCGGGGCGAGGCGCCCGCGGATCGGGCGACCGCGCGCGACGAGGCGCCCGAGTTCTACATCGTCGGCCACCACAAGTGCGGGACGACGGCGCTCTACAAAATGCTGCGCCGTCACCCGCAGATCTACATGCCCAAGCTCAAGGAGCCGCGCTTCTTCGATACCGACAACCGCCAGCGCTTCCAGCCGCGCCGCGCCGGGCCACTGCCGGGCACGCTCGCGGAGTACCTCGCGCTGTTCGCTCCCGCACAGCCCGGCCAGCTGCGTGGCGAGGCCTCGCCGTCCTACCTTTTCTCTCGCGCCGCCGCCGCGGAGATCGCCGCGGTGCGCCCCGACGCGCGCATCGTCGCGATTCTGCGCGAGCCCGCCAGCTTTCTGTATTCGTTGCACCTGCAGTTCGTGCAGTCGCACGTCGAGACCGTCAAGGACATGCGTCGCGCGCTCGCGCTGGAAGCCGCGCGGCGCCGCGGGCGACGGATTCCGCGCCGCTCACCGCGACCGCCGGATCTGCTCTACGGCGAGCACGTTCGCTACGTGCAGCAACTGCAGCGCTACCGCGCCGTGTTCGCGCCCGAGCAGGTGCTGGTGTTGATCTACGACGACTTCCGCGCCGAGAACGACGCGACGGTACGACGCGTGCTGCGTTTCCTCGGCGTCGACGACGCGGCGCCGATCGCCGTGCAGGAGGCCAACCCGACGGTGCGCGTGCGCTCCCAGCGCCTGGACGAGCTGGTGCATACCGTGTCCACCGGGCGCGGACCCCTCTCGCGCACCGCCAAGGGCACGCTGAAGGCGCTCACACCGCGCCCGGTTCGCCGCCATGCGCTCGCCACCGTGCGCCGTCACGTCGTGCTCGGCGCGCCGCGCCCGCCGCAGGAGAGCTTCACGCTCGAGCTGCGCCGTCGCTTCAAGGGCGAGGTGGTGGCGCTCAGCGAGTACCTCGACCGCGACCTCGTGACGCTCTGGGGCTATGACCGCGTCGACTGAGTCAGCGCTCGTGCGCCCCGCGGTCGCCTTAGCGGCGGCGAGCGCGGTGTCGCTGCATCGCACGCCCGACTTCTTCGTCGTCGGGCACCCCAAGTCAGGTACCACCGCGCTCTACGAGATGTTGCGCAGTCACCCGCAGATCTATATGCCTGCGCTGAAGGAGCCGCGCTTCTTCGCCGACGACATGCACCGCGGCCCGGACCGAGCGAAGGCGGGGCTTCCGCAGACCTTCACGCAGTATCGGGAGCTGTTCGCGTCTGCCGGGGCGGATCGGCGCGCGGGCGAGGCCTCGCCCTTCTACCTGGCCTCGAGCACTGCCGCGGAGGAGATCGCGGCGGCGAAGCCGGACGCGCGTATCGTTGCGGTTCTGCGCGAGCCGGCGAGTTTCCTGCGCTCGCTGCACATGCAGTTCGTCGAGACGCACGTGGAGCCCAAGAACAGTCTGCGCAAGGCGCTCGCACTCGAGGACGCGCGCAGCCGGGGCAGACATGTCCCGCAGCATTCGCCCTTCCCGGCGAAGGTGCTGCTCTACTCGAACTACACACGCTACGTTGAGCAGTTGCGCCGCTACCATGCCGTGTTCGCGCCGGAGCAGGTGCTGGTTCTGATCTACGACGATTTCCGCGCCGACAACGAGGCGGCGGTGCGCCGGGTACTGTGCTTCCTCGGCGTCGATGACACGGTGCCGGTAGCCGTGCGGGAGGCCAACCCGACGGTGCGCGTGCGCGCGCAGCAGCTGGAGCAATTGATGAGTGCGGTGTCGATCGGGCACGGCCCACTCTCACGCTCGGCGAAGGCGGCGGTCAAGCTGCTCGCGCCGCGACCCCTGCGTCGCGCGGCGCTGGTCGGCATCCGGCGGCGCATCGTCTGGAGCGAGCCCGAGGCGCCGGAGGAGCGTCTGATGCTCGAGTTGCGTCGCCGCTTCAAGGGCGAGGTGGTGGCGCTCAGCGAATACCTCGATCGCGACCTCGTGACGCTTTGGGGATATGACCGGCTCGCCTGAACCGGCGCTCGCGGACCTCGATGCCCGCGCCCGCGAGTGCGTGCCCGACTTCTTCATCGTCGGTCACCACAAGAGTGGCACGACCGCGCTGTACGAGATGCTCAGGCGCCACCCGCAGATATACATGCCGACGCTCAAGGAGCCGAAGTTCTTCGCGACCGACATGCCCGCGCGCTTGGAACCGCCGAGCACGGGGCTCTTGCCAGCGACGCTCGAGCAGTACCTGGCGCTGTTCGCCGCTGCCGAGGCCGGGCAGCGCAAGGGGGAGGCTTCGCCGTCCTACCTCACCTCTCACACCGCTGCGGGGGAGATCGCGCGCGTGCAGCCGCAGGCAAAGATAATCGCGATCCTGCGCGAGCCCGCCAGCTTCATCCGCTCGCTGCATCTGCAGCTCTTGCAGTCGGGCACCGAGACCGAGAAGGATCTGCGCGAGGCGATCGCCAACGAGCTGGTGATGCGCCACGGACGAAACATTCACAGGTACAGCGACCACGTCCACTACGTCGAGCAGCTACGCCGCTACCACGAGGTTTTTCCCCCCGAGCAGATACTGGTGATCGTCTATGACGACTTTCGCGCCGACAACGAGAAGACGGTACGCCAGGTGCTGCGTTTGCTCGAGGTCGACGACAGCGCTCCGGTGCCGGTGCTCGACTCCAACCCCACGGTGCGCGTGCGCTCGCTGCGGCTCAACAATACGCTCAGCGCACTCGCCAGCGGGCGCGGCCCGGTCGCGCGGGCTGCGAAGGGCGCAATCAAGTCGCTCACGCCCCAGCCGCTGCGCCGGCGGGCGCTGCGTGCGACCCACCGCAGCATGGTCGACAGCAACCCCGAGCCACCCGACGAGAGTCTGATGCGCGAGTTGCGCCGGCGCTTTGAGCCCGAGGTGCTCGCGCTGAGCGAGCACCTCGACCGGGATTTGGTGAGCCTCTGGGGTTATGACACCGTCGCTTGAGGAGGAGTCACGCGGCGATGACGCTCGCGATTGAGGCTGAGCTGTTGGCGGCGCGCCGGCGTGCCGCGGCGCAGGCTGCGCAGGAGGCGGCGCTGCCGAGCGGGCGCGTCGTGGTCACCTGCGACGCGCCCTTCGGCGGCGGTGGTCTCGGGCGCCACCTGCAGGAGATCGTCCACGCGCTCGAGCGCCGCGGATCGGCGTCCTCCTACATCTGCGGCTCGGCCGCGGTCGCGTTCGACGGCGGCGCGGAGCCCGGCAGCCGCGCGGACGCGGTCAGGCCGCGGTCGTCGTGGCGTACCGCCTCGCTGGCGCCGCTCGCGCGCGTCTCACCGGGCTGGCGGCTGTGGCGCGCGCGCGTGGAGTTCGACGCCGGCTGTGCGCGGGCGCTGCCGCGGGCGGCTCATCTGATCGCCTTCAACCGCCAGGCGCTCGCGCAGTTTCGAGCTGCGCGAGGACTCGGGTACGAGTCGGTCGAGCTGATGGCCGGCAGCCCGCACGTGCGGCGCGTCGCGCGCCAGCACGCGCGCGCACTCTCCCAGTACCCCTTGGAGCGCTCGTTCGGCACCCTGATCCTGCCCCGCCACCTCGCCGAATACGCGCGCGCCGACCGCATCCACGTCGCCTGCCGCTACACCTGGGAGTCGTTTCTCGAACACGGCGTCCCCGAGCAACGGCTAGCGCTCTTCCCGCTCACGCCCGACCCGCGCTACCGGCCCGCCGGTATGGCGGCCGCGGCTGAGGAGTGCGAGGTCCTACGGCGTGCGCCTGCGGCTGAGGGCAGCGAGTTGGCGCGAGGTGAGGCGGAGGGCGACGGCTGCGAGGTCGCGCGGCGTGAGGCGGAGGGCGACGGCTGCGAGGTCGCGCGGCGTGAGGCCGGCGGCGACCGGTTCGACGTCCTCTACATCGGCAGCCTGTCGGTCGCGAAGGGGGTGCCGCTGCTGATCGACGCGGTGCGTTGCCTGCCCTTCCCCGACCTGCGGCTGCTGCTCGTCGGCAACTGGAAATCGCGCGGCATGCGCCGCTTCGTCGAAGCGGCGCGCCTGGCCGACCCCCGCATCGTGGTGTGCCCGGGCGACCCGCTGGGGCACCTGCAGCGCGCGCGGCTGTGCGTGCACCCGAGCTTCGAGGACGGCTTCGCGTATGCGCCCGCGGAGGCCTTGGCCTGCGGTGTGCCGGTGCTCGTCAGCGAGGACACGGGCATGAAGGAGTTGGTCGATCCCGGGCGCACCGGCATGGTCCTGCCGACCGGCGACCGCGACGCGCTTAGCGAAGCAATCGTCGCCGCGTATCGCGGGGAGGTCCTGGGTGCGAATGGGTGAGGGGCCAGCCGTTGCCGCGGGAAGCGTGGCAAGCGTGGCGGCGGGAAGCGTGGTGGCGGCAAGCGTGGTGGCGCCGAGCGGGGCAAGCGTGACCGCGGCGAGCGCGACGGCGGGAGGCGACGAGTGCGCACCTATCGCTGTGGTCGGTGTCTCGACGCGACCCACGTGCGGCGTGCGCGACCACGCGCGGCTGCTGGCCGATGAGCTGGCGCGCGACGGCGTGCCCTGCTCGTGGCACTGGCTTTCGCGCAGTGAGCGCTCGCTGCGCGAGGCGCGCGCGGAGGTCGGCGCCTGGGCGGACGCGCTGGCCGCGGAGCTAGAGGGCGCGCCGCCGCGGGCGATCCTGTGGCACTACTCGGCCTTCGCCTACTCCCACCGCGGCGTCCCGCTGTTCGTCGCGCCGACGCTCGGCGCGCTGCGGAGCGCGGGTGTGCCGGTGATCGCGTTCATGCACGAGCTGGTCTACCCTTGGGGTCGCGGCGGCCTCCGCGGCGCCACTTGGGCGCTGACGCAGCGCGGCGTCCTGATCGAGGTCGTGCGCGCCAGCTCGGCGGGCGTCGTCACCGCCGACTTTCGCGCGCAGTGGTTGGCCTCGCGGCCCTGGCTTGCGCGGCGGCCTGTCGCGGTCGTCCCCGTGTTCTCGAACCTGCCCAGCTCGCGGGCCGCGCCGAACCCCGATCGCGCGGCGCCGCTGCTTGGGCTGTTTGGCTACTCGCTCGACCCCGCGTCGATCGTGCTCGTCGCGGACGCGTTGCACGTGCTCTGGGGTCGCGGCGTGCAGGCGCGTCTGGCGCTGCTCGGCGCGCCCGGTCCCAGCTCGGGCATCGCCGAGGTCTGGCGCGAGGCGGCCACAGAACGCGGCATCGAGCAGGCGCTGTCCTTCTCAGGCGCCCTGCCCGCCCAGCAGCTCGCCGACGCGCTCGCCGGATGCGACCTGTTGCTGTACGCCGACAGGATGGGACCCGCCGCCCGCAAGGGCACGCTCGCCGCTGCGCTCGCCTCGGGGCGGGCGCTCGTCGCGATGGAGGGCCGTCGCCGCTGGCCTGAGTTCCTGCGCTCCGACGCCGCGTGTGTGGTGCAACGGACACCCGCCGCGTTTGCCGGCGCGATCGCGGCGCTGCTCGGCGACGCACGCGCACGCGAACTGCTCGGCGCCCGCGGACGGGCCTTCTACGAGCGCACGATGAGCGTTGCGCGCAGCGCCGCGACCGTGCGCGAGCTCCTCGCCGAGCACGCAATGACCGGCGCTCAGGTGCCCGCGCCGCGCTCCGAGCGCCAGCTCGAGCGGGTCAGGTTGTAGCCCCGCCGACTCAGACGGGGGCTCCGTGCTCCAAGCGCCACGTCGAACGCGCAGCCCCGTAGGCGGCCACCAGCGCCTGCACGTGCTGCTCGCGCGAGAACCGCTCCGCGACCGTATCTCTGCCGGCCGCGCCCATCGCGCGCTGGCGCTCAGGGTCGCTAAGCAGCTCGTTCAACGCGCGCGCCAGCGCTCGGGCCTCTCCCGGTGGCACGAGCAGGCCCGAAACGCCGTCCTGCAGCCAGTCGGACACGCCACCCGTATCGCTCGCGACGACCGGGCGTCCCGCCGACAGCGCCTCGATTCCCACCAATCCGAACGGCTCGGGCCACAGCGACGGGATCGCGACGACCGATGCGTCGGCCAGCTCCCGGGCCAGCTCGCTGGCGGGTAACCAGCCCCTGAAGGAGACCTGTTGCTCGATGCCGAGCCTACGTGCCAGCGCGCGCAGCGCCGGCAGCTGCCTGCCCTCGCCGCAGATCACGAACTCGGCATCGACCTCGACCGCTGCGCGAATCAACACCTCCGCACCCTTGGGCTGCACCACCCGCCCCGCGAACACCACCCGTCGCCGGTCGGAGTGCCCGGCACCGGTGAGCGGAGCCATTGTCGTGAACAGCGGCACGATCGCGCGCCGCCGCACCCCGTTGGCCTCCAGGTGGCGGTCGACCGCGCTCGAGTACGCGACCGCCAGATCGGCGCGCCGGAACGCTTCCAGAGCGCGGCCGGCGCGCACGTATTTCCCCGGCAGCTCACGCGGGTCGCGCGCGTGCATGCAGCCCCGGGCAAGCATCCGCGGGATGCAGCCGAGCCCATGCGCGCGCGTGCACTCCCGGCCCGGGCGGAAGTAGTAGACCCCCGATGGGCACGCGCCATAGCTGTGTGCGCTGACCACCACCGGCGCCCGCTCGCGCAGGAAGTCGATCAGCTCCGGCGCGTAGACCTGGTGAAAGTGAACGACCTCGGGCTCGCTCCTCGCAGCCTCGCCGATCCGCTCATGCGGCGCGGCATCGGCGTCGAACAGGCTGGGGGCGTGAAAGATCGACAGGGCCTCCGTTTGGCGGTCTTGCGCGACCCGCCCCGCGAGCACCGACACTCGCAATCCGCTCTGCGCGAGCGCGGCGGCGCTCGCCTTCACATGCGCCTCGACCCCCCCATCTCTCGTCCAGCTCGGGGTTACCAGCAGCACCGACCCGGGTGTCCGCCCGGGTGAATCGAGGGCCTGCGAGCCGGGGCGCGCGCGGCGCGAAGCGGTCACCATGCGACGGCCGATGATACTCACAGGCTGCTCGGTCGCAATGTGCCGGTGGCCGCGCCGGCAGCGCGTCCGCGGTGGGGGCGGGCGACCGTTCTCTCGATAACGATCTGGCAACAACGCCGACGGCGTGCGCTGATTGATTTCACGTTGTGAACGGGCTCGGGCGATCCGGGCGTCGAGCAGTGCTCGGACTCGTCGTGGCGGCGGGACTCATATTCGCCGCGCCGGCCTGCGTACACGCCGCAAGCGGTGGCATTCACGACATCAAGCACGTCGTGATGATCATGCAAGAGAATCGCTCCTTCGACTCCTATTTCGGCACTTACCCCGGCGCCAGCGGGATTCCCGCCGGCGTCTGCGCTCCCGATCCTGTCAGCGGCGGTTGCATCCGACCATTCCACGACCGCAGCGACATCAACACGGGTGGCCCGCACGGCACTCAGAGCTCGATCGAAGATATCGACGGCGGCAGCATGGACGGCTTCGTCGCGCAGGCCGAGAGGGGCCTTGAATGCACCTCGACCAATCCCAATTGCAGCGTCTGCAACACCGAGGAAGGCGAAGAAGCCGAAGAAGGGCAGCTACCGTGTGTGGACGTCATGGGCTACCACGACGCCCGTGAGATCCCCAATTATTGGGCCTACGCCCACGACTTCGTGCTCCAGGACGACATGTTCGAGTCGGCTGCCTCCTGGAGCCTGCCCGAGCACCTCTACCTCGTCTCCGCCTGGTCTGCGGTATGCCCGCACGAAGACCCCGATCCGCTGGACTGCGTGGGCAGCCTCGAAGCGGTGCATCCCGGCCTGGGCTGGGAAGGCCCGATCGTCCCCGGCAAAGCCACCTACGCATGGACCGACCTCACCTACCTGATGCGCAAGGCCAACGTGAGCTGGCGTTATTACGTGCTCAAGGGCAATGAGCCTGATTGCGAGATCGACGAAGCGATGAGCTGCCTGGGTGTCGCGCAGGATTCCCAGACACCCGGCATCTGGAATCCGCTCGCCGACTTCACCGACGTCAACGAAGATGGGCAGCGCGGCGATATTCAGCCGCTCGTCGACTTCTACAAGGCCGTGCACACCGAAGGCAAATGCGGCCTGCCTGCCGTGAGCTGGATCGCCCCCAACAGCGAAGTCTCCGAACACCCGCCCGCCTCGATCGCCAAGGGGCAGGCATACGTGACGACGCTGATCAACTCGATCATGCGCAGCCCCTGCTGGGGCAGCAGCGCGATCTTTCTCTCCTGGGACGATTGGGGTGGCTTCTACGACAACGTCCAGCCGCCCGTCATCGACGCAAACGGCTACGGAATGCGCGTCCCGGGCTTGGTCATCAGCCCCTACGCCAAGCAGGGCTACATCGACAACCAGCAGCTCAGCCACGACGCCTACCTGAAGTTCATCGAGGACGACTTCCTCTCCGGTGCCCGCCTGAATCCGAAGACCGACGGCCGCCCCGACAATCGCCCTGACGTGCGCGAAGAAGCGCCAGGACTTGGAAATCTGGTCAACGACTTCGAATTCAACCGCCCGGCGCGCGAACCGCTGCTGCTTGAGCCCGATCCCCCGCCCGGACCGCCGAGCGAACCTCCCGGCGGAGTTCCCAGCCCGCCCAGCATCGGCGCTCGCGCGGTGTCCGCGCTGACCCCCATCAGCGCCACATTGAACGCGGCGGTCGATCCCAACGAACGTTCGGGTCAGTGAAGGCAAGGTTGTCGTCGGCCTCGACCTCAGGCCGGGGGCCTTCAGCTCCCCGAAGCTGCTCGAGTACGAATGCGGAAGCTCCGAAGCCGGTTTCCAGGCCTCCGAAACGGGGTCCGTGATAGGGGTTCTGGAACCGGTCGACAGCATGACCAAGCGGCTCACGCTCAGCTATCGAGTGGACGGCACGCAGATTCCCGAAAAACTCGAAGGCCAACTACGAGACACGCTCGTGGCCAGCGTGCACGTCAAGGGGGGTGGAGCGCTCGAAGAACCCTTGACGTGGAGCATCCCCGCTTCCGGTCCGCTCGGGGACTGGAGCGAGATCAAAACCCGCTGAGGCTCGATGCCGCGCGTCGGTACAGCGAGATCAAGCCCGCGCAGGCTCTTGGTTCGAGCCCGCTGCGCATTCGTAGAGCTCGAGCGCCGCTTGCACGTGGTCGTGCACGCTGAAGGACTCGACGACGCGACTGCGCCCCGCGCGTCCCAGCGCGCGCCCCCCGTCGGGGCTCTCCAGCACACGTCGCACCGCCCGCGCCCACGCCTGCGGGTCGCGCGGGGGCGCCAGCGCGCCCTCGCGTCCCTCCCTGACCAGCTCCGGCGAGCCGCCTACGCTCGTGGCCACCACCGGCACTTCGAGCGCCATCGCCTCCAGCAGCGCCCGCCCGAAGGGCTCCTCGTGCGAGGGGAGCAGCAGCACGTCGAGCGCCCGGATCAGCTCGGGCACGTCGCGGCGCTCGCCGAGCAGCGTCACGCGATCCTCCAGGCCGCGGGTGGCGATCAGCCGTCGCAGGCTCGCGACGTACGCCTCGTTGTCAAACCGGGTCGCGCGGCTCACGAACTTCGCCGACCCGATCAGCAGCAGCTGGGCGTCGATGCCTTCCTCGCGCAGCAGCCCGACGGCTTCGATCGCGGTGTCCTGGCCCTTCCACGGTGTCAGCTGCGCGACCACCCCGAGCAGGACTCTCCCGCTCCCTGCCGTCGCACCCAGTCGTGCCCTGGCCTGGGCGCGCTCGATCCGCGCCGGGTCGAACCGCTCGGCGTCGATCGCCGGGTAGAGCACCTCCAGCTGCGCGGCCGGCGCGGCGCGGCGCACCAGCTCGGCGGTATAGGCTGAGTTGGCGATCACGCACCGCGACGTGCGCGCGATGATTCGCATCGTTGCCTTCGCCGTCGCGCTCGGGGGCAGGCAGTCGCGGACGCTCACCACCTTCGCCGCGCCGCCCACGGGCGCGAGTGTGAGCTCCAGGCCGGCGCGAATCGAGTTGGCGTGCACCACCTCGGCGCGGTGATCGCGAGCGGCGCGTGCGACCTGTAGGGCCGCCGCGCCCATCTCCGCGAGCGCCCGCGGTGTGTGCTTGGGGTGCAGTCGTAGGCTTCCCGCCGTGCTCGCGATCGCGCTGGTCGGAACACCCAGCCGCTGCACGGCTTGCGCCAGCGGGCCCGGTGGCGTCGCCACCCGCGCCTGCACCTCCGGCGGCAATCCCGCCAGCAGCGTCAGCAGCGAACGCTCGGCGCCGCTCACGGCAGCGGTGTGGTTGACGTACAGAACCCTCACACGGCGCCCCAGCGGATCGGCCGGATCCTAGGGCGCACCGATCGCGAGAATGTGAACGCGGCGTGACTAGCCGGGGTATTCGACGCTCAGCAGCCGCGGATAGTCGGTCGCGGCCAGTTCGAAGGTGGCCTGGCCATCGCCGTGCGACACGAGCTGCGCGGGCGTGGATTCGCCCAGCAGTGGGTCATACGCGCTCACGGTCGGCGCCGCGGCCGTTTCCGGCAGGTTGCCGAGCGTTATCTGAAAAGTCTCATCCGGCAGGTCGAAACGGTGGATGTCGCTCGCCGGCGCGCCCGGTTCGTAGAGCGTCAGCAGGTCGCGCGTCATCACGTAGAACGGGATCACGAAGCGTGTCGGCGAGGACTGAAACGGGAGCACCGCCAGCACGTCGCGATCGTACAGCGGCGGATGCGTGGCACTGCCGTCCCCGGAGAACTGCGCGTGATTGCCGTCTTGGGCGATCGATAGCAGCTGCAGCTGGCGTGCGCCCTGCGCGCCCGGGCCGGGGCCCTGGAACTGCGCGAGCAGATTGCGAAAGCCGCTCATCACTTCACCGCCGAGCGCATCGCCGGGATAGACCGTTGGATGGGCTTCCACCGCCGCCATGAAGCTCGGGCTGATCATGCTCAGGTCGCCCGCGTTCGCGGCCGCGTAGAAGTACTCGCGGTCGACCCCCTTGCCGACCATCGCCACCAGGCTGCGCAGCAGCGTCTTGGCCTCGAAGTGCGCTTTGTCGGCCGCCGTCAGCTGCGCTGCGGGGCCCGTCTGCGGCGTCACCTCGTCGGGACCGACCGGCGTCACGTGCGCGGAGTCGAGGTTGTACTCCGTGACCCACTTCTGCACCGGGCCGCCGCCGACCGGACCCACTTCGCGTCCGTGCGGGAAGCCGTACACCTTGGTCGTAAACGGCGCCAGGTCGCGGATCAGCGTCTCGGTCGAGGTCCCCGTCAGCGTGTACTCGGGGAACAGCGACTGGTAGTCGGGCGTGAACAGCGGCGTGAACGGCGCTTTTTCGCCGGCCTTCGTGTCGCGCGCACCCAGCGCGCCCAGCGGTCGGATCGGGCTGACTTTGTAAGCGGCGGGGAACGTTTGCGCGCTCTGGTAGGGGTGCTTGCTGAGCGCGCTCAGCCCAAGCGGCGCCTTGGCGCCAGAGGGGAACGGCGTCTCGCTGGCGAAACCGTCGGTGATGCCCACCGCCGGCGAGATGCCGTTTGCCGGGTTGCGCACATAGGTGACCGTTTCGCTCAGCAGCGCTTTGACGACCTCGCCGGTGACTTCGCCTTTGCTCGGCGCTTTCGTCGCGACTTCGGTTTCGGTGCCCGCTTCCGCCGCTTCGGCTTCCGTTTCTTCTTCACCCGCGGGCGAATAGTAATATTCAGAATTCAGGAACTGCGAACCGAACGTCAGCTCGTTCCAGACCTCCAGGTCGTAGCCTTCCGGTCCGACCACGCTCGCGACCTTCTTGCATACGGTTCCCACGTAGCTCAGCCACCCGGCGAGCGCAGTCGTGAAGGCCGGATTGGGCTTTCCGTTTGCGAGCAGTGGCGCCCCGAACGGTGCGTAGCGCAGCGTCGTGCCCTTGTGCGCGCCGGCCGCCAGCGCCTGCGGCAGCGGCCGCGAGAGCGTCGCCTCGCCCCCCGCGCCGAGCGCGGTGATGAACACGTCCGGTGAGCCCTTGAAGGGAGTCAGTTCGTTGAAGCCCGTCTTGCCCGGCACGACCTGCGCCGCACTGGCGGCGCTCAATGTCACCGCGCGCGCCCCCGCCGCCGCCGCCGCGGTGGTTTCGAGCGAGACCGCGGTCGAAGGGGCCGGATCGCCGCTGTTGGAGTCGAGGATGATCAGCGGTCGCAGCCCATGCCGGTGCAGCGCCTGCAGCCGCGTCGTGAGCGAGCTTTCGTCGACGGGCAGCAGCGCGCCGGGTTCGCTGTAGGAGATCGTGTTCCACGGCACCCCGATGCGCGCCAGCTTGAAACCGCTGTCCTGCAGCAGCTGGGCGGTGCCTTCGGCTTCCTTGGCGCCGACATTGAAATTGATCCCCACAGCTTCGAGCAGCTTCGCGGCCGGCCACGTATCCAGATAGGCGCGCCACGGCTGGATCCAAAATGAGCTCGCCCCAAACGGCAGCCCGGTCAGGTAGCGCGGGTCGATCGGATCGGTCACGGTGCCGCCCACCGGCCACGGGCTGACGCTCGAATCCGCGGGCAGCAGGCTCGCTTCGAATTCGCCCCCTTCTTCGCCGGGCGCGACCGGCGGGGTGTCGCTTGCTGCCCCACTCGGTTCCCCACCCTGTTCGACGCCGCCGTTCGCCGGTTCGCTCGCCGGGGCGGGCGGTACGCCGCCGGGCGGGCGCTGCCCGCTGCCTTTGCCGTGGCTCGTGCCGTGTGTCCCCGGCGCGACCTTGCGCGCGTGCGCTCGAGCGCGCTTGCGGCTCGCGGCGCAACTGCGCTCGGCGCGCCGGCTGGGCGATCTCTTGCGGCCCTGCGAGGCGCAGTGCGAGCGGACGATTAAGGCGTGTGTCGATACTCGCGGCTGGCGCGACGCGCCGGCGGCGGACACTGGCAGCGACAGCGCGAGCGCGAGCATGAGCGCTCCAGCTGCGACCCGCGAGAGCAGTGACATTCGCAGCGGATGGGTGTGCGTTCGCAGCGGATGGGTGTGCGCGGGTGCGGGCATGGTCAGGCGAGAGCACGGCCAGACGGGGGCAGGGTGCCCGATGAGCCGCTCTCCACTCCCACGATCGGTAGGCGCCGGTGGGCGCTTGACCGTGGTTTCCCGTGGCGGACGGTTGTATGTGGCCTGCGGCGCGGGCGTGGTGTCCGGCTCGACCACACCGGTGTGGTCGTATATGTGCTTACCCGGTACTCGGCTCGACCACACCGGCGTGGCCATGCGATGCGGTGGGGCCGTGCGATGCTTACCCGATGGCCAGCCCAACCACTCCGGCTCGCGGGCCGGCAGTCGCTTCAGAGCTTGCGGCGCGCTACCCGCGACTGTTGCTGCTCACGCCCGATTTCCCCCCCGCCCACGGTGGCATCCAGGTGCTCTCTCATCGCCTCGCGGCCGGTCTCGGTGGCTTTGAGACGCGTGTCCTCACGCTCGACTCGGTCGACGCCGCTCGCTTCGATGCGCACAGCGGCGTGGCGACGCGCCGCGTGCGCGCCGGTGTGCGCGCCGCCCCCGCGCAGCGCGCCGCCCCCGTGCAGCGCGCCGCCCCCGTGCAGCACCTGGCGCTCAACGCGCAGGCACTACTTGAAGCGGTGCGCTTCGCACCGCACGTGACGCTCAACATGCACATCGTCACGAGCCCCGCCGCGGCGGCGATCCGTCGACTGCTGGGCAGCCCCTACGTCCAGTACTTTCACGCCAACGAGATCGGCCACCATCCGCGGCTGACCGCCTTCGCCGCGCGCCGCGCCGGCGCGAACGTCGCGGTCAGCGCTTACACCGCCGGTCTCGTCCGCGGCGCGGCCGGCGCCGTCGCGACCGCGCCGATGTCGCTGATCCCGCCCGGCGTCGAGCTGCCGGACCGCGGCGATTCGGATGGCCCGGGGGCACCGCGTCCGACGGTCCTGACGATCGCCCGTCTCGCCGATAGCTACAAGGGCCACGACGTGATGCTCGACGCGCTCGCGCTGGTGCGCGAGTGGATCCCCGACGTCGAATGGGTGGTGCTCGGCGACGGGTCGCTACGCGCGCCGCTGCAGGCGCGTGCGCGCTTCCTCGGCCTTGCGGATGCCGTGCGCTTCCTGGGTTGGGTCTCCGACGAGCAGCGCGACCTCTGGCTGCGACGCGCCGACGTCTTCGCGATGCCCAGCCGTCTCCCTGAAAACGGCCTCGCCGGCGAGGGTTTCGGGATCGTCTACCTCGAGGCCGCTGCCCACGGCATACCGGTGCTCGCCGGCAACGTCGCCGGCGCGCTCGATGCGGTCGTCGATGGGGAGACCGGCGTGCTGGTCGACCCGACCGACGCGCGCGCCGTCGCCGACGCACTCGTGGCGCTGCTCGGCGATCGCGCGCGCGCGCGTGCGCTCGGCGCGGCGGGGGCACGGCGCGCGCGCGAGTTTGCCTGGCCGCGAATCGCCGCGCGCGTGGAGGCGGTGTTGCTCGACCAGATCGCGCGCGCGTCCCGCTGCCGGCTTCTGGCGCGCCGCGGGCGAGGTGTGAATATCTCGTGAAGAGAATGAATTCGTGTGGTGTTCCTGCGGTTATATCCACGCTTGGCGCTCGCGCGCCACGGCTGCGCTCAGCCGGCTCCTTCCCTCTTCCCGCTCGATTGAACCTTGATGAACTCGCGCAAGCTGCCTTCCGGCAGGTCCCCACGCAACCGGCGCTTCACGCTGGCGCTCGGGTCGCTCGCGGCGGTCGTGACCGTCAGCGCCCTGTTGGGTGGCTCGCTGCCTGCGAGCGTTGCCGCCGAAGCGCCTGCCCTCGTCCAGCAGGGCGCCAAGCTGCTCGCCGGTGAAGAGGTCGGTGGGGGGCGCTTCGGTCGCAGCGCCTCGCTTTCCGCCGACGGCGACACCGCGCTCGTCGGGGGGCCCCGCGACAACGAAGAAGCCGGCGCCGCCTGGGTGCTCACACGCAGCGGCTCGACCTGGGCGCAGCAGGCCAAGCTCACCGCCGGCGCCGAAGCCGCGAGTGGCGCTCACTTCGGTCGCAGCGTCGCGCTCTCCGCCGACGGCGACACGGCGCTGATCGGCGCTCCCAACGCCGGCAAAGGCGGCACCGTGTGGGTCTTCGCCCGGTCGGGTTCGACCTGGACCGAGCAGGACGCTCTCACCGGGGCCGGTGAGAGCGGTGACGGCTGGTTCGGCCGCAGCGTCGCCCTCTCCGCCGACGGCGACACCGCCCTCGTCGGCGGCTACGTCGACCACAGCGACGTCGGTGCGGCTTGGGTGTTTGTGCGCTCCGGTTCGACCTGGGTACAGCAGGGTGAAAAGCTCATCGCTGCGGGCGAGAGCGGCGCCGGCGAGTTCGGCTGGAGCGTCGCGCTTTCCGCAGACGGCGCGACGGCACTGATCGGTGGCCATGAAGACGACGGCGGTCTCGGCGCGGCGTGGGTGTTCGCGCGGTCCGGTGCGACCTGGGCGCAGCAGGGCGAAAAGCTGACCGGGGCGGGAGAGAGCGGTGCGGGCGAATTCGGCCAGGACGTCTCGCTCGCGGCCGACGGCTCGACTGCGCTCGTGGGCGGTCGCGGCGACGACGGTGGCGTCGGCGCGGCGTGGGTGTTCGCGCGGTCCGGTGCGACCTGGGCGCAGCAGGGCGAAAAGCTGACCGGGGCGGGAGAGAGCGGTGCCGGCGAATTCGGCCAAGACGTCACGCTCTCCGCAGACGGCCGGCGCGCGCTCGTCGGCGCTCCGGCCGACAGTGGCGAGGTCGGTGCGGCGTGGGTCTTCTCCGCGTCCGGGGCGACATGGATCGAGGACGGTCCGAAGCTGACGGGCGGCGAAGAGGTCGGCCACGGTGAATTTGGCTGGAGCGTGGCGCTCGCCAGCGAAGGCCCGGCGACCGCGCTGATCGGCGGAATCGGCGACAGCGCTCACGTCGGGGCCGTCTGGGTCTTCGGCGAACCGCCGGCCGGGACGGGGCCTGGGAGCGGCCCCGCCGGCGGTGGGCCCTCGGGCGGCACGGGGCCCGCAGGCGGTGGCTCACCGGCCGGCTCGACGACTCCCGGCAGCGGCGCCACGACGACACCGGGTGGGCGCGGCGCGCCGACGGCGGGACAGGGTGTCGCGGCATTCAACGCCGTCGGTGGCGACGTGGAGCTCGTCAGCCGGCGTATCCGCGTGCGCTACGGGCGCGCGCTCGTCGAGCTGCGCTGCGCGGCGCCCGTCGCCTGTCGCGGGCAGCTCACGCTCAGCATGCGGAGGGGGGGACGTCTGCGCCACGGCGCCGCGTTGGCGAGCACTCACTTTGCGATCCGCGCGCACGCCATCTCGACCGTGCGGCTTGCGCTCGGCCACGCTGCTCTCGCGCGACTGAGTGCCAACGACGGGCGCCCCCACAGCGCGCGGACTCCGCGCCCGCCCGTCCTACTCGCCGTGCGCGAGTCCTCACCCAGCCGACCCCCGCGGCGGGTCTACGCGGTGCGCCTGCTCGCGCGGCGTTGAGTCGCGCCGCGGCCGCCGGGGGTCCGCCGACGAGACTTTGCTGCGGCCGCCGGGGTGCCCGCCAAACGAGACCCGCTGTGGCCGCGACGGCACCGGCTAACGACGGCCGTGGCGGTGTCGCGGCGGCTTCGGCGGAGCGCGCAGCGAGCGCGCGTTGCTTTCGCCTGACACCTGCTTGCCGTTGGTCACCTTCACCAGCGCCCTGTATTCGCCTGTGCGGCGGATCTTCACGAGCGCGCTGAAGCGCGAGAGGCTCGCGCTCGCGCCGCGTGCCGTTGTCTTGCCCGCGTTGACCGGGCCGCCGGTCGCGCGTACGCGCTGGAGCAGTACCGGGGCACCGGCCTCACCCGGCGTGACCGTTCCGTAGAGGCGCACCAGCCCGGGCGTGCGCGTATGCTGGACGCGCAGCGTGACCAGCACCGCGACGCGCACCGTGACGCTCTGGCTGAACACCGGCGGCGCTTCGAGGGTCTGCACGCGCAGCCGTGTGTTCTGCGTCAGACCCGCGACCCGCAGCGAGAATCCGCCCTGGGCGCTCGTCGTAGAGGGGCCGCCGATCGTCTCGAAGATCCCTAGGTACGGGAACGGGTTTGCCTGCAGCCCGATCGGATGGTTCGCCGCGCCGGTTCCCGAGAGCGTGCCTGCGAGTGTGAACGGCTTGCGGTAGGACGCTTCGATTGAGCCGCCCGGCAGCACGAATCGCAACGGAATCTGCTTCGTCATAAACGTCCGGTCCGGCCCGTCGCTCGTTCCCGCCGCGCTCGTTGCGACCACGCGGAAGTGGTAGCTCGTGCCAATCGCCAAGCCCTTCAGCGGCTGGCTGACTTTGACGCCCGTTGTGCCCGCGCCGACGGCCGTGGTCGGCGTCTGCGCGCCGTAGGCGGTCGTCGTGCCGTATTGGAAGTAGTAACTCGCTTCGCTGCCCTTCGGGTTGACCGTGCCTTCCAGCGCCGCCGTCGTTTCGCTGATCGACTTCGCGTCACCGGTCACCGCGGTCGGAGGCTGCGGCGGCTTCGGTGCGTGGGGCGTTTTCGTTGCGGCCTGCGCGGTGCCCGCCGGCAGCGGTGCGACACAGACGAGTAGCGCCGCGCCGAGCGTTGCTGCGCCGCGCAGCGCGCGGCCCCTCTCGTGCCCGGTGCGCCGCGTCATACCAGGGTCGGCTCTGCCCGCTCCTGCTCCACCGGCACGTGGCCGTCCGCTGCGACCGGCAGGTGCTCCTCCGGTCCCGCCGGCGCGCGTTCGGGTGCGAAGCGGTAGCCGATGCCGAAGTGGGTGTGGATGTATGCCCACTCGGGCGCGGCGGTCGCGAGCTTCGTGCGTACCTTGCGCACGAACACGTCGACGGCGCGGTCGCGGTGCTTCATCTCGCCGCCCCACACCTGACGGTAGATCTCCGCGCGGCGGATCACGCGATCCTCGCGCGCGGCGAGCGCTGCGAGCACCTGGAACTCGCGGACCGTGAAGCCGACGCGCGCTCCACCGACGAGCGCCTGCATCTCGTCGGGGCGCAGTTCGAGGTTCTCGAAAGTCAGCGGCGCGGGGGCCATGGGCGACGCCTGGGGGGCCATGGTCGGCGGCTGAGTTTCCACGAGGTTGAACGCTGCCCGACGGAGGGAAGGTAGTGTGTGAAAGAGTTGTGACGAGCCCGCGGGGCGGTGTTCACCGAATCGTCACCGGGCGCGGCTCGGATCGCTGTTGTATGCGCCGCATATGAGAGCATGCGCGAACTGCGGGGCTTCGATCGCCGACGACCAACGCTACTGCCTGGAGTGCGGGGGTCGCCAGGTCCAGGCGCGCAGCGAGTTCCTGAACCGCTTCACGCCGGCCGCGGTCGGGCCCGCAGCGGCGCCTGCCGGCATCCAAGCGGCCCCGCCGGCGAGCGGCCGCTCGATGAACGCGACGACCGTCGCGGGCGTGGGCGTGCTGCTGCTCGCGATGGGGGTCGGCGTGCTGATCGGTCGCGCGGGGGCCGGGAAAACGTCCGCGACGCCGCCGGCGCAGGTGATCTCGGTCGCGTCCGCCGGCGCGGACTCGGGTGCCGGCGCCGGGGCGGGCACGAGCGCGGCTGGCACAGGCGCAAGCGGCGCGGCGGGGTCGGCGACGGCGAGTGAAATCCCCGAAGACTGGCCCGCGGGCAAGAGCGCCTACGCGGTGCAGCTGCAGACGTTCTCCACGTCGGCGGCTCAGGCGAGCGAAGTCGCCGCGGCGAAGTCCGCCGCGCTGGGCAAGGGCGCGACGGCGGTCGGCATCCTGCTGTCGAGCAACTTCACGAGCTTACCCGCGGATCAGTACGTGGTCTACTCGGGCGATTACTCCAGTGAAGCGTCGGCGAAGCACGCGCTTGGCTCGCTCAAGGCGAAGTTCCCCGCGGCCAGCGTGATCCACGTGAGCGGGGACAGCGCGTCGAGCAGCGCCGCCGCGGGCGGCGCGTCGTCCTCGAAATCCGCGGGCGGGGGCTCCTCGGGCTCCTCGCCGGCGGGCGGCGGTGGCTTGAAGCCGGGGGGCGGCGCCGGCAGGAGCTCCCCCGCGCCCAGCTCGGGCTCCTCGAGCAGCGGCCAGAGCTACGAGCAGAAATCGCGCAACCTGCCAAATGTCGTGGTCACCGGCTGATGGGACTGCTCGACGCATTGCGCGGGCGCGGTGGCGACGCGGACGCGGAGTCCCGGGTAGCCGCGAACGGCACGGGCGCCGCGGGGGGCGCCGCGGGTTTCTCCCATGGCGACGCGGGCGCTTCGGCCGGTGTCGCGGGCTTCTCCGCGGACGACGGATCGGCGAGCCTGCGGCGCCGCTGCGACGAGCTGGTCGCGGAGGTCGCGGAGCTGCACTGGGACCTCGGCGGCCTCACGTACGAGATGGCGATTCGCGACCACTTCCGCCTCGACGTGCTCGTGCGCAAGGCCGCGGAGCTGCAGGAGCGCGACGCGGAGCTCGGCGAGCTCGAACGGGTGCTGAGCCTTCAAAAGAACGCTGGCGCGGGGGAGTGCCCGAGCTGCGGGGCGCTGCGCAGCCGCGGTGCGCTCTTCTGCTGGCAGTGCGGCACGAGCCTGATGGAGCGCGCCCCGATCGCGGCGACTCCGATCGCTGCGACGAACGCGGAGAACGGGGCCGCGAGCGTTGAGCGCGTTGACGTGCTCTGAGTGCGGCTCGGCGCTGGCGGCCGATCAGCGCTACTGCCTGAGCTGCGGCGCGCGCAACGGCCCCCGCGCCGCCGCGCTGGAGCGGATTCTCTCGGGTCTCGATAGGGGCCGCCTGCCAGGGACCGTGACGCGAATCGCGAACGCCGCGGGATCGCTGCCGAGCGCCGCACCGCCACCGCGAGCGCCGCGCGGGCTGCTGTTGCCGACCCGCCTCACAGCTGCCGCGCTGACGCTCGCGATGCTCGGCTTCGGCACGCTCGCGGGTGACGCCGCGAGCAATCCCGCGGGCGCGCTCGCGGCGCTGCGCCGCGGTCCGCTGACGCTGCTGATGCCGGCGCCGGCGGTCTCCACGACGGCGGCGGCCTCCGCGGCTCCGCCGCCGGTCGCGTCGACGCCGACACCCGCGACGTCGCCCGCCGAACCGGTCTCCGCCGAATCGGCCGAATCCGCTGCGGGCTCCGCCGGGGGCGCGGGTGGCGGCAACGCCGGCGGGGGTGCGAGCGCGGGCGGATCGGGTGCGGGGGGCGCCGGCAAGGGCGGCTCCGGCAAGGGCGGCTCCGGCAAGGGCGGCTCCGGCTCGAATGGCTCGAATGGCTCGGGTGCGAGCGGTGGCGTGGCGGGGCTGCCGCCGATCAAGCACGTCTTTCTGATCATGCTCGCCGATGAGCCCTACGCGCAGACGTTCGGCCCGGAATCGCCGGCGCCGTACCTGTCGCACACGCTGGAGCGGCGTGGCGAGCTGCTCGTGCGCTACTACGCGGTGGCCCACGAAGAGCTCGCCAACGAGATCGCGCTGATCAGCGGCTTGGGGCCGACGCCGCAGATCGCCGCGAACTGCCCGACGTACGCCGACATCGTCCCCACGATCGCGAACAAGGAAGGGCAGTACGGCGGCGGAGACGGCTGCATCTATCCACGCGCGGCGCAAACGGTCGGCGAACAGCTGACCGCGAAGAAACTGACGTGGCGCGTCTACGCGCAGGGCATGGGCGCGGGCGGTCCTCCCGCCTGTCGCCATCCCGAATTCGGTGCGAGCGACCCCACCTATGCGGCGCCGCCGGGAGACGAGTTTGCGACGTTCCGCGACCCCTTCTCCTACTTCGATGGCGTGATCCACGCGCCCGAATGCGCGCACGAGGACATCGGCATGGAAGGGCTCTCCGCCGATCTGAAGAGCGCGGCGCGCACGCCGACGTTCTCCTACATCGTTCCCGACCTCTGCGACGACGGTCGCCCCACGCCGTGCGCACCCGATGCGCCGAGCGGTCTGCCGGCAGCAAACGCGTTCCTGCGCCGCGTCGTCCCCGAGATCCTCGCCGCGCCGGCCTACCGCAGGGGGGGACTGCTGATCGTCACGACCGACCAAGCCCCCCCGACCGGCGAGTACGCCGACTCGAGCGCCTGCTGCGTGCAGCCGCGCTTTGCGGCTCCCTCGCAGCCGCTCCCGTCTACGGCGGGCCCGGCTACGACGACTTCGACGACGACCACCCCCGCAACGACGACGCCCGCCCCGGCCACGCCCGCAGCGCCGACGCCGGCTTCGACGACGCCCGCGGTGCAGCTACCGCCCTCGGGCGGCGGGCAGGTGGGGGCGCTGCTGCTCTCGCCCTACGTGAAGGCGGGCACGGCGAACCAGGAACCGTTCAACGACTTCTCGCTGCTGCGGACGCTGGAGAACCTCTTCGGGCTGGCGCACCTGGGCTACGCGGCGCTGCCTAAGGTCGAAGCGCTGGGGGCGTCGGTCTTCAACGGGGTGGGCTGAGCGCGGCGGCACTCGAGCTCGGCGAGCTCGTCGTAGGTCGCGGCGGTGCGCCGGCGCGCGGCGCGCCGCAGGACGGACTCGAGCGCGAGCATGTGGCGGGGGCGGCGCAGGTCGGCGGGATGCAGGTCGAGACGCAGGGTGCGCCCCGCGAGCAGCCCGCCGCTGCGGACGAGGGCGGGGGAGAGCGCGCGGCCGAACGCACCGTCGCCGCCGATGCGCCAGGCGGGTGCGAGTGCGCGCCAGGCCGAGGGTCGCTGCTCTTCGTCGCGTTGCGCGTGCGCGGCGGCCGCTGGCGGCATTGCGCGCTGGGCGTACGCGGCGCGCTGGGCGTACGCGCCGGGCCGGGCCTGCTCGATCGCGAGCGCGCCGTGCAGGCCGAGCTGGCTGGCCCACCAGCGAAAGCGCGCGTGCAGGGCGAGGCGCAGCGCGGGGGTGTAGGCGTAGGCCGGCGCGACGAAGCCGTCGGGCTCGATGCCGGCGAGCTTCAGCAGGCGCCAGCCGGCGTCGACGGCGCGCCGCGTCTCGGCGCTGTCGAGGCCGACGAACTCGGCGGTGCGCGCGCCACGCCCGGCGCGGGCAAGCGCGAGGGGACCGCGCGAGACCTGCGGCCAGCCGGGGCGGCGCAGCCGCTCGTGCTGGAAGCCGTGCTGGGCGATCGAGTCGCCGAGGCGGCGGCGCTCGGCGAGCCACGCGACCATCTCGGGGGAGCGCTCGTGCAGAGGGTGCAGATCGCGTGCAGGGATCACGAGCAGCGTGACGCGGTCGACGCCGTGGTCGTCGAGCCAGTCGCGGATCAGCGCGCAGCGCTCGAACGTCGCGGGCTCGATGTCGTGCAGGGCTACGGCAATCGTGCGGTCGCTATGCGGCACGGCGCGCCCCGGGGGTAATGCCGCTTGCGCTGCGCGGCCGGGTGAGCGCGCGGCGGTAGCCGACGGCGAGGCGCTCCATCGCGCGCTCCCAGGTACGCGCGCGCACGCCGGCGAGCGCGACCGCGGCGAGGCGGCGACGCATGAGGGGGGCGCCCGCAAGCTCGAGCACGCACTCGGCGAGCGCGTCGGGCGCGGGCGCGGCGAGCAGCCCATTGACGCGGTGCTCGATCAGCGAGAGCGGGCCACCGGCGGCGACGGCGACGACGGGCAACCCGCTGGCGTGGGCCTCGAGGATGACCTGCCCGAACGTGTCGGTGGCGCTGGGGAAGAGGAAGATGTCGGCGCTCGCGTAGGCGCGCGCGAGCTCGCTCCCCTGCAGCCAGCCGAGGAAGGTCGCGTGCTCGTCGCCGACCCGCGCACGCAGGCGCTCCTGCTCGGGGCCGCCGCCGGCGAGCACGAGGTGCAGGCGGGGATCGCGGCGGCGCGCGTCGAGGAACGCGTCCGCGAGCAGGTCAGCGCCCTTCTCGTGTGTGAGGCGCCCCGCGTAGAGCACATTGAGCTCGCCGGGCAGCGTGAGCTGGCCGCGCAGCGCGGGGTCGAAGCGGTCGGTGTCCACGCCGCGGTCCCAGCGCGCGACGCGCGCTGGTCCGATGCCGACCGCGGCGAGCGCGTCGTCGGAGGCGGGGCTGGGGGAGAGCACGAGCTCGCAGGCGCCGTAGAAGGCCTGCACGGCGAGCGTCATCGCCTGCGCGAGCTGGGCGTTGCCGGAGCGCGCCCCGGCGTAGGCGCCGAGCTCGGTGTGGTAGCTGCCGATCAGCGGTAAGCCGAGCGTGCGTGCAACGAGCGCGCCGGCGATCCCGACGGGGCCGGGAGAGCAGACGTGGATCGCGTCGAAGGCGCCCTCGGCGAGCGTCTCGACCGCGGCGGGCAGCGCGGGCACGCCGATGCGCAGTCCGGGATAGAAGGGGACGTCGACCTCGGCGACCGCGGCGAGGCGGCGGTCGACGTCGGGATCGGTGCCGATGACCTCGATCGTAAAGCCGGGGACGCCGCGCTGGCGGATCTCCTCGAGTGTGCGCGAGACGCCGTGCGTGCTGCCGATCCCGTCGGCCATGATCGCGACGCGCGGGAGCTCGCCCTCGCGCGGGTCGAGCTTCGCCTTCTCGCTACCGAGGAACGCGGCGGCGGGCGCGTAGGGGATCGCGGCGATGCAGCCCTCGAAGATCGCGCGCGCGGCGGCCGCCGCGTCGATCACCTCCGCGGGCGCAGCGACCGCGCGCACGACGGACTCGACGGCGGCGCGCAGCTTGCGCTCGTGCGCGCGGCACGCGCGGCGGTGCAGGTCGGCGTGGGTGAAGCGCTCGTCCTGCATGTACGCGATCAGGCCGCGCTCGTCGAGCCCGTCGAGCTCGACCGCGGCGAGCCACGCGCGCAGCAGTCGCCGCGCGTCGCCGGGCGAGACACCGGTCTCGCCATCGCCACCGTGGCGCGCGTCGCCCTCGCGCAGCAGGCGCTGAACCATCGTGAGCACCGTGCGAGGGTCGGCGCGATCCTCGGCATCCGCGCCGCTGCCGAGCGCGCGCACTGCGAGTGCGATCGCGGCGTGCGCCCACTTCGCCGCGCTGCCCTGTTCGCCGCGCGCGAGTGTGCGCCCGGTGCGCAGGTGCGCGAGTAGCTCGGCGACGGTACGTGCGGGCGGGGTCTCGGTGTAGGTGCGACCGATGTCGACGCCGGCGTGGTCGTCGCTGCCGCCGATGCCGATGCCGTTGCGGGTGTTGACGTAGATCGCGGCGGGGCGGTTCAGCTCGCGCGCACGCGAGCCGTTGCGGACCTCCCAGATCGCGAACAGGTCCGCCAGGCGGCGCCGGTGACGCGGGGTGAGGGGGGCCGCGACGGTGTAGTAGGGGTGCGCGAGCGCGCACACGATTTCGCGCTCGCGCATGTACGCCGCGCACGCCTCGACGTCGCCGCTGTGCGCCTGCAGCCACCCGTGATCGCTAGGCGCGATCCCGTAGCAGAGCACGTGCACCGCTTGGGGCTCGCCGCGGAAATGCGCGGTGAGCTCCTCGGAGATGAACACGTCCGGGCGGTCGGCGATCTGCAGGACGCCGTCGATCGTGTCGTGGTCGGTGATCGTCACGAAGTCCATCCCGCGGCGCTTGGCCAGCGCGTAGACCTCCTCCGGCGGCGTCGCGCACTCCGGCAGCCCCGCCGCGCGCTGCACCCCCAGGCGCGAGACCTCCGAGGCGCTCGAGTGGCAGTGCAGATCGACGCGTGTCATCGCATCCACGTCCATTCCGCTATCCGCACTACCCTCGTTCATATATAAGAGATTCGGCTGCACAGCGCGGGTTTTTGTAACCAGGCGGGTACCATCGTGTGAAGTGCGCGTGAAGATTCGCGCGCTGCCGCCGTTGCTTGCCGGCGCCGCGCGTCGTCGCGCTGCCCACGCACCGGGGCGTGCCGATCGCCGTGGCGCGGCCCACTCGCCGGGGGGGCGTGCTGACCGCCGTGGCTGCCCACTCGGCGGGGGCCGTGCCGATCGCCGTGGCGCCGCCCAAGCTCGAGGTCGTCGCCGATCGCCGGTGCAGGCCATAAGCTCCGCGCCCATGCACCCGATCTCCTACTTCCAAGCGATCATCCTCGGCCTCACGCAGGGCGTTGCGGAGCCGTTTCCGATCTCGAGTCTCGGGCACGCGGTGATCCTGCCGAGCCTCGCCGGCTGGCACATCCACCAGAACGACAAGTTCTTCCTCACGTTCCTCGTCGCGACGCACTTCGCGACGGCGCTCACGCTGCTGCTCTTCTTCGCGCGCGACTGGATCAAGATCGTCGGTGGCATCCTGCGCTCGCTGCGGATGCGCGAGGTCCGCGAGGACGACACCTACGCGCGCCTCGGCTGGCTGCTCGTCGTCGGTACGGTCCCCGCGGGGATCCTCGGGCTACTGCTGCAGGAACCGCTGCGCAAACTGTTCGCCTCGCCGTCGGTCGCCGCGGCCTTCCTGATCGTCAACGGCGTCGCCCTGTTGGCGTTCGAGCGGCTGCGCAAGCGCGCGCCGAGTCCGGGCGACTACCGCGGCAACGGCGACGCGCGCATCGCGAAGCTCAGCTGGCGCCAGGCGATCACGGTCGGCACCTCGCAGGCCGCGGCGCTGATCCCGGGCATCTCGCGCTCGGGCTTCGCGATGGGCGGCGGCCTGCTCTCGGGCCTCTCCAACGAGGACGCCGCACGCTACAGCTTCCTGCTCGCGACCCCCGTGATCCTCGCGGCCGCCGCGCTGAAGCTGCCCGAACTGCTCGGCTCGCAGGGCAACGGCGTGCGCGGCCCCGCGCTGGTCGCGGGGCTCTGCGCCGCCGCGACGACGTTCCTCGCGGTGAAGTTCCTGCTGCGCTACTTCGAGACCAGCCGCCTGAGCCCGTTCGGCTTCTACTGCATCGGACTCGGCGTGGTCAGCACGCTGGTCTTCGCGTTCTGAGTGCGGCGCGGCGCGCGGCAGACCCGTGCCGGAGGGGTGTCACGAGCGGAGGACGTGTTCTGAGGCGGGTGCCAAGCGTGGCGGGCGTGGGCTGGAGCAGGGTGCCGGGCGTGGCGGGCGTGGGCTGGAGCGCGGGAAGGTGGTTCACTTTTCGGAGATTCTTACCGCGCGGAACTATTTCAGTCGAAACGAACTCCAAAAAATGAATGCCAATCCGTGCTTGGTCGTACCGTGCTTGGTCGTACCGTGCTTGGCCAATCCGTGCTTGGCCGTACCGTGCTTGGCCGATCCGCGCTCGGCCGCACCGCGCTTGGCCGATCTGCGCTCGGCCGTTCCGCGCGTCGATCGGCGCTCAGCCGCGCCGTGCGGTCTGTGCGGCGCGCCGCAGCGAGAGCGCGAGCAACGCGAGCACCGCAAGCGGCATGACCCACCAGGCCGCGATGCTCTCGGCGAGCACCGCCGTCAGTCCCAGCGCGAGCACGACCCCGAGGGCGGTGCGCCAGTCGTCGCCGACGATGAAGTCCCAGACACCGAGGAAGAATCCGCGTGCGCGGGTCATGCGCTCACCGTGGCCCGGTCGGCGCTCTCGCCGGGCAACGCCGGCTCGGCGGCGGCGCCCGGCACGCTCTGTGCGGCGGATGGGCTAAACGGGCCGCGCAGCGCCCAGACCATCGCGTTCGCCGCGATCAGGACCCCCGGGATCAGCGCGATGAGGGCGGCGTCGTTGCCGGGCCAACTCGCGCCGGCGCCCTCGGCGCCCCAGAACATTCCGAACGAAGTGAGCATCACACCGACCGCGAACTTCAACGTGTTCTCGGGCACCCGCGCCAGCGGTGCGCGCGCGGCGGCGCCGGCGAGGATCACGAGCACAATCGCGAGCCCCGCCGCGGCCGCGGCGAGCGGGACGCGGTGCTGGTTGGCGCCGAACGTGAGCACGATGAACGCGACCTCGAGGCCCTCGAGCAGGACGCCTTTGAAGGAGATCGTGAACGCGTAGCCATCGAAGCCGGACGCCCGCGCGCCGGCGGCGCGCGCGGCCGCGGTCTCCTCGCGGAACGTCTCCAGCTCGTCGTGCCTGGCCTTCAACCCCGCGGAGCGCAAGATCGCCTTGCGCAGCCACTGCAGGCCGAAGACGAGGAGCAGCCCACCGATTGCGACCCGCAACACATCGATCGGCAGCGACGTCAGCGCGGGCCCGAGCGCCGCCACGATCACCGCCAGCGCGAGCATCGCGGCGCCGACTCCGCTCAGCGCCGAGGACCAGCTGCGCGTCGCGCCGACCGCGAGCACGATCGTCAGCGCCTCGACGGCCTCCACCGCGCAGGCGAGGAACACCGAGAGCGCGAGCCCGATCTCGGCGCCGCTCATGACGCGATGCTAGCCGCGCGCCGCGTCCGGCCCGGCGGCGCCCGTTTTGGGCCCGGTCTGAAACCACGCGAACGCAAAGCACGCCAGCGCGACCACCAGCGCCGCGATGCCGTGCTTGGCGTGATGGTGATTCGCTTCCGCGCTCGTCGCCGCCGCGTGGCCGGGGAAGAACGACGGCAGTGAGTGCTCCGGCGTCACGAAGTAGATGACCGCGACCACGATCAGCACGACCCCGACGATCACCGCCGGGATGACCAGTTTGCGCAGGCCGGTGGCGCTCATCGCCCAGAAGGCTACATCCACGCCGCCTCGCAGCGCCGTCACGGGGCACGGAGGCCCCGTGCCCACCGCCGCGTGAGCGCGCCAGCCCACGCGGACGATCTCCAAAAATCGAGAACCCCACGTCGTGTCGTCCACCACGCGCGCGCCGCGGTGGACGACACGACGCAACCCCAGGCCCCTACTTGATGAAGAGCATCTCCGAGTACTTCGGCAGCGGCCACAGATCGTCCGCGACGAGCTTCTCCAGACGATCGGCGACGTCCCGCACGTCGTCCATCGCGGGGATCACGGTGTCGCGGATGTAGGCCGCCCACTTGGCGGGTGAGGAGTCCGGCTGATTCTCCGCGAGGTTCACGTCCTCGAGCTTCAGCAGCGCGAAGTGCAGCTCCTTGATCAGCGGCTCCACCTCGCCGCTCAGCTCCTCCAGCTCGGCGATCCGCAGTTCGTTGAGGTAGCGCACCGCCGCCGGCAGCAGCATCGTGCGCGCGATGCCCGCCGCGGTCTCGGACTCGATGTTGATGTTCACCGCGTACTGCTCCGTGAAGACCTCCAGGCGCGACTCCAGCTCGCGCTTGGAAAGCACTTTGTACTTCTTGAACGCCGCGAGCGTCTGTTTGTCGAGGAGCCACGGCAGCGCGTCGGGAGTAGTGCGCAGGTTGAAGAGGCCGCGCTTCTCGGCCTCCTTGTGCCACGCCTCCGAGTAGCCGTCGCCGTCGAAGACGATCCGCTTGTTCGCGCTCCACGCCTCCTTGACGACCTTCGTCACGGCCTTCTCGAGCGTCGCGCCCGAGCCTTTGAGCGCGCCCTTCAGCTTGTCCGCCAGCTCGTCCACGGACTCCGCCACGATCGTGTTGAGCACCGTGTTCGGCCACGCCGGCGACGCGCTCGAGCCGAGCGCGCGGAACTCGAACTTGTTGCCCGTGAACGCGAACGGGCTCGTGCGGTTGCGGTCGCCGCCGTGCAGCGGCAGCGGCGGCAGCACCGGCGTGCCCAGGCCCAGGAACGAGCCCGGCTTCGACGCCTGCACCTTGCCCGCCTCGATCGCCGAGAACACCTTCTCCAGCTCCGCGCCGAGGAAGATCGAGATGATCGCCGGCGGCGCCTCGTTCGCGCCCAAGCGGTGATCCTGGCCCGCCGAGGCGATCGACGCGCGCAGCAGCGCCTGGTGCTTGTTGACCGCCTGGATCACCGCCGCGCAGAAGAACAGGAACTGCAGGTTCTCCGACGGCGTGTCGCCCGGATCGAGCAGGTTCAGGCCCGTGTCCGTGCCCATCGACCAGTTGTTGTGCTTGCCCGAGCCGTTCACGCCCGCGAACGGCTTCTCGTGCAGCAGGCACACCAGGCCGTAGCGCCGCGCCGTGTTCTGCATCACCTGCATCGTGATCATCTGGTGGTCGGAGCCGACGTTCGAGTTCTCGAAGATCGGTGCCACCTCGAACTGGTTCGGCGCGACCTCGTTGTGGCGCGTCTTGATCGGCACGCCCAGCTTCGCCAGCTCGAGCTCGACCTCCAGCATGTACGCGAGCACGCGCTCCGGGATCGACCCGAAGTAGTGGTCGTCGAGCTCGTGGCCCTTCGGCGGTTTCGCCCCAAACAGCGTGCGCCCCGTCGTCACCAGGTCCGGCCGTTCGAAGAAGTACTGCTCGTCGATCAAGAAGTACTCCTGCTCGCAGCCCGTCGTCGTGAAGACCCGCTGCGCGTCCTCCACGCCGAGCAGCTCCAGCGCGTTCACCGCCGCGCCCGAGAGCGCGTCCATCGAGCGCAGCAGCGGGATCTTGTTGTCGAGCGCCTCGCCCGTCCACGACGTGAACGCCGTCGGGATGCACAGCAGCGCCCCGTTCGGGTTCTCCAAGATGAACGCCGGCGAGGTCGGGTCCCACGCCGTGTAGCCGCGCGCCTCGAACGTCGCGCGGATGCCGCCCGTCGGGAACGACGACGCGTCCGGCTCGCCCTGGATCAGCTCCTTGCCCGAGAACTCCGCGATCGCCGCGCCGTCGCTCGTCGGTCCGTAGAAGGAGTCGTGCTTCTCCGCCGTCGAGCCCGTCAGCGGCTGAAACCAGTGCGTGTAATGCGTCGCACCCTTCTCCATCGCCCAGTCCTTCATCGCCTGCGCCACCGCATCCGCCAGCGACGTATCGAGCGCCTGCCCGCGCGCGAGCGTCTTCTGCAGGGCCTTATACACGTGCTTCGGCAGTCGCTGACGCTGGACCGCGGGACTGAACACGTTTGATGCAAATACCTGATTGCCCGCGAGCGTCAGGTCGGGCGATCCGAGGCCGCTGCCGTTGGCGCTCCACTGCGCGGCTGTAACGTTGTGCTGACGAGTCCTTGGCATGGGCTGTCTCTGTTCCTCCTGGAGTCTGTGGGCACGGTCCGAGTGCGGCGCCGGCGCGCGCTGACGCTCCCCGCGCGAGCCGACCACGCATCGTAGACCCAACCACCCCGCCCAGCATCACCCGGCTGGCGAAATCCGCCGCGCGATCTTTCGACACGCGGCCAATGCGGTATTGGCCCGCGCTCGCCGTCGCGCGATCAGGCCCGCTGCGCGCGTGCCGAGCGGCTACGCGCGTGCCGCGCGGATCGCGAAGCGGGGCGCGCTGCCGCGCTACCCGTTGCTCGTTTGCACCGCCGCCGGGGAGAACGCGCCTTCTTCCACGCGCCCCGTCTGCGGGTTCACATGCGTCGCCGGCGGTCGGCTCGCGATCGCCACCTTGAAGCTGCCCGTCGGGACGCCCCCGCCTCTCAGCTGCGCCCGCGCCCGCCCGTTGAGGCCCGCGTAGACGCGGTAGGTGACAGTGTGCAGGCCCGGCTTCACCGGCGTGACGTGCCACACGAAGCTGCGCGTCGCGCCCGCCGCCAACGGCCCCAGCGCCCACACGTCGTACGTCGCCGTCGTCCCGCCCCCCGGCGCGTCCGCCTGGACCGTTTCGACCGGAGTGCGCGGCTGCGGGCCCGGGCCGTGATCGACGACCCACACCGGACGCTCACGCGCCGCGAGGTTCGGGTAATTCGAGACGTACTCGAACGAGTTGACCGCGACCGCGACATTCGGCGCCGCGCGTGCGCTCGTGTTGCGCACGCTCAACACGAGCCGCTCTTCGCGCGCCACCGACTGCCGCGACGGGAAGCTCGCATGTGTCACGCGCACCGTGAAGGCGCCCTGCGGTTCGCTCGCGTCCTGCTGCGCCGCGCCGCCGCAGCCGGCCGCCAGCGCACTCGCCAGCGAACCCGCGCCGAGCAGTACGACCGTAAGCACGCGACTCCCCCTCACAGCGAGGTCACGATACCAGCGGCGCGGGTCGGTGGCGCAGCGGTGTGGCAGCCGGTAGGGGGATGGCGCACCAGCCGCTGCCGCGACGGCGCGGCAGTCGCTGGCGGGACGGCGCGGCAGCCGGTGGCGCGACGCCAGCGCATCGCGTAGAGTGCTAGTGGAAGGCAACAGCGTTGGCCGTCTACCCGAGGAGGGGTACGAAGTGGTTCGCAGTGCCGCTGAGCGGGCGTTCCTCCCGACGAGGAACTTCATCGAGGAAATCGGGGACATGATGATCCTGACCGGCCGGACGATCATGTCCGCGCTGCGTCCGCCCTACCCCTACGGCGGCGAGTTCGTCTCGCAGTTCCTCTTCGCGCTGCGCCTCTGCTGGTTCCCGCTGCTGATCTCGACCGTCTGCATCTGCTACGCCGCGCCCGGGCTGCAGGCCGCGAACTTCCTCTCGCTGTTCGGCGCCCTCGACCGCCTCGGCGGGATCTTCGTGCTCGCCGCGATCCGCGAGATCGGTCCCAACGTCACCGCGATCGTGCTCGCCGGAGTCGCCGGCACCGCGATCACCGCCGACCTCGGCGCGCGCAAGATCCGCGAGGAGCTCGACGCGCTGCAGGTCCTCGGCGTCGACCCCGTCAAGAACCTCGTCGTGCCGCGCTTCCTCGCGCTCATGCTCGTCACCGGGCTCTTCAACATCTACGCGATCCTCTTCGGTCTCTTCGGTGGCATCCTCGCCGAGCTCGTCTACGGCCAGCCGCTCGGGCCCTTCTGGGACAACCTCTTCGCCAACGCCTCCACGACCGACCTCTGGGGCTCCGCGCTGAAGACCGTGCTGTTCGGCGCGATCATCGCGATCGTCTGCTGCTACAAGGGCATGACCGCCTCCGGCGGCGCCGAGGGCGTCGGCCGCGCCGTCAACCAGGCCGTCGTCGTCTCCTTCCTCGCGATCTTCGCGTTCGACTACACCTTCACGCAGCTGCTGCTCGCAACCCATCCGCAGATCTTGGTGATCAAGTGAGCAACGTCGCACGAGCGCCGCGCGACGCCGCGGACGCGCGCCTCGGGGGGGCGTCCCGATGAACGAACTCCTCGCGCTCCCACGCGAACTCTTCTCCTCGATCGGCGAGATCGGGGGCTTCGGCGGCAACGTCGTCCGCGACGTCTACAGCCTGCGCGTCTTTCGCTTCTTCGGCGAGGGCCTGCGCCAGGCGGGAATCCTGATCATCTCCTCGACGCTGATCATCTGGTCGCTGATGTTCATCCTCGGCCTCGAGTGCGGGATCGAGGGCGCCTACTTCCTCGAGGCCCAGGGCGCGCCCGCGTACTCCGGGGTCTTCACCGCGTGGTGCGACCTGCGCGAGATCATTCCCTACGCGTTCGGCTACATGATGGCCGCGAAGGTCGGGACCGGGATCGTCGCCGAGCTCGGCGCGATGCGGATCTCCGACGAGATCGACGCGCTCGAGGTCATGGGCATCGACTCCGTCACCTTCCTCTGCGCCA
>DATHPS010000019.1:0-150950 GCA_035483545.1 Solirubrobacteraceae bacterium | reverse complement strand
CCCCGCCAGCACGCTCCCCGCCAGCACGCTCCCCGCCAGCCTTCCAACCGAGGGCGCCCCCACTGAGAACCTCCCCACCGAGGGCCCGCCCGCCGGCGGCTCGCCCGCCGAGGACACCCCCACCGACCCAGCTCGCGGCCGCGCCGATTGCGCGATCGACCTCGCGCTCGTCCAGCGCCGGGGCGTCTCCCGCGTCCTGCCCCACGCCGCTACGCACGAGCACAAGCACGATCAGCCGCGCGCGCAGCAGCGACTCGACGGCGCGTTCGGCGAGCGCAAGCGTCGCACTCGGAGGCGAGTCCGGGTGACGCTCCCCCGCCAGCTCCCACGCGTGGCGCAGCGGCGCGGGCTCAGATCCGAGTCGTGAGAGCAGCTCCAGCCCGAGCGAGTCCGCTGCGAGCTCGTCCGCGGAGCGCTCCATGCTGCTCGCGCCGGGCGCGCGTGCGGCGATCACCCCCGCAGCGGCAGCGCTAGAGGGAGCGCCTACCTGCGAGCCCTGCGGACCTCCCCGCTCGACCTCGCGCGCGAGCGCGGCGAGCAGCTCGTCGGTGACCTCGCGACCCTCGCGCTGCGCGGTGCGCCAGCCGCGACCCATCGTGAGCTGCGCGACAGGGATGTGGGGACCCTCGAGCACCGTGAGCTTCGCTTGGGCCGGATTCCACTTGCGTTCGCCGAACTCGATCCAGCGCTCGCGCGCCCACGGCTCGAGCACCGTCGCCCGCAGCTCCGGGCCGGAGAGATTGAAGCGGCACATGTTGTGCGGAAACTGGCGCAACTCCACGTGATACGTGCGCTCGCCCGGCGCCGCCGGCTCCCCCTCAGTCGAGCGCGACGGCGGCATCGATCCCCTCAGTCGAGCGCGACGATCGCATCGATCTCGACCAGCGCGTCGCGCGGCAGGCCCGACACCTCGACCGTCACCCGCGCCGGCGGATCGGCCTCGAAGAACGACGCGTACACCTCATTGACCTCCCCGAACCGCGCGAGGTCGGTCATGTACACCGTCACACGCATCGCGCGCGCAAGCGACGCGCCCGCGGCGGCGCAGACCGCTTGCAGGTTCAGCAGGCAGCGCTCCGCCTGCGCGGCCGCGCTCTCACCGACCAGCTCTCCGCTCACGGGGTCCAGCGGGATCTGCCCCGAGCAGAACAGCAGGCCGCAGGCCGCGCGAAGATCGACCTGCACCGCCTGGCTATAAGGCCCGATCGCCGCCGGCGCGTCGGAGGCCGTCACCGTCTCGCGCAGCGCGCTCACTCACGAGACCCTACCGGCAGTGCGGCGCGCGGCGCCGCGATCGAATAGATTCCAACTGATGCGACCGCTTGCCGGGAAGCCCGCCACCGCGCTGCTGGCCGCCATCCTCGCCGGCCTGCTGGCGGCGGCCACGACACTCGCGACGAGCGCAGTACTCGCGGCCCCCGCGAGCGCGACGATCGCATTCGCGCCGTGCGCGGGCAGCAACAACTTCGCGTGCGGCCACCTCACGGTGCCGCTCGACCCGAGCGGCGCGACGCCGGGCGCGATCACGCTCGCGGTCCGCCGCCACCTGGCGCCGGTCGGCGACGCGAAGTCGGCGGTGATCGCGCTCGCCGGCGGACCGGGTCAGGCGGCGATCCCGTTCGCCGAAGACTTCACCGAACTGCTCGGGCCGATCCTCGCCACGCGCGACCTGATCGTCTACGACCAGCGCGGCACGGGCCTCTCGCACCCGCTCTCCTGCCACGGCTTCGAACACCCCGGCTCCTACCACTCCTTCAGCGCGCTGATCGCGGCGTGCGCGGGGCAGATCGGCGCCGAACGCGCCTTCTACACGACGCCGGACACGGTCGCGGACATCGAAGCGATCCGCCAGGCCGGCGGCTACGAAAAGCTCGTCCTCTACGGAACCTCCTACGGCACGAAGGTCGCGCTGGAGTACGCGCAGGAGCACCCCGAACACGTCGAAGCGCTGATCCTCGACTCGGTCGTCCCGCCCAACGGCCCCGAACCGCTCGGCCGGCCGACGCTTGCCGCGGTGCCGCGCATCCTGCGTCAGCTGTGCGCGTTTCACGCGTGCGCGCAGATCACCCCGAACCCCGTGCGCGACCTCGCGCGGCTCGTGCAGCGCCTGCGCCGCGGCCCGCTGCGCGGCCGCGCGATCGACGGTCACGGTCACGCGCACACGGTGCCGATCAGCTCCAACGACCTCCTCGAGATGCTGATCGCGGGCGACCTCGACCCGATCCTGCGCGCCGAATTCATCGCCGCGGTCCGCGGCGCCGCGGACGGCGACAGCGCGCTCCTCGCGCGGCTGCTCGCGCGCGCCCAAGGCGGCGAAAATGAATCCGGCGAAGACGTCGACGTGCCTCTCTACTACGCGACGACCTGCGAAGAGCAGCAGTTCCCCTGGAGCCGCACCGTCAGCCCCAGCGCGCGCCTCGCGCAGGGGCGCGCACAGCTCGCCGCGCTCCCCGCGAGCTCGCTCGCGCCGTTCACCGCCGTGAACGCGTTTGCGATCAGCGACATGCCGGCGTGCGCGTTCTGGCCGTTCGCGACCCCCGCGCCCCCGGTCGTGAGCGCGCCACTGCCGAACGTACCGACACTGATCCTCAGCGGCGCGGACGACCTGCGCACGCCGACCTCGGGCGCGCGCGCGGTCGCCGCGCAGGTCCCCGATGCGCACCTCCTCGTCGTGCCGAACACGGGCCACTCGGTGCTCGGCACCGAGGTGACCTCATGCGCGCGCAACGCGCTGCGCGCGCAGTTCGCGGGCAAGCGGATCGTACCGTGCCCGAACGCTCCGCCGCCCGCGATCCTCGCGCCGACGCCGCTCGCGCCCGCGCGCCTGGCCGACGTGCCTCCCGCGCACGGGTATCGCGCTCGCGCGGGACGCACGCTGCAGGCCGTGAAGCTCACGCTCGCGGACTTCGCGCATCAGCTCCTGCTGGCGGTGCTCGAAAAGCTCGCCGCGAGCCACTCGCCCAGCATCTCATCGCTGAGCACCGGCGGCCTGCGCGCGGGCTGGGTGCAGACCGTGGGCACGGCGCTGCGCTTCCACGACTACAGCTACGTTCCCGGCGTCAGCATCACGGGCACGGTCAAGAGCGAAAGCGTCGCGCTGCGGATTGGCGGCGCGGCCGCGGCGCACGGCACGCTGCGACTTGGCGCGCACCGCGCGCTCGTCGGCGTGCTCGGCGACGAGCACGTGCGGCTGGCGGCAAGCGCGGGCGCCACTGCGGGAGCTGGCGCGAGTGCCGCCAACGCGGCCCGCGTGCAAGCGACCGGCGCGATGCGGGCTCCCTTGGCGCGACTGGAGGACGAGCTCGACCGGCTTCCGGCGGGCCTCGGCGCGGATCTCTCGGCGCTGCCCGCTCTCTGGGCCACGCGCTTGCACGCCGGGCTCTGAGCCCCCGGCGGCTATCGTCGATCCCGCAATGCCGCCGCGGAAACTCGCTCCCGCCATCCTGGCGACCGTGCTGGCCGTCGCCGCGCTCGCGAGCGCGGACGCCTCGGCAAGCACCGCGTCGAGCCCATGCGCGGGGGCGCCGACGTTCACCTGCACCACGATCCCCGTGCCACTCGCGCGCAACGGCGCGGCGCCCGGCACGATCCCGCTTGCCGTCGAGCGTCTGCAGGCGGGCCTCGCGCCGAGCCAGAGCGCGGTGCTCGCGCTCGCCGGCGGACCCGGCCAGGCCGCGGACCCGCTCGCGAGCTTCATCGCGAAGGCGATCGCGCCGGCGCTGCACACGCGCGACCTGATCGTCTACGACCAGCGCGGCACCGGTCGCTCGGACCCGCTGAACTGCCCCGCGCTCGACAGCGCGCAGTCGCTCGAAGGCGCCGGCGCGGCGAAGCTCGGCGAACGCTGCGCGCAGCAGCTCGGCGCAGCGCGCGGGGCGTTCACGACTCAGGAATCGGTCCAGGACATCGAGGCGATCCGCGCGGCGCTCGGGTACGAAAAGCTCGTGCTGTACGGCACCTCGTACGGCACGAAGGTCGCGCTGGAGTACGCCGAACGCTATCCGCAGCACGTCGAAGCACTCGTGCTCGACTCGGTCGTGCCGCCCGAAGGCCCCGACCCGTTCTCGCTGCCGACCTTCCAGGCGCTGCCGTCGGTCCTTGGCGAGCTCTGCGCGGCCGACGCCTGCGCGCACATCACGACCAACCCGCTCGCCGATGTCGCGCGGCTCACGAGCGCGCTGCGCCGCCACCCGCTCAGCGGCTCGGTCTACGACGGCGAAGGCCACCGCCACGCCGCGACGCTCGGAGAGGCGGGCCTGCTCGGCATCCTGCAGGCCGGCGACCTCAATCCGGCGCTGCGCGCGCTGCTGCCCGCCGCGGTGCAGTCGGCGCTGCGCGAGGACCCCGACCCGCTGCTGCGCTTGAACCTGCTCGCGGACGGGTTGATTCCCAACGTTCCGCTCCCGCCGCACGCGCCCGGCGCCAAGGAATCCAGCGAAGAAGAGGACAACGCGCTGTTCCTCGCGACCTCCTGCGAAGAGAAGACCTTCCCGTGGCAGCGCACCGCGCCGCCCGCGACGCGCATCGCGCAAGCGCGCGCCGCGCTGAGCGCCCTGCCGAGCGCGGACTTCTACCCGTTCGACGCCGCCACGGCGTGGGCACAGAGCCTCGCACCGATCTGCGCCGGCTGGCCCAACCTCGCGCCACCGCCACCCGCGACGAGCGCGCTGCCGAACGTGCCGACGCTGATCCTCTCGGGCGCCCAGGACCTGCGCACGCCCACCTCGGGCGCGCGCACGATCGCCGCGCGCATCCCCGACTCGCAGCTGCTCGTCGTCCCCTACACCGGGCACTCCGTGCTCGGCAGCGACTTCAGCGGCTGCGCGCAGCACGCCGTCGAAGCCTTTTTCGGGGGCGCCGCGGTGCAGCCGTGCAAGCCGACCGCCGATCTCTTCAGCCCGACCCCGATCACACCCACGCGGCTGACGTACGTCCAGCCGATGCCCGGGCTCGCGGGCAACTCGGGGCGTACGCTCACGGCGGTGCTCGACACGCTCGTCGACCTCGAGCGCCAGGTCATCGGCGCGACGCTGCAGGCCGAGCGAGAACTGCCGAGCGGCGCGAGCTTCGGCGGCCTGCACGGCGGCTACGCGCGCCTGAGCAGCGCCGCGGTCGGCCTCCACGACCTCACGTTCGTGCCGGGGGTGCAGCTCAGCGGCACGCTTCCGGCCGCCGGGGGCAAGCTGCACACGATCACGGTGCACGTCGGCGGCGCCGGCGCGGCGCCGGGGATCGTCGTGCTGGGCACCAACCACCGCGTGAGCGGGACCCTCGGCGGCCAGAGCTTCGATCTCAGCACGGCTGACGCGCGGCTCTCGCGCGCGGGGAACGCCTCGCTCACCACGCTCTCACAGCTACTCGCGCTGCGGCTACCCTGAGCGCGTGACCAACGCGCTTGCGCAGGAGACCTCTCCATACCTGCGCCAGCACGCGGAGAACCCCGTCGACTGGCTGCCGTGGGGCGCGCTCGCCCTGGCGCGGGCGCGCGAGCGCGACGTGCCGCTGCTGGTCTCGATCGGCTACTCCGCCTGCCACTGGTGCCACGTGATGGCTGCTGAGTCCTTCGAGGACCCGCGCGTCGCGGCGCTGATGAACGAGGAGTTCGTTTGCGTGAAGGTCGACCGCGAGGAGCGCCCCGACGTCGACGCGCTCTACATGGAGGCCGTGCAGAGCATGACCGGCCACGGCGGCTGGCCGCTGAACGTCTTCCTCACCCCCGAGCAGGTTCCGTTCTACGGCGGCACCTACTTTCCGCCGGCCTCGCGCCAGGGGATGCCGGCGTGGAGCGAGGTCCTGCAGGCGATCGCCGAGCTCTGGCGCGAGCGCTCCGGCGAGATCCGCGCCGAAGGCGAGCAGCTGCGCGCGCGCCTCGCCGGTGGCGCGCTGCTCGATCCCTCCTCGCAGCCGCTGCAGGCGAGCACGCTCGACACCGCCGTGCACGCCCTGCGCGACTCCTTCGATGCGCGCCGCGGCGGCTTCGGCGGCGCGCCGAAGTTCCCACAGACCCCGGTTCTCGAGTTCCTGCTCGCACAGCGCGCGGGACACGAGATGGCGCTCCAGACGCTGCGCGCGATGGCCGCCGGCGGCATCCACGACCAGGCCGGCGGCGGCTTTCACCGCTACGCCGTCGACGCGACCTGGACGGTGCCGCACTTCGAGAAGATGCTCTACGACAACGCGCTGCTCGCGCGCGCCTACCTGCACGGCTTCCAGCTCACCGGCGAGCCGCTGCTGCGGCACGTCTGCGAGCAGACGCTCGACTGGATCCTGCGCGACCTGCGCGCGCCCGAGGGCGGCTTCTACAGCGCGCTCGACGCCGACTCGCCCGCCGCCGAGGACGGCGTCGCGCCGGGTGGCGAGGGCAGCTTCTACGTCTGGACGCTCGACGAGCTGCGCGCGGTGCTCGGCGCCGACGCCGACGCGGCGATCGCGTGGCTCGGCGCGAGCGCGCGCGGCAACTTCCGCGGCGAGAGCGGCTCGGAGGTCGGCCTCAACGTGCTCGAGGCACACGGCCCGGAGCCCTCCGCGGAGCAGCGCGAGCGCATCCGCGCCGCGCTGCTGGCGGCGCGCGAGCGACGCCCGCGGCCCGCGCTCGACGACAAGCGCCTGACGAGCTGGAACGCGCTCGCGATCGCCGCGCTCGCCGACGCCGGCGCGACCCTGGAGGAGCCGCGCTATCTCGACGCCGCGCGCGCGGGCGCGGCGTTCGTGCTGCGCGAGCTGTGCACGGCGCCCGACGCCACCGCGCCGGCGACCACGATGCCGAGTTCCGACGCCGCGGAGGCGACCGCGGACTCCACCGGGGGGCGCCTCCTACGCACCTACAGCCACGGCCGCGCAACAATCGACGGTTACCTCGAGGACTACGCGTTCCTGCTCGAGGCGCTGCTCGTGCTCTTCGAAGCGACCTGCGAGACCCGCTGGTTCGACGAGGCCCGCGCGCTCGCCGACGAGCTGATCGCGCGCTTCGCGGACCCCGCGCGCGGCGGCTTCTTCTCGACCGCCGCCGACGCCGCCGAACCGCTGATCGCGCGGCGCAAGGACCTCGAGGACTCGCCGATCCCCGCCGGCGCCTCCAGCGCCGCCGCCGGCCTGCTACGCCTCGCGCAGCTGACCGGCGAGCGCGAGTACGAACGCCACGGCGTCTCCGTGCTGCGACTCCTCCACGAGATCGCCGCGCGCCATCCTGCGGCGTTCGGGCACCTGTTGCAGGCGCTAAATACTCACCTCTCCCCCGCACGCCCGATCGCCTGCGCGATCCCTACAAGATAGACAGGTACCGGTCGAGCTCCCACTGGGAGACCTGCACGCGGTAGTCCTCCCACTCCTGGCGCTTGATCTCGACGTAGCGGTTGAACATGTGCTCGCCGAGCGTGCGCAGCACGAGCTCGGACTCCGCCGTGATCTCGATCGCCTCGCCGAGCGTCTCGGGCAGCTGCTCGATCCCCAGCCGCCGGTGCTCCTCGCCGGAGAGGTGGTAGAGGTTGCGCTCCATCGGCTCGGGTAGCTCGTAGCCCTTCTCGATGCCCTCCAGGCCCGCCTGCAAGAGCGCCGCGAACGTGAGGTAGGGGTTGCACGCGGGGTCCGGGCAGCGCAGCTCCATGCGCGTGGCCTGCTCGCGGCCCGGGTGATAGAGCGGCACGCGCACGAGCGCGGAGCGGTTGCGCCGCGACCACGCCACGTACACCGGCGCCTCGAAGCCCGGCACGAGGCGCTTGTAGGAGTTGACCCACTGCGCGAAGATCGAGCTGATCTCGCGCGCGTGCTTGAGCTGGCCCGCGATGAAGGCCTTGCCGACGTCCGAGAGGAAGTACTGGTCATCGGGGTCGAAGAACGCGTTGCGCCCGTCCTTGAATAGCGACTGGTGCGTGTGCATCCCCGAGCCGTTCTCGCCGACCATCGGCTTCGGCATGAACGTCGCGTGCCACCCGTACTTCATCGCGTACTCCTTGACGGTGATGCGGTAGGTCATGCAGTCGTCGGCCATCTTCATGGCGTCGGCGTAGCGCATGTCGATCTCGTGCTGGGACGGGCCGACCTCGTGGTGGGTGTACTCGACGTGAATCCCCAGCTGCTCCAGCGCCAGCACCGTCTCGCGGCGCACGTCCGAGCCCGCGTCGAGCGTCGTCAGGTCGAAGTAGCCGCCGTGGTCGAGCACCTCCGTGGAGCGGCTGTCTTTGAACAGGAAGTACTCGAGCTCGGGACCGACGTTGAACGTCTCGAAGCCCATCGCCCGCGCGCGCTCGACCGCGCGCCGCAGCACATGGCGCGGGTCGCCCTCGTAGGGGATGCGCTCCGGCGTGATGATGTCGCAGAACATCCGCCCCACACCCTGCTCCTCCGGGCGCCACGGCAGCACCGCGAACGTGCTCGGGTCCGGCAGCGCGATCATGTCCGACTCCTCGATCGCATTGAAGCCCGTGATCGAGGACCCATCGAAGCCCATGCCCGTCTCGAACGCGTCCTCGAGCTCCGCCGCGTTGATCGAGAACGACTTCAGCTGTCCCAGAATGTCGGTGAACCAGAAGCGAATGAAGCGGATCTCGCGCTCCGCCACCAACGCCATCACGTCCGCCGCGCTGCGTGTTCGATCTGTCCCGTCCGCCATCCCGGCGGACCTTAGTCGATGGCTACGCCGCTCGCTATCGACTCCTGGCCAAAGCGATCAGTGCGCGCTGAGGATCGCGGCGAGCACGAGCAGGAAGCCCAGCGCGACCGCCCACGACGCGATCCGGTCCGGTCGCGGCCCGACGAGCTGCGCGGGGCGTGGTCGCGGTCGGCGCCGCCCCGTAGCGGGGCCCGAGACGCGCCGGGCACCGCGCGCGGCGCTCGCCGTCGCGCGCGCGTCGACAGTCAGCAAACGCGCCGACGCGGCATGCGCTTCGGGCCGCACCACCCGTACTCCGCGCCGAGCCGGCACACCCTCGCGAGCTCTGCGACGCTCGATGCGCTCCCTCACGTCATCCACTTCGGCCCACCACTCGCGGGCCGCGGCTGGTCGTGGCATCGCGGCGATGCTAACAGCGCCCGCGGACGGATCGACGCGCCCAGCGACGACCCGTGCCACGAGTACGCTAAGAGCGGGTTTTCGGTCGCGGCGCCGACGTTCCTAGCGGCCCGCGACGGCCGCGACAAAGCTCGCGACGTCTTCGGCTTCCTTGCCCTGATAGAGCAGCGCCGGCATCTGCCCGAAGCCGCGCGCGCGGCCTTCGCGGATCGCGCTCTCGATGTACGCCTCGCGATCGACGAGCGCGACCTTTTCCGGTTCGCTCGCCGCGATGTTCGGGATCAGCACGTCGAGGTTCGGCCCGGTGCGCCCGACGGCGTTGGCGGCCTGCAGCGTGTGGCAGAGGTTGCACGCGTGCGAGAACAGTTCGCGGCCCTTCTGCTGATTGCCGTTCAAGTGCACCCCGCCGACCGCCGCGCTCGCCTTGTTGGCGGCGTTCGCGTTCAGCACGAGCGCCGGGACGACGATCCCAAACGCGAACGCCGCGAGGACGACCGCCCACAGCGCGCGCTGGCCGGCCTTCGCTTCGGTGTGCAGCGCCTGGCGCGCCCCGCGCGGGCCGCCGCGCATCGCGACGAGAAACACGCCAAGGCCGAGGACCACCCAGAAGATGACGACTCCGATTGCGATAGCCATGCGCGCGGCACAATATCGGTTGGCGCCGCCGGAGGATCGCATACGCCCCTGTCGCGCTCGCGCACGTGTACGCGGGAGGCCGCGCGCGGACGATGAGAATCCGTCCATCCCTTCTTCAGGATCCCTTCAGCTCTCGCGCTAGCCTTGATGTGCAAACCGAATCGCGATCTCATCTCGAGTCGCGCACCCGAGAGGCATCGGAGCCCGATCATGAGCAACTTCCTGCGCCGTCTACCGCTCTCGCGACTGCTGCTGCTGTGCGTGACGATCGTCGCGGTCGGCATCGGCGCGACCGCGCTCGCGACGGCGCTCGGCACCGGCCCGACGCCCCCGCCGAAGCCGCTCGCGCAGGCCGTCCACGACGCGCTCGCGGGAGCGCAGGCGCAGCCGATCGCGGGCGTCAGCGCACGGATCCAGCTCACCGACCGCCTGCTCGAAGGCGTCAGCCTCGCCTCGCAGGGCGGCGCAGGCGGCGGCGGTGGCGGCGGTGGCGCGGCCTCCAGTCCGCTGCTGACGGGCGCGAGCGGGCGGCTGTGGATCTCCAGCGACGGCAAGCTCCGCGTCGAGTTGCAGGCCGAAGAAGGCGACACCGAGATCCTCTACGACGGGCACACGCTCACGCTCTACGACGCGGCCTCGAACAGCCTCTATCGCTACACCCCGCCGCAGGACTCCGGCGAAGGCGGCGCGGGGTCCGGCTCCACGACCGACCGCCACGAAGTCCCGACCGTCGCGCAGATCCAGGAAGCGATCGTGCACATCATGGGCCACGCGAACCTCTCGGGCGCGACCCCGACGGACGTCGCGGGGCAGCCGGCGTACGCGGTGCGCATCTCCCCGAGCCACAACGGCGGCCTGATCGGCGGCGCGGAACTGGCGTGGGACGCGAACCACGGGGTGCCGCTGCGCCTCGCGGTGTACTCGACGCAAAGCGCGACGCCGGTGCTCGAACTGGCGGCGACCGAAATCTCCTACGGCGCGGTGCCGAGCTCGGTCTTCGAATTCACGCCACCGGCCAACGCAAAGGTCACCGAAGTCGAACCGCCCTCCCAGCCCGGAGGCGCTGGCGGCGGCTCCGGCAAGGGCGCCGAAGGCGCGGCCGGCGACTCCAAGCACGTCGCTCACGAGCAGGGCCTCGCCGCGGTGCAGGCGGCGGTTCCGTTCACGCTCGACGCACCCGCGACGCTTGCGGGAATGGCGCGCGGCGAAGTGCGCGGCGTGCAAATGAACGGCCACGCGGCGGCGCTCGTGACCTACGGCGAAGGCCTCGGCGGGATCGCGGTCCTGGAGAGTGCGGCGAAGGCGAGCGGTGCGAGCGGCACGGGACAGAGCTCCGAAGAAGCCGGCGGCTTCCTCGGCGAGCTCCCAAAGGTCGCGCTCCCCGGCGCGAGCGCGAGCGAGCTGCCGACGCCGCTGGGCACGCTGCTGAGCTTCAAGCGCGCGAGCGTCGAGTATCTACTCGCGGGCTCCGTCACCCCCACCACCCTGCAGGACGCCGCGAAGGGTCTTTGACGTGAGCGACACGCGGCGCGCGCAGTGAGCGACCCGCGGCACGCGCCGGCGATCGACGAGGCACCGCCGGTGCCGCTGGGCGAAGCGCCGCCGGTCCGTGCCAGGGAACTGGTCAAGCGCTACAAGGAGGTACTCGCGGTCGACCACATCGACCTCAACGTGCGCGCGGGCGACGTGTACGGCTTCCTCGGTCCGAACGGGGCGGGCAAGACGACGACGCTGCGGATGTGCCTGGGGCTGATCGTGCCGAGCGAGGGCAAGGTGGAGCTGTTCGGGCGCGACCCGATGCGCGCCGGTGCGGGTGCGCTGGAGGGCGTGGCGGGCTTCGTGGAGGCGCCGCGCTTCTACCCCTACCTGACCGCGCGCAAGAACCTGGAGCTGCTCGCCGCGCTCGACGGCGGCGACGCGCGCGGGCGCATCGCGGAGGTGCTCGACACCGTCGAGCTGACCCCGCGCGCGGGACACCGCGTGGGGGGCTACTCGCACGGGATGCGCCAGCGCCTGGGGATCGCGGCGGCGCTGCTGCGCCGCCCGCGTCTGCTGCTGCTCGACGAGCCCGCGACGGGCCTCGATCCGGCGGGGATGCGCGACATGCGCGCGCTGATCCGGCGTCTCGCCGAGGAAGGCATCACGGTGCTCCTCTCCAGCCACCAGCTCCCGGAGGTCCAGGAACTGTGCGACCGCGTCGCGATCGTCGACCGCGGGCGCGTGGTCTACGAGGGCGCGCTCGCGGACCTGCGCCGCCAGGGCGGGGCGGGCTATCGCCTGCGCAGCACCGACGATGCGCGCGCGCTGGCGATCCTCGCCGCGCAGCCGGGGGTGGAGCACGCGCTCGCCGGCGAGCACGGCCTGAGCTTCCAGGCGCAGGAGCGGGACGTCGGCGCGCTGACGCTCGCGCTTGCGCGCGAGGGCATCGGGATCCTCGCGCTGACGCCGGAGCTGGCGACGCTCGAGGATCTCTTCTTCCGGCTGACCGAGGGTGACGGAGCCATCCCGGCCGAGCAGGGCCTGCAGCGCGAAAAGGTCGCAAGTTGAGCGCGGTCGAGACGGCCTCCGCTCCCCTCCCGGCGCGCGCGACCCACGGGCGACGCCCCTCGACGCTGACCGCGCTGCGCTGGGAGCTGCGCAAGCTGGTCTCGCAGAAGCGCACATATCTGGGACTCGGGCTGGCGGCGCTGTTCCCGCTGATCTTCGTTGTCTTCGAGAACCTGCACCAGCGTCACGGCCACGGCGGCGGCCTCTCGATCTTCTCCGGCCAGATCACGGCGTCGGGCCTCGCGACCCCGGTGCTGACGCTGGAGTTCCTCTCGGCGTTCATGCTGCCGCTGATCGCCTCGCTGGTCGCCGGGGACATCGTCGCGGCGGAGGACGGCAACGGCACGCTGAAGACGATCCTCACGCGCTCGGTCGATCGCAGCCAGGTGTTCGCCGCGAAGGCGCTCGCGGCGACGCTCTACGCGGCGCTCGCGGTGTACGTGTCGGCGGCGGTCGCAACGATCGGCGGCGTCGCGTCGTGGGGCTTTCACCCGGTGATCACGCTCTCGGGCACGACGGTCTCGGCGCCGGAAGCGCTGCTGCTCGTGTTCGCGTCGAACGCGATGTACCTGATCCCGATGCTGGGGGTCGTCGCGTTCGGGCTGGCGCTCTCGACCGCGACCCGCAACAGCGCGGCATCGGTCGTCGGCGCGGTCGGCTTCGTGATCCTGCTCTACATCGTCGCGGCGATCCCGGGACTGGAAGGCATCCAGCCGTACCTGCTGACCGAGCAGTTCGCGAACTGGCACGGCCTGCTGCGCACGCCGACCGACTGGGCGCCGATCCTGCACTCGCTGTGGGTCTGCGCGCTGTACGCGGCGCCGGCGCTGATCGCGGGCTACCTGGTGTTCCTGCGGCGCGACGTCGCGGGTGGCTAGCCGATCCCTTCGGCGAGGAACAGCGCGTCCCATTCGACGGCGCTCGAGCCCACTTTCAGCGAGGTGCCCGTGGCCGACGCGGTGGCTTTGTCGAAGGTGATCGTTTCGGTGGTGTTTTCGATCAGGCCGCCGGCGGAGCCTTTGACGGTCACGGTTTCTCCGGCGAACGCGCATTCGGACCCGCTGTAGCGGGCTTCGATGTGCACGTCTTCCAGGACCAGATATTCTTTGCCGCTCACCGTGACGCGGTGCGCCGGCCAGGGCAGTTTCTTGGCCTCGAAGCGTTCGACATGGCACTTGGACCCGGCCTCCGTCGCGCAGCCTTCGTTCAGGAATTCTTCGACTTCGGCGTCCGCGAAGCTCGTGCGGTTGGTGACCCCGAGGACCATCGTGGCGTGTGCGCATTCGGTCGTCAGGCCGGGGATCACGAACTGCTCGTCGACCGCCCTCGCGATGATTTTTTCGGTGCCCGTCGGCGGATTGCCGTCGAGCTTCCAGACGGGCGCCGCCGCGCCCGCGACCGACGCGCCCGCCGCCCCGAGGAGCGCGAGGACGAGTGCGACGAGCAAGGCGTATCCGGCGCGTCTCCCCATGTCGACCTACCCTTCCAGTCCTTCCCCTTTGTGGGCTCCGAGCGCTTTGGTGGTGAACACGGCCTTCCATTCGATCGTGGTGGCTCCGACTTTGAGGCCGGTGCCGGTGGCCGCGAAGGTGTTTTTGTTGAAGGTGATGGTGTGGCTGACGTTGCTGAACACGCCGCCGGCGGTGCCCTTGATCAGGATCGGCGTTTCCGCGAAGGCGCACAGCGCCCCGCCCAGCAGCAACTTGACTTCCATTTTTTCGATTACGAAATATTCTTCCCCGGTCACCGTGGTCAGATGAGCGGGCCACGGGAGTTTTTGCGCTTCGACGCTTTCCACGGTGCACGTCGGTGTCGACGAGGTGCATTTTTCGGGCAGAAAGCTGGTGATTTTGGCTTCGCCGACCCCGGCGACGTTTTCGATCGTCATTTGAAAGTTGATGTATTCGCAGGTGACCTTGACGCCGGGCAGCGTGAAGCTGCTTTCTTCCGCCACGGCCTTGATCGTTTCGGCGCCTTTGAGCGTGTTGCCTTCGAACCTCCAAACCGCGGCGGTGCTCGCGCTCGCACCGACGGCGGCGCCCAGCGCCACGACGGCGCCCGCGGCCAAGATCGCGATGCTCCTATTGGGCCACTTGAGTCTCCACTCGGATCGCATGCCCATTACGTATCCGATCTCGCCGACGATGTCAATGGCATTCGAGCAAGTCGCTTCTGAGAACTGCGCGGTCGTCGGCCGCAGGCCATGCCTCGCAGGAAATCTGCTAAGCTGAGGCTCAGATTTCAGCAGCGCGAGCGTCAAGGATACTCGCGCGGGACCATACGAATACAAGGAGCCCACCAAACATGCCCAAGACCATTGGCATCGATCTAGGCACGACCAACTCCTGCATGGCCGTGCTCGAGGGTGGCGAGCCGACCGTCATCGAGAACTCCGAGGGCGGGCGCACGACCCCCTCCGTGGTCGCGTTCGCGGCCTCCGGCGAGCGGCTCGTCGGTACGGTCGCCAAGCGCCAGGCCGTCACGAACCCGCAGAACACGATCTTCTCGATCAAGCGCTTCATGGGCCGCAAGGAGGCCGAAGTGCGCGAGGAGGAGTCGATCGTCCCGTACAAGGTCGTCGCGGGACCAAACGGCGACGCGCGCGTGGAAGCCGGGGGCGAGCAGCACTCCCCGCCGGAGATCAGCGCGATGATCCTGCAGAAGCTGAAGGCCGACGCGGAAGCGTATCTCGGGGAAGCAGTCGACTCGGCCGTCATCACCGTCCCCGCATACTTCAACGACGACCAGCGCCAGGCGACAAAGGACGCGGGCAAGATCGCGGGCCTCGACGTCAAGCGCATCATCAACGAGCCGACCGCGGCCTCGCTGGCGTACGGCCTGGACAAGGAAAGCGACCAGACGATCCTCGTCTTCGACCTCGGCGGCGGCACGTTCGACGTGTCGGTCCTGGAGATCGGCGACGGCGTGTTCGAGGTCAAGTCGACCGCCGGCGACAACCACCTCGGCGGCGATAACTTCGACAAGGCGATCGTGGACTGGCTCGTCGCGGACTTCAAGCGCGACCAGGGCATCGACCTCTCCGCGGACCCGATGGCGCTGCAGCGGCTCTACGAGGCCGCGGAGAAGGCGAAGATCGAGCTCTCGACGACGCAGGAGACGCAGATCAACCTGCCGTTCATCACCGCCGACGCTTCGGGCCCGAAGCACCTCGACACGCGCCTGACGCGCGCGAAGCTCTCGGAGCTCACGAGCGCCCTGCTCGACCGCGTGGTGGCGCCGGTGCGCCAAGCGCTGGACGACGCGAAAGACAAGGGCGTCAAGGAGGTCGACCACGTCGTGCTCGTCGGCGGCATGACGCGCATGCCGGCGGTGCAGGAGAAGGTCAAGGAGCTGACGGGCAAGGAGCCCCACCGCGGCGTGAACCCCGACGAGGTCGTGGCCGTCGGCGCGGCGATCCAGGCGGGCGTGCTCGCGGGCGACGTCAAGGACGTGCTGCTGCTCGACGTGACCCCGCTGACGCTCGGCATCGAGACCAAGGGCGGCGTGATGACGAAGCTGATCGAGCGCAACACGACGATCCCGACGCGCAAGGGCGAGGTCTTCTCGACCGCGGAGGACAACCAGCCCTCGGTCGAGATCCACGTGCTGCAGGGCGAGCGCGAGATGGCGACCTACAACAAGTCGCTCGGCAAGTTCCAGCTCACCGGCATCCCGCCGGCGCCGCGCGGCATCCCGCAGATCGAGGTCGCGTTCGACATCGACGCGAACGGCATCCTCAACGTCTCCGCGAAGGACCTCGGAACGGGCAAGGAGCAGAAGATCGAGATCAAGGCCGGCTCGGGCCTATCCGACGAGGAGATCAAAAACATGGTCTCCGACGCGGAGTCCCACGCGGAGGAGGACCGCAAGGCGCGCGAGCTCGCGGAGGCGCGCAACAACGGCGAGAACGCGGCCTACCAAGCCGAGCGCCAGCTCGCCGATCTCGCCGACCAGGTCGACGCGGACTCCAAGCAGCGCATCGAGGAGGCGATCAAGGAGGTCCGCGAGACGCTCGAGTCCGAGGACCCCACCGCGATCAACGCGAAGACCGACGCGCTGCAGGGCGCCTTCCACGCGGTCTCCGAGGCGATCTACCAGCGCGCCCAGGAGCAGAGCGCGACCGCAGGCGCCGACGGCGCGGCGGGCAATGGCGCGGGCGGCGAGTCCTCCGAGGAGGACGTCGTCGACGCGGAGGTCGTCGACGAGTCGAAGGCCTGAGCATGAGCGATATCGAGGAGGCGCTCCAGGAGCCGCAGGAGCCCGTCGTCGATGAGGAGGCCCCCCTCGCGGGGGTCTCCGACGACGGCGATCTCGCGGAGGTCGAGGAGGATCTCGGCGAGCTCGTGAAGGTCGGCGCGCAGCGCGACGAGTACCTCGCACTCGCGCAGCGCACGCAGGCGGACTTCGAGAACTACCGCAAGCGCGTCGCGCGCGACGCGGCCCTCGCGCAGGAGCGCGGCGTGGCGAAGCTCGCGCGCGAGCTGCTGCCGGCGCTGGACAACCTCGACCGCGCGCTGGACGCGGCTGCCGAGGAGGACCCACTGCTGGAGGGTGTACGACTGGTGCGCTCCGAGCTCGCGGCGGCGCTGGGACGCGTGGGAATCGAGTCGTTCTCGCCCGCGGGCGAGCCGTTCGACCCCGAGCAGCACGAGGCGATCGTGCAGCAGCCCGTCGCGGGCGTGGAGCGGGGCGCGGTCGCGGAGGTCTACCAGCCCGGCTACCGCCTGAACGGCACGATCATCCGGCCCGCGCGCGTCGTCGTGGCGGCATGAGGGAGGCGTGATGGCAGCGGCGACACGCTCACAGGACTACTACGCGACGCTCGGCGTCGACAAGAAGGCGAGCGCGGAGGAGATCAAGAAGGCCTACCGCAAGCTCGCGCGGCGCTACCACCCCGATCGCAACCCCGACGACAAGCAGGCCGAGGCGAAGTTCAAGGAGATCTCCCAGGCGCACGACGTGCTCGGGGACCCGGAGAAGCGCAAGCAGTACGACAGCGGCAGCGGACCGTTCGCGAACGCGGGGCCCGGCGGCGGCTTCGGAGGCTTCGGCAACTTCGACTTCGACAGCTCCTCGATGGGCGACATCCTCTCCAACCTCTTCGGCGGGTCGACGACGGGGCGGCGCACGCGCACCAAACCGCGCCCCGAACGCGGCCAGGACCTCGAGACCGAGGTCTCGATCTCCTTCGCGCAGGCGATCTCGGGCGCGCAGATCCCGCTCTCGGTCTCGACGCAGTCGCCGTGCGCGACGTGTCACGGCACGGGCGCGAAGCCGGGCACGACGCCGAAGGTCTGCCCGCGCTGCGAGGGCCGCGGGATCGAGACCCAGGGCCAGGGCATGTTCTCGATCTCCCAGCCCTGCTCGCGCTGCGGCGGCTCGGGCACGGTGATCGAGGACCCCTGCCCGACATGCGGCGGCTCGGGCGCGGTGCGCACGCTCAAGCGCTACCGCGTGAACATCCCACCGGGGGTCAAGGAGGGCTCGCGCATCCGCCTGCCCGGCAAGGGCGAGGCGGGGCCGCGCGGCGGACCGCCCGGTGACCTCTATGTAATTACGCACGTGGCGCCCTCGCCGATCTTCAAACGCAAAGGCGACAACGTCGAGGTCGACGTCCCGCTGAGCATCCCCGAGGCACTGCGGGGCGCGGAGGTGAAGGTCCCGACGCTGAGCGGCACGAAGACCTTGCGCGTGAAGCCGGGCACGACCCACGGCACCGTCCAGCGCCTGCGCGGCGAGGGCCCCCCGAAGCTCGTCGGCGGCGCGGGCGACGGGGCGCCAAGCCGCGGCGACATCCACTACCGCTTCCTGCTCGACGTGCCCGAGACGCTGACCGCGGAGCAGAGCGCCGCGGTGGACGCGCTCGCGCAGTCGCTGAACGGGCGCGACCCGCGCGCGCGGCTGTTCGCGGAGACCGAGGCGCGCAAGTGATGCCGCGCCGCCGCGAGACGCGGATCGAAGTGAGCCGCGAGCGCGGGGTCTTCATGATCTCGGTCGCGGCCCAGCTCGCGGACATGCATCCACAGACGCTGCGGACCTACGAGGCGCGGGGCCTGATCGAGCCGACGCGCTCGCCGAAGGGCACGCGGCTGTACTCGCAGGAGGACGTCGAGCGGCTGCGGCGCATCCAGGAGATGACGGCCGAGCTCGGGTTGAACCTCGCGGGGGTCGAGCGCGTGCTCGACCTCGAGCGCGAGATCGAGCAGATGCATGCGCGCATCGAGGAGCTCGAGCTGCAGGCGCTGCGCGCGCAGGTCGAGCTCGCGGAGCGCCTGGAGGAGGTCAGGCGCTCCTACCGCGCGGAGCTCGTGCCCTACCGCTCCAGCACCGCGATCGTCCGCGCCGCCGACGTGCGGCCGGCGGCGCGGCGCGGACGCTGAGCGCGGTTGCCACGCGCTCGGCGGCGCAGCGGCGCGGGCGCGACGCGCGCGGGCGCCGAGCGCGAGATCGCTATGAGAGTTCGAGCGTTTCGCCGTGGTGGGAGCCGAATGCTTCCAGCGGGAACGTTCCGGTCAATTCGGCTTTTTCGGTGCCGACTTTGAGGCCGGTGCCGGTTGCTTCGTAGCTGGCTTTGTTGAACGTGAGGGTGCTGCTCGAGAACTGTCCGCCGATGCTGCCTTTGAGCCGCACCGGGTTTCCCGACAGCGCGCACAGTTCGCCGCTGAATTCGATCGAGATCCGGACACCTTCGAACACGAGGTAGTACTTGGGGACCGGTCCGATCGGGCCGGGGGCCACGTGCATCGGCCACGGCAGACGTTCGGCGGAGATACTTTGCACGGTGCAGCCTTTGGCGGCGGTCGTGCATTCGTAGAAAGGGACTTCGTTCATTTCGCCCAGCGCGTGACCGGCGCTGTTGGAGATCTTGAAAACGAGGGCGACGTGGGCGCACGTCACCGTGGCGCCGGGCACCGTGAGGACGGTCGGACCGCCGACGCCGGCAACCGTTTCTTCACCCACCAGTTCGTGACCATCGAACTTCCAGACCGGAGCCGCTTCGGCGGCGGCCGCGCCGGCGGCGGCAACGGCGAGGCTCAACGCGAGCGTCGCCAACAGAGCTGTAGTCCTCGACCGCATATCGCTGCTCTCCTCTCGTTGCGCTCTCTCCACCGCGGTCGGACGGCCCGCGTCCGAGGACACCGGACCGTCCGACCACAGCTTCGCCCTTTCTAGCTCTGTACGCGTCGGCTCAGTAGGCTTCCACGGCCTTTTCGCGGTTGCCCTTGAACGCTTCCATCGGGAATTCGCCGACCCATTCGACCGCCGACGTGCCGATTTTCATCGAGGTGCCGGTGGCTTCGAAGCTGGCTTTGCTGAACGTCGCGGTGGAGTTGCTGTTGTTGATCAGCCCACCAGCGGTCCCGGTGACGTGAACGGTGCCCAGCGTGCACGATGCTCCGGCGTAGACGATCTTGACTTTGATTCCTTCGATTATCAAATACTGTTTGCCGGCGAACGTTTCGGGATAGGCCGACCACGGCAGTTCTTCGGCTTCGATTGCCGATACGGTGCAATTCGGAGCGGTGGTGGTACAGCTGTACAGCGGAAGTTCGTCGATGACGCCTTCGCCGTAGCCAAACCAGTTCCAGACTTCCATGTTGTAGAGGAAGTGTTCGCAGGTCGTCGACGCGCCACCGCTTTTGAGGCTACTCGAGATGGCCGCTCCCACGACGGTTTCTTCGGCGAATTCTTCCGGCAGGGTTTTGTTGAAGTGCCACTGCGGCAGCGCCGCGCCAGCCGTCGAGCTCGCCGCAGCACTCAGCGCCAGGGCCGCAAGCGCAGCCGCGAGCATGATCATCTTTCGTGATCGCATGTCTGGTCCATCTCCCTTTCTTTTGTGGAGCCCCAGCCTCGATTCCTATCCGCGGGAGCCGCGATCCGATCCTACACCCAGCTTTTGCGCAACCGAAAGTCCGCCTCACCGTGCGGCGCGGCGAGCATCAAGCCGATCGGCCCCATTTGCAGTGATACGCGCAATTCGCGCCGCTCGACGCCGCGAGCGCGCGGGTCGGAAACATTGCAACACAGCAGTGAGAGACACACCACTCGGGACGAGGTGTCTCTCAGGACGACGGGCAGCGCCGCAACGAGGTGTGCCGAGACGACCTGTCGCGCTACGGGTTACGTGACGGCGGGCAGCTCGACGGCGCTGAGCTGGACCTCGTGCTGCAGGCGCTGCACCTCGCGGCGCTCGACGAGACCGGCGCCGAGGCGCCCGGTGGACTCGGCGCCGCAGGCGACGCCGAAGCGCAGGCACTCGGTGGGCGATGAGCCTTCGTAGCGCGCGGCGACGTAGCCGGCGAGGAAGGCGTCGCCGGAGCCCTGTTTGGCGACGGGCTCGCGGGGCTCGATGCGGGCGCGTTGAAGCGTGAGGTGCCCGTCGACGAGCACCTGTGCGAAGCAGCCGTCGGGCAGCGTCATGATCGCTTCGCGGGCGCCGAGCGCGGCGATCTCGCGCACGGCCAGCGAGCGCTCCTCCTCGTCGGCGAACTCGTGACCGACGAGCTCCTCGGCCTCGACGACGTTCGGCGAGACGACGTCGGGTTCGGCGCGCACGGCGTGGCGCAGCGGATCGCCGTCGGTGTCGATCACCGTCGTGACGCCCGCGCGCTGGAGCTCGCGGATCAGGGTCGCGTAGATCTCGGGCTCGACGCCGCGCGGCAGCGAGCCGGCGAAGACGACGATCGCGGCGCCGCGGGCGAGATAGATGAGCTTCTCGCGGAAGAGCTCGACCTCGCTCTCGCTGACGGCGGGCCCGCGCTCGTTGATCTCGGTCTGCTCGCCGGTGGTGGGATCGAGCACGGAGGTGTTCGTGCGGGACTCCTCGCGGATGCGCACGAAGTCGTTGAGGATCGACTCCTCGGTGAGCTGCTCGACGATGTGGGTACCGGTCGCGCCGCCGGCCATGCCGGTCGCGATCACGGGCTGCCCGAGCGCCTTCAGCGTGCGCGCGATGTTGACGCCCTTGCCGCCGGCCATCGTGCGCTGGTCGACGGTGCGGTGGCGTCGCCCGAGGCGAAAGTTCGGCACCGAGAGCGACTTGTCGATCGCGGCGTTGAGCGTGACCGTGATGATCATCGCGAGCCCACCTTACTCCAAGCTCCACGCGGCGGCGCGCAGACGCTCGGCCTCGGCGCGCGCGCACCGCGCGGGGTCGCCGCCGGTCGCGGCGTGCGCGGCGACGATGCCGCGGGAGGCGGCGATCAGGCCACCGGCGCGCCCGGCGGCGAAAGCAGCGGCGAGATCCTCGACGCGACCGCCCTGCGCGCCGACGCCGGGTAGCAGCAGGGTGGCGCGCGGCATCAGCTCGCGCGCGCGCGGCAAGTGCTGCGGCTGGGTCGCGCCGACGACGGCGCCGACATCGCTGAGGCCGCACTCGCCGATCCCGTCGGCGCCGAGCTCGTGGACGAGCGCGGCGAGGCGCTCCCAGACGGCGCCGCCGGCGGCGAGCTCGAGGTCCTCGACGTCCGCGGCACCCGGATTCGAGGTGCGCACGAGCACGAGCACCCCGGCTCCGTTGGCGCGCGCGGCGAGTACGAACGGCTCGAGCGCGTCGCGACCCATCAGCGGGTTGACGGTCGCGAGATCCACGCCGAGACCCTCGAAGAGCGCCTGCGCGTAGGCGTGGGCGCTGAGCGCGATGTCCCCGCGCTTGCCGTCGGCGATCACGAGCAGCCCGCGTTGGTGCGCGTGGGCGATCGTCTCTTCGAGCGACTGCCACCCGGCCGCGCCGAGCCGCTCGAAGCAGGCGAGCTGGGGCTTGACCGCGACGCACGCGGGTCCGGCGGCGTCGATCACGGCACGGCAGTGCGCGGTGACGGCGGCCGCGGTGCGCTGCGCCGGCGGGGCGGCGGTTGGCGGCGCGGCGCCCTCCGCGGCGGCCCCGGCAGCTACGGGCCAGAGCGCGGCGGGGTCGGGGTCGAGCCCGAGCACGATCTGGGACTCGCGCTCGGCGACGCGCGCGGCGAGGGTGTCGGCGAAGGTCGCGCCGGCGCGCGTGGCGAGGTGATCCATCCCCAGCGAGAATATCCTCCGCGGATGCCCCTCTCGCGAATCGCCTGGATCGTGACGGTCCTGATCGCGCTGCTGACCGCGGCGCTGCTGCTGCTGGCGGGCTACACGGGCTACGCGGGCCTGGCGGTCGCGGTGGGTGTGTCGGCGGGGATCAATCTGTTCTGAAGACTGCTTACGCGGTGATACGATGCGTGTATGAAGCGAGCGACGATCAGCCTTCCCGAAGACCTCGCGCGAGATGTCGAGCACGAGGCGCATACGCGGCGCGTCTCGGTCTCCGAAGTGGCGCGCGAGGCGCTGCGCGAGCACCTTGATCGGCGCACGGCGGACGGTCTCCCGTTCATCGGTATCGGCCGCAGCGGCCAGCGTGACACGGCGCGGCGCGCAGAGGAGATCGTCGCCCGCGAGTGGGGCGCCGGCGATGATCGCGGTCGCTGACACGGGTCCGCTCTACGCCGCGCTCGACCTGGACGACGACGACCACGAGACGTGCGCGGCTGCGTTGAGCCGCCCGGGGCTGCGCTTGGCGATCCCGGCGCTCGTCGTCGCCGAGGTCGCCTACCTCGCCGCGACGCGACTCGGGGCCGAGGTCGAGGCGACCTTCGTCGAGGCACTCTGCTCACTCGACGTCGACGCGCCCCCGCCGCAGGAGTGGAAGCGTATCGCCGAGCTGATCCGCCGCTACGCGGACTTCCCACTCGGCGCCAGCGACGCATCGGTGGTGGCGCTCGCCGAGCGACTCGACACACCGTACGTGATCACGCTGGACCACCGTCACTTCCACGCCGTCAGACCCCGGCACTGCGACGCGCTGCACCTGCTGCCGGAGTAGCGCGCTCGACAGCAGCCCTAGTAGGAACCGAGCCAGCCCGCGAACGCCCGCGCGGCCCTTCCGCGGTGGCTGATCGCGTCCTTCTGCGCGGCGCTGAGCTCGGCCATGGTCAAGCCGGCCGGTCCGTCGTCGGGGAGGAACGCGGGGTCGTAGCCGAATCCCCCCTCCCCGCGGGGGCGCTCGGCGAGCCGACCGGTACAGCGCTCCTCGAAGACTCGCTCAAGGGCGCCGCTCTGCTCGGCGGCGCCGCTGCCGTACCCGACTCCGCCACTTGGGTCGACGTAGGCCAGCGCGCAGACATATTCGACCGCGCTGCCAGCGGGCGCCTCGGCGAGCAGCTTGGCGAGGTTCTGCTCGTCGCTCGCGCCCTCGCCGGCGTAGCGCGCGGAGCGCACCCCGGGGCCGCCGCCGAGCGCGGCGGCGGCGATGCCGGAGTCGTCGGCGATCGTGACCGCGCCGGTCGCGGCGGCCGCGGCGCGGGCCTTGCCGAGCGCGTTCTCGGCGAAAGTCTCGCCGTCCTCGGGCGGCAGCTCGACAGCGTCGGGGAGCAGCGCGATCTCGTAGTCGGGCAGCAGGCGCGCGAGCTCGCGTCGCTTGTGCTCGTTGTGAGTGGCGAGTAGCAGCCGCACGAGCCCGCGCGCGCGTCAGCCGGCGCTGTCGGCGATCGCCTGCTCCTGCGCGGCGCGCAGCTCCTCGATGCCCTTCGCGGCGAGCGCGAGCAGCTCGTCGAGGCTCGCGCGCGAGAGCGGGGTGCGCTCGGCGGTGGCCTGCACCTCGAGGAGGTCGCCCTCGCCGGTCATCACGACGTTCGCGTCGACCTCGGCCTGGGAGTCCTCGGAGTAGTCGAGGTCGAGCAGCGCGCCGCCGGCGACCATCCCGCACGAGACGGCGGCCACCGCGCCGGTCAGTGGCGAGCTCTCAAGCGCCCCCTTGGCGGCGAGGCGCTGGCAGGCCAGCGCGAGCGCGACGTAGGCGCCGGTGATCGACGCGCAGCGCGTGCCGCCGTCAGCCTGCAGGACGTCGCAGTCGAGGTAGATCGTGCGTTCGCCGAGCGCCTTGAAGTCGACGACGCCGCGCAGCGAGCGACCGATCAGGCGCTGGATCTCGACGGAGCGCCCGTCGAGACGCCCGCGCGTCGCGTCGCGCTGCTTGCGATCGCCGGTGGAGGCGGGGAGCATCCCGTACTCGGCGGTGACCCAGCCGCGCCCCTTGCCGGTCATCCAGCGCGGCACGCTCTCCTGCGCGGAGGCGGTGCAGATCACGCGCGTCTCGCCCATCGAGATCAGCGCCGAGCCCGTGGCGGGGCGCACGAAGCCGGGCTCGATCGCAACGGGGCGCAGCCCGTCGGGGCCGCGCCCGTAGCTGCGCGGCTTGGATCGCTTCTCGCTCGTGGGGGCGCTCGCCATGCGAGCCATCATTTCAGAGCGCTACCGTCAGCGGCTCGTGCGCGCGCTGGTCGTCTCGAACATGCTCCCCGACGAGCGCCATCCCGAGCGGGGGCGCTTCGTGCGCGACCAGGTCGCGGCGCTACGCGCGCTGCCGGGGCTCGAGGTCGAGCTCTACGAGTTTCCGCCCGGCGCGCGCAACTTGGCCGCGGCGGCACGCGCACTGCGTCGCCGTTACGCTCGCGAAGGGCTGGAGGTCGGCCACAACGGACGCGAGGGGCTGGGGGCCGGCCATAGCGGACGCGAGGGGCTGGGGGCGGGCCATAGCGGACGCGAGGGGCTGGGGGCCGGCCATAGCGGACGCGAGGGGCTGGGGGCGGGCCGCAGCGGACGGCGCGAGCCCTTTGACGTGGTGCACGCGCATTTCGGCCTGACGGCGTGGCCGGCGCTCGCGGTGCGGGCGCGGGCGCGCGGGCTGACGGTGCACGGCACCGATGTGCGCCACCCGCGTACGCGCGTGGCGACGCGGGGGGTGCTGCCGCTGATGGCGCTCGTCGGCGCGGTCTCGGCGGAGCTCGCGCGCGAGCTTCCGGGCCGCGCGGCGCGCCGCCGCGCGCGCGTGCTGCCATGCGGCGTCGATCTGGAGCGCTTTCGTGCGATCCCACGGCCGCAGGCGCGCGCCGCGCTCGACCTCGATCCGGCGCGCGCGTACGTGCTGTTCCCCGCCGATCCCGCGCGTGCGGAGAAGCGCTATGACCGCGCACTCAGCCTGCTCGCTGCACTTGCGCCCGACCGCCAGCCGCGACTGCTCACGCTCGGCGGGGTCGCGCCGGAGCGCGTGCCGCTCTACGTGAACGCCGCGAACGCGGTGCTGATTCCCTCCGACGCGGAGGGCTTCGGACTCGCGGCGCTGGAGGCGCTCGCGTGCGACGTGCCGGTGCTCGCAACCCCGGTCGGCATCCACCCCCAAGCGCTGGGGGGGCTCGCGGGGGCGCTCTGCGCGCCCTTCGACCTCGCGCGTTGGCGCGCGGCGCTCGAGTTGCACCTCAAGCAGGCCGATCCGCGCGTCGCGGGCCGCGCGCGGGTCGAGCCGTTCTCGGCGGAGGCGATGGCGAGGCAGGTGGCGGAGGCGTGGCGAGCCGTCCTGCGCGACGGCGGTTGACGCGTCCCGCGCAACGACGGGGCCTGTTCGGCGCGACCACGGGGACGCGCCGAACACTCTGGGCGCGACGACGGGGGACGCGCTGGGTAGCATTGGGAGGTCGATGGCCGACCAAGCCGCGAGTGCCGCCGCCGAACGATCCTCGATCGACTCGGCCCCCGAGACGCCTACCGCCATAGGAGCCCCTGCCGCGGGAGTGTCCACCGAGGTCGCGAGCCCGGCGGAGCCGGCGGCGAGCCCGGGCTTCGGCGCGCGCGGCCGCATGCGCCGACGCCTGCGCTTCCTGCGCAAGGCGCGCGAGCTCGCCTACCGCGACCTCGGCGGCCTGGTGTTCGAGATGCACCGGCTCGGCGAGCGCCGCGACGAGCTCGCGGCCGCGAAGCTTGCGACGCTGGCCGCGATCGACAGCGAGCTGCGCGCGCTGGAGGACGCGCTCGACGCCCGCCGCCCGCTGACGATCCTGCGCGAGTCGGGCATCGCGGCGTGCCCGCGCTGCGCCGCGATCCACGGCAGCGAGGACCACTTCTGTCCCTCCTGCGGCCTCGCAATGGAGCGCCGCGCGGACCGCCCGATCGCGGTCGCGGCCCCCGCGGGCTCGCCCCTCGGCGCCGCCGCACCGACGACCACGGCGCCGCCCGCCTCCGCGGCGGCTCCTACGACCGCGGCACCACTGCTGCCGACTCCCCCGGCCGCACCGCCGGCGCCTCCCGCGCCACCGCCAGCGGTCACGCATCCGCCGGTCGCGGCACAGGCTCCGCCGGCGCCGACCACACAACCCACGTCGCAACCGAACGCGCCCGCGGCGACGCCGCAGCCGCCGCGCGCGCCCGTCCCACCCCAAACGCAGCCGCATCCACGGACTCCCACGCAAGCCACGCCCGCGCCTGCCGCAGACGACCGGCCCACGGAGATCATCCGGGCCCCGGACGCGAATCCTCGCGAGGGCAAGTGAGCGCCCCCACCGTGACACAGCCGGCCGAGACAACCGCTGCGACGATCGCGGCGAGCGCCCCGACGAGCGCACCCGTGCTCGAAAGCTGCCCGCTGTGCCGCGCGCCGCTGCATCCCGCGCAGGAGTGGTGCCTGGGATGCGGCGCCGCGGCGCGCACGCGCCTGGCGGCGACTCCGCGCTGGCGGGCGCCGCTGATCGCGCTCTGCACGGTGATCGTGCTCGCGCTGGGCGTGCTGACCGCGGCCCTGGTCTCGCTGGCCGGCCAGTAGGGGCTCCCCGGACGTGCCGTCGGCGGGAGCCGATTCACCTGCGCTGCAGGCAGACATCGCCGTGGTGGGCGCGGGCGCGGCGGGCCTGTACACGGCACTGTCGGCGGCGCGCGAGGGCGGGCGCGTGGTGCTGATCTCGGCGGCGCCGCTGGCGCAGACCGCGAGCTACTGGGCGCAGGGGGGGCTCGCCGCGGCGCTCGCCGCGGACGACAGCCCGGAGCTACACCTGCGCGACACCGAGCGCGCCGGGCGCGGTGCGGTGCGACGCGCGGCGGCCGAGGTGCTCGTGCGCGAGGCACCGGAGTGCGTAGCGGAGCTGCAGGCGCTGGGGGTGCGCTTCGACGCGGACCGCTTCGGGCGGCTCGCGCTGGGCTTGGAGGGCGGGCACTCGGTCAGACGCGTCGTGCACGCCGGCGGCAGCGCGACGGGCCGGCGGATGCTGCGCCAGCTCTCCGCGCTCGTCGCGCAGGAACCGCGCATCGCGGTGCTCGAGAACGCGCGGGCGCGCGCGCTGTGGCGGGACGCCGCTGAGCCGCGCTGCCGCGGCCTGCGCTGCGAGGACGGGCGCACGATCGCGGCGCGCGCGGTGGTGCTCGCCAGCGGCGGCGCCGCGGCGCTGTGGGCGCGCACGACGAACCCCCCGGGCTCGCAGGGGGTGGGGCTGATGCTCGCCCACGCGCTCGGCGCGCGGCTCGCGGACCTCGAGCTGCTGCAGTTCCACCCGACCGCGGTGATCGGGGTGCGCGGGCGCGAGGGGTTCCTCGTCACGGAGGCGATTCGCGGCGAGGGCGCGACACTGCACGACGCGATGGGCGAGCGCTTCGTCGACGAGCTCGCACCGCGCGACGAGGTCTCGCGCGCGATCCAGGCGCGCCTCGCGGAGACCGGGATGCAGTCGGTCGGGCTCGACATGCGCGCGATCGATCCAGCGCTATTCCCGAACGTCGTCGGCGCGCTGCGCGAGGCCGGTCTGGACCCGACGCGCGAGCTGGTGCCGGTGGCGCCGGCCGCGCACTACATGATGGGCGGCATCGTCACCGACCTGCAGGCGCGCTCGTCGGTCGCGGGGCTCTACGCGGTCGGGGAGGCCTCGTGCACGGGGCTGCACGGCGCTAACCGTCTCGCGTCGAACTCGCTCAGCGAGTGCTTCGTCTTCGCGCGGCGCGCCGCCGCGGCCGCACTGGCCGAGCCGGCGCCCCCGCCGCCGCGCGCGGACGAGCTGGCGGCACTGGCGCAGCGCGCGGGCGTTCCCGAGGCGAGCGCCGCGACCCGCGCCGCGCTGTGGCGCGACGCCGGCATCGAGCGCTCGCCCACCGGTCTCGCGCGCCTCGCCGCGGACGCCCATCCGCTGGCGCGTTTGATCGCGCGCTGCGCGCTCGCGCGCGAGGAGAGCCGCGGCGCGCACCGCCGCGCCGACCATCCCGACACCGACCCCGCGCTCGACCGGCGCCACGTCGTGGTCGACGCCGCGGAGCGCCTCGCCTGGGAGACCTGGGAGTGAGGGACGGGCGCCCGCGCGCGTAAGCGCGGGAGCGGGCGCGCAGGCGGAGACGAAGGGCGTGGGAGACGCGCGAGCGCTGGGGTTAACCCGCGCTTAACAGTGGCCTCGCCAACTCTTCATACGCGGCTTAGATACTCGCTGTTCAATCCTTCCACGACGAGATTCGCAGGGATTTTCGATCTTTTCGTGGAGTGAACGTGTTTTTAGGAGCGGAGGTCCCGGAAATCATTGCAGTACCGGGAATCGGCGGAAGTGTGCGTGCAGAGCAGCCCCAACAACGAGTTCGAAGAGCCTTAGCCGATACGAGATAGAAGGAGGCGAGGGGGTCGCCATGTACCAGTTCAGTCGAGCCATCTATAGGGAGCTGGCCCCCTACATCGCCACTCCCAAGCCGGGCAGCATGACGCCGGCCGCGGGGGCCGCGACAGCAGAGCCCAACCGTCACGAGCAGGTCCTGCGCGCGTGCGAGGCGGCGATCGAGCGCATGGCGACCGACCGCCACTACTTCGCCCATCCCGCGCGGACGCTGTTCTGCGACATCCGCATGCACTTCCCGATGCAGACGCAGGCGTACGTGCACAAGGTCGTCTCGCACTACATCGGCCTCGCGCAGCGCTACCTCAAGGAGAACCCGCAGGCGGCGCACGCGTCGATCAGCGACGAGCCGCTGCAGTGCCGCGCGATGACGCGCAAGGGCGCCGCGTGCCAGCGCGCACCGCTGGCGCACAACGGCTACTGCCCATCGCACCAGCACCTCGCGGACACCGAGGACCGCGCGCCGCTGGCGGCCTGACGCGAGCGATTGGCGATCGTCCGCGCGGGCACGTGAGCTCACGAAGCGCGTAGGGGCGGGACCTCCTGTCCCGCCCCGTCGGCACCCTGCGCAACCAGCGGGGCTAGGCTCCGGGCATGCTGCTCGGGGTCGACGTCGGCGGGACCTTCACCGACGCGGTGCTGATCGGCGCGGACTCCGCGCTGCACACCGCGAAGGTCCCGAGCACGCCCGCCGAGCAGTCGCGCGGCGTGCTCGCAGCCGTGCGCGCGGTGCTCGCAGACGCCGGCGCGCGGCCGCGCGAGGTGGAGCGCTTCGCGCACGGGATGACGGTCGCGACGAACGCGCTGCTGGAGGGCCGCACCGCGCGCACCGCGCTGGTCGCGACGGAGGGCTTCACCGACGTCGTCGAGCTCGGCCGCCAGGCGCGTCCGCGCCTGTACGAGCTGTGCGTGGCCTCCCCGCGGCCGCTGGCGCCGCCGGAGCTGCGCTACGGCGCGCCGGAGCGCATGACACCCGACGGACCCCTGCGCGCGCTGGAGCGCGACGCGGCGGGCGCGCTGGTCGCACGGGTCGCCGCGGCGGCCCCGGAGGCGGTGGCCGTCGTGCTGCTGCACTCCTACGCGCACCCCGCGCACGAGCTGCTGCTGGGCGAGCTGCTCGCGGAGCTCATGCCAGGGACCCACGTCTCGCTCTCGCACGAGCTCGTCGGCACCTTCCGCGAGTACGAGCGCGCGGCGAGCACCGAGATCGACGCCGCGCTCTCCCCTCTGCTCGGCTCCTACCTGCGTCGCCTCGGCGCCGAGGCGGACGCGCTCGGGCTCGCGCGTCCCGCGGTGATGCAGTCCTCCGGCGGCCTCACCGACGCCGAGAGCGCGGCGGCGCACGCGGCGCTGACCGTGCTCTCGGGCCCCGCCGGCGGCGTGCGCGGCGCGCAGCTGCTCGCGGCGCTCGCGGGCGAGCGCGACGTGCTCTGCTTCGACATGGGCGGGACCTCGTGCGACGTCTGCGCGATCCACGACGGCGCGGTCGCCGAGACCGCGGCGGGCGCCGTCGCGGGCCGCCCGCTTGCGCTCGCGACGCTCGACATCGAGACCGTCGGCGCCGGCGGTGGCTCGATCGCCTGGCGCGACGCGGGCGGCGCGCTGCGCGTCGGACCGCGCTCGGCCGGCGCGGACCCGGGCCCGGCGTGTTATGGGCGCGGCGGCTGCGAGCCGACGGTCACCGACGCGAATCTCCTGCTCGGTCGCCTGCCGGTAGCGGGTATGAGCGGTCTGGAGCTCGATCGCGAGGCCGCCGCGCGCGCGATCGCGGAGCTCGCCGCGCGACTCGGCCTCAGCGCGACGCGATGCGCGGAGGGGATCGTGCGCGTCGCGGAGGCCGAGATGCTGCGCGCGCTGCGCGTGATGAGCGTGCAGCGCGGCCTCGACCCGCGCGACTTCGCGCTGCTCGCGTTCGGCGGCGCGGGGCCGCTGCATGCGTGTGCGCTCGCACGCGAGCTCGGCATGCACCGCATCCTCTGCCCGCGCGCCGCGGGCGTGCTCTGCGCGCTCGGCCTCGCCGCCGCCGCGCCCCGGCGCGACGCCGCGCGCACCGTGACGCTCAGCGGTGAGAGCTTCGGCGCGGCGCGCCTGCGGCGTGAGCGCGAGCTGCTGCTCGCGCGCGCGAGCGACGCCCTCGGCGAGGCGCCCGCGCGGGTCGCCGTTCGCTACGAGCTGCGCTACCGCGGGCAGTCCTTCGAGCTACCCGTCGCCGAGAGCGAGCTCGAAGCTCCACACCGCGCGCCGCCGACGAGACACGACGCGCCCCCACGCGGTGACGCACCGCCCACCCCCGACGACCTGCGCGAGGCCTTCGCGCGCGCACACGAGGAGCGCTACGGCTACCGCGACGACGCGGCGGCGGTCGAGCTCGTCACGATCCGCGCCTCGGCGTGGGGCGCCGCGCCAGATCGCGCACAGATCGCGCAGTGCCTGCGCGGCGAATCCCCGCGCGGCGCGCCGCAACCCGGAACACGCCTGCGCGGGCCAGCGATCTGCTCGCTGGGAGAGTCCACGCTGTTCGTCGCACCCGGCTGGGAGGGCGAGGTCGACGCGTTCGGCACGGTGCGTCTGAACGACACCGCGGAGCGCGGATGATGGGCGCCACGGGAGCGAGCGAGCCGGCGGAGAGCGGTGGCGCGCGGGGGCCGGGCAAGCCGGGGGTCGCCGCGATCGACGCGATCGAGCTGCAGGTGATCGCGGGCGCGCTGCGCGCGGCGTGCGAGGAGATGGGCGCGGTGCTGATCCGCGCGGCGCACTCGGCGAACATCAAGGAGCGCCGCGACGCCTCGACGGCGCTGTTCGACGCGGACGGGCGGATGACGATGCAGGCGGAGCACATCCCGGTGCACCTCGGCGCGATGCCGGCGGCGGTCGCGGCGGTGCTGGGCGAGAACCACGCGCCGGGGCTCTCGTGGATGCTCAACGATCCGTTCGCGGGCGGCACGCACCTCCCGGACATCACGGTGATCACGCCGGTGTTCGCCGAGCGCGCCCTGATCGGCTTCGCGGCGAGCCGCGCGCACCACGCGGACGTGGGCGGGCGCGTCCCGGGCTCGATGCCGGCCGACAGCCACACGCTCGCGGAGGAGGGCGTGGTGATCGCGCCGTGCGCGATGACGCAGGCGACAATCGCGCGCTACACGAGCCGGATGCGCCAACCCGAGGAGCGCCGCGCGGACCTGCGCGCGCAGCTGGCGGCGAACCGCGTCGGGGCACTGCGCCTCGCGGAGCTCGCGGCGCGTGTCGGCGTGGCGCGCCTGCGGGTGGCGACGGATGCGGTGCTCGACTACGCCGAGCGCCGGACGCGCGCGTGCATCGCGGCGCTGGCTGACGGCACGCGCGAAGCGCAGGACGTACTGGAGGCGATCGCGGGCGACCTCGTGTTGCGGCTGCGCGCGACGGTCGCGGGCGAGCGGCTGATCCTCGACTTCGCGGGCAGCGCGCCGCGCGACGGCGGCAACCTGAACTGCCCGCTCGCGGTGACGCGCTCGGCGTGCTATTTCGCGGTGCGCGTGCTCACCGACCCGGAGATCCCGCCGACCGCGGGCGCGTACCGCCCGATCGAGGTGCGCGTACCGGCGGGCTCGCTGCTGAACGCCGCGCCGGCCGTGGACGCCGCGGACCAGCCGCCGAGCCCCGCGCGAGACCTGCCGGCGGTGGCGGGCGGTAACGTGGAGACGTCCTCGCGCGTGGCGGACCTGGTGCTGGCGGCGTTCGGGCGGGCGCTGGGGCAGGGCACGATGAACAACCTGACGCTGGGCGACGAGCGCTTCAGCTACTACGAGACGCTCGGCGGCGGGCAGGGCGCGTGCGCGGACGCCGATGGGCCGAGCGGGGTACATGTCGCGATGAGCAACACGCTGAACACGCCGATCGAGGCGCTGGAGCGCGAGTTCCCGCTGCGCGTGACGCGCTACGAGATCCGTCGCGGCTCGGGCGGCTCGGGCGCGCACCGCGGAGGCGAGGGGGTCGTGCGCGAGCTGCAGGCGCTGCGCGAGCTGAGCTTCTCGCTGATCGGCGAGCGTCGTCGCCACGCGCCGCGGGGCGCGGCGGGCGGCGAGCCGGGCGCGCGGGGGCGCGACACGTTGGACGGCCGCGAGTTGCCGGGGAAGTTGACGGGTACGCTGAGAACGGACGAGCGACTGCGCCTCGAAACCCCCGGCGGAGGAGGATTTGGACATGCCTGAGCAGAGCACCGGCGCGCAGGTGGCGCCAGACCGGCCGGCGGGGGCGACGACCGACCAGCAGGCGGAGGCGGCCGCGGGGCGCGGGGCGCGACGCGAGCGGATCGGCTTTCTCGGCCTCGGCATCATGGGTTCGCGGATGGCGGCGAACGTGCGCCGCGCGGGCTTCCCGCTGGCGGTCTGGACGCACACGCCGGGCAAGGCCGCGCGCTGGGCGCAGGAGCACGACGCGACCGCCTGCGCGACGCCGGCGGAGGTCGCGGCCGCAAGCGACGTCGTCGTGAGCATGGTCGTCGACGGCGCGCAGGTCGAGTCGGTGCTGCTCGGCGCGGACGGCGTCGCGGAGGCCGCGGCCGCGGCGGGTGATCCCGCGGCGCGCGGCGCGCGGGCCGGGGAGGGCTCGGCGGCCACCGGCGGCGCGGAACTGCTGTGCGTGGACATGTCGACGATCGCGCCGACCGACACGCGCCGCATCGGGGCGGCGCTCGCGGAGCGCGGGATCGCGATGCTCGACGCGCCGGTCACGGGCTCCTCGCCGCGCGCGGAGGCGGGGACGCTGACGATCATGGCCGGCGGCCGCGCGGAGGACTTCGCGCGCGTGCACTCGCTGCTGGAGGCGATGGGCGAGGTGATCGTGCACGTCGGCGAGCTCGGGCAGGGCGCGATGCTGAAGCTGATCAACAACGCGCTCGGCGCCGCGAACGCGGCGGCGCTCGCGGAGGCGCTGCTGCTCGCGCGAGCGACCGGCGTGGACCTCGACGCCTTCGAGCGCGTCTGCGGCGCTGGCTCGGCGGCTTCGGCGCAGCTGTCGCTGAAGGCCGCGCCGATGCGCGCGCACGACTACACGACGCTCTTCAAGACGGCGCACATGCTCAAGGACGTGCGCCTCTGCCTCGAGGAAGCGCAGACCGCGGGCGTGCCCTTCCCAGCCGCCGGACACGCGCGCGCGCTGCTCACCGCGACGATGGGCCGCGGCCACGGCGAGGACGACTACGCGGCGCTGATCGAGGCCGCGGAGGGGCTCGCGGGGGTGCGCCTCTAAAAGGCCTCCGGATCGTGAGATAGAGACACGATTTCACGATCCAGCCCCAAAAAACCAGCGCATTTGCAGGCGATTTGGGATTTTCGCTAGGATTTCGTATCTTTAAGGGACCGGCCGCTCGTCCCTCCGGGCGCATCGGGTCTGTTTACGTCCAAGGCGCAAGCCTCGTCCCCCCCCTCTTATATCGCTATGCCAATCGCTTTGAAGGAATGGGCGGTCACCGTCCGCGCTCTCGCCGAAGGCGAGCAGCTCATAACGCTTCGCAAGGGCAACGTGCGGGAGGCCGACCAGCACTTCCGGCTGGAGCACGAGCGCTTTTTCCTCTACCCCACGTTCGACCACCAGCGCAACGACCTCGTGCGCGAGTCCCACCAGCCCGAGCTGCGGCGCGCACTGGAGGAGGGCGTCTGGAACGACGGCGAGCCGACGCTGCAAGCGCTGGCCGCCGACGGCGACCTCCAGCAGCCCGACCGCGTGCGCATCCGCGCGTGGGCGGAAGTGGCGGGTCACTTCACGATCAGCGACCCGCGCTGCGTGGATGCGCTCTCGCCGTTCTACGTGTGGACCCCGGACTACGCCGAGAAGCGCCTCGGCTGGAAGCCGCGTCAGCCGCTGCACGTGCTGCTGCTGCGCACCTATCGCATTCCGCGGCCGGTGACGGTCAAGGTGCGCGACGAGTATCTCGGGGGGCGCTCGTGGCTGGAGCTCCAGCGCGAACTGCCGTTCGAGGGGACGCCGGTGCTCTCCGACGACGAGTTCTACCGCGCGTCGGAGGAAATCGAGACAATCACGCGCGAGGTCGGTGCACAGCAGCAGCCCGCACTAGTGGCCTGAAATCAACCAGGCGAGCGCGGCGAGCAGGGCGAGCCCGCCGAGGAGCGCAGCCAGCACGCGCCACGCGGTCCCACGCCACGGCCGCGCGGCCTGCTCGGCGCCGATCAACTCGCTCTGCAGCAGCACGTCGCGCGCCGCGGGGACACCTGAGGCGGGGACGAGCACGTCGCGCGGGCCGGCGGCGAGGAAGTCGGGCACGTCGAAGCCGCGCGCGCGGCGCTGGAGGCTGGGGATGCCCTCCTCAAGCAGCAGGCCTTGGAGGAAGTCGGCCTCGGTCTGGTTGCGCGCGCCGGCGACACGCACGAGCGCGCCCTCGGAGTACTGCGGCTTGATCCGCCGCGCGCGGCGCCAGAGCTCGTCGAGCGGATGCTCGGGCGCCTCCTCGTCCTCGCCGGGCGCGGTCGCGCGGTACACGAGCGGCATCGCGCACTGCGGACAGAAGCGCTCGCTCTCGGGATACTCCCGCGCGCACGCGGGACAGACGAGGCGGGCGCCGCTCATCACGGACGCTCGAGCCCAGCCATCACAAGACTCTTAGCCCGGCCATCGCAGAGCTGCGAGCGCGGCCTTTCACCGGACCTCGAGCGGGACCTCTTTGACCACGCCCTCCTCGATCAGATAGCAGCGAACCTCGGGCTCGTCCTGGGCGAGGCCGACGATCACCCACTCGACGTCGGGCCAGTGGGCGGCGAAGTTGATGTCGGTCTGCGAGGGATAGGGCTCGGTGTGCGTGTGGGAGTGGTAGATCGCGCCGAGCTTCAGGTCGGCGTCGTCGATCTCGTTGGTGACGCGCAGCACCTCCTTGCCGTCGATCTCGAAGCGCTTGCGGCCGAGATCGGCGCCGCCGGCGTCCTTGCGGCCGGCGAAGACGTTGCGCGCGGGATGGACGCGCACGGCGCGCCAGGCGCCGCCTTCGTCACCGTGCGGCACGCCGACCGCCGCACCGCACAGGTCGCCAGCGTCGTCGCGAGAGCCAACGCCGGTCTCCTCGCTCTGCGCGTAGGCGATCATGCCGCAGCACTCGGCGTCGTACTCGGCGCGGGCGTGGGCGATCACCTCGTCCAGCAGCGCGGCGTCGGTCAGCATCGCCGAGCGCGGATTCGCCGCGCTACCACCACACGGTGGAGTCGAGGTTCTCGATCTCCTGCAGCGGACGCGTGTAGATGCCGCTGGAGAGGTACTTCCAGCCGTCGTCCGCGACGATGAAGACGACGTTGCCCTCGTCGAGCTCGCCGGCGATGCGCACGGCGACGCGCGCGATCGCGCCGCTGGAGACGCCCGCGAAGACGCTCTCCTCGTCGAGCAGCTTGCGCGTCCAGAGGATCGCGTCGCTGTTGGTGACGAAGATCTTGCGGTCGAGCAGCGAGAGGTCGATGATCGGCGGGATGAAGCCGTCGTCGAGCGAGCGCAGGCCCTGCACGGGCTCGCCCTGCATCGGCTCGGCGGCGACGATCTTGCAGGCGTCGCCGAACGTCTCCTTCAGGCGCCGGCCGTTACCCATCAGCGTCCCCCCCGTGCCGAGCCCGGCGACGAACGCGGAGACCTCGTCGAGCTCCTCGAGGATCTCGAGCGCCGTGCCGTTGTAGTGCGCGAGTGGGTTCGCGGGGTTGCCGTACTGGTAGGGCATGTAGTAGGAGGCCTCTTCGTGGGCCATCTCCAGCGCCTTTTCGACGGCGCCGTTGGAGCCGAGCGAGCCCTCGGAGTAGACGATCTGCGCGCCGTACATCTGCAGCAGCTGCGTACGCTCTTGGGTCACGTTCTCGGGCATCACGACCTTCAGCTTGTAGCCCTTGCGCGCGCAGATCATCGCGAGCGAGATGCCGGTGTTGCCGGAGGTGGGCTCGAGAATCGTCTGGCCCGGGCCGAGCGCGCCCTGGCTCTCGGCGTCTTCGATCAGCGCCCGCGCAACGCGGTCCTTGACCGAGCCGGTCGGGTTGCGCGACTCGAGCTTCGCCCAGATGCGCACGCCGGGCTTCGGCGAGAGGCGCGGCAGCTCGATCAGCGGAGTGTTGCCAATCGATTGCACGACGTCGCCGTAGCGACCCCCGCAGGGCTTGTTGCGCAGACCCTCCGCAGCCATTACTTCACGGAATATAGCGGCCCTGCTGGCCTGTGTCGGCCTGTAGCGTGAAGTGCCGCAGTTGCGAGGGATTCGCCCCGTTCCCAGCCGTGCCGGTGATAGCGCGTGCTGCCCTGTTCAGCTACGTTCGTTGACACGCCGTTGACAGCGACGGGGATCACTCTCCCCGCCTCGCGAGAAGTTTCACGCAGTCTGTGAGGGCTGCCAGTAAAGCGGAGAGCCCTGCAAGAATCTCGGTCGGGTCAAGGCCAGAGGGATCAACAGGGCGCCCGTCGGTTGCGTCGAGAAGCCAGGGGTGCGTTGTGATCGCCTCGGTCAGACGCCGCTCAACCTGGGCCGCTATCGAGTCGGGCTGCGCAAGGGGCTCCATGTTTGAGGGGTCAGCGTATCTCACCGGCGGACGCGCGTCGGGCGCCGAGCCGTGGGGAGGCCCGACGCCCGACGCCGACGCAGCCCCGGATCACCCAGGGAGCCCCCGCGGCCGACGGGCATCCTACCAGCACGCCGCGGCAAGCGTCTGAGTGCTAGCTCGCGCGTGCAAGTTCACGGCTGCATGGACTTTGCAGCTAGCCGCGTGCAATGTTTCCTTTATGCCACATCCCGAGGATGCCAACCTCGCGCTCGGAGTCGCGATCCGTCGCATACGCGAGCGGCGCGCGACCACGCAGGAAGCGCTCGCGCACGAGGCGCAAGTCACGACGGGCACCTTGAGCAAGCTCGAACGCGGGCAGACGACGCCGACGTGGTCAACGGTGGTCAAGATCGCCGCCGCGCTCGGTATCAGCCTCCGCGACCTCGGCGGTGAGATCGAACGGGAGCCGTAGACGCGGAGAAGCCCCCGCCGCGCGAACGCGAACGGGGGCTCCTTGGGTTGCAGCTATGGCGCCTGGGCGGCTCGTCACTTCCCCCATCCCGCGCCGAGCGCGAGCCGCGTTTCGCGTAGCAGTAGCGCGCGCAGCTTGCGCACTAGGAGGCGTCGCCGGCGGGTCATCACACGCCACCCCCAGCCGCCGCTAGGCGGCGCTGGCCGTCGATCTCCAGCCGGTCGCTCCAGTCGCGTAGCTCGCGTGCGAGCAGCGACCCGGCTGGCGGGGGGTTCTCGGCCTCTTAGTAGCGCAGGTAAGCGCTGAGGGCGATCTCCGCCTCGGCCTCCCAGCGCGCGGCGCTCTCGTCGCCCCGGGCGAGTGTCAGCCGGGGCGCGTCGCTCGTGTAGCGCAGGCCCCGGACGCTGCTGGATAGCTCGTCGAGGTCGGGTCGGTCTACGTATACGCTCGCGGTTGTCTGCACTGAAGCGTGCCCCATGAGCGCCTGCGCGGCGCGCAGACCGGCGTGCTTGGCGATGTGGTCGCCGTAGGCGTGGCGCAGCATGTGCGGGTAGACGTTCGCCGCGATTCCCGCGCGCCGCGCGACGGCTTTGACGATCCGCCCGATCGTCACGCGGTTCGTCGGATAGGTCGGGTCGCGTTCGCCGCCGCCGCGGCGGTAGCTCGCAATGACGTAGTGGTCGCTCGGGACGGTCGCGCGGATGTCCGCGACGACGGGCTCAAGCTCGGGCAGAACGGGCGTCCAGCGCTCGGTTTTGCCCTTCGTGATATCGGGCGAGAACCACACGTAGCCCTCGCGTGAGAAGTGGCGCCCCTGGAACTGATGCAGTTCACCGTTGCGTGCGCCGGTGCAGAGCCCGAGCAGGATCACGCGGCGCTCCCTGACCGTCTCGCACGCCTCGATCAGCGCCTGCGTCTCCTGGCGTGTGAGACGGTACACGCTCGGCGTGCGGCGCTTCGCCTTGCGGACCTGGCGCGCGGGGTTCGTCTCGCGGTGGCCCTCCATGCAAAGCCAGTCGTAGAACGACATCATCACCGAGTGGGCCCGCGTCTGCGTGTTGGGCGTCTCCCAGCGAGCGAGAGTGCGCTTGATGTCCTCCCGGCCCGCCTCCACCGGCCCGTCCGGCGTGTCTTCGGCGTGCAGGAGCAGCGTTGAGCGGTACGCCCGCGTCGTGTTCTCGCTGTTGATCCGCCCGTACTGCCGCTGGTCGCGCAGGTAGGAGTCGATCGCGTCCGGCCACTTCATGCTGCTCATCGGTTCCTCCTTGGATCGGAGGCTCCGGGGATGCTGCCTGGGAGGTTGAGCGACGCCCGACAGTGCTGTAGCGTGCCCATCGCTCCGGGAGGTCGCACTCACGGGGCCACGCCCCCGGCCGTGCCATCGGCGCGGGGGCACTTGTATGGATGGGCACAGGGTAGCGCTCCGCCCTTTGGAACGCAAAGAACCTCCCGCCCTGGGAGACCAAAGGGTGGCAGGCCGGCGCAAAAACCCCTCGCACGCTGCGAGTGGTTCCCCGTTTTTCAACCTCGCAGGGTGAGAGCTTGAAACGAAGTGTCGCAACCCTGCGACACTTCTGCGACCCCTCGCGACGGGTTACGTTGCAGCCTGCGAGCTAACCCGGTCATAGGCTATGGCGTGCGGCCGCGTGAGGCGTCCCGGGGCGCCAGGTGTGCGCGCAACCCGCGTCCAGGCAGAGACGGTTGATCTCGACGCTGAGGCGCAGAGCGCCGCCCGTGCCGAAGAGGCGCCGGAGCGTTGTGAGGCTCGGGAGGTCGGCCTGCTCGACCTGTAGCTCGTGACGGCCCGGTATGCGGCCGTGGCGCGTGACCCACGCACAGAACGCTGCGCGCGCCGTCTCGCGATCCCAGCGCGAGAAGGATCGGCTGGCCTTGTGGGGCTCGAAGCCCGCCGCGCGGAGCGCCGTCTCCCACTGCCGGAAGAAACGGTAGATCGTGCTGATCGACGGCAGCGACTCGTGCCGGTTGAGGTCGGCGTGCGTCGGCGTGCTGCCCTTGTGCTCGCCGAACTCACGGAGCGCGTCGAGCACGCTCTCGCGATCCCACTCCCTGAAGCTGCGGTGCAAGCCGATGTAGTCCGCGGACTCCGCGCGGTCCTGTAGCGCGGCGATGGCGAGCGCGAGGCGGTGGCGCTCGTCGTGGTCTTCGGCGATGGCGAGCAGGTCGATATGGACATCTGAGCCGGGCCACAAGTAGAACGTGCGCCAGTCCGCGGCGCGTCGGATCGGCTCGTGGTCGCGGAACACGTCGCCCCGGTCGTGAGCTTCGATCGCGTCGAGGCTTTGGAGTGGGTGGACGCGCCGCTGGCGTCGTCGCTTGAGCGCGTTGTCGCGGCTGATCCGGGCGACGAGACCACCCACGTCGCCGGGGTTGTCCACTTCTTTAGTGAGGACTTGGAGCTGCGCGTCGAGCGCGCATTCCTCGGCGTCCGCGTACGACCCGGCGACGGGGTAGGTGGCGCGGATGACGCGATCGAACTCGCTGCGGCTGAGCGGCGTTATTGCCTGCATCTCCCCCTCCCCCATCAGCGCCTAGCAGCTGCGGCCCGCGGGCTGCGCGCGCTCGATCGTGACGTACTCCCCGAGCTGTTCGCGGAGGTTCGCCAGCGGAGCGACGAGCGACGGAGGCACCGGTGCCGCGTGAACCGCCGGTGCCGGCGTGAGCAGCGCAGCGATGTCGCGCATGATCGCCGTCAAGTGTCGCTGGCCTTCCAGCCCGCGGCCCTGGATCACGCACGTCTGGTGTTCGTTGTGGTTCAGCCGGCCGTGGTCGCTGACCGTGTAGTACGTGTTCACGCCGATCGCCAGGAGCAGGATCACGAGGCCCACGGTGTAGAAGCCGTGGCGGTTCATAGGTGCGCCCCCTGGAGTAGAGATGCGACAAGCACGGCGACGACTGCGGCGACGCCGAGCCAGAACTCGCGGCGGGACACCGCGGCCTTCGCGAGCGCGCCGGAGACCTCGTCCGCTGTCTTCATTTTCGCGATGACCTGGTCCACCTTGCGCTCCAGGCCAGCGAGCCGGGTCTCCGTCTTCTCCTGCGCGTCGGCTGAGCGGTCGATCGACCCGTTGATCCGCTCGAACCGCCGGTCGTGCTCATCCAATCGGCCGTCCACGACCTGCTGTCGGCGCCCCCGGGCTTCGGCGAGCTGGAGGGCCTTCGCCTCGCGCTGCTGCTCCGTCTCCTCCGGCATTAGAACTTGATCCAAACGTTGCAGGTCGTCGAGGGCTGGACGATGTTGTGAGCTTCCCCGCCACCTTCCGCGGAGATCGCCAGCGCCGGCACTGTATGCGTGTGTTCCCCGGAGCCGTTCGTGATCCCGGTATCGACGCCCACATAGGTCGGAGACTGGAAGGACACGCCTCCGAACGTCCACTCGCCGCCGCCGCCTTCCCACGCCCCGCCGCTGGCGGGGTTGTTTGTCGTGGAGGCCAAGATCAAGTGACTGTGGAAGCCACCAGCACCGGTGGTGCTGGTGCCCGTTTTGCCGCCGTGCGAGTGGGAGGCGAGTTGCCCGACGGTCAGTTTGTGAACGAGCGCGCCGACTTTCTGGCCGAGCGAACGCGCCGGGAAACTTTCCGATTCTTCGCCCCCGGTTCCCGTGCCTGCGCCCATAGGCACACGGCCTCGATAATCCGGGAGGCCGAACGTCGTAGTGCCGTTGCCCGCCCCGTACGTCGTGCCGATCGCTGCGAAAAGATTGGGGTAGCTCGTACGTGGCACCGCCTGCCCTTCGCACGGCAGGCACCCGAACCGCGAAGACGTAGCCGTGAAGATCAAGTCTCCGGGCATATGCGTCAAGTCAACCTGCGAGCGCCGGTCGGTCTGCGACGCGATCGAGTAAACGCCAGCCGTGTTCAAGACCACGACATCCCGCACGCGGGCGTTGCCCGCCGTGATAGCCGGGGAGTTCACTTCCGCGAGTGCCTGCGTGGTCTGTTCGGTGCCCGACACCACACTGACGGTCGCCGCCGCGTCGGAGGTCGATGGCGTCAGCTCGAACCCGACCGTGAGGTATTTACCGCTGCCGGGCAAAGAGGCCGGTTTCAGCGCCGATAGTTTCGCGGCTGTCGTCACGCTGCGCACCAGCCCGATCGCCGCCAGGGGCAGCCACGCGACACCGCCGACCGTCGCGGTAGACCCCAGCTTACATTCGCTGCTGGATTCCATCGTCGCGGTAAACGACCAGTCCGTCGCGCTCACGACTCCCACTTGGAGGAAGTCGATCTCCCCACGGTTTTCGCCGTCGAGTGCGTTGGCGATGGCCTCCAGCTCGGCGGGGCCTTCCGGGATGTAGTCTGCCCCGGTCGGGTAGGGCAGATGGCGGTTCGTGGTGTAGTCGGTAACGGCCATGCGGACCTCCCGGTCTCGATCAGGTAACACCGGCCAGCGTGGCGCCGGCCCAGGTCTCCGAGGTTTCTTCGTACTTCAGCGTCGCTTCTTCCCACTCGACGACGTTCCACGACATCGTGAGCTTGATGCCGCCGGCCTTCTGTGTCAGCAGTGCCGCTTCGATCGCGGCCTGCTGCGCCGTGCTCGGTTCGGGCGCGACGTAGCCGTTGATTTTGTACGCTTTGCCAGCGGGCCGCTCGATCAGGGTGAGATTGAACTGCGGCGCTTCGGCGGTCCCTGTACCGATCAGCTCGGGGGCAGCAGCAGCAGCCATCGCCGTGATGCCACCGCGCTTCTGCGGCGGCAGTTCCTCGATCGTCTGCCGCTGCACAGCGACGCTCGACCCCGGAGTGAGAGTCACGCCGTAGAGCGCGCTACTCCACGGGAGCCACGCGGGCGGGCAGACCGCCGGGACCGCGACCACGCACCACGGGCCGTACACGACGCCGTCGATCTCGCTACCGAGAACGACCTGATCGAAGCCCTGGAGGAGACCGTCCATGAGAGCGCCGCACAAGTAGCGGCCGAACCAGCCGTATTCTTCATCGCTCCCCATGAGCGGGAGCACCCGCTGGTAGAGCAGTTCTCCGCTCGCGCTGATCTCCGGTTCGACGCTCATTCCGCGCCTTCGCTCAGGGTGATGGTCATGCCGCCGAGCGACTTCCAGTGGACGCCGGCGTCAGAACTTGGCGTGTGCCCTTTTTGCAGGCCCGACGTGATCGATTCGTACACGATGCCGGCTTCGTAGACAAGCTGGCCCTCGCTGTATTCGGTGCCAGCGGCGTAGGCCGCGATGCCGGTCAGCGTGTGCGTTCGCACGAGCGGCGCGATGCCCGACAGCGCCACGGTGGATTCCCCGCCGTTGACCTTCAGTTCGGTGTAGTGGCCGAAGCCCTGCACGTTATCGATGGCCGTAACGACGTCCTGGTAAAAGAGATTCTTCTTATTGATCCACGTCGTTGTGTCTCCCGTGGCCGCGACGCCGAACATGGGGGGGCTCAGCAGCGATTCGAGGGCCGATTCGAGGTTCGCCGCGACGGCCGCTTTCGCGTAGCCGGGGAGGAAGGTGCCGACGAGTTTGATCGTGATGGGATGCAGCGACGGCAGGCCCACGTACGGCTTGAATGTCTCCTCGCGCGCGGCCTTCAGCTTTTCGTAGGCGAGTTCGAGCGTCGCTTTGGGCGGAACGTTTCCTTCGGCGGTCAGCGGGATCACCGTCACGCACCGTTCGACGCCTTCCGCTTCGACTTCGCTGCCTTCCTCTTTGGCGATTTCTTCCGCGGTCGGCGTGGTGTGCTTCAGTTCGAGCATGTCAACGGCGACGCACCGCTCGATGCCGGGGATCAACAGCCGCACATAGTTGGCGAAGTCGGCGGGGAGGATCGGCTGCGGCTTGACGAGCCGCGCGAGTTCGCGGATGCGCTGCGTGTACGCCACGATCGTTTCTTCGGCCTCGCCGCCGGCCGGCGCCGCGGCGAGCGTGATCCCTTTCGGCTTCACCCACGCGAGCAGTTCGTTGGGTTCCACCGCGGCGGTGCCGGGGATGTTGCCTTCGGTGCCGGGTTCGACCGCCTGGAGCTTCACGGCGCCCGCGGCGGTTTTCGATTCGCCCGGCGGGATCGTGACGCTCGCGGTCACTTCAAACGCGACAGGCGTCCCGCCTTCCGGGGTCACGAGGACAACCGCACCCGCTTCGAGGGTATGCCCGAGCGTGTCCACCGCTTCGACGGTGGCCGTCGCAGTGGCGTAGGTCGCCGGCGTCGGCGGCGTCTGGTAGACGACTTCGCCGATCCAGCGGATCAGTTCTTCGGGCGCCTGGAAGCATAGGACGATGACTTCGCACGCGATGGCGGCGAACGCCAAGAACATGCGGTATTCGGGGCTCGCCGGGTTCGGCGTCCAGTTCGGGTACTGCGCCTGGAGCTGCGTGATGACGCGCTGCACGAGCGCTTCGCTGGAGGGGATCAGCGGCGGTTCGGGGAAGGGTTCAGGCATCGGAGACCTCCACGTCAACGGCCTGCGCGAGCGCGACGATCGTGTCGCGGGTGAGATTCAGCGCAGCTCGCGGCTCCCACCGCTGCGCCACGGCCAGCAGGGTCGCTTCGCTGACGCCGCCGATTCGGAACGTAGGGTCGGGCAGGCCGAGTTTCGGCGCGTCCACGAGGGCGCCTTGTTCGACGCTGAAGACCATCGCCACGCACTGCGCGACCTCTTCGGGCGTGTCTTGTTCGACGTAGGCGATCTCGCTGGAGTTGAAGCCACCCATGCGAAAGGGCCACTTCATCACGGGTACTTCGAGTGATTCGGCCATCGCGCTCTCCTCACCAGTTCGGTATCGCCCAGCCGGCGATCCACGGCACGCCGCGGTTGTCGATCGCCACTAGGCAGACGTCGCCCGCTGCCGGTAGTTCTTTCGGCGCCGCGGGTTTCGGCCACGACGCTTCGCCGAGGTAGAGCCCGCTCGTGTCGCCCTGCTCGCGCACCCTCACCTTGTCGGCGACGCTCCCCGGCGCTTCGATGACTTCGCCCACTAGAAACGATGGGCGCCTGCGCGCGGCGCGGTGCTGACTCTTCTGAAGATCACCGAAGGCGGGGTGCATCACGTACCGGGCCAGTGTCGAGCTTTGAAGCCTTCAGCCGCGGGGTTCGGGTAATACTGCGTGCGGGGTCGCAAGCCGACACCGCGCGGCACCGGTACGGTCGCCCCGGAGTGCGACGCTTCCAGTGCGTAGTCGATGTCGGGGCCACCTTCGGGGCGCAGGACGCTCGGTATCTGAATCCATAGGAAGCAGTGGGCTTGCGCAACGGTGTCGGCCACCCACACGGTGATGTACTTGCCTTCGCCGGGTTCCCCCCATTTTTCAAAGAGCTGCGTGTCAAACGGCGGTTCGCCTTCGACCCACGCATGGGCGGAGTGCAGCGCCCACGACAGCAGGCCGGAGCAGTCGAGACCTTCCTCTTTCGGCGGGTTGCCTTCCGGCCCGGCCTGCTGAAAGACGGTCGGCCCGAAGCTAGCGTGACCGCCACCGAACCAGTAGAAGAATCCTTGTTCGGCGATCCACTTCGCCTGCACGTACACCTGCCAGATGACCGAGTCCCGTTTGAGCTTCCCGGCGCCCGCCGTGCCCGAAGCGTTGGTCTGCGCTTCATGGTGCCCGGTGGCGCCGTTGAGCGCGATCACTTCCTCCTTTGCGGTGACGGCCTTTTCGCGCTTGCCTTGTTCGGGGAGGATCAGTTCGACGGTCGTCGCGTTATCGGTGATGTCCTTGCGTTCGATGTTGAGCACAACCCAGCGCCTTACTTTGCCGTCGTTGTCGCGGCTGATCTCTTCGCCGACGGAGTCCTCGAATGAGACGAGCTGACCGGGCGGCACCTCCCACAGCAGCGCGCGACATTCGACCGTCACCTTCGACACTTTTTTCTTACTGTGATCGAGGCTCCAACCGATGTCGATGATGCCGGGCGTGTCTTCGGAGAGTGTCACGACGGATTTAGAGTGCGCTAGGTACTCCTCCGTGTAGAGAAAGAACGTGTTGCCGTATTTCCACAGCAGCCACTTCCCCGGTTTCAGGTAGGCTTCGATCCCGGACAGCGCGTTTTCTTCGCTTTCGTCTTCTTCTTCGGGTTCTTCCTGCGTGTTCACCTTCTGATTGAGTTCAAAGAATTCGGGCTTAGGTGTAAGCACCGTCTTGATGTTGCCCTGCGGTGCGCCGCCGGCGTTCTTGAGGATTTCTTCGGCTTCCTTGCGGTAGGCTTCAAAGAAGGATGGTTCCTGCTGGGGCTCCTCAACTAGCTTCGCGATTTCGCCGGCCTTCTTACCTTCGCGCGCGAGCTTGTTAGCGCCACCGGGCGGCCCGAAGCCGCCACCCGTCAGGAATTCTTCGGCGTTCTGCTTCGTGTCCACCTTGAGCCCGGGGTGCGCCTGCGGGTTGATCTGAAAGACGCCCGTCGAGCCTTCGAGCGGGTCACGTTCACTCGCGAAGCCCGCGACGGTTTCCGCTAGCCCAGCCTCAAGGATCGCTAGGCACGCCTCCTTTGGCGCCTGCTTCTCGTGGATCACCGCAAGGATGATGGTGAGGTTGTTTTCTTGGTCTGCGTCGGCGACTTTGCCCTTGATCTTGACAGCGCCACCCGCGCCAGGCGACGGCGCGGCCTTGTTGCCGCCTTCGATTTTCTCCGGTTCACGGGCCTGCTGTTCGTGGAGCTGCGGACAGACGAAGTCGGTATGCGGGCATAGCCGCTGCGTCTGTTCCTTCACGAACTCCTGCAACGTTTTCGAGCCGCGGAGTACCCTCACCGGGTCGCGCGAGTGCGTGCCTTCCTTCATCTTCCAGAAGTCGCGGTCTTCAAATTCGAGAGTGAATTCGTCCACCTTCTTTACGAAGGCGCACGCGACGAACGGCAGGCCGTCTAGGAACGCCTCGGCTTTGCTGCTGAACCAGCCCGATTTCACGAGCAGCTTCTCGGGGTCTTTCGCGGTCGCTGAGATCGTTGATGAACCCTGTGTCGTCAACGTCAACCCCATCGCGACGATCGTTTCGAGGATCGCGCCTTCGAGCGTCTTGCCGCCGACCTGCATGGTCATGCTGGTGCCGAGGCCGCGAATGCTCATATCGACTGCGGGATGCGGATGCGCTTGCCGGCCATCTTGGCGAGCTGCGCATTCGTCTTATTGCCGTTCATTTCGCGGAGTTCATATTGGCGTTCCTGGTCGCCGAGCTGCTTGGCTGCGATCCGCGCCCAGGTGTCACCGTGCTTCACTGTGTAGGCGTGCGCGCCTTTCGTTTTCAGGGTGACATCGACCACCGTCTCCAGCAGCGTGACGACGACCTCCTTGTAATACAGTTCGTTGAGGGTGTTGCGTTTCTCGTCGCCCCACTTCAGATCCTCGATCCACCACTCGTCGCCTTCCTGCATTCCGCCGGGGAGCGGGAGCGAGCCGACCGTGCTGTGGATCGTGACGGCGTAGGGAGCGGTCGGCTGCGCCAGGTTCGACGTCGGGGGTTTCGCGCTCGCCATCTGGTCGAGCAGGCGACACAGCTCCGGGACGTGGTTGCCGGAGAACAGCATCGGGACGTCGAGCTGAAACGGCTGGCGCCCCTCCCATACCGTCAGCGCCGACGTCTTCGGGCGCACCGCGATCGGGTGGCCTCCGTAGCCAAGCGACGGCTCGATCGGCGCGTCCGTGCGGTAGCCGCCGACCTGCGTCTTCCAGCCCTTGCATTTGACGATGAGGTCGTAAGGCGTCGGGCCTGCTGCCGAGCTGTCCTCGGGCGGGGCTTCGGCGCCGCCGGTGATCGCTTCTAGGGCGCTCGTCATCGGTTGCCCCGCGCGAATTCCCTGTCGATTTCGTCCACCACCGCGCGCCCGACCTCTTTGCGGTCGATCTGACAGATAACGATGAGGTCACGGCCCTGGTGGTGGAACGTGCCGGGAGCGCCCTGCGAACGGCTCCCAGGCAGCAACGGGTCGACGCGCGCGCCGGGCGGGAGGCTCAGAAGCTCGGGGCCGCGGTCGCCGACGACGACCGAGCCGCGTTCGCGGACGGTGCCGCCTTCGCCGAGCAGCGGGATTTGCGGCAGGCCGATGTTGAAGCCGCCGATGGTCCCGAACGGCGTGTGGACGCCCGGCATCTTGAAGTGCAGCCGGTTCCAGCCACGGAGTATCCAGTCGATGACCGATTTGAACTCGGTCTTGACGAAGCTCCACATTCCCTTGCCGGCCGCGGCGAGTTTGCCGGGCACGCCCTTGAAGAACCCGACGATCGCGGTCCAGTGCGTGACGATCTGGATAGCGGCGAACACGAACGGGCCGAGCACGATGCCGGCCAGCAGCGGCCAGTGCGCCTTCACCCACGTCCACACGGCCTGCACGCCCTGCCTGAACCACGCGACCTTCGTGTAGGCGACGTAGAGGATCGCCACGAGCGCAGCGACGCCCACCACGACGAGGCCGATCGGGTTGGCGTCGAGTGCCGCGTCGAGAAGCCACTGCGCGCCGGTCTGCAACTTCGTCACGAGCGTCAGCGCTTTCACGGCCTCCACGAAGCGGATGACCTTCTCGACAGCGAACGCGACCATGAGCAGGCCGACGGCGCCGCCGAGCGCGATCAGCGCCACTTTCGATTTCAGCACCCACGTCACGACGTTCGAGCCGACGGTCAGCAGTTTCGTCACGCCCGGCACGAGCCGTTTGCCGACCGTTTCCTCAAGCCCCTCGAAGGCGTTCTTGAGGTTCTGAATGTGGCCCGCGGTCGTCTTGCTGAAGGCGGCGGTGGCGCCGTGGTACTTGGCTTCGGTGATCGCCGCGACCTTCAGCGCCGTCAGCCGCTTGTCTTGCAGTTCGGCGGCTTCGCGCGCGGCCGAGTTCGTCGCCTTCTGCGCCGTGGTCATGCCCGCTTCGGATTCCTTCACCCGGTCGATCGCGGTCTTGACCGGCTGGATAATGCCGAGATACTTCTGAAGCCGGCCCGTCGAGCCGGTCACGCCCATCGACACCATTTTCAGGGCGGCCGAGTATTCAAGGTTCTCGCCGCGCGCGAGGTTCACTGCCGCCGCGTTGAGCTTCACCGCCGCGGTGTGGCTGCCCGTCTCGCCGACGAGCTGCGTGATGCCTTTGAGCTGTTCCTGCTGGGAGAAGCCACCGTGCGTCGCCAGGCGCGCGCTCGACGATGTGATCTGCTGCATGGTGTTGGCGTGGAGCTGCCCCGTGTTTTTGAGGGTCGTCCTCAGTGACGCTTCGATCTTTTCGGTGCCGAGCGCCTTCTTGATCGACTCGTATCCGCCGCCGAGGATGACGGCGCCGCCGAACATCGCGCCGTACTTCGCGAGCGTCGAGCCCGTCGAGCGCAGGAAGCTGTGCTGATCCTTCTCGCTGTCCGCGAGGGCCTGCTTCTGCTTGCCGCGGAAGAGTTCAAAGCCGCCGCCCGACTGGCCCATCTTGTCGTCGGCGACCTTCGTGTCCTCCGCCATGCCGTCGATCGAGCCACTGATCCGCTCGGATTCCTTCTCAATCTCCTTCCCGCCGAGCAGGCGCGCGACGACCGTGATCCCTTTGCTTGAGCCCGCCATTGCGTCACCTGCCTTCAGGAGAAGACTTTGCTCATCACCTCGCCGAATTTGTTAGCGAGGTCTTGGCGCTCCGCGTCGCGGAGTTTGGCTGCGTGCTCGACGGCGCTTTCGAGTGCGACCATCTCTACCGGGTCGTGACAGTCCAGGGCCGCGAGAGGATTCAGTCCGCAGACCAGCGCAGCGAGGCCCGCGAACTGAATCGACTCATCCTCTCCTAGCCCTGCCGAAAATCCTGTAGATCGGTGCGCTTGGTCTTCACGGACCATTCGCCGAGTTCTGCCGCCTGCGCGCCGATCGCGAGATCGTTGCCCTCGAACAGCGACAGCAGGATCGCACCAGATGACCCGAACGGGATGCCGAGAAGGTCCGTCAGGCGTTTGTCGAAGCCGAGCGGGTCGAGCTGCGGCTGACCGCTCCACGCGCCGAGCTTCACGAGGCCCCGGTCGCTCGCCTCCGCGTGCTCGGGGTCGTGAATCCAGATGGCCTTCAGCGACGATATGAGCATCGAGGGGTCGGACTCTTTCTCGATCGCCGCCTTCGCGTCGTCGAGCTTCAGCGGCTTGTACTCCGCGACGAGCCGTTCGCCGCGGGACAGCAGCCGCTTGAAGAGACTCTTGGCTTCGACCGGCTTTGCGTATTCCGCGCGCAGCTTGTCGAGCGCGGACGGCATCGAGTCGGCGCCCGCGGCTGGCGTGGCGCTCGTCGGCTCCTCGACCGGCTCGGCTGCCTGCGGGGTCTCTGCGGGTGCGGTGCTCATAGGCGCTGCGCTCCTCTTGGGTTGGGTGGTGACTACTCGCCTTCGCCGGCGGGCTTGCCGATGGAGACGATCAGGCCGATCTTGTCGATCGCCGAAGCGTCGTTGGAGTCGCCGTCCGGCAGGGTGATCTCGAGCACCTGCCCTTCCTTGGCTTCCCGGTTGTACTGCCACTGGCCTTCGGTGTCGCGCTCGATGATCGTCACGAGACAGCGCCGGCCGCGGAGATCGCCTTCGACCTCCCACTGCTTCACGAGCGGCCCGTGAAGGTCGATCATGTAGTCCTGCTCCAGCGTGTAGTTTTCGGTTTCCTTGATCCCCGCGTAGACGCGCTGTTCGCCGCTCCACGGCGTGTACTTCGTCTCTTTCATGGTGAGCTTGCCGCCGGCGAAGGCGTCCCACATACCACCAGTTGCGGGGGGCCACTCCTCGAAGACGCCGGCGCTGTTGGCGACAGCGAGGACGGCCCTAAATGCTGACTTGAGTGCCATGAGGCTTCACTTCCTTTCTGAAGGGCTCCGCCCTTACGCCGCCACGGAGATATTGAGGACTGCCGTTTCGGCGATGGCCGACGGTTCGACTTCGACGTTGGCCAGGACTTCTTTTTTGGCCTTCGTGGCCGACGTGTTGACGGACGGCCCGGTGCTCACCGAGTAGGTGTTGAGCACTCCGCCGAGGCTCGCGAGGAAGGCCGACAGGCGCCCTTCGATCTTGCTCAGCAGCACGTTCTTCGGGTCGATGTTCTTGAAGGTCGCCGCCTCCAAGAACCCTTCACCAGCGGACCAGATGAACATATACAGGCGGGCCGAGGAGACCTCCTGCCACGCGCCTTCGGTGGCCGGTGCGAGCGTCTGATTGCCGTAGGTCTCGATGCTCCCGCTCGGCAACGTCCGCGCCACGTTGACACGCGCGGTGTTGAGTTCTTCGCGCTGCGCCCTCGTCCATTCGTAGGTGAGCCCGCGCGCGTACCGCGGACGCCCGAACGTGCCGGCGGATGCTTCGCCGACCGGCGGCGGCGTGGCGCTCGCGTCGTTACGAGCGAACATGCCGGCCTGCACCGCGGAATACGGGACCGTGCGTTCGGAGCCTCCCGCGAGGCCGGGGATCTTCGCCCACGGCGCGTAGGCCGCGCTGCGTCGCGAGCCCGTCAGGGAGCGCAGCGCCGCAGCGGCGGAGACGAGCGTGCCGACGGTGCCCGTGTTGGTCAGGTCGAGCACGGCCGTCCGGTTGTTCGCTTCGGCGTGCGCCTCGACGAGTTTGCCAATGGCTTCCGTGGTGTTGCCCGGGGCGCTGACCTGGCCGCAGCCGAGTTCGGCGTCGAAGCGCGCGAGCGCAGCTTCCCAGCCGACCGTTTCGACTTCGGCCGAGTCGTACGTGCCGCCCGCGAGTTCTTTGGCCGCGAGCACCGTCGGGTTTTTGGTTCCCGCTTCCACGGTCACTGTCACGTAGGCCGAGCTTTCCGACCATGTGACGGCCGCGACCTGCGACGCGAGCGTCGGCGATTCTTCGACGAGCACTTTGTTTTCGTAGATCAGCAGCCGGTATTCTTCACCCGTCTCGATCACGACTTCCACTTCGAGCTTGTTGCCCCATTCGCCGACGTTCTTGGCGGCGACCTTCAGCGACGCTTCAGCGGTGTGTTTCAGCACGAGCGAGGCGGCGATCGGCGTTTTGCCGACCACGCGGGACAGGAAGAGTTCGGAGCCACCCTCTTCAAAGTACGTTTCCGCGGCGTCCCACATATAGCTGTAGGACACGCGACTCCCGGCGAGTTCCTTGAACTCACTCATCGACGTGACGAGGATCGGGACGCTCGTCGAGCCGCGTTCAAAGAGCCCGACACAGAACCACTTGCCGGTCGCAGCCGGGTTGAACGTTGCCGTCGGGGCGCTCTGTAGATTGACCTTGACTCCGGGCATAACTAGCCCTCCTTCCCGCCGCTAACGGCGCTGGTCGTCTCGCTGCCCGCGGGCGACGAGGATGGCTGCTGCCGGCCTGCCGGCGACGGCAATGACTCCGGCTCGGCGGGATCGGCGCTGGCGACGATCACTCCCCGGTCGAGTAGGTCTTGATCGTGCGGCGTGGTGATGTCGAGGTCGAATGGCCCCTGCTCGGCAGTGACCACGCGGCCATCTTCGAGCGAGATTGGCCCGGCGACTCCGGCCTTGAAACGTGGCATGGGCCACTCCCTTCGCTTAGCGTTTACAGGACGACGGTGGTCGTCTCGGCCTGCTCGACGACGACCGACACCGTCTCTTCGGGCGCGACGATTACTGACGTGACGGGCGCCGGCCACAGCAGGACCGTTGTGACGGCGATGGGTTCGGCATCCTCCGGGCGCCAGCGGCGCACGATGACGAGCTGCGGCTGTGTAGAGCTGAGGTGGCGGCTGGGCGCCCTCGCGACGCCCACGAGCTGCGTCTGCGTGGCCGACATCGACCGCGACGGGGAACGCTTGAGCGCGGCCGTCTGCGCCTGCGTGGCGCTGTGGGTGCTCACAAAGCGCCGCGCGACGCCCACGAGCTGCGTCTGCGTCGCGACGAACCCCCTGGATAGCGCTACCGTCCGCGTCGCCGTCTGCGCCTGCGTCGCGGTCAAGTGGCGCGCTGGCGTCTTCAGCAGGGTCGCCGCCTGCGGCTGCGTCGCGGTCAACCCGCGGGTCAGCGCCCGCTTGAGCGAAGCGAGCTCGGCCTGCGTGGCGCTCAGGAGACGAGCGAGCGTCGTGGCCCTAGTCGCCGCCTGCGCCTGGCTGGCGCCCAGCAGCCTAGTAGGCGTCGTGAGCTTCGTGCTGGCCTGCGTCTGCGTGGCGCCGAGAAGGCGCTTGGGTGTCTTGGGTGCCGTTGCGGCCTGCCCCTGGGTGGTCGAGAGCGACCGCCGCGGTGTGGTTACTCTCGTCGACGCCTGCGCCTGCGTGGCGCTGAGAAGCCTGGCGGGCGTCCTCGTCTTCGTAGCGACCTGCGCCTGCACGGTGCTGAGAAGGCGGAGCGGCGCCCTGACGAGCGAAGCGACCTGGGCCTGCGTGGCGGAGAGCAGGCGCTTCGGCGTCTTGAGCAGCGTCGGCACCTGCGCCTGCGTGGCGCTGAGCGCTCGTTTGACGATCTTGGCGAATGCCGGGACTTGCGCCTGCGTCGGGCCGAGGAGACGAGTCGGCGCCCTGGCCAACAGCGATCCCGAGAACGTTGACTGGCTATCCCCCGGCGTGCCCGCCCACCACGCCCCGGGGTAGCTGCCATCGAAGTAGACCTGCGTGGTGCTCGCGCCATCAATCGAGAAGGTCAGCACTTCGTCGTTTGCAGACCTGACCCCTAGCGCTATGTAGCCTGACGCCGAAGGCGTGAATTCGGCGCTTTCCACCTGTTCCCACGCCCCTGTGAGTGTCTTGATCTCCCCGGTGAATCCCTGGGATACGCTGCCAATCACGACTTCGATCTGCTTCCCGGCTGGCCCCTTTACCCAAAGGTACCCCTGCTGTGGTACGCCCGCTTCAACGGGGATCGACTCTTCGGAGATCGCGCCTTCGTGCGAGTGTTCACCAGCGCACGCCACGCTCAAATACTGAAGGCCCTCCGCTGCTTCGCCGGCTTCGACGGTGACCGTTGCACCCAATTTGATCGAGCTGGACGACGTGCTCCATGCGGCCGGCGTGTGCGTGCCGGCCGTGTCGTACTCGAAGCTCGGGTTAGCCACGTAGTTCTGCGCGTGCCCTACGCCCAACTGATACTGCTTGGCGCTCAATAGCCTCGTCGGCCTAGCGATCCTCGTAGGCGCCTGCGGCTGTGTCGATTCAAGCGAGCGTTGGATGACCTTCGCCAGCGTGGCCGATTGCGCCTGGGTAGCCGCGAAGGCTTCGGCTTCCCTGTAGATCGGTTCCGGCGCTATGAGGGGTGGACGCCACAGACCCCACGGAGAGCGCGGTATCGGTGGTCGTCCACCACCCGCAGAGGGCGGATCGCGCAGTAGCACCGGCATGACTGCCTAGTTCAACGACTCGACTAGCCACTGGTAGCAGGTGAGGGTATTTTCCGCACCTTCCGTCTTCCATTCAGCGCCGAGGGTAACGATGTTCGAGACGCCGGAGGACAATTCGGTGACTTCCCCGCCGGTCGCCGATTCCCCCGGCATCTGAAACGTGGAAGACGCGAGGCCGGTCGCCGCGACGGCATAGTGCCCGAACCCCTCCGTGATGAACTTTGCTCCAGTGCTCACGCCAGCCACGCCCACAGCCGTCACGCGAGCGATAGCCTGAAGCATCCACGGCCACGATTTGGCCGATTTTTCCAGTGCAAGTTCCCCGGTTTTCACCAGGGCCGTCCCGGCAACACCGCCGAAGTAGATGCCCAGCACGGCTTTCGTGACTTCCGCTTTGGTCGAGTACGTTCCCATCGCCGTGAAGCGGAAGACGTTCCCGACGATGAGCGACGACGCCGGTATGACCAACGCCGACCCGGCGTTTTTGCCGCCGGGCGAGACGTCGGTCAGCACTTTCGATGATGCGTATGCAGCCCCGGACGCATTGCCGCTTCCCTGGTATGCGTTACCGAGAGCCACCCAGCCCTTTGGTTCGGCCATGATTTCTCCTTAGCTCCAACCGTCTAAGAGCAGTAGTGGCGTCTACGAGAGTTCGACTGTCCAAGTGAACGTGATCGAGTCGGCGTTCGCCAAGGTGTCCACGTTCATCGTCGCCGACGTGTACATATTGCCGCCGGTCGCAAGTTGGTCGAACAGCCCGGCCTCGTCCACTTTCAATTCTTCCGTGGCGGTGATCGAGCCGGTGACTTTGTATTTGTTCGTGGAGACGGACTCCGTGCCGACCGTGCGGGCCATCTTTTCGGTGGTCAGGGCCGTGTTCGTTTTTTCCGCGGTGCGCCCGGCACCGGTTGCTCCCACGCCCATCGCCATCCAGTGCGGCGAGTGGGTGTAGGTCGCCGGCGTTTCCATGAGTCGTTCGGCCCAGATTTCTTTGCCCTTGTTCGTAACGACCGTTGCCACGCCGAACGCCCACGAGATCAGCCCTCCTAGCCGGCTGCGGTACGGCCGGGGAAGTGCGAGTGTCCCTGTGTTGCCCGTCATGCCGACTCACCTCCTGCGACCTGCGTCTGAGTTGCCGCCAGCTCCGGCGCCTCGACAGTGGCTCCGGGTGGCGCCGGGGTATCGGTAGCCGCGGGCTCGGAGGCCCAGCGGGACGTCCCGTCACCGTTGTCGATCAGGTGCTCAATCACGACGGTCAGGTCGGGGAACTCAGCCTTGGCCTGCGCGAGCAGCGCCTTCGCCAAGTCCTCCGCCTTCGTGACCTCGCCCGTAACCTGATTCACGAAGTCTTCGATGCGGCCCAGGTGGTAGGCCCCGACGGCTGCCGGGATCTCCGTCCCGTCGGGCGCCTTGCCCGCCGGCTGGTGGATTGCTACGCGCATGGTGTCACCGTTGCCTTTCCCTTGATGCCGCGAAGGCGAGCCCACGCGCGCTTGACCGGACTGCGGTAGTACACAGCCACGACGCCCTGCGGCTCGACGGTGCCGTCCGCGCGGGTGATCGAGGCTTCAAGGACCACCGACTTTGCGTTCTGCCTGGCGTTCATGGCTCTCCTATCAGGGTTGCTTGAAGATCATGGTCCCGCTGACGGGCGTGGACGGCTTACCTTCACCGTTGACGATCTGCACGTAATAGCGTTCGGAGGTGGGCGCCGCGGCAATCTGCGCGGGTTCCACCTCGACTTCGATCTTGCCGAGTTTGGGCGTCACCGTCAGCCCGTGGCCTTCGGTGAGTGTGAACAGCGTGCCGCAGACGAGCGTGACTTCGTAGTCGGTCAAGTCCTTCGGTGTGAGCGGCGACCAGAACTCTTCGGAGCCTTCCGCGCCGGGCTTTGCGACCATCGACTTCAGGAGGGCGACGAACGCTTCGCCGGGTTCAAGCTCGACAGCCTCGCCCGGTTCATACATGAAGTATTCGTGCCACTCTCCGCGCCACTGCTTAACACGGGCGTCGGAGAAGAGAGCAAAGACGCGACTGTAGGCGTCGCCCATGATGAGTGTGAGGTCTTGCTTGCTAGCTTCAGGCATCTTCGTCGTCCTCCAACTCGACGTCCAGATGGTGCGTCTCGGCGACCGGGTACTCGGGTGGCGCCGTGCCTTCTTCGTCCGCGGGGATCGGTTCCGCTGGCCCCATGAGCGGCGACGCGAACCCTTCGATCGCGAGGAAGATCGTCGCGTCACCCCACGCCAGCCAACGCGACTTGTCCTTCAGCCTCCCGACATCCGGCACGCCCATTTTCTCCCACACGACGCCGGCGCATTTCACGGAGCCGTCAAGCTCGGGGTTCTGCACGAGGATCAGCGCCAGGTGGTAGACGTAGAGCGACGCGACTTCTCTCGCCGTTTCGGCTTCGTTGGTCTGCACCAGCACGTCTACCGTGCCGCGCAGGCCCGCAACCGCGTCCTGCGCCCTCGTCTCGATATCGACCTCCGAAGTGCATTGGAGCTGCACGGAGGGAATCTGCTGCTCGGGGAAGCGGTCGAGGATGTCGTCCGTCGGGCGCCACGACGCGACGTCCGGGAAGGCATTTGGTTCGCGGCCGGTGCGGCGCTCGATCTCGCGCAGGTAGGTGTTGCTCCACTTCTGAAGCGTCGCGAGGATCGCCTGCTCGATCTGCGGGACCGTGACGATTTCACCAAAGGATGAACTCATAGCTTCGCCAGCCTTCCGGTGAGGATGTAGTCGATCATCATGCTCGCGTACTTGTCCTGCTGCGGGACCGTCATCGTCAGCAGCCGGCGTTTCTTGCCGGCGAAGCGCGCGTAGTAGATACGCACTCCGACGCTCGTGGACTGTTTGCTCAGTCGCCGGATCGATGCGCCGCCGCTCGTCTTCGCCAACATCGCGCTACGCAGGTCGCCGCGGCGCTCGAGCGTCCCGTCCGATAGACCTTCTTTTTGCTTGCGTTCGGTCCATTCGTCCGTGTCTCGCTTCCACGGCTCGCCGACGCTCGCGCCCTCGGAGAGAAACTGCTCGGCGCTGCTCTCCATCATCAACGCTTGGATCAGCCGCATCACGGGCTTCGCGTCGCGCGCACGCGCGCCGATCGCCGCTAGCTCCTCAGACGTGCGGTCCTCGTCCTCGATGTAGAGCTTCAGCCGCGGAACGTTCCCTTTAGCCACGACGGCGCCGATCCCACCAGCAGCCGCAGTAAAAGCGCTCCAGGCCGCAGTTGCCGCACACTTCGAGGAAGCCCACCAGCCGTCGGCGCATCACGGGAAGAGAAAGTTGCCGTAAGGGTCGAGCCGGTTGCCTGGCATTCGCACCGGTGAGTGCATTTCCAGCGAGACGACGCGCTTGTCGCCCGGCCGCACCTGATTGATCGCCTCCTTCAAGTGCTTTAGCGTGTCTTCGTAGCGCTGCTCGTATGCCTTGTAGGCGCTATCCCCGGCGTCCGTGCTCTCCGGGAAGTAGCTCAGCTCGATCAGCATGGCGGTGTTGTAGATCACGCATGTCTTCGCGCTATTCAGGAACGCACCGTCGATGTCCTGGCCGACGGCCGCTTCGACAGTAGTGAGCGCATCGTCGATCAGGACGTCTACAGCGGACGCGGTCGGCGTCGTGGTCGCGGTGAAGGTGCCGCTGCGACGGTTCCCGTTGGAGTCGAGCGTCCGCGCGAACATGCGCGCGCCGATATCTTCGATCGATGGCCGGTAGTCAGACGAGGGCACTTCGATCACCTGCCCTTCTATTTGTTCGGGCGGCGAACGTGCCTCAAGTGAACTTGACTCGCCGAGATATTCCCGTCGTCGTTGTCGTAGTCGAAGATCGCCATGAAGTCTTCCTCGCGGAGATAATCTTCACCTTCGATGTAGTTCGTCGGGTCGTACACCTTGCGGTAGTTCCGCCACAGCAGCTCGAACGCGGCGGGGTCGGGGGCCAGCGCGCGTATCTGGTTCGCGCGGAACGCGATGCGCGCGTCGTTCTGGTTCCGGTAGAGGATCGCGCGTTCGTCCTCCGATTTGACTGGCATCGCGCCTCCTCAAAGCACGAACGGCCCCGGCAACGCCTGCATGGACGCTCTAGGCCGGGGCCGCTCGATTCTCGTCTACAGGCCCCTGCGCGGCGCTTCGCCGCTACGCACGCCGAGGTAGCCGACCTTCTCCGCTTCCATACGCCCGACCGGGGAGCCGTTCGGCGGAGCCGGCGTCCCGTTCGGGGTCTCGAAGCCCGGGTCGCCGGGTGCGTGGCCGAGGTAGCCGGGGCCGTCGACGACGACCGCCTCCTCGACCGGGGCCTGGGCGTCGCCCGCTGCCGACTGCTCCGGTGACGCACCTGGCGCCCCCTCGGCGGTCTCTGGCGGCGCCCCGGCGGGCTCCTGGCCCTCCGAGGCTACGGACTCGACCGTCTCCGGCGCCGATGGCGCTGAAGCTGGCGGCGCGACCTGATCGCCCGCGGTGGCACCGATGGCTGCCTGCGCCGCTGCGGCAGCCTCCGGGGATACCTCGCCGCCCTCCGCGAACTCCGGCGGCACGCTTGCGGCCTCCATGACCTATTCGGTCCCGACGAAGCCCGTGGCCTGGCCCTCGCCCGCGTTGGCCTTCGGCGACTGGACGGTGCGCGCAATCGTGATCTTCAGCACGCCGCCCTTCGTTTCTTTGCCTTCGGTGGACGTGTCCTTCCACTTCAGGATGTCGCCCGCTTTGACGACGAGGTCAGCGGCGGTCGCGTTGAGGGTGAGCGCCTTCTGTTCGGCCGCTTTGATTTTCGCCGCTTTCGTGGAGAATTCGGCGAGCACCTGTGAGCTGGTCAGGTCTTCGACCTTGAAGACGCGGTATTCCGTGCCGGATTCGCCCTCTTCGGCCTCGGGGGTGTACGTGACGCCCGTGACGGTCCCGGCGAACGGGACCACGGCGACGATGTCTTCGTAGCTCGTTTTGGCGGCCGACGTGACGCCCAGCTCGACGAGGATCGTCGTAGAGAGCGCCTGCTCGTCTTCGGTGGCGAGTTCGCCCGCCACCAATTCGAGAATGTTCTGTTCGTTCTTGGCAGTCATGGCAATTCCTTTTCTGCGGGATCACCCGCGCTCTTGAAGTGGATGCACAGATGGCGGGACCGGAGTCCCGCCATCGCGCAGCGACTAGGTGTGGGTGACGACGCCCGCCGGGTAGCGGCTGGCTTCGGTCGGCTGGTCGTACGTGACCTGATTGCTGACCTGCCATCCGCAACGGAAACGGATGCGCAAGGCGATCATGTCCTGCATCGCGAGGTTGAAGATCGTTTTGCCTTCGTTGTCCTGAATCACGGCCTGGTCGAGCAGCTTCGTGTCGAAGTCGGTACGGAGACCGACCGCGAACTGTTCACGCTCGAAGAGGATCGCGGCAGCTTCACCGGAGCCCGTCGGCCACATGCCGCGCGCCGGGAAGACGAGCGGCTGGTCGTACAGGCTGGAGAAGCCCCCGGCGCGGTCGTTCGAGAAGTCCGCGAGCTGGTCGCCGAGCGTGTTGCGTGCTTTGCGAATCTTCGACTTCAGCCCGACGTACGCCGCAGCGTAGTCGTAGTCGAAGCCGTCTTCCTCCAGTTTTTCGAGCACGACATCGATGTCGCCCGCGAGGCCGCCTTCTGCCGCGCTTGCGGTGCCGATTTTCGCTTCGTTGCCGGCCGCTTTGGCTGAGGCGACGATGCTTTCCGCCCACGTTTCCGGGGCGCCCGTGCCGAAGATCACGGCAGCGTCGAGCGTCCGGGCGATGGCCTTCTTTACCGAGGGTTCGACTCTATCCCAGACGTTGCCGTCGATATCTTCGGCGACGCTCTCCGGGATCGGGACGATGCACTCCAGCGTTTCGGCGTTGATGTACTTGTTCTTCCAGTCCATCTGCGTCGTGCCGCTGATCCCGGTGTCACCACCGGGGAAGTAGGCAATCGGGAGCGCGGAGATAACCGGCGTGCGGGTCTGTCCGCGAACCATCTGGACGTCTACGAACGCGGTCAGTGCGAGTGACGCGCTCTTTACTTCCTGCATCAGCTTCATGCTGACGTCCTCCGGCATGAGTGCAACTGCGCCGGAGCGGTCGATCACATTGTTGTATGGCATGGCCTTTTACTCCCTTGGTTTGAGTGTTACGGGATGACTGGCACTTCTCCGTGCCAGTCAGCCGCCCCAAACTGCGGGGAGGCCCGTCACGGTTACTGTCCTTTGCCTGCGATTGCCTGGCCGAGCCAATCGCGGCCGCCCTTCGGTGTCGCGCCGCGCCCCGCGCCCTGGTCGAAGCCGCCTGCGGTGGCTCCGGGGCCGAGGTCTTTGAGCAGCTTGTCGGCGTCTTTTTCCAGCTCGTCCTTCGTCTCACCGACTAGGCGCGCGGCCATACTCGGCGAGAGTTTCTTCTTGATCGCGACCTCGGAGCGAACGGCCGTGGCCTCGGCCTTATCGGCGCGTTCCGTCGCCTCTTTCGCTTCTTTCTTCGCCTTCTCCGTTTCGCTCAGTTCGGCGTCCTCGCGCTCTTTGAGCTTGTCGGCTGCCGCTTTGGCCTCCGTGCGGTACTTGGCGGCTTCCTCGCGGAGACCTTTCACATACTCCGCCGAGAATGACTTGTCGTCGGTTGACGCTGCCGTTGCGGCGGCGTCTGCCGCCTGCGCTGCCTCTGCTGCCTTCGCGGCCTCCTGGGCCTCCGGCGACGCCTGGTCTCCGGCTGTGGTTGTGGTGGACTCCTGGCCCATGCCACTTCCTTTCCTCTATGTCACCCGCGCCCCGGTGGCGCGAGCTATTGCAAGATCGGTGCGAGGGCTTACAGACCCTCGGTAGCGCCGGCGCGGAGAAGCGCAGCGAGCGCCTGCGGCGGCAGTTCCTTCGGTTCTTCCTCCAGCAGCCCCTTCCAGCGGACGATCTCCGTCTGCGTGGCGCCCATCCGTTCCCACAAGGGCACTCGCGGCACGCCGAGCGTGGCGTACTTCGCGAGCGAGTCGGCGAGCTGCGATTCGGTCGTGATCTCCGGGTTGCTCCAAATGGTCTCGGCGGCGTAGAAGTTCGCGCGGGCTTCGAGCATCTTGCGTTCCGTGCCGCTCGCCGCGAGGGCCTTGTACGCGAACGCGATGCGCTGCGCTTCCTCCCAGCCCTCGCCGGCGAACCGCGAGCGTCGTTTGACCTTCGAGACGAGACCGCCCTCGGACGCCTTCAGCGCATCGCCGGAGACGTTCACGACGTTCCCGACGAGGTAGTGCGGCGGGGTGCGCGTCCGCGCGGCGATGTGGTCGCGACAGGCGACGATCGCGGAGATCATGCCCGACAGGTCGCTGATCTGAAACTCCTGCACCTTCACATTGGGGTCTTTGATCGCCATGATGCGGTTCACGGCGGCTTTGAGGTCGAAGTCGGGGATCGGGTCGCCCTTCTCATCCTCCGGCGTCTGCATACCGATAAAGACGCGCTGGCGGAACGCCGAGAACTCCGACGTCACGAGCATGTCATTCCAGAACTTGTTCAAGGCGTCCTGTAGCGGGATGACTTCCTCGATCTCGCTCTTGCCGTGCCCGAGAAGCTGCTGGCGGTTGTAGAGCGGGATGACGGGCACCACGCCGACCGGGTTCTCCAGCACCGGGCTATCGACTTCGCGCGGCACCCACGCGATCGACGTGCTGGCCTCCGTCATCGTCGCCTTCTGATTACTCTGAAACTTCCACACGGAGTCGCGCAGGTAGAGCGTGGCGAACATCAGCTCGGAGTCGTGGTCGTACCACCGCTTGATCGCTGCTACCCGTGGCGAGAGCGAGTTAGCCTGGTGGTGGACGTAGACCTCCGACGGGTGCTCGACGGTGAACAGCGGGTGTTCGGTCGAGCCGTCTTCCTGCGGCCCGACCATCAAGTACACGCGGCCGCTGACGAACATCTGCTCGTGTGCCAGCTCGGAGGCGAGGTCGAGGTTGTTGCGCTGCCAGATGTCCCACGCGAGCCTGTCGCCGGTCGTCTCATCATCTTCGTCGCCCGCGGCCTCCGCTTCGCCCGCGATCGGGAAGCGAAAGCCCTCGATTTTCATGCGCTCAACGCCGGCGTCCACGACGACGCCCATCCAATTGTCGGCGAACTCTTTGAAGAGAGCGCCGAAGGACTCGCGGAACTTGCGCGTCGCGAAGCGGAGGTTGTGCTGGCCGTCGTAGTAGCGCTGAAAGCGCCCCATCGCGTCCTGGTCGCGTTCGAGGCGCTTCACCATCTTGTCGAGCGTCGCGCGAGCGGCTTCCTCAGTGGTCGTGACGGCCATGCTCACCTACCCCATGTAGACGGTCGTGCGCCCCGGTTTGGAGCCGTGCCGCTGCATCGCGCCCTTCGCGATTGCCATGCCGCGCGCCTGCCAGCTCAAGCAGCCCGCCATCGCCAGGTCGATCTTCAGCGGGCTGTTGCGGCGCTCCTTCACCATCACGTACAGCTTCTCGCCGCGCTCGTCGGTGACGTTCAGCTCCTGCTTGCGCGCGTTCGCTAGGTGCCTCATGTACGCCGCGCTACCGTCGTGCGTGACTTCGCGCGCTTGCCACGCAGCGACGTACGCGGCGAGCGTCAACGCCATTTTCTTGTGCTGGTTGGTGTGGTAGCGCGCTACAACGTCAGGCCAGCGCCCGTGCCAAGCGTTGACGTGCTCTTCCCAGAACGGCGGGTCGCACAGTGCGACGATGACCTTCCACCGTTCAAAGGCGTCGCTCATCGTCTCGTCAACATCGCTGGCGGGTACTTCCCAGTCGCCCTTCAGGTCAACGGGGCGCTCCCACTCGCCGACGGTGAACTGGTAGCCCGTCTCGATGACGGTGCCGATGATGCCCGTCGAGTCGATCGTCCGCGACCCGTCGAAGCCGAGCACGATCGCGGTGCGCCGCGGCGGCACACGACCAGGCAGCGGGTCAGCGGCGGCCTTCACGAGCGCCGAGCTGAAAACCTGCCGGCTGGCCTGCACCTTCCGGTTGAGCCACAGGCGTTCCCACCGCGCCTGGTCGGTGTTGGGTTCGTAGAACGCCTCGATGATCGCGTCGACGTTGCTCCAGACCGCAGCGTCACCGCTCGCCTCGAGCACGGCCGCACGAACCGTCTCCCGCGGCGTCTGCTTGCCTTTCGAGAGATCGTGCTGCTCGCCCGCCCACCGGGCGAAGAAGAAGAGACTGCGGTCCTGATCCTCGCCCGCTGCGATCTGCTCCGCGTACTCCCAGGTGCCCTCGGCGACGCTCCCTTCGCCCGGCACTGGGGCCGTCGTGATCTCAAGCGACCACGGGTCGGCGATCAGGAGCTTCAGGAGGTTGCCCTCCATCGCGGCGTGCGCTTCACGCAGGCGCGGCAGCGTCATCCCGTGCGTTTCGTCGTACAGCTCGAAGGTGGTGCGCGGGCCTTCGCGCGACCCAGGCGAGCCGGCGACCGCCTCGCACCGGCCGCGACCGTCCTTGCGGGTGATGAACGCGAGGCCGATATCGAAGTCCTCCGCGAGCGGCCCTTCGAGCAGGCAAGCACGAAGCGTCGCGTACGCCAAGCCTTCCGACTGGTCCTCCGACACCGCCAGCATCGGGATGTAGGGGTCACGAACCGCGACGCCGACCGGCTCGCCGCCGGCGTTGAAGCCGTCGCACCGCACGGGCGCGTCTTGGTGGAGCTCCGCCGCCGCGATCCACGCGCCCAGCTCCGTCTTCGCGAGGCCCTTGCGCAGCGACACCGCGCACCGGCGGAACCTGCGTTTGCCGGCAGCCGCCGAGCCCTGCGGGTGCAGCTCGTAGAAGCTGTAGACGAGCCCGCGAGCTTCCTCGCTGAGCCTCGCCGGCTGCCCATGCAGGTCGCCGGGGCCGAACACGAGGAACGTCTCGATCCAGTCGCAGACCTGCGGCCCCAGCGTCGGCCACGTCGAGCCCGGATCGAACCGCGGGACCGCGAGCTCGCTCACTTCACCGCGCGCAAACGCTGCCGCGGATCGACCGCGCCAGCGCCGGCCGGCTCAGCCGGCGGCTTACGTTTCGCCGCGCGAGCGTCCGCCTCCTCCGCCCGAGCGATCTCCCAATGCAAACCGGCACGCGGCCGCGGCGCCAAGCCGAAGTCGCTGCGCTGCAACCGAATCTCGACCGCCGCTTCCCGCCGAGCCGACGCCGAGCCCGCCCACCAGAAGTCATCGACGACAACGATCAGCTTCGCCAACCCGAAGTAGTCCGACTCCGGCCACTGCGACGCCATCGGCGAACGCCAGATCGCGTCCCACTCCGCGAGCGTCTGCGGATGCCACGTGTGCGAGTTGCCGTCCTCATCCGGCAGGTCCGGGAGCGCCGGAACCTCCGCCGTCGGGTCAGCTTCGAGCTTCGCCGCCGTGCTCTTGCGGTTCGTGCGCTGACGCGCCGCCGCCGGCTTCGGAGCCGGCCCACGACCCGCCATCACGCGACCCGACGTTGGTTGATGCGCTGCTCCGTCGCGGTGGCCCAACGGCAGTTACTGGGTTGGTAGTCACCGTTCGGATCAACCCGATCCAGCGTCATGCCCTCCGGGCGCTCGCCCATGTCGGCGAGAAACGCCTCAAAGCCGTGCTTGCCGCGCCAGTGCTCACAGACGACGATGCCGCGACCACCGTAGTAGCGGTAGTTCGCGCGCTTTGGGTTGGTGCAGCGCTGCACCATGCTGGCCCACGAAACGTATGTCGGCGATCCACACCTGCGATGCCAGCCGGGATGACCGCGGCGACAACCACAACTGCGGACGCTGCCCGAGCGGAGCGCGTTTGCAGCGACTACCGTCTCAGCCCCGCATGAACAGCGGCAGTGATACGCCGAACGGCCCGAGCGATCGGGTGCCGCGGCGAGCACAGTGAGCTGACCGAACCGCTCGCCGACCGGCGGCGGCTTACGCGCCCTACCGGCAGCCATCAACCCGCTCCAGACTCGTAGGCAAGTTTTTGTGCCGCTGGGCGCGCTCACGCAGTTGTCTACAACAGGTGTACCCCCGGGTGGACTCGCCGCATCTAGCGGTCGGTCGGGTTGTGTCGCGGCTCATGGCGTCCCTCGTGTGTCGGGGTGGCTGTGGGTTTCGTTTGCTGCGCGGCGCACTGGCGCTATCGGGCGGGCGTGCGGCTTGGCCTGCCGTGGCGGCGCTTGCTTGCCTGTGGGCGTCGTCCTTGCCGGTCGGGCTCACGGTCGGGTGTGGCTACTGCGGGCGGGACTGGCGGCGTGGCTGGCCGTCGTGGCGGGCGCGCGGGTGGCGGGATCGTCGCCGTGAAGGTGGCTTCGGTTGTCTGCGGCGCTCTTACCTTGAGCGTGCGCCTGGTCGCCGTGGCGAGGATGTCGGCGCGGTCGTCGTCTGCTGCTTGCTCAGCGATGGCGAGTATGTCTGCGACTGGCTTGCGGTCGGTTGGCTGCCAGCGCTGGCGGTGGATGACGACGGCGGGTTTGCCGCGCTCGACGCGATGCACGGCGAGGTGGATGACGTTGCCGTTGGCGTCCTCGGCGATGTCTGCGGCGTAGCCGGGGTGCCTGCTCATCAGGTGGCCCACGCGCGAGTGAGTTCTTTCTGCGCCTCCGCGATGAGGGTCTTTGTGAGGTCGGGTGTTCGTAGCGCGATCCTGCCGTCGAGCGGCATGATGCAGACGAACGGTCCCTTGCGCGTGTTGGCTGTTGCGACGCAGTAGGTGGTGGTGCCGGGCGCGTCGAGCATGTGTGCGCAGCGCTCGCGGTACTTCGGGTGGCTGCGTAGCTCGATCGGCTTGAAGAACTCCAGCTCGAACTCCATGTCGGCTGCTGGCGTGTCCTCGGCTGCGAGTCGAGCGTCGATCTCGGGCAGGCTCGGCCACTGTGCTTGAGCGCTCAAGGTCCCGTCTCCCTTATCCGTTCCATCCGCCGGGCTGCTGCTTGGCGGTCTCTTTGCTGTGGTGCTCGCCAGCCATCGCGCGGAGGTTGAACCACTTGTGGCCGGCTGGTCCGAGTGGCCCGCATCCGTCGCGGTGGTGGACCTCAGTCGCTTTCGCACGGCGCTCGCGCGGCAGCTTCAGGCAGTCGTCGCATTCGCATTGCGGGTGGTACTTCAGGAAGCGTCCTGCGGTGCGCCGCCAACGGCTGTCGTAGCCGAGGTCAGCGGGGCTCGCGCGGCGCGCGCGTTCCTCACGGCGCCTGTCGCTCGCGCACTCCGAGCACTTGCCGCTTGGGACGAGATTCCAACATCCCGGCGTCGAGCAGAGCTGCGGTGCTGCGGTCAAGCTGCCGCGAGACGCGCGGGGCGCGGCTCCCACGGCTGCAACGGCTCGGCCGGAAGCGCCTGTGTCTGGGCGTCTTCGCGAGCCCGGCATTCAGTGCAGGTGCAGCCGTTCTGGTAGCCGTGGCAGCGGCGGAGACGGCGGGGAATGCGGCCGTCTGCGCTGTACAAGACCTTGAGGATGCGCAGCTCGTCGACGGGCTCGTGCGGCTTGCCTTCTCCGCAGCGCCTGCATTTGCAGCCGGTCATCGGCGGACCTCGCTTTGCGACGGGATAGACGCTCGCTCGCCTTACTTCAATGGAGCGCCAGAGTCGGAGCCTGCACGAGAGCGCAGTGAGCCCCGGGAAGCGTTTGCAGGGTACCAGACGGCCTACGCGACTCTTTGCAAGCGCCTGACCACGATGCCGTAGCGCAGCGCCGCGGTCCTCGCGAGACGGTCGCTTTTCTCAGCCTCGGGCGGCAGGACCAGCGCCGCGAGCTGCCCGTCGAGCGCCTCGCCGACCACCGGATTGAACGGCGGCCACATGCGCTTGTCCATCGCGTGCAGCATCGAGCCGAAGGCGATAGCGGCGTTCAAATCGTCGAAGCGACGTGCGGCATCTGGCAGCGCGAGGTCGTCGAGCTCGATCGACTCTGTGCCCTCGAGCGGATCGGCGCTGACCGCTGCACACAGCCGGCCATCGTAGGTTCCCGGCTGCTCGGCGTCCACCAGGCCGACCAGAACGAACGTCACGTTGGCCCCTCGACGAAGGCGCGGCCGACCTCCTGCCGATCGAGCTGGCATATCACGGCGAGGGGTCGCCCATGCCACGATTTCACGAGGGCGACGGCGAGTTGGTCGATGATGTTCTCCTCAGTGCGGTCGTAGGTGTTGACCGCGGTGTCGTGCGCGTCGCGGTGAGACTCGCCGCGCAGCAGGTTCAGCCCGATCCACAACGGTCCGATCGCGGCGTGCAGCAGCTCGTGGACGACGGCCTCCTCGATGTCGAGGTCCGTCACTTCTCCCTTGACGTGCCCATCCCAGGTGTCGGGCGGCACGCCGCTCGTCACCCAATCGTTGACCTTGATCGTGGCGCGGTTGTAGTTCGTCGAGCGGTGAATCTGCATGGTGCTCGTGTGCGGCTCGATCGCCTCGAAGTCGATGCGGATGATCCATTCGGCGAGGCCGAGCCGCGTCTGCCACGCCGCGAAGAGGTCGCGTATCCCCTGCTCAGTCATCGGCGAGCACCTGCGAGCGCGGAGACTTCGGCGGCGACGTGCGCAGCGACGTCGCCTATCGCCTGCACGACGGGGGTCAGCGCGACGCCCGCCGCCTCCAGCGTCCGGCGGTAGTTGGCGGCTAGCTCGCGCATGGTCTGGATCAGCGCGTCCTCGGAGCTGCCGACCTGCACGTAGTCGCGCCGCGCGCCCCATAGGCAGAAGCGCCTCGGCGGCTCGCGCCGCGCGCGTAGCTGCGCCGCGGTCAGCCATCCGGTGAGACGTCGCAGCACCCGTTCCGCGAGCCGCACATAGCCGCGGCCGAGCCGTGTCCGTAGAACCGCGCGGCCGAGGTCGCCGAACGCCTCGTGCAGCTCGTCGAACTGCTCTTGCGTGGTGGTCACGGCTCAACCCACCGCTCGATGACGCCCTGGAGTTCGTCGAGGCGTTCCAGTGCGCGGGTCTTCGCTTGTTCGCAGATGGCCTCGACGCGAGCCTTCGCGAGCAGAATCTCCGCGCCGGCGTCCTGCGGGTTGAGGTTGATCGACGTGTCGCCCTCGGTCACGCTGACGAGCTGCACGCCGTCGGGGCCTGTCACCTGGATCGCGGTCGAGACGAGCAGGCTCATTCGTCGTAGCAGCCTTCTTCACCAGCAGCGCCGTGTTCTGCGCCTTCGATTTCACACTTGCGGGAGTAGACGCGGACGACGAGAATGCGTTCCCGTGCGGTGGCCCATGTCCGGCCTCGCCGGAAACAGTCGCCGTGGTAGCTGCACGTCCAGCCATCGACTCGGGACACCTGATCGCTGTACGGGCAGCGCGCCGCGTTCACTGCGCAGGCCGTCGGCGCTTCGCCTCGCCACAGCTTGCCCTCGACCGTTTCGGCCTCCACGCACGAGACGTTGCCCTTGTTCACGACCACGCGAGCCCACGATCCAGTGGACCGCTGCACGACGCCGCACCGCGGCCTCGTCGTGGCGCCAGCGTGCGGTGCGAGGGCCAGGGACGCGCCGATGGCGAGTCCGACGATGGCTGACCGTCTCATTTCGCCTCCCGTAGATCACGGTTGATGGTGAAAGGGCTACATCCGAGAGCGAGCGCGATCTGGCGTTGGCTCATGCCCTTTCCGCGCATCCTGACAGCTTCGGCGCGACGCTTCTCGCGCGGGAGACCGCTTGCTTCGGGGTCCGTGCCGTCGCTCGCGTTGCGCCCCGCGCGGTGCCTGATCCGACAAACGTGGGCGACGGCGATCCCGAACCGCTGCGCGACGAGTTCCGCGTCGAAGCCCTCGCCATCCTCAAGCACGATCTCGTCGAACGTGACGTCCGCTTTGATCGAGCCGTCCACCTTGACCGCGCACTTGCGCCACGACTCCAGCTCCGCCTTCGCGCGGTCGAGGACACGCTGCCGGTCGGCGTTCGAGAGCGCGCGTTCGTAGTCGGCGTGCAGGCGCTCGTGCGACGGGCGTGACTCGCCGGCTGGCGCGCTGCTCGACGGATGGCCGCCGCCGGTGCCGCCGCCGTAGGAGTGCGCGGCGACCTGCGAGAGCAGCGTCAGGCGGATCAGCGTGGCGCGGATCGCAGCATCGAGGCGCAGACGCTCAGCGTCGAGGCTCACCGCGACCGCGCTCACGCCGCCCACCGCGAACGATCCGCCGGTACCTGCACGCGACCCCGTCGCCGGTCGATCTCGTCAAGCGACTGCAATGCGCTTCGCAGCGCGAGGAAGTCCGCGATGTGCTCGCCGACCTCGAAGTCGAGCGCGGCGTCGCCCGTCGTGCCGGCGTAATCATCCGACTGGACATCGAGCAGGACGCCGTCGAACGTCGAGTCAGCGACGACGATCGTTGTGTAGTCGTCGCAGGCGGCGTAGAGCGTCCAGCGGAGCCCGTGGCCGTGATCGCGGACGGCGCGCGTGCGTATACGCCAGGTCATGCGACCACCTGCTCGGTCCCGGCGATGTCCGCCTCATGGGCCGCGAACAGCAGCTCGATCTCGCCTTCAGGGCGCCGGCGGATGTAGCCGTCGGCCTCCAGGCGGCGCAGCAGCGCGCGGGCGTCGCGGCGCATGTATAGGTTCGGCACGCGGGCGATCAGGTCGTCGATGTCCGGCCGGCAGACGCCGCCGTTGGCGTCCGCGATGGCGCCGAGCAAGATCAGGGCGAGCCGCCGCTTGCGGCCCCGCACGACGAGCCTGCTCGCGCACCGCGCACGTCCCCCGAGCGTCGGCGGGTTCACGCGGCACGCTCCAGTCCGCCGATCGGCAGTTCGCACCGCGCGCAGTGTGCCCCGTCGTCCTCGTCAGTGACGGGCTCCGTACAGGCGCAGTCCTGCGTGTGCGTCGCGCGCCAGAGATCGACTTCGCTCCGTGGGCCCGCGCTGTCCGCTGGCAGTCGATGGATGCCCGCGAAGCAACAAACCTGCGAGTCGTCAACGTAGGCACACGAGTTGAGCGCATCCAAAATCGCCTTCAGGAGATTGTCGAGATCACAGCGAGGATTGGGGCCGTAGAAGCGCATGGAGGCCGCGACGGGCTCGGCGCCAAGCGTCGGGCGACCAGCGATCATCCACTCCGCCCGCACAAGTTCGCGGAACGCCTTCGAGCGCGGCGGCAGGTATGTGCGGCCCTGACCCGTTCGGTGGCGCTCCAGCGGGATCGGCTTGCCGGGGATGACGAGCCGAACGCGATCGACGGTAGTCATGCGCGCCCCCCTGCGAAGCCCTTCGCGCCGAGGCGCGCTAGTTCGGCGTCCGCGTCCAATCCCGCCGAGCCGTTCGCGGCGATCGTGCCGACGGACAGGGGAGGCGTGCCGAGCGGCCCCGTTCTGTCATTTCTGTCAGCAGTTTTTGAAGTATAAAAAGTTACGATTGGAGTATTTCTGTCTGTTTTGTCAGCAGGATTTACCTTGAAGGTGGGGCTCCCTGGGCGACCTCGCCCCGCGTTGTCGGGGGCAACGGGGTCGAGCGCGCCGAACTGCACGAGCTGCTCCGCCAGCGCCGCGGCTTCCTCGGCGGTGCCGCGACCTCCGAGTGGTCCGCGCTGCAAGTCCCGGATCGAGACGGTCTCGCGATCCACGAGCCACTTCAACGCCCGTCGCGTGAGGGCATCCGGCCCGGTGAGAGCGGCGAGGGCATGGTCGAGCAGGTAGGCCCCGACCGCGAGCGCGTCGCGCATCGTGCTCTCGCTGATCGGCTCGCCGATGGGGTGCTCCGTCAGGTGCAGCAGGCCGGCGATTCGCGCAATGCGGCCGTGGTGCCGCGCGACCCAGTCGGCTATCGGGGCTAGCTCGCGGCCTTCGGCTAGGTGTGGCTCGTGCGCGGCGCGCAGTTGGTGCAGCAGGTCCGCCGCCGCGGGAGTGAGCGCAATTTGTTTACCGTGCAAAGTGCCGACAGAACCGACAGAAACAGTATTTGTGTCGTTTTTGTCAGCGACGAATCGCACGACTTGCGCCCATTTTGCTTGTACGGCGTCGGGCACGCGCGCGCTGCGGGTCCTGCGCGCGCCGAGTCGCGTTTCGGGCGTCGAGTAGGCAAACCGGCCGACCAACCCCTGCGCGCGCGCCGTGCGGTTCGAGATTAGGCCCTCCAGGACGTGCGGCTGGACCGCGAGGGCGACCGTCAGCAGCGGCCGATCGATCGTCTCCGGCTCGCGTCCTCGACGGTCGATCGTCGTGGGCTCTCCGCTATACGCCGAGCAGACGAGGTGCAGGTTCGCGCCGCCGTCGCCGTACCGGCCGCTCACATTATCCAGCAGGGCGCTCTCGGATGCCACGATCGCGAGCGCGGGATGCCTCGCGAGTAGTCCGGCAAGCGCCTCCGGCGTCGCGTCATCCACGAGAATTCGAGGCAGCACGGGGTCGCCGATCTCGTCGCGTTCCGCGAGGGTGCTCACGAGGTCGCTCGCGGCCTCCTGTCGCGTGTCGGAGTCGCCGTGCTCGGCCGCGGTTTTCGTCAGCTTCGCAGCGCGCTTCTCCAGGACGTCTCGGCGGGCCTGGCGCTCGCGGACTACGGGCGCGGCGTTTTCGCGGCGCTCCCGCTCGACCGCGCGGAGCGGGGCTTGCGCCGCGCGCATCACAGTTGACTTCCGATCGCCGCTCGGCATCGCGACGAGCAGGTACAACGGCAACTCCTCAGCCCATCCGCCGCAGTCCACGACCGCTGCGCCCATCGCTGCCGCAGAGAGCACGCCGAGCGCGGCCATCGCCGCCAGGTCGGGCGGCGTTTGGCTCTCCTCCGCGACCGCTTGAACCCACGCGGCGACCGGGGCCGGGAGTGCGTCGATAGGGAACTCGGGCGGCGCGCTCATGCTGCGCGCTCGACGCGCTGCGGCGCGACGTGCTGGAGCGAGATCACGCGGGCGCGCGGCCACTGCCGCTTGATCAGCCCGGAGACGAAGATGGAGCCGTCGGCCTGCCGATTGAGCCGCCTGCCCTCGAATTCGACGGGATCGTCTCCGCGGATCGCGCCCTCGTAGAGCCCGCCGGTGTCGAGCCGGATTCTGACGGATTGGGTGGGCATGTCGGCGGGGCCGCCGGTATGCTCAGGCCGGGAGTGCACGGTCGCTGACATCGGCCGTAGTCCTCTCTGCGGCGTCCCGGTTCCCGCCGGGGCGCTGCTCTTGTGGGTGGTCCTCGCCGAGCATCCGGCGAAGCTGAGCGATCGGCACGAGTAGGCGTCGGCCGACCTTGAGCGTGGGCAGTTCGCCCTTCTTGACGGCCTCATAGGCAGTGCTCCGCGAAACGCCGAGCTGCACCGCTGCCTCCTCGACGGTCATCGTGCGGCACTCGCCCTGCGTTTGTGCGGCCACGTCCTGCCTCCTTCGGTTTGGTTATGTTGCGTTAGGGGAAGTCTGCTGCTGTGGTATAGTGGCACCTATTGTGTTGGGGGACAAGCCTAGATTTCCTATAACGGCATGGCCGGGGGTGCCGCTCCCCCAGGTCGAGGTGGAGCGCTGGCTCCTATTCGTTGACGCAGAAGACAAGGGGCACATCTACTGGCGCGGCTTGTCGGAGCCAAGGAAGTTGCCCGACGAGTGGGTGCTCCGGCAGCTCCGCGACGCTGACCTCGACGACTACGACGCCATCGCCGCACTTATCGACGAGTACGGCGCGATCAGTTGGCCCTATTTCATGCCGGCTCACGTGCCGTCTGACCGCGTCTCGCTACTAGGTCATCTGCCAACAAAAGACGAGATCAAAGAAGGGCAATGGTGGGAGAACGCAGGCCCGAGCGCCACAATTGAGGACGTGCGATGGTGGCTGAAGACCGTCCGCGCCCTCGCGGGGATGTGGGCGCAGGTGAGCACCGGCGGCAACCCCGCCCTGGCATGGACTAACGAGGGCCTTCAGATACCGCTCTACGGATTGCGCAGCGAAGTAGAGCGGCACTGCTGGACGTACTTCTCGCTCGCAATGGATGCCGGCCTACGGGCATTCCACGCCCGCGTCGAGTATCGCGCCACCTACCCCGGGGATTTCGCGTTCACCTACTCGAAGCCGCGAGTGGGTCTGTACTCGGCCGCGTGCAGTCAGATTTTCAACCTCATCGCCAAAGAGGATCGGGCCCGCCGCTGCGAAAACGAGACATGCGGCCGGGTGTTCGTTCATCAACTCGGCGGCGCCAAGTACGGACAGCACCGGACTAAGGGCGTACTCCGGTTCTGCACGCCGGCGTGCGCGCAAGCGGAGACCCAGCGCCAATATCGCCGTCGGAAAGCGGCCAAGGAAAAGGGGAAGAAGCCATGAGAGGTTCGACGAGAAAACGCGGGTCGAGTTGGACCGCGTATTGGGATGACTACGACGTCGCTACTGGCGAGCGCCGGCAGCGGTCGCGGGGTGGCTTCGCGACCCGCCGGGATGCGCAGCGGCATCTTGCGGGCGTCGTCGTGGCCGTGAACGAGGGCAGCTACAGCGAGCCCTCGAAGCAGCCGCTCGGGCGGTTCCTCGTAGAGGAGTGGTTGCCGGCCGTCAAAAGCACCGTGCGCCCGCTGACGTACACGAACTACGCGGCGCGCGTCCGCAGCGTCACGAAGTACCCCATCGCGGCGGTCCCGCTCCGCGCGCTCTCCGGCGGGCACCTGACCGCGCTCTACGGTGAGCTGGAGCGCGACGGGCTCTCGGTCGGCACGCGCAGGTTCACGCACAGCGTTCTGCGCCGCGCGTTGAACGATGCTGTGCGCTGGGGCAAGCTGACACGCAACCCTGCCGCTGCCGCGGACCCGCCGGCGGCGTCGCGGTCGAAGGTGCGAGCGTGGAGCGACCGGGAGCTGCGGACCTTCCTGGCGCACGTCGAAGGAGACCGCCTCCAGGGGCTCTGGCGGCTCGCCGCTACGACGGGGATGCGCCGCGGCGAGCTGCTCGGCCTCACCTGGCGGCACCTTGATCTCGACGGCGCGCGGCTTCGCGTCGAACAGCAGCTTCTACCCACCGCCGGCGGCTTGACGTTCGGGCCGCCGAAGTCCGCCCGGTCGGAGCGGACTGTCGCGCTCGACGCCGGCACCGCGGACGCGCTGCGCCACCACCGCGCTACCCAGCAGCTTGAGCGTGAGCTTGCCGGCGACGTCTACCGAGACGGCGACCTCGTGTTCTGCAATGAGATCGGCGAGCCGGTCCACCCGCAAGCGCTGACGGCCATGTTCACGAGCCTCCGCAAAGCCGCTGGCATCCCGTCGGGCTCGCTGCATGTCCTGCGCCACACGGCGGCGACGATCGCGCTCACGCGGGGCATCCCGCTGCATGTCGTGGCGGGGCGCCTCGGCGACCGCGCTGAGACGCTGCTCGCTACCTACGCGCATCTGCTCCCGCACTCGGATGAGGTCGCCGCAGAAACGATCGCCGCGGTGCTCGTGGCGGCTGACGTACCTTCGGGCGTACGTGTGCCTCCCGCGTGGTCCACAGCCTAACACGTACGCGGCCCGCGGCGCTCGCCACATGCGTTCTAGTGGCCCCAAATGGGCGCACGTGTGCCCAAGACTTGTTAGATCATACACCGTCGCAGACGGGAGGCCCGCCGGCACGTGGCCCGCGGTTAGGTCGCAGCCTGCGACTCGATGTCGGCGCGTTGACAGGGCGTTGACAGGCCCGGCGTTGTAGCCCGTGTTTATTGGGCGGAAGGCCCCGTGGGCCATTACTTCACGGAATATAGCGGCACCGAGCAGCGACGGCGCGAGGCGCGGTCGCCCGACTGGCCAGACAGCTAGGATTACGATCCGATGGAGCGCGGCTTCGACTTCGACTGGCTGGTGATCGGCTCGGGCTTCGGGGGCAGCGTCTCGGCGCTGCGGCTTTCCGAGAAGGGCCACCGCGTGGGCGTGCTGGAGTGCGGGCGGCGCTTCGCGGACGACGAGATGCCGAGCTCGACCGCTGACTACCGGCGCTACTCGTGGAACCCGCTGCTGGGGATGAAGGGCATCTTCCGGATGACAATCTTCCGAGACGTGACGGTCGTCTCCGGCTGCGGTGTCGGCGGCGGCAGCCTGGGCTACGCGAACACGCTGTACGTGCCGCCGAAGGCGTTCTTCGAGGACTCGCAGTGGGCGGGGATGGAGGACTGGGAGACGGCGCTCGCGCCGCACTACGCCGAAGCGCAGCGGATGCTGGGCGTCGTCGAAAACCCGCACGAGGATCCCGCCGACCAACTGCTGCGCGAGCTCGGCGAGGAGCTCGGGGTGGGCGATACCTACAAACGGACGCCGGTCGGCATCTACTTCGGAGAGCCGGGCAAGACGGTGCCGGACCCGTTCTTCGGGGGCGAGGGACCGGAGCGCACGGGCTGTCAGCTGTGCGGGCGCTGCATGGTGGGCTGCCCGCACGGCGCGAAGAACACGCTGGTCAAGAACTATCTCTATCTCGCGGAGCGCCGCGGCGCGCGGGTGCTGCCGGAACGCACGGTGATCGACATCCGCCCGCTCGGCGCGGGGACGGGCGAGGAGGGCTATGAGATCGAAAGCGTGCGCTCGGGCGCGTGGCTGCGCAAGGACCGCCAGGTACTGCGCGCGCGCGGCGTGGTCGTGGCGGCGGGGGCGCTGGGCACGAACAAGCTGCTGCAGCGCTGTCGCCTGAACGGGTCGCTGGGCCGCGTCTCGGCGCGGCTCGGCGAGCTGGTGCGCACGAACAGCGAGTCGATCCTGACGGTGACGGTGCCCGCGGACTACCCCGAGGACCTGATCAAGCGCGTGGCGATCAGCTCGTCGATCTACCCCGACGCGAACACGCACATCGAGACCGTCACCTACGGTGACGACGGCAACTCGATGCACCGCTTCTACACGCTGCTCGTCGGCGACGGCACCCGCGTGACGCGGCCGTTGAAGTGGCTGGCCCAGGTCGCGCTGCACCCGAAGCGCCTGGCGCAGGTGTTGTTCCCGCAGCACTGGTCGCGGCGCACCATCATCCTGCTGGTGATGCAGACGCTCGACAACGCGATCGCGCTGCGCCCGCACCAAGGCCCGCTCGGCTCGTTCTGGCTGAAGACCGAACAGGACTCCGAGCGGCCCAATCCGACGTTCATCCCGGTCGCCAACCAGGCCGCGGAATGGTTTGCCAAGCGCACCGGCGGGATCGCGCAGAGCTCGGTGATGGAGGCGCTCTTCAACATCCCGACGACCGCGCACATCCTCGGCGGCGCGGTGATCGCACGCGACCCCACGCAGGGCGTCGTGGACGGCCGCCAGCGCGTGTTCGGCTACGAGAACCTGCTCGTCTGCGACGGCTCGGCGATTCCGGCCAACGTCGGCGTGAACCCGAGCCTTACGATCACCGCGCTCGCGGAGCACGCGATGAGCCACGTGCCGACGGCCGGGGAGCGCGCCGGCGAGCCCCGCGGCGAGCGCGCGGCGGCGTAGCGTAGCGTGCGCCGGGCTAGCGTAGGAGCAGCCGGCAGCGTTGCAGCAGATCGTCCATGGTCGCGGGACGCAGGCGGCCGAGGCGGCGGGAGAGTCGTTCGTGTGAGACGGCCCTGAGCTGCTCCGGCATGGCGAAGCTCCGCTCGCGCAAGCCGCCCTCGGGGGGTGCTACCTCGACGTGCAGGGGATTGGCGAAGGCGGTGCGAGTGAGCGGCACCGCGAGCGAGAGTTGCAGCGGCGCCCGATTGAGCTGATCGACGGAGACGATCACGAAGGGTCGCGACTTCGCCTGCTCCGATCCCCGCGTGGGATCGGGATCCGCCCAGTAGACGTCACCCCGCTCCGGGCCGGCCTTCACCACGCCGGCACTGGAGCGTCGAAGCCTGCTTCGATCTCGCGAGCCTCGCAGCGATAGCGGGCAAGCGCCTCTGGATCGCCAGCCAGGCGCTCGAATGCGGCCTCGACGTCAGCGAGCAATAGATCTTCGTCGGCAGTCGCAACCAGCTTGGCGACGATCTCGCCGGCCGTACCTCCGGCGCGCACACTGAGCGCATTCAGCCGATCGCGCGTCTCGATCGGCACTCGGATGGTCGTGGTCTGGGCCATGTAGACTCGCAGTATACCCTCACAGCCGAGCGCGACCTCGCCCTACGGACGCGCTCGCGCTGCCAAGCGTCCCGCTCACGATGCGCAACTCGGCGGCGCCGCGCAGCGTGAGCAGTGTGTTGAGCACCGCGGAGTCGTTGGCGCGCAGCGCGGCGATCGGACGCCAGACACCGCCGCGCGCGAGGCGCTGCAGCGCCACCGGCTGGCGCGGGCGCATCAGCAGCGCCCAGACGCGCACGTGACGGCGGTCGACGCGTAGCGGGTCGAAGGGGAGCGTGAAGCCGCGCAGGAACGGCTTGGGTTTCGCCGTCGCAAGGCTGCCGCCGGGGCCCGGGCTGTAGAGACCGCCGGGGCGCGAGACCTGCACCGTGCCAGCGGTCGGCGTCGCGAGGGTCAGATTGGGATAGGGGTCCATCAGGAACTGCCACTCGACCAGCCCGGCTCCCGCGACCCAGAGCCGGTGCAGCGCGCGCGAGATCCACAGCGCCTGGAGGCGAGGGGGCACGCCGTGAGGCGTCTGCGGCGCGCTTTCCCAATTGAGCTCGGTCACCCACAGCGGCTTGTGTGCGCGCGGCAGCGCGGTTCCGGCACGCCGCGCCTGGGCGAGCAGCGCGGTGACCTTGGCGATGTCCGCGATCGCGACATCCTGCGAGGAGGCGGCCGCGCGATCGGGGCTTTCGAAGGAGAGGGGGTGAAACGCGAGCACATCGAAGTGCGGCGGGTCGGAGCAGGCCTCGCGCCCACCGCCTTCCAGGCACAGCATTTCGCGCAGGAACCGCAGCGGCGTCATCCGCCCGACGCCGGCCGGTTCACCGTTGGGGGCGACGCCGGCGGCGATCACCGTGTCGGTCGGCGCGACGGCCTTGACGGCAGCGTAGAACGCGTTCAGCAGCTGACGGTAGAGCAGCGGTGCGAAAGCGCGCCAGCGTCCTCCGACGGCCACCCATTGCGGCTCCAGGTAGCGCGCAAGGTTGGGCTCGTTCCATGCTTCGAAGAGCCGCACCCGCGGCAGTGTCGCGCCGGGCTCCTCGGGATCGGGGAACGAGCCGTCGTAGCGGCGCGCGACCGCCGTTGCGAATTCGCCGAACGCGACCGGGTTCGGCGCCCAACTGCCCGGATAAGCGTAGGGCCAGCGGTTCGGCGCTTGCGCGAAGGCCGGCGCGCGGGTCACGACCAGCAACGGCGTCAGTCCCGCCGCGACCGTTTCGCGCACCGCGGCGTCGACGGACGCGAAGTCGTAGGCCGGGCTCGCCGGATCGCTCGCGACGAATTCGGCCGACGGATCGACGCTGACGACGTAGCGCCATTCGACCGGTATCCGCACGATGCTCGCACCGGTCGCACGGATGCGGCTCAGCGCGAGCGCGCGCACCGCGGGTTCCTTGCTCAAGACCAGCGTGCTGTCGGAGATGCCGCGCAGCAGCCCGCTCTTTGGGAACGGCCCGTAGAGCAGCGCGTGGTTTTGGGCGCGCTGCAAGCGCGGCGCGGTCGACGGTGGCGCGTGCCCCGGTGGCGGAGCAGCACCGAATGGGCGGGGCGGGCCTTCGAGCCCGGTACGCGAGGGCACCGGCAGCACCGCCGGCGGCTGCAACCAGGCAACCGCGCTCAGCGCCAGCGCTAACGCGTGCCTACCGATGGAGCGTGACCGCGCGCCGGCCGAGGCTCAGCTTGGCGCCGGAGCTGGCGTGCAGCGTCGTAACGAGCACGACCCGCGCACTGTGCGCGTGCCTGAGCGCGCGCCGACCTCGGGAGGTGAGCTTGAGTGTGAGGCTGACCGTGCCGGCGGCTTTCGCGGACACCGAGCCCCGCGCAAGCAGCAACGCGACCGGCTTGCGCTTGTGACGATGTCCATGCCCACGCCCAACCGACGCCGCGTTCGCGGGCACGCTGCCACCCTGCAGATAGAGGTCCTGGACGACCGTGCCGGGCTGGTTGATCGAGACCTCGTCCGTCAAGCCCGAACGGAGCAGCTTGGCAAGCGTGAAGTGGATGAGCTTGAAGATCGAGCCCTGGAGAGCCGGCGGGGGCGGCGGCGGAGGCGGTGGCGGGGGCGGCGCGGGACAGGCGCCGACGGGACGCTCGGTTTCGCTTTCGTAGGTGAAGATCAATTCGCCGCCCGCAACCGTCGACTCGTGCTCGCTGACGGCAAGCGTCTCGCCGATCGCCAGAGCGTGGAGCAGGTTCCCACCGAAGGACGAGCCGACCAGGGAGGTGATCTGCGCCGTGCCGCCCCAGCGGTGGGCGACGTAGCTTGGGTGCGACACGAGCGTGAAGTATTGCCCTTCGACTTCTGTGCCGGGAGTGCGTTGACCCGAGAAGTTCGTCGAGCCCGCGCAGACCGTCGGTTCCAGCGAGGGCAGCCCGTCGTAGACGACCGAGCCCACGATCCGTCCCGATCCGCTCGGCGATTCGAGGGTCACGACTTCGCCGACCGCCGGTACCTGCGAGAGCCACGCTCCGCCTTCGCCGGTGTCCTGCGCGACGACGCTGCCGCCGCGCAGAATCCGCAAAGTGACGGAAGCATGCTGAGGCGCCGAGGCACTGGTAGACAGGATCGAGTCTTCGGGCAGCGTCGTCACGCCCTCCGTGACCGAGATCGAATACTTCGGTAGGGGGGCCAACGGAGTGGCAGCCGCCGGCGCCACACTCACCATACCCGCCGCCACGCCCGCGCCCAGCGCCAGCAGCGCCGCGCACGACGCGCGTCCGAGCCCGAATATCGAGGAGCCTCTGACCATCATGCCGATGCCCCCAGATCGTTCGGCACGCCGAGACGATTGAGCTTTGCAAGGAAAGTTGGACGCGGAGCTAACGGTGGCGTGATTGCGACGCTCCGGCCGGCCTGAACATCAGCGCGCCCCGCCCGCCATTGCCGGGCCTCAACGTCAGCGCGCCCCGCCGGCCATCGCCGGCAGGATCACCAGCGTGTCATCCGCGCCGACCGCGGTCGCGAGCCCGTCGAGCACGCGCACGTCCTCGTCGTTGAGGTAGACGTTGACGTAGCGGTTGAGCTCGCCGTCGGCCGAGAACAACTGGCTCTGCGTCGCCGGGTGGCTCTCCGCGAGGCCGCGCAGCACGTCGCCGACGTTCTCGCCGGAGGCGCTGAGCACCTTCTCGCCGCCGACCGAGGCGCGCAGTACCGGGGGGATCTTGATCGTCGCCATCTGGTCCTCTCTCGTGGGGTGGTCGAGCTGACTCGAGTCGGGGACGGGCCCGGTCGCGCAGCCTACCCGGCCGCGGCGCAGAACGCCTCGTAGTCGGGGAACACGCCGAGCTCCTCCTCGCGGATCTCATCCGGCGCGCGCGAGCAGATCGGGCACTGCGGATCGCGGTGCACCTTGACCTCCGTCAAAGTCGCCCCCAACGCGTCGTAGAGCAGCAGCCGCCCGATCGCCGGGTCGCCGATGCCGAGGATCAGCTTCACGACCTCCGTCGCCTGCAGCAGGCCCATCGTCCCCGGCAGCACCCCCAGCACGCCGTTCGCGCCGCACGACGGCGCGAGCTCCGCCGGCGGCGGCTCGCGGAACAGGCAGCGGTAGCACGGCCCCTCATAGGGCTTGAAGACCGACAGCTGCCCGTCGAAGCCGAGGATCGACGCCGAGACGACCGGGATCTGCAATCGCACCGTCGCGTCGTTGAGCAGGTACCGCGTCGGAAAGTTGTCGACCCCGTCCACGATCACGTCGTAGCCCGCGATGATCTCCATGATGTTCGACGCGTCGATCCGCACCGGGTACTTCACGACCTCCACGTCCGGATTCAGCCCGTGGATCGTCTCCTCCGCCGAATCGACCTTCGGGATGCCGATCCGCTGCGTCGAGTGGATCACCTGGCGCTGCAGGTTCGAGAGATCGACCTCGTCGTCGTCCACGATCCCCAGCGTCCCCACGCCCGCCGCCGCGAGGTATAGCGCCGTCGGCGAGCCCAACCCGCCCGCGCCCAGCAGCAGCACCTTCGCGTCGAGCAGCTTCTGCTGGCCCTCCGCGCCGATCTCCGGGATCAGCAGGTGGCGCGAGTAGCGCTCGCGCTGCTCCGCGCTCAACGCGCGCGGGATCTCGACCTCGTAGCCGCGGTCCTTCCACAGCGTGATTCCGCCCGTCATCGAGCGCACGTGCTCGTAGCCCATGTCCTCGATCAGCGTCCGCGCCGCATACGCCGAGCGCACACCCGACGCGCAATAGAGGATCACCTGCGCGTCGCGCTCGGGGACCGCGCTCTCGATCCGCTGCTCGAGATGGCCCCGCGGAATGCTCTTCGCGCCCGGCAGGTGGCCCGTGTCGAACTCTTCGCTGCCGCGCACGTCGACGATCGCGACGCCCTCTCCGATCAACTCCTTGACCTCCGCGGGATCGACCTCGTCGATCCGGCTCTTGATCTGGCGGAGCAGCTCCGCCGAGGACACAGTCATCTCAAAACTCCCGAACGGTGGTCGGCTTTTATGGACTTCAGAAAGTATAGCGCTGTTTTTGGGCGCCGGGGGTGTCTCAGCGCAGGTCCGACCAGCGCTGGCGGCGCCCGCCGAGCCACGTCTCCAGCACCCGCAGCTCGTGTAAGCGTTCCGGCGCGACCTCGCGCGGGTCCCGATCGAGCACCACCAGATCCGCGAGCATCCCCGCGCGCAGCACGCCGACCCGGTCCCCCAGGAGCACCTGGCGCGCGGGATTGCGCGTGACCATCCGCAGCGCCTGCCCGAGGTCGAGCTGCTGGAAGGGCCCCAGCACATCGTCGCTGTCGCGCATCAGACGCGTCATCGCCGTGCGGATGGCCAGTAGCGGGTCCACCGCGCCGCCGCCGATCGGGGTGCAGTCGCCCGGCCGCTCCCACTGAGAACCGCTGTGACAGGAGCTGCAGATCTCATGTTCGACGTCGCGCAGCAACGAATGAATCCGCGCCGCGCGCTCCGCGCCGAGCACCTCGTCGCGCCACTGCTCGCCGCGGAAGTAGATCTCGTTGATCGCGTGACTCACCGACAGCCCAAGCGCCGCCGCGTGCGCCGCCTGCTCGTCGCTCGCGAGCGTGAAGTGCTCGATGCGGTGCGGCGTGCGCCCCGGCGGCGCGTCCGCGAGGACCGCCTCAAAGCAGCGCAGCACCTGCTCGTTCGCGCGGTCCCCATGCGCGTGCACCACCAACTGCCAGCCCGCGCGCTGCCACCCGCGCAGCGCCTCGCGCAGCTCCTCATCGGTGTAGTTGAGCGCGCCCGCATCGCCGCCGCCGAGATAGGGATCGCGCAGCGCCGCCGCGCGATCCGCCATCGCGCCGTCCACCCAATAAGCAATCCCGGCGACGTCGTAGCGATCGTCTCCTGCCCCCGGCGCAGCACCCAGTGCACTCGCGAGCTCCGGTACCAGCGCGCCGCGCACCCGCACCGGCGCCACCTGCGCGCGCGCCAGCGTGCGCAGCAGCTCATGCTCGGCCAAACCCCCGAGCCGACCGATGCCCGTGTCGTAGACCGTCGTGCAGCCCCGCGCCGCGAACTCCCGCAACGTCGCCGCGCACAGCTCCGCCACGCACTCCGGTTCCTCCGCCAACCGGTCCCCCGCCGCGTCGGCGCCGCCATCCGCCGCGAGCGCGCTCCCCAACACCGAGACGTGCGGCTCCACAAACCCCGGCAGCACCGCTCGTCCTTCCAGGTCCAGGATCTCCGTCGTCGCCGTGAAATGCCGTTTGACGTCCGTCGCCGAGCCCACCGCGAGGATCCGCGAGCCTCGAATCGCGAGCGCTTCCGCCACCGGGCACGCCTCGTCCACCGTCAAGATCGGGCCGCCGCGCAGGATCACCGCGCGCTCAGCCGCCGCGCGGGCGCCCGCCGACGCGCCGATCGCCGCCGGCACGAACGACGGGGCCGCCAGATTACCCAGCACGCCCCGCGCCAGCGCAGCGATACCAGGGCTGCACGCAACGCACATACGCTAGGAGCACCTCTTCAGTGAGTCAGTCTGCCAGGGGACCAGAACGATACCGCCTACGGATCGACCCGTCCTCACCCGCCGCGAGCGAACCGCGCCCGCCCCCTGCCCAACGCCCGCCCCGCTTGAATCGCGCGCACCCACCAGTTCTCTCTCCATGTCTCCGACTCGCCGCGCGGACCGCGCGAGGTCTCCTACGCTTGGCGCGATGTGCGCTCCGCGAAGACCCCGTCGAGCGCCGCGATGCGTCGCGGCCGCGACACTTGCGCTCACGCTGATCGGCGCATCCGTCGGCTGCGCCCGCGGCGGCTCCAACGACGCGGCGGCTCAGGCCTCGAGCGCGGACGCGACCTCCGCGAGCGGCTTCGAAGGCGGGCTGCTGCCGAGCGGGCTGCAAGCGCGCCAATTCACCCTCACCGACCAGTACAGCCGGCGCGTCTCGCTGCGCAGCTTCCGCGGCCGCGTCGTCATCCTCGCGTTCCTCTACAGCAGCTCGAAGTCCACCGCGCCGCTGATCGCCCAGCAGATCCGCGGCGCCCTCGACGAACTCGCGCTCGAACCACACCCCCCCGCGCTCGCCGCGCTCGCCGTCAGCGTCGACCCCACCGCCGACACGCCCCCGCGCGTGCACGCCTTCCTGCGCGCGAGCGCGCTCGCCGGCCGCATCGAGTACCTCACCGGCACCCCCGCCCAGCTGCGCCCGATCTGGCACGCCTACCGCGTCCTGCCCGCCGGCGCCGGCCCGCGCGCCTACGAAGACGCCGCGTTCGTGCTGCTCATCGACCGCGCCGGCGACGAGCGCGTCGAGCTGCCCCTCGAACAGCTCACCCCCGAAGCACTCGCGCACGACGTGCGCCGCCTCGCCGAAGAGTGAGGGCCGCGGTGCGGCCCGGAGCACCCTCGGAGCCCCTGATATCCTACCCGCCAGGTAGGTATTCGAGCGATGATGTTCTCAACCAAGGCCGAGTACGGCGTGCGCGTGATGGTCGCGCTCGCGCAGCGCGCCGCGCAGAGCCCCGCGGGCGCCGAGCCCGTCGTGCCGCTCGCGGAGATCGCCGAGCGCGACGGCCTGCCGCTCGCGTATCTCGAGCACCTCGTCGCGCGGCTGCGCAAGGCCGGGCTCGTCGACAGCCGGCGCGGCTCGCGCGGCGGCTACATGCTCGCCCGCCCCCCCGCCGAGATCACGATGGCCGAGGTCGTCGAGGCGCTCGAGGGCTCGATCGCGCCGATCGAGTGCATCTCGCTCGCCCCCGACGGCAGCGTCGTCTGCTCGCGCGAGTCCGACCCCGCCCACGTCTGCCCCACCAAGCTGCTGTGGACGCGCGTGCGAATGGCGATCGTGCGCACGCTCGTCGAGACCACGCTCGCCGATCTCCTCAGCGGCCTCGCCAAGCCCGCACCCGCACCCGCGTTGTCCGCGCTGGCCACCGAGCTTCCACTGGCCGCCGCCAAGCGCGGGGCTGCCCGCGACGCGCTGCCCGCCCGAACCGCAACCGCCTGAGCCGCGCCCCGAACCGCACCGCCCGAATCGCAACCGCAACCGCAACCGCCTGACCCTAAGGAGACCATGGCCGACCTGGAGATACGCAACCTGCACGTCCGCATCGAGGAGCGCGAGATCCTCAAAGGCGTCGATCTGACCGTCGACCGCGGCGAGGTACACGCCTTGATGGGGCCCAACGGCTCGGGCAAGTCGACGCTCGCGAACACGCTGCTCGGCCACCCGACCTACGAAGTGACCGAGGGCACGATCGTGTTCAAGGGGCAAGACATCACCGAGGCCGAGCCGCACGAGCGCGCGAAGGCGGGCCTGTTCCTCGCCTTTCAGTATCCCGTCTCGATCCCCGGCGTCTCCGTCGCGAACTTCCTGCGCATGGCGATCAACGCCAAGCGTACCCGGGCGGGTACAGGCGAGTCGCCGATTCAGGTCAAGGAGTTCCGGGGCGAGCTCCAGCACGCGATCGAACTGCTCGACGTCGACCGCTCATTCACCTCGCGCCACCTCAACGACGGCTTCTCCGGCGGCGAGAAGAAGCGCGCCGAGATCCTGCAGATGGCGATGCTCAAACCCGACATCGCGATCCTCGACGAGACCGACTCCGGCCTCGACATCGACGCGCTGCGCACAGTCGCCGAGGGCGTCCAGAAGCTGCACTCCGAGCAGGGCCTCGGCGCGCTGATCATCACGCACTACCAGCGCATCCTGCATTACATCAAGCCCCAGTTCGTGCACATCATGCTCGACGGGCGGATCGCGCTGGAGGGCGGCGTCGAGCTCGTCGAGCGCCTCGAGCGCGAGGGCTACGATCAGATTCGCCAGGAGTTCGGCGCGCATGTCTGAGGTCGCGGTCAAGCCGGGGCGCCACCGCGAGTCGACGCTCTACCACGCGCTGCACGGCGCGGGCGCGGGCGACGGGCGAACGCTGCAGGAACTGCGCGAGGCTGCGCTCGCCGTCTACGAGCGCAGCGAGCTGCCGGTGTGGCGGCGCTCGGGCTTCTGGACGACGAGCTTCGACAGCCTCGACCTCGACGCGCTGGAGGTGCGCCACCACGAGGCCGGCGCCGGCGCGATCCCGCGGGTCGTGCGCGACACTCTTCCGGAGCGCGCGCGCGCGGGGCGCATCGTGCAGTGCGACGGCTCGGTCGTGCACGTCGAGCTCAATCCGGAGCTGGCGGCGCGGGGGGTGACTCTCTGCTCGCTGGAGGACGCCGCGCGCGAGCATCCGGAGCTGTTCGCGCGGTGGTACTCGAAGCGTCTGACGCACGACCGCCACAAGCTCGAGGCGGCGAACGCCGCGCTGTGGACCGGGGGCACGTTCCTGCACGTCCCCGCGGGCCTCGCGATCGAGGAGCCATTTGAGATCGTCTACGCGATCGACGGCCCCGGCGTCGCGCAGTACGGGCGCACGCTGATCGTCGGGGAGCGCGCCTCGGAGTTTCGCGTGCACGAGTACGACCTCGCTGGCGACTTCGCCGGTCAGGCGCTGCACGCGGGCGCGTTCGAGCTGTATCTGCAGGACGGCGCGCGCTGCCGTTTGGCGCAGGTGCAGGATTGGGGCGCGGGTCAAGTCTTCGATGCTTCGACGCGCGTGGTGAGCGTCGGCCGCGATGCGTACTGCCACTGGCTGCCGAGCCTGCTGGGCGGTCATCTGGTGCGCCAGCACCTCGAGCTCGCGGTCACCGAGCCCGGCGGCGACATGGCCTTCCGCGGGCTGTTCTTCACGGAGGGCACGGAGCTGCTTGACGTGTTCGCGGTCGACCTGCACGAGACCGGCCCCTCGGGCGGGGACGTGCACTGGCGCGGCGCGGCGACGGGCACGAGCCGCGCGAGCTTCGAGGGGCTGATCCAGATCGACCCGGGCGCGCAGCAGACGCACACGTACCTGCAGATCCACTCGATGATGCTCTCGCAGAAGGCGCGCGTGGACGCGATCCCCTCGGTGCTCGTCTCCGCGGACGACGTCTCGGCCTCGCACGGCGGCACCGTTGGCGAGCTGGACGAGGCCCTGATCTTTTACATGCAGAGCCGGGGCCTGGACCGCGCGAGCGCGGTGCGCGTGATCGTCGAGGGCTTCTTCGAGCCGCTGCTCAGCGAGCTGCGCGACGAGCCGCTGGAAGCGCTCGTGCGCGCGAAGGTCGCCGCAAAGCTCGCGCGCGCGAGCAGCGATATCGAGGCGTACGCGACGAGCCGATGAGCAGGGTCGCCGGCGCCACTGTCCAACCCGCCGCCGGTGCCGGCGGCGGCGCCCTCCGCTCCGCCACTGCTGCCGACGCCTCAGCCGCTCCCATCGCGCTCGACGTGCGCGCGGACTTCCCGATCCTTGAGCGCGCGTTCGACGGCCGGCCGTTGAGATACCTGGATTCGGCCTCGACCTCGCAGAAGCCGCGAGTCGTGATCGACGCACTGGCCGAGCACCTGGGCACGCATAACGCGAACGTGCACCGCGGCGTGTACGCGCTCGCGCAGGAGGCCGACGCCGCCTACGAGCAGGCGCGCCAGCGAGTGGCGAGCTTCCTCGGCGCGGACGCGCGGACGACGGTCTTCACCAAGAACGTGACGGAGGCGATCAATCTCGTGGCGTACGCGTGGGGCCGGACGAATGTCGGAGCGGGCGACGCGGTGCTGATCACGCAGATGGAGCACCACGCGAACATCGTGCCGTGGCAGCTGCTCTGCAAGGAGCGCGGCGCGACGCTGCGCTACCTGGAGGTCGACGAGGCCGGGCAGCTCTCGCCGGCGCAGCTCGACGCAGAGCTCGCGCGCGGCGACGTGCGGCTCGTTGCGTTCACGCACGTCTCGAACGTGCTGGGGACGATCAACCCCGTAGCGGAGATGACGGCGCGCATTCGCGCGGCGGGCGCGGTGTCGCTCGTGGACGGCGCGCAGGCGGTGCCGCAGATGCCGGTCGATGTGGGCGCGCTGGGCGCGGACTTCTACGCGTGGACGGGCCACAAGGCGCTCGGCCCGACGGGAATCGGCGTGCTGCACGGCGACCGCGAGCTGCTCGACGCGATGCCGCCGTTCCTCACCGGCGGGGACATGATCGCGTCGGTGGACTTCGAGGGCGCGACGTGGAACGAGCTGCCGTACAAGTTCGAGGCGGGCACGCCGCCGATCGCGGAGGCGGTCGGCCTCGGCGCGGCGGTCGAGTACCTGCGGGGGCTCGGGATGGACCGCGTGCGCACGCACGAGCGCGAGCTGACGGCGTACCTGCTGGGGCGGCTCGCCGAGGTCCCGGGCCTGCGCGTCGTGGGGCCGCCGCTCGCAAGCGACCGCGGAGGATTGGCGTCGTTTACGATCGAGGGGCTGCACCCCCACGATGTCGCCGAGCTCGCGGACCGCGCGGGCGTCTGCATCCGCGCGGGCCACCACTGCGCGCAGCCGCTGATGCGCTGCCTTGGCGTCGCGGCGACCGCGCGCGCGAGCGTCGGCGTCTACAACGAGACCGCGGACGTGGACGCGCTGATCGACGCGCTGCAGGCCGGGCGCAAGGTCTTCGAGCTGTGAGGCGACGCGCACACCCGACGCCCGCCGATGCAGGCGTGGCGTGGACCGCGAGCGGGAGCCGCGAGGAGCGCTGATGGACGACCTCTACCGCGACTACATCCTCGACCACTACAAGCGACCGCGCAACTTCGGCGAGCTCGAGCCGCACGACCTGGAGGGCGAGGAGCACAACCCGCTGTGCGGCGACGAGCTGGGGGTGCACATCCGCGTGCAGGATGGCCGCATCGCGGACCTGCGCTTTCACGGCCACGGCTGCGCGATCTCGCAGGCCTCGGCGTCGATCGCCTCCGAGGAGCTCATGGGCATGGAGCTCGCGGAGGTTGAGCGTCTCGGCGCGGACTGGATGATCGACCTGCTCGGCATCCCGGTCTCGGCGACGCGCCGTAAGTGCGCACTGCTGAACCTCAAGGTCGTGCGCGGGGCCGTCACCGGCGATCACGACTGGCCGGCTTGAGCCCGACGTACTCGCACCTACTCTAACTTCTTTAGAGCAGGTTCAAGTCGCAGCAGGCTGGTCGAACTGGCCTCTCCGCTCGGCACGATAGAATCCCTACTTGCGAGCACGGGATTCGATTGAAGGAGAGCCATGGCCGCCACAGACACCACCAGGATCGCCAAGCCAAGCCCGATCGTCGAGGACGACCAGGGACAACTGCGCGCCCGCCAGGGCATCTCGCGGGAGGTGATCGCCGAGCTCTCCAAGATCAAGGGCGAGCCGGATTGGATGGCCGAGAAGCGCGTGAAGGCGCTCGAGATCTTCGAACGCAAGCCGGTACCGACGTGGGGCCCGGACCTCGGTGGCCTGAACCTCGACGATCTCGTGCTCTACTCCCCCCCCACCGCGGGCCGCTACGACAGCTGGGACGACGTTCCGGATGAGATGAAGCAGACCTACGAGGATCTCGGCATCCCGCAGGCCGAGCGCGAGCACCTCGCGGGCGTCGTCGGCGTGTGGCGCCAGGAGCCGGTCTACGAGGGCCTCAAGGAGGAGTACGCCAAGCAGGGGATCATCTTCTGCTCGATGGACACCGCGGTCACCAAGTACCCCGAGCTCGTCCAGAAATACTTCATGAACAAATGCGTTCCCGCGCAGGACAACAAGTTCAGCGCGCTGCACGGCGCGGTGTGGTCGGGCGGCGCCTTCTGCTACGTCCCGAAGGGCGTCAAGTGCGACCTGCCGCTGCAGTCCTACTTCCGCATGGAGGGCGCCGGCGAGGGCACCTTCGAGCACACGCTGATCGTCGCCGACGAAGGCTCGGAGGTCAACTACATCGAGGGCTGCACCGCGCAGACCTATAGCGTCAACTCGATGCACTCCGCGGTCGTGGAGATCTTCGTGCACGAGGGCGCGAAGGCCCGCTACACGACGGTGCAGAACTGGTCGAAGGACGTCTACAACCTCAACACCAAGCGCGCGGTCGTCGACGCCGGCGGCACGGTCGAGTGGGTCGGCGGCTCGATGGGCGCGAAGTACGTGATGCTCTACCCGGGCTCCTACCTGATGGGCGAGGGCGCGCGCGCGGACCATCTCAACGTCGGCGTCGCCGGCAAGGGCGTGCACAAGGACACCGGCGCGAAGGTCGTGCACCTCGCGCCGAACACGACCTCGAACATCCTCGCGAAGTCGATCTCCAAGGACGGCGGGATCATGGGCTACCGCGGCCTCGTCAAGATGGGCCCCAACTCGGCGGGCTCCAAAGCGCGTGTGCAGTGCGACGGGCTGATGATGGACGGCGAATCGAAATCCGACACCTGGCCCGACATCCAGATCCAGAACCCGCACGTGACCGTCGCGCACGAGGCGACCGTGGGCCGCATCTCCGACGACCAGCTCTTCTACATGGGCTCGCGCGGCTTCACCGAGGACGAGGCCGCCGCGATGATCGTCAACGGCTTCATCGAGCCCGTCACCAAGGAGCTGCCGATGGAGTACGCGGTCGAGCTCAACCGGCTGATTCAGTTGGAGATGGTCGGCAGCATCGGGTAGCAACATATGACTATGGTAATATGACCATAGTCATGTCTAGTCGTACTGTCTCCGCCAGCCAATTCAAGGCCCAATGCCTCGCGATGCTCGACGAGGTTGCTTCCTCGGGAGAGGAAATCGTCGTTACCAAGCGAGGTCGCGCCGTTGCGCGTGTACTCGCAATCGACGAACGGCCCCGCCTCGAGGGTTCGGTGACATTCAACGTTTGCGACGATGACCTGATCAAGCCGCTCGATGTCGAGTGGGACACCGCTTCGCGGTGATCCTGCTCGACACCCACGTCTGGCTCTGGTGGATGGCAGCACCTCATCAGCTATCGACGAGCGCGCAAAGGGCCATCGACCAGGCTCCGGTGATCGGTGTCTCGACACTCAGTGCTTGGGAGGTCGCGATGCTTGCGACGCGTGGACGCATCTCGCTCGACCGCGATGTCGGCTCATGGGTGAGACAGGCCCTTGCCGAGCCACGCGTTGAATCCTTTGCTCCGAGTGCAGACGTAGCCGTCACTGCTGGCCTGCTGGATTCGAGAGGCTTTCCTGGCGATCCGATCGATCGGCTGATCTACGCAACGGCACGCGCGGCGCGCGCGCCACTCATCACACGCGACGCCGCCATCCGCGCATACGACCACGAGTCCACCGTCTGGTAGGCGAAGGATGAGGGCGCCAGTAGACACGATCCCGGCTCCGCCGTTCCTCACGCACCTGTGGTGGGTGAACGTGAAGTCGCTGCGGATGGAGCGCCTTGTCGGCAAACCGGTGCTGATCGAGTTCTGGGACTTCTGCCGGCCGAACTCGATGCGGACGCTGCCGTACGTGAAGGCGTGGCACGAGCGCTACGCGGCGGACGGGCTGCAGGTGGTCGGCATCCACTCGCCCGGCTTCGAGCCGGCGCGCGAGCGCGCGGCGGCGAAGGCGGCGGTCGAGCGTCTGGAGATCGCCTATCCGGTGCTACTCGACCCGGACCTTGAGATGTGGCAGGTCTACGAGAACCAGGGCTGGCCCGCGCGCTACCTCTTCGATGCGCGCGGCACGCTGTTCGACTACCACTACGGTGAGGGCGCGTACGAGGAGACCGAGCTAGCGATCCAGGAGCTTCTGGGCGTGGAGCGCGAGCCGCTACAGCCGCTACGGCCCGAGGACGAGCCCGGGGTCAACCTGGAGCCGCAGACCGAGGATCAGCCCGGTGCCTACAGCGGCCCCTATGAGGCCGGCGCGGTGTGGGCGGTGCTCGCGGGCGAGGGCGTCGTGCGGATCGGCGCGACGGGTGTGGCGGGCGAGCCGGGCGACCCCGGCGAGCGCTCCTATACGGCCGTCGCGACGGAGCTGGCGGTCACACACCCGGGCGCGTACCCGCTGATTGAGCACCAACGTCACACCGCGGGCGTCCTTGACCTTGAGATCGGTCCCGGCGTCGTATGCCACGCGACGTGCTTTACGCCGGGCGGGGCGTAACCGTTGCCTTTATCCGCTTACACTGCACGCGAAGCGGTCAGACGACCTCCACCACCAGGTCACGACCGAGCGCAGCGGCAATTCTTCGCAGATCCTCTGGATCGCTGGTCACGACCAGATCCGCACGCGAGAGCGCTGCTACGACGACGGCGGCGTCAATCAGGTCACTACCCCCGCTCGCCGCCAGCGCCGCGCCTGCACGGCGTGCCTGCCGTTCGGTGAGCGGGTCGATATAACACCCCCGCAGGAGTCGCGACAGCCGCGCCTGCGGCCCGCCCCGCCACGCCTGACCCAGAACAACCGTCGGAAGCGTCGGGTACAGCCCACGTTCGAGCAGACGCCTGTGCAGCCGCCACACGGACTGCGAGTCGCGTTCGGCTGCGATCAACGCGCCCGCGTCGTAGGTGACGCCACTCACGCGGCGCGACGGGGCTCGCGTCTGCGACCGACTCCCGCAGCATCGAGGATCGCATCTGCCTTGGCCAGATCCTCCGCAGAGATTGGCCCAGCTTCGGCTTCCCACTCCGCAACAGCGGCCAGACCGTCCTGCAGACGCAGGTCGGTCTCCAGAGCGCTCAGGGATGCCTCATTCAGCCAGGCCGACAAGCTCATGCCCCGGCGCTTGGCGGCCTCCCTAGCGCCGTCCGCAACCTGCTCGTCCAAGGCGACAGAAAGCTTTCGAACAGACATGCCAGGATGGTAGCACCCGGGTCGTACCGCGTGAGTCGGCGTCGGGGCTAGCCGTCGACGTCGGTCAGACCGCGGAGATCGTCCTCGTCCAGCTCACGCACTCAGCCCTGTGCCGGGTCCTCGCGAGCGCGAGCGAGCTGACTCCGGTGCTCGGGCGTGTAGGCCCACGCGTCTTCGCCAGCACCCGGCGCGAGCTGCGCGTGGCTGTGCTCCGCCAGCAGGCGCAGCAGCCGCGGCGGGCCGTCGTCCTCGACGAGCACGGCACACCCCGGCCAGTAGGGGCTCTCGCCGGGGTTCGCGGTGAGGAAGTACGCGTCGTAGCTCCAGCAGCCGCTGTTCACGAGGCGCGCGCCGCCGGGGATCTGCCACTCCGCAAGGTCGTCGCCCGGCAGGGGGCCCGCGCGGTGCGTGTGGCCGAACACGACGTACGCGTCGCCGAGACCGAGGCGCGCCGCGACCTCCCCCATCGCGCGCAGGCCCGCGCGGCGCAGCTCGCCGCTGGAGAGGTCGGCGTTGAAGGGGCCGAGGCCCGCGCGGTTAAGCGCGGCGACCACCATCGGGAACCCGCCCGCGAGTGCCCGGCGGCGCGCGGTGCGGGTCAACGCGCCCGCCGCGCGGCGGTACGCGGCGCGGCGGGCGCCATCGGCGCCATTCGTCGCGGCAACACCATTCGCCCCGACGGCGCCGTTCGCGGCGGCGACCCCATCGACGCTATTCGCGGGTGCTGCGATCGAGTCGCCCGCGCCCCCATCGACCGCGGCGCCCGCGGTGTCTTCGACGCCGCGCAGCGCGCGCCACGCGCGGACCGTGAGGCCGCCGTTGAGCGCGTCGCCCGTCGGGGCCTGGCGCGCGATCGCGTCGATCCAGGCGAAGACCGGGTTGGTAACGGCCTCGTAGTCCTCCGGTCCGGTGAACGCGCGCGCGGGGCGGCGCAGGACGCGGCCCATCGCGCCGATGCCGAGGCGCTCCAACGTCGGCACCGTCAGGTGGCAGTCGAGGTAGTGACCGTGCGTCGCGTACACGTCCGGGCGCACCCACAGGCCCGGGTAGGCGACCGTCACCCGCGCCGGGGCCGCCCACGCCTCCAGCTGCGCCAGCATCGGCGAGGCGACCTGCGGGGCGAAGCGCTCCTCGACGCGCAGCGCCTCGGGAGCGGCGCGCTCCTCGCTGCGCCGCTCCAGCCACGGCTCGATCAGCGCGTGGTCGTGGTTACCCGCGAGCACCACGACTTCGCGGTCCCCGAACACCCGGCCCAGATCCTCGAAGAAGGGACGCGCCGCCGCCAGCGCCTCGCGCCGCGGGCCGTGGCGTAGCTCGAGGACGTCGCCCAGCAGCACGAGCCGATCGACGTCCCGCAGCGCCTCCAACAGTCGCGCGCGCACCTCGGGGCGGCCGAGCACGTCTACGCCCGCGGCGCTGCCCAGGTGCAAGTCGGAGACGATCAGCGTGCGCAAAACGGAGGTGAGGCGCGCGGCGCGCTACGCGGCGCTGGCCGCGCGCACGGGCTTGGGGAGCATGAAGCGCACGTCCTCGCGGATCACGTGGAATTCCGAGATCCCGGCCTCCGCGACGCCCCGCTCGCGGAACAGGTCGAGCAGGTCCTGGACGAGCTCGTCGGGCGCGCTGGCGCCCGAGGAGACGCCGACGACGCGCTTGCCGGCGAGCCACTCCTCGCGCACCTCGCCGCGATTGTCGATCAGGTAGGCCTCCGTGCCGCACTCCCGCGCGACCTCCACCAGACGCACCGAGTTCGATGAGTTGCGCGAGCCGATCACGAGCACGATGTCGCACTCGCCGGCCATCTGCTTGACGGCGGCCTGGCGGTTGGTGGTGGCGTAGCAGATGTCGTCGGTGCGGGGACCGGTGATGTTCGGGAAGCGCTCGCGCAGGCGCGCGAGGATGCTCGCGGTCTCGTCGACCGAGAGCGTGGTCTGCGTGATGAACGCGACGCGCTCGGGGTCCTCGACCTGCAGCTCGTCGACGTCGCGCTCGCTCTGCACGAGCACGATCCGCTCGGGGGCCTCGCCCATCGTGCCTTCGACCTCCTCGTGGCCGTCGTGGCCGACGAGCACAATCGTGTAGCCCTGCTCGGCGAACCGCCGCGCCTCCACGTGCACCTTGGTCACCAGCGGGCAGGTCGCGTCGATCGTGCGCAGCCCGCGCGCCTGCGCGTTGGCGCGCACCTGGGGCGCAACCCCATGTGCCGAAAACACGGTCACCGCACCCTCGGGCACCTCGGTCTCCTGCTCGACGAAGATCGCGCCGCGCTCGCGCAGCTGGCCGACGACGTGCTTGTTGTGCACGATCTCCTTGCGCACGTACACCGGCGCGCCGTGCATCTCGAGCGCTCGTTCGACGGTCTGGACCGCGCGATCGACGCCCGCGCAGTAGCCGCGCGGAGCTGCAAGCAGGATCTTCTCGATCGTGTTTCCCACGGCCGGGGAGGCGGTTGCGGGCATCCCCGCAATTGTAGGGCGCGCAAGTTTGCGACCCGCCTATGCACGGCGCGCGCGCCCGGATAACCTTCCGCCATGCCCCAGCGCCACCTCGATCGCCTGACCGCCGTCGACGCGTCGTTCCTGCACCAGGAGGGCCCGAACTCGCACATGCATGTCGGCGGGCTCACGCTGCTCGAAGGGCCGCCGCCGACGCTCGAGGAGTTCTTGGAACAGATTCGCAGACGACTGCACCTCGTCCCGCGCTACCGCCACAAGCTCGCGAGCACGCATACCGCGCTCGATAACGGTCGCCCCGTCTGGATCGACGACCCCAGCTTCAACCTCGAGTACCACGTGCGGCATACCGCGCTGCCGGTCCCCGGCGACCGCAAGCAGCTCGACAACCTCACCGCGCGCATCTTCTCCCAGCAGCTCGACCGCTCCAAGCCCCTGTGGGAGATGTGGCTGATCGAGGGGCTGCAAGACGATCGCTTCGCGCTGATTTCCAAGACCCACCACTCGCTGATCGACGGCATCGCGGGGATCGACCTCGCGACGGTCCTCTTCGATCTCTCCCCCGAACCGCCGCCGGTCCGCCACTCGGGCCGCCCGTGGCAACCGCAGAGCGAACCGGGCACCGTCGAGCTGCTCGGCGCCGGCGCGTTGGGCGCGCTGCGCGCGGGCGTCGCCCTCGCGGGCGGTCTCGTCGACGCCCTCTCGCACCCCGACCGCGCCATCGCCACCGCCCGCGAGGCCGTCGAGGGCGTCAGCGAGATCGTGTGGGCCGCCATGAACCCCGCGCCGCCCACGCCGCTGAACGTCGAGATCGGCCCCCACCGCCGCTTCCTCGGCGTCGCGAGCCAGCTCGATGACTTCAAGCTCGTCAAGAAGGCATTCCAGTGCACCGTCAACGACGTCGTGCTCGCGGTCGTCGCGGGCGCGCTGCGCACGTTCCTGATCTCGCGCGGCGTGCGCACCGAGGGCGTGGAGCTGCGCGCGCTCGTCCCCGTGTCGGTGCGCGCCGAGGACGAGCACCACCAGATGGGCAACCGCATCGTCGTCATGCGCGGCCCGCTACCGGTCTACATGTCCGACCCCGTGCAACGGCTGCTGTTCGTCAAACGCGCGATGGACGGCCTGAAGGACTCCAAGCAGGCACTCGGCGCGGAGGTGATCGCGAACGTCCAGAACTTCGCGCCCCCGACGATCCTCGCGCAGGCCTCGCGCCTGAACTTCTCCACGCGCCTGTTCAACCTGATCGTCACGAACGTCCCCGGTCCGCAGTTCCCGCTCTACGTCCTCGGGCGCAAGATGCTCGAGGCCTATCCCGTCGCGTTCCTGCCCCAGCACCACGCGCTCGCGATCGCGATCATGTCCTACAACGGGCAGATGAACTTCGGGCTGCTCGGCGACCTCGACGCGCTCGACGACATCCAGCTGCTTGGGGACAGCATCGCCGCGGAGCTCGCCGAGCTGGTCGCACTGGCGCGTCGCGGTGGCGGCGTCGCGAAGAAGGCGTGAGCGCGGGGCGAGCAACTGAGCTCGCGCTACCCCAACCTACGATGTTGAGGCTCGTCACGATCCCGATCAGCCACTACTGCGAGAAGGCGCGGTGGGCGCTCGAGCGGACCGGAATGAGCTACCGCGAGGAGCGCCACGTCCAGGGCGTACACCAGCTCGCGGCGCGGCGAGCCGGCGGCGGGATCACCGTTCCGGTACTCGTGACACCAGATGGCGCGGTTGGGGACTCCGCGGCGATCCTCGCGTGGGTCGACGAGCGCACATCACCGGAGTCGCGCCGGCGTGCCGCTTCCACAGCCCGCCGTCCTGCCGCCGCAGATGGCGGCACTTGTCGAACGAGCCCGCGAACATCCCGCAGGACGCTACGCGCTCGCGCTTTTCGCTACGCACCGCCGGGATCTTCTCTAGCGCCGCTATATTGCAAGCATTGCAAGCATTGACAGCAAGCAAAGGGACGCTGTGGCAACGCTGACAATTCGAGGACTCGACGAGCAGACCAAGGCCCGCCTGCGTGTACGCGCCGCGCATCACGGGCGCTCGATGGAGGCGGAGGTGCGCAGCATCCTCGAGGAGGCGCTGCCATCCCCACGCGCGGCGGGCGGTCTCGGCAGCCACATCCGCGCCCGTTTCGCAGACGTCGATGGCGTCGAGCTCGATCTGCCCCGCCGAAGTGAGATGCCGCGGGCGGCGAGCCTGCAGACGTGATCCTGCTCGATACGAACGTCCTCTCAGAGCTCATACGTCCCGCGCCTGACACGGGAGTCACGCAGTGGTTGGACTCGCTGGACGCCACCGCCGTCGCGACCACCGCAATCACCGCCGCCGAGCTGCTCCACGGCGTCGCGCGTATGCCGAGAGGGCGTCGCAGGAAACGGCTGGCCGAGGCGATTCGCGGACTGCTCGAGGAAGACCTCGACGGCCGCGTCGAGCCGTTCGACGGGACGGCCGCCAATCACTACGCGGATCTCGTCAGCCGTCGCGAGGCAGCCGGGCGCCCCATCAGCATCGCCGACGCGCAGATCGCAGCGATCTGCCGCAAGTTTGGAGCCACGCTCGCGACTCGCAATACCAGCGACTTCGAGGACACGGGCGTCGATTTGCTCGACCCTTGGCAGTTGTAACAGGCGTCAGCGGAGCGCCTTGCCCGCGATCCGGAACGCGCGGCCCGGACCGACACTATGATCGGCGCGTGAAGCATGCGCTCTCATGGAGCGGCGGCAAGGACTCGGCGCTGACGCTTTGGACCCTGCGCGAGGAAGGGATGGAGCCCGAGGCGCTGATCACCACCGTCACCGAGTCCTACGAACGCATCAGCATGCACGGCGTGCGCCGCGAGCTGCTCGCAAGCCAATCCGATGCGCTCGGCATCACGCTTGTCGAGGTGCGCATTCCGCCGGCGTGCGTCAACGACGTCTACGAAGCACGCATGGCCCAGGCGTTCGCCTCGTCCCCTCTGTCCAGCGTGGAGGCGGTCGCCTTCGGTGACCTGTTTCTCAAAGATGTCCGCGCCTACCGCGAGACGCGACTCACGGCAGCCGGTAAGCGCGGCCTCTTCCCGCTCTGGGGCCGCGACACGAGCGTCCTCGCGCACGAGTTCATCGCCGCCGGCTTCCAGGCGGTCATCGCGTGCCTTGACCCACGCGCGCTCGACGCCTCCTTTGCCGGGCGAGCCTACGACGAGCAGCTGCTGAGCGACCTGCCTGCAAGCGTTGACCCCTGCGGCGAGAACGGCGAGTTCCACACCTTCGTGCACGCCGGACCGATCTTCGCCGAGCCGATCGCGTGCGCGACCGGCGAGGTCGTGGAACGCGACGGCTTCGTCTTTTGCGACGTCGTACCGGCGTGAAGCACACCTTAAGCCAGGCGCTCGTCCCGGCGACGATCGCAGCGGCGCAGGGCCTACCAGGGCGCTCGGAGGCCCGGGAACATTGGAAAGTGGCGCACATTGAGCGTCCATAAATCCAGCCCGTTCACCAGCGCTGACGCGGCCACGCAATAGTCGACTGCATCGATTCCAGAGTGGCTGCGTCCGTAACGCCGCGCGAGCGCGTCGGCCCGATCGGCGACCGTGGATTCAACCGGCAACCAGCGCAGCGCCCCGACCAAAGCATCGGTTGCACGCCGCTCCGCGGGGCGCATGCCGATCGACAGCTCGATCCGCGTGAGCACCGACGCGGCAACGATTTCGTCACGCGCGAGCGCCGATCGCAAAAGCTCCCGCGCCGACTCGACTCCCCGCAAGTAATCCACGAGCACCGAAGTGTCGGCCAGCGCGCTCACTCAGCCGAGCGAAGCCTACGAGCGGTGCCCGAGCGAACCCTCTCCACGAATGCGGCGCCACTCTCATCGCGGCGCGTCCAAGCCCCGAAGGCGCTGTCCAGCAACCGCAACCGGTCGGCCGTCGACACCGGGTCATCGCGTTCATCGAGCGCACGACGGACAAGCTCAGCCAATGAGCGACCACTGCGAGCCGATTCATCGCGCAGACGCACGTATTGGGCGTCGGTCAAAGTGATCTGGGTACGGTGCACGATGATGTAATGCTACATCACCGTGAGGGTCTTCAGAACCCCAGCGCGAACTTCGCGTCCTCGCTCATCCGCTCCGGCGACCACGGCGGCACGAAGACCATCTCGCACTCCACGGCCTCGACGCCGTCGAGCTCACCGACGAACTCTTCCATCTGCTCGGTAACCTGCGGTCCAATCGGACACCCCGGGGTCGTCAGCGTGAACGTGATGTGCACATCGCCGCCGTCGACCTCGACGCCGTACACGAGCCCGAGCTCGACGAAGTCCAAGCCGAGCTCCGGGTCGATCACGTTCGTCAACGCATCCATCACGTCCTCGACGCTCGGCGTCGAGGTGGAAGCGACCTCCTCGACGATCGGCGTCGACACTGCGACAGGCTCGCTCTCGGGCTGATCGATGGCTGGCTCGGCGACAGGCTCGGACATAGCCCGAGTCTAGCCCACGCGCGCCGTCGCGCCGCCCAGCCTGTGCCCCGAACGGGGTGCGGCCCTCCTAGTTATCGCAGCCTAAGCGGTCCCACATGTAAAGCGCGATGCACTCGTTCGCCAGCTCGTTCGCCCGCGCGCGCGAGAGGCACGGGAGCACGGTATCGAGCGCCTGGTCCTCCGCGACGCCCGCCTGGAAGGCCTCCTCGCCGCGAAAGCCCGCCGCGATCTTCAGCGCCTCGCGCCGGTTCTCCCCGAGGCTGTGGAACACGCCCTGCAGGAAATCCGTGTTCGCGATCGGCTGACCCACCTCCAGCGACGCGTGCCACGCCGCCAGCAGTTGCAGATCGTCGGCATCGAGGTCCGCGATTGCCTTCGCGTAGTGGACCGATAGCTCCTGTTCGGGGATGTCGTCCACCCACGCCCGCACGACCTCGCCGACGAGCTGTCTGCGCGCCTCGCGGCCGACGGACTCGGCGATCACGCGGATCGCATCTTGCGGTTCGATGAAACAGAGCGGCATCGCGACTCCTGGAGCGATAAGACGATTTGCAGAGGAATGCAATGCGCACTGTAAGAGCCGCATAGGACGGCACTTTTTCGCTAGAGCTCGAGCGCCGCGCGGGCGCGCTCCAGCGCGTGCCGATCGAGCAGCTCGGGCGCCGCGCCCAGCGTCGCGCGCTCCCCCGCGCCCCAATTCGCGAACGCGAGGTCGAGCGCTTCGATCGGTACCGCCGTCGCCTCCGCGAGCGCCTGCGCGCGGCGCTCCAGCAACATCGACTCGCCGATCGCGAACAGGCGCTTCGCGGCCACCGTCGCGAGATCCTCGCCCTCCCCCGCGCCGCCGAGATGCAACGAGTCCGCGCGCAGCTCGTACACCCCGATCCGCCCCAGCGTCACGAGCAGGTCATAGCGCCCCATGCGTCCCAAGCCCGGCAGGCGCAGCCGCTCGAACAGCCGCTCGAAGCGCCGCTGCGCGCTCCACGCGGGCTCCCCCGCGAACGCCTCGCCCTGTCCGCCGTAGGAGTCCTGAGCCCAATGCAGATACGCGCGCAACGTCTCCTCGCCGCGCGCGGGATCGTGCGAGGTGCGCGGCCCGAGCGGGATCTCACTCAGGTCCGGCAGCTCGCCCGCGCGCCAGTCCGCCGCCAGCGCGCGTCGCACCCCCGCGAACGGGTCCTCGCTCTCCAGCGGCGAGAGGTACGCCGCGAGGAAGCACATCCACGTCGCCTGCTCCGCGTCCTCCTGTTCGCGGATCTCGCCGTAGAGGTCCGGCGGCGCCGTCGTGATCGCGACCAGGCGCCCGTCCGCGAACGCGATCTCCTCCGCGAGGCGCTCCGCGTCCTGCGAGGCGCGCAGACCCGGCACGAGGGCGGTGCGGTAGCCGTCGTCCTGCGCGCGGGTCTCGCGCCGGATGCGCAGCTGCGGCGCCCCGCGCCCGCGACGCGGCTTGGCGTGGTGGGCGCCCGCCACCGGCGCGCGCGGCGTCGCGCTCTTGGGTGTGCGCGCGCGGCTCGCGCGCTCCGGCGGCACGAGCCCCGGGACGCTCTCGCGACAGATCGGGCAGCGCTCGATGAAGCGGTTGTGGCGGCAGAAACGGCTCACGCCCGCTCAGTCTAGGACGGGCGTCGCGGCGCGCTGCGCCTGCGCGGCGATCGCCGGCGCGAAGCCGCGCTCCTGCGCGCGCCTGGCGCCCGCGCGGCGCTCGTCCTCCAGCTCGACCGCGTAGTTCGCGAAGTCGACCTGCAGCGTGTGGCGCTTGGAGGCGAGGTAGCGCCGCTGCTGGCGGCGCAGCATCCGCGCGACGTCGCTGCGCATCGCCTCCGGCGCGGGCAGCGCGTACTCGCCCAGCAGGTGGTCGCCCACGAGACGCCCCTGGAGCTCGGCGATCGGCATGATCGCGCCCCACGGCTGCACGAAGCCGATCAGGTAGAGCCCCGGGTGCGCCGGGTCAAACATACGCTTGTACAGCTCCAGCCGGTTCTCGGGCGCCGCGAAGAAGCGCTCGTCGAAGAACGGGAAGCTGATCTTGTAGCCGGTGCAGCACACGATCAGGTCCGCCGCCGCGCGCGTGCCGTCGGTGTAGAGCACCTCCCCGCCCTCCAGCCGCGCGATGCCGCGCTTGACCTCGATCTCGCCGTGCGCGAGGCGGTCGAGGATGCGCGTGGAGACCGTCGGGTGCGCGCGCCCCAAGCGGTGCTCGGGGTTCGGCAGGCCGTAGCGCTCCATCGGCCCGACCGTCAGGCGCAGCACCAGCTGCATCCCCGCGAGCAGCCATTGGAAGGGGATCCGCGAGGGCCGCACGCCCGCGTCGAGTGGCTGGCCGAGGATGTACTTCGGCACCACGTGCACCCCGGTACGCGCGATCAGCGTCGTCGCGGCGGCGTGATAGGACGCGTCCACGGCAATATCCATCGCCGAGTTCCCCATCCCCACGACGACGACCCGCTTGCCCTCGAGCTGGCTCGGGTCGCGGTATTCGTGGGAGTGGATCAGCTCCCCGTCGAAGGAGCCCGCCAGCGGCGGCTCGGGCCAGCGCGGGTCCCAGTGGTGGCCGTTGGCGACGAGCAGCGCGTCGTACCGGCGCCGCTCGCCGCCCTCCAGCGTCACCTCCCACACGCCGTCCTCGCGTCGCGCGGCGTGCTCGACACCGGTCTCGAACGCGATCCGCTCGCGCAGGCCGAAGTGATCGACGTAGTCGCTGAAGTAGCGCGCGATCTGGTCGTGGCGCGGGAAGTCCGGGTAGGACGCGGGCATCGGGAAGTCCGCGTACTCCATGCGCTCGCGCGAGGTGTTGATGTGCAGCGTCGAGTACGCCGAGGACATCCCGTTGCGATTGCCGAGCACCCAGTTGCCGCCCACGCGGTCGGACTTCTCGAAGCAGTCGAACGGAATTCCGCGGTCCGCGAGCGCCTTCGCCGCCGCGATCCCCGACGAGCCCGCGCCAACGATGCACGCGCGCGGCAGCGCCATTGCTACTCGGCGCCGATCCCAGGCCCGACGTGCAGCGGCGGGCCCTCGGGGCCTTCGTCCGCGTCGGCGTGCCCGTTCAGCGCGCCGTCTTCGGGCAGCGCCACCGCGAGCTCGCCCTCGCGCTCGCGGCGCGCAGCGGCGAGGTGGCGGTCGACCATGCGCGCGCACTGGCGGCCCTCGTTGATCGCCCACACGATCAGCGACTGCCCGCGGCGCGCGTCGCCGGCCGCGAAGATCCCGTCGACCGAGGTCGTGTAGGGACGCACCGCCTTGACGTTCCCGCGCGTTTCGCACTCGACGCCGAGCGCGTCGAGCAGCTCGCGCTCGGGGCCAAGGAAGCCCATCGCGAGCAGCACCAGCTGCGCGGGCAGCTCGCGCTCGCTGCCCGGCACCGGCGCGAACGGCGGCTCGGGCTGCGCCTGCGCGACGTGCAGCGCCTCGACCTTGCCGCGCGCCCCGCTGAAACGGGTCGTGACGACCGAGTAGTCCTGCTCGCCGCGCCCGGTCTCGCTGGCCTCCGCCATCGCGTAGCTGAGGCGGTACTTCTGCGGCCACAGCGGCCACGGCGTGCGGTCGTCGGGCCGGTGCGCGGGCGGTTTGGGCAGCAGCTCGAGCTGCACGATCGACGCGGCGCCCTCGCGCAGCGCGTTGCCCACGCAGTCCGCGCCGGTGTCGCCGCCGCCGATCACCACGACGTGCTTGCCGGCCGCGCTGATCGGCTCGGCCGGCGCGGGCGGCGGGGCGGGCGCGGCGGCGCCCAGCGCATGCTCCACCGGCGCCTGCAGGGCGACCCAGCGGTTGCGCTGGTAGAGGTAGTCCATCGCGAAGTGCACCCCGTCCAGCTCGCGCCCGGACACGAGCAGGTCGCGCGGGATGCGCGAGCCGGTCGCGAGCACGACCGCGTCGAAGTCCTCACGTAGCTCGGCGACGGCGATGTCGCGGCCGACGTCCACACCGCAGCGCAGCTCGACGCCCTCCTCCACGAGCTGGCGCACGCGGCGCTCGACGACGGTCTTCTCGATCTTGAAGTCCGGCACGCCGAAGCGCACGAGCCCGCCCGCGGCCTCGTCGCGCTCGAACAGCACCACGCGATGGCCCGCGCGGCGCAGCTGCTGCGCCGCGGCCATGCCCGCGGGGCCGGCGCCGACGACCGCGACCGCCTGCCCCGTCTCGGACTTCGGCGCGGGCGGCTCGGGGCGCACCCAGCCTGCGGCGAACGCGCGGTCGATGATCGCGTGCTCGATCTGTTTGATCGTCACCGCGTCGCCCTCGCGGATCTCCAGCACGCACGCCGCCTCGCACGGCGCGGGACAGAGACGACCGGTGAACTCGGGGAAATTGTTCGTCGCGTGCAGCTGCGCGATCGCCTCCTGCCAGCGGTCGCGGTAGACGAGGTCGTTCCAGTCCGGGATCAGGTTGCCCAGTGGGCAGCCGTTGTGGCAGAACGGCACGCCGCAATCCATGCAGCGCGCGCCCTGCTCCTGCAGCTCGGGCTCGGGCCGCGGGAGCACGAACTCGCGGTAGTCCTGCGCGCGCTCGCGCGGGTCGCGATAGCGCACGCCGTGGCGCTCGATCTGCAGGAAGCCGCCGAGCTTGCCCATCAGACGGCCGCCATCGCCTGCGCGCTGTCCGCGGCGGCGGCCTGCTCGCGCTCGGCCAGCACGCGCTTGTAGTCGCGCGGCATCACCTTCACGAACGCGCCCCGCGCGAGCAGTGCCTCCCACTCCCCAAGCACGCGCGCGGCGACCGGCGAGTCGGTGCGTCGCGCGTGCTCCTCGATCAGCTCCCGCAGCTCGCCGGCGTCGGCGGCACTCGGCGCTTCGAGGTCGACCATGCCCGGGTTGCAGCGCGCAGTGAACGCGCCCTCCTCGTCGAGCACGTAGGCGATGCCGCCGCTCATGCCAGCCGCGAAGTTGCGCCCGGTCGCGCCGAGCACGACGACGCGCCCGCCGGTCATGTACTCGCAGCCGTGGTCCCCGACGCCCTCGACGACCGCGACCGCGCCGGAGTTGCGTACCGCGAAGCGCTCGCCCGCGAGGCCGCGGAAGAAAGCCCGACCGGAGGTCGCGCCGTAGAGCACGGTGTTGCCGACGATCACGTTGCGCTCGGCCACGAAGTCCGCGCTCATGCCCGCGCGCGGGCGCACCGCGAGCACCCCGCCCGAGAGGCCCTTGCCGGCGTAGTCGTTCGCGTCGCCGCGCAGCGTGAACGTGACCCCGGGCGCGAGCCAACCGCCGAAGCTCTGCCCCGCGGTGCCCTCGAAATCGACGACGATCGAGTCCGCCGGCAGGCCCTGCGCCCCGCGCGCGCGCGCGATATGACTGGAGAGGATGCCGCCCACGCAGCGGTTGACGTTGCGAATCGGCAGCTGCACGCTGACGCACTCGCCGCGCTCGAAGGCGGGACCGGCGCGCTCCACGAGCTGCCAGTCGAGTGCGTCCTCGAGCACCTCCGGCGGCGGTTGCACGCGCCGGCGCGGCTCCCCCGCGGGCAGCTCGACGTGGGTGAGCAGGTGCGTGAGGTCCACCCCGCGCGCCTTCCAGTGATCGATCGCGGGACCGGCCTCCAGCAGGTCGACGCGGCCGATCGCCTCATCCAGCGAGCGCAGGCCCAGCGACGCGAGGATCTCGCGGACCTCCTCGGCGACGAAGAAGAAGAAGTTCACGACGTGCTCCGGCGTGCCCTTGAAGCGCTTGCGCAGCTCCGGGTCCTGCGTCGCGATCCCGACCGGGCATGTGTTCAGGTGGCAGGCGCGCATCATGATGCAGCCCGTCGCGATCAGCGGACCGGTCGAGAAGCCCATCTCGTCCGCGCCGAGCAGCGCCGCGATCACGACATCGCGACCGGTCTTGAGCTGCCCGTCGGTCTGCACGACGATCCGCGAGCGCAGCTCGTTGAGCAGCAGTGTCTGCTGCGTCTCGGCGAGGCCGATCTCCCACGGCACGCCGGCCGCCTGGATCGAGGAGAGCGGCGAGGCGCCGGTGCCGCCGTCGTGGCCGGCGATCAGCACGCGGTCGGCGTTCGCCTTGGAGACGCCCGCGGCGACCGTGCCCACACCAACCTCAGCCACGAGCTTGACTGAGACCTGCGCCTGCGGGTTCGCGCAGCGCAGGTCGTAGATCAGCTGCTTGAGATCCTCGATCGAGTAGATGTCGTGGTGCGGCGGCGGCGAGATCAGGCCGACGCCGGGCGTGGTGTGGCGGATCGAGCCGATGTACTCGTCGACCTTGCCGCCCGGCAGCTGGCCGCCCTCGCCGGGCTTCGCGCCCTGGGCCATCTTGATCTGCAGCTCGTCGGCGTTGACGAGGTAGTTGATCGTCACCCCGAAGCGGCCCGAGGCGACCTGCTTGATCGCCGAGCGCCGCCGGTCGCCGTTGGGGTCGGGCCGGAAGCGCGCCGGGTCCTCCCCACCCTCGCCGGTGTTGGAGCGCCCGCCGAGGCGGTTCATCGCGATCGCGAGCGTCTCGTGCGCCTCGCGCGAGATCGAGCCGAGGCTCATCGCGCCGGTGCAGAAGCGCCGCACGATCTCCTTCGCCGGCTCGACCTCCGCCAGCGCGATCGCCCGCGTGTTGCCCGCCGCGGCGTCGCCCGCGGACTCGCCGGCTGGCTGCCCCGCGAGCTCCTGTCCGGGGGCGCAGTCGTAGGGGCCGATTCGCAAGAGCCCCCTCAGGGTCGCGCGCCGCGCGGCGTCCTCGTTGACCGCGCGCGCGTACTCGCGGTAGGTCGCATACGCCGGGCTCTCGCGCACCGACTCCTGCGCGTCGCCCGCGCCCGCGAGCGCCGCGCCGATCAGCTCGCCGCCGGGCGCGCGTACGGCCTGCTGCACGAGCGCGATCGTCTCGGGATTCCAGATGTGGTGCTCGCCGTCGCGCCGCCACGCGTAGACGCCGCCGACCGGCAGCACGTCGTCGTGCGGAATCGGCCACGCGCGCGCGTGGCGCTCGAGCGCCTCCCGCGCGAGCTCGCCCAGGCCGACGCCGCCGATCCGCGAGGCGGTGCCGGTGAAGTGCCGGTCGATCAGCTCGCGCCCGAGGCCGACCGCCTCGAAGATCTGCGCGCCGCGGTAGGACTGGATCGTCGAGATGCCCATCTTCGAGATCGTCTTCAGCAGGCCTTTGTCGATCGCCTTGACGACGTTGTACGCGGCCTCGCGCTGTGCCGCGTCGACACCGTTGCCGTTGACGCCGATGACGCCCCTGAAAACGAGCTCGTCGAGCGTCTCGAGCAGCAGATACGGGTTCACCGCGCTCACGCCGTAGCCGATCAGCGTCGCGAAATGATGCACCTCGCGCGGCTCGCCGGACTCGAGGATGATGCCCGCGCGCAGGCGGGTGCCTTCGCGTACGAGGTGGTGGTGCACCGCGGAGACCGCGAGCAGCGAGGGGATCGGCGCGCGCCGCGGACCGACCATGCGGTCGGAGAGGATGATGATGTTGACGTCCTGCGCGACCGCGTCGTGCGCCTCCGCGCAGACGCGCTCCAGCGCGTGCTCCATCCCCGCCGCGCCCTCCGCGACGGGCCAGGTGATGTCGATCGTGCGCGACGCGAACACGTCGTGGGAGATGTGGCGCAGCGTCTCGAGCTCTTTGTTGAGCAGGATCGGCTGGGAGAGCACGAGCTTGTGCGCGTGCTCGGGCGTCTCGTCGAAGAGGTTGCGCTCGGTGCCGAGCGTCGTCGCGAGGCTCATCACGATCTCCTCGCGGATCGGGTCGATCGGCGGGTTCGTGACCTGCGCGAAGAGCTGCTTGAAGTAGGAGAACAGCGGCGGCGCCTGGTCGGAGAGCACCGCGAGCGAGAGGTCGTTGCCCATCGAGCCGATCGGCTCCTGCCCGTCGCGCGCCATCGGCGCGAGCAGCACGCGCAGGTCCTCCTGGCTGTAGCCGAACGCGCGCTGGCGCGAGTGCAGCGGCTGATCGGAGATCGTCACCTGCTCGGAGGGCGGCAGGTCCTCGAAGCGCACCGAGTTGCGCGCGATCCACTCGCCGTAGGGACGCCGCGTGGAGAGCTCGCGCTTGACCTCGCCGTCCTCGACGATGGCGCCGCGCTCGAGGTCGATCAGGAACAGCTTGCCCGGTTGCAGCCGGCCCAGGCGGCGCACGCGCTCGGGGGCCACGTCGAGCAGCCCCGACTCCGACCCCAACACGACCATCCCGTCGACCGTCTCCACCCAGCGCCCCGGGCGCAGGCCGTTGCGGTCGAGCGTCGCGCCGACGACGCGCCCGTCGGTGAACGCGACCGACGCCGGACCGTCCCACGGCTCCATCAGGCACGCGTGAAACGCGTAGAACGCCTTCAGCTCCTCCGGCAGGTCCGCGCGGTCGCGGTAGGCCTCGGGGATCATCATCATCGCGGCGTGCGGCAGCGAGCGACCCGCGAGCATCAGCAGCTCGATCACCTTGTCGAACGTCGCCGAGTCCGAGTCGCCGGGCTTGGCGACCGGCAGGATCTTCGGCAGGTCCTCCCCGAACAGCTCGCTGCGCAGCTCGCTCTCGCGCGCGCGCATCCAGTTGATGTTGCCCATCACGGTGTTGATCTCGCCGTTGTGGCAGATCACGCGATAGGGGTGCGCGAGCTCCCAGCTGGGGAACGTGTTCGTCGAGAAGCGCGAGTGCACGAGCGCCATCGCGCTCTTGCAGCGCGCGTCGCGCAGATCGCGATAGAAGCCGCCGAGCTGGTAGCTGACGAGCATGCCCTTGTAGTTGATCGTGCGCGAGGAGCTCGACGCGACGTACAGCCCCTCCGCGACCGCGTTCAGCTCGCAGCGGCGGCGGATCACGTAGAGCTTGCGCTCGAACGCGTCCTGGTCAAAGACCGGCGCGACTGCGCCCCCCGACGTCGCCGCGCGCGCATCCGCGGCGCTTGCCGCACCCGCACCGCTCTCGCTGCCCGCGGCGCCCACGAACAATTGCCACACCGCGGGGCGGCACGCGCCGGCGGTGCGCCCGACGTGCTCGAGGTCGACCGGCGCCTCGCGCCAGCCCAGCATCCGCTGACCCTCCTCGAGAACGGTCTGCTCGAGCTGCGCCATCAGTTGCGCGCGCGGCTCGTCCTCGACGGGCAGGAAGCACATCAGCACCCCGTAGCGCCCGCGTGCGGGCAGCTCGAAGTCGAGCACCGCGCGCAGCAGCTCGTCGGGCATCTGCATCAAGATCCCCGCGCCGTCGCCGGTCGTCGGATCGGCGCCCGAGGCGCCGCGGTGCTCGAGGTTCTCGAGCGCGCCGATCGCCTGCACGACCACCTCGTGCGTGGGCACGTTGTCCAGGCGCGCAACCATGCCCACGCCGCACGCGTCGTGCTCGAAGCGAGGGTCGTAGAGCCCGACGGCCCTTGGCGGCTGCTTGGTGTGATCGTTCATGGCAGTGCTCCCGGGAGGGCGGTGCCTCCCGCATGGGACGGGACGCTCCCACGCAGGCGGTGGAGGGCACCTGAGGCGCAGCCTGAAAGCGTAGCATCGGACCGCCTGCGCGAACATGTGCGGGCGGCCGCGCGGTCGCGTATGCTCCCCCCTGGCAGGGCGACCACGAATGCCGGACGAAATGGGTGCGCGCCGTGACGGCCCAGGTGTTGTTCGATGTGTGAAAACCGCTCTCGCAGGGCACCATCAACCCAGACGAGACCCCGCTTCCCCACAGAAAGTTGGGAGATGCAGTCGCCATGACGCCCGACATGCAGCTGGCGCTGCCCGCACGCGCCGAGAACATCGCGATCGTCCGGCACGCCTTCGGCGCGCTGGGCGAGGCGTACGCGCTCGACACGCAGACGCTCTCCGACATCCGCCTGGCGGTCACCGAGGCGTGCACGAACGTGGTCGTCCACGCGTACCCCGACGACGACGAGGGGCCGATGGAGGTACAGGCGACGCTGCTCGGCGAAGAGCTCACTGTGGTCGTGCGCGACAAAGGCGCAGGCATCGGGCCACGTCCGGACAGCCCCGGCCTCGGCCTCGGCCTGCCCCTGATCGCCTCGCTCGCGGAGAGCGTGCAGCTGGGACGCGACGATGACGAGCACACCGAGGTGCGCATGACGTTCTCGCTCACCGACGCCCCCCATCACTACGACGAGCCCGGCGCCCCGCACGCGGCCGCGGACCCCTCGATGCCCTCGTGAGCGCACGGCGCCGCGAATCCCTCGACGTTCCCGCGAGCGCGCGCCGACCGTGAGCGACGCGCGACTGGAGCGCGAGCGAGAGGACCCGCCGAGGGGGGGCACGGCCTCACTGCGCCTGGCCACGGGCCCGCTGGTCGGGCCGGTGCTCTGCCGAGTGGTATCGATGGTGCTCGCGCGCGCGAACTGTCCGATGGACCGCCTCGACGACGCGATGCTGATCTGCGACGCGCTCAGCGCGCACGCGCCCGAGCACGCGCGCGACGGGCACCTCGCGTTCGCGCTCAGCGCGAGCCCGGGCGAGTTCGAGTTGCGCCTCAGCGAGCTCGCCGAGCAGGCGGCGCCGGAGCTCGTTCGCGAGTCCGTCCTGCCGGGCGTCGGCAATGTGCTGGAGCGCATGGCCGATTCGCTGCGCATCGAGCCCGCCGCGGACGGCCGCGCAGACGAGCTCGTGCTCGAGCTGCGCTTCTAAGCGCGCTTCGCGGGCTTGCGCGCGGCCTTTTTCGCCGGGGCGGCTTTGCCCGCGGCTTTCGCGGGCGCGCCCTTGCCGTTGCGCTTGCGCGTCGGCGCGGGCTTGCCCTCCTGCTCGGCGCGCGCGCGGACCTGTTCGAGGCTGGCCTCGAGCGCGCTCATGAGGTCGGGCGACTGCAGGCGCTCGTCGCGGGCAGGCGGCTCGAGCACGACCTGCTCGCCGTTGGCCTTGCGGTCGATCAGGTCGAGCAGCGCTTCGCGGTAGGTGTCGTGGTAGTTGGCGATGTCGAAGGTGCGCGAGACGGACTCGACGAGCCGGCGCGCCATCTCGAGCTCGTGCGCGCCGACCTCGACCTCGGCCTCTTCGAGCTCGTAGAAGCTCGAGGTCTGCTGGATCTCGTCGCCGAAGTTCATCGTGACCATCATCAGCGCGTCCTCGCGCGGGCGGATCGCGACGAGCTGCTCGCGCGAGCGCAGCACGATGCGCCCGATCGCGACCTTGCCCGTTTCGCGCATCGCCTCGAGCAGCAGCCGGTAGGAGCGCGCGCCGCCCCGGCCGGGGACGACGAAGTAGGGGCGGTCGAAGTAGACCGCGTCGATCTCATCGAGCTGCACGAAGTCCTCGATCTCGATCGTGCGCGTGAACACGGGCTCGAGCGCGGCGAGCTCCTCGGGCTCGACGACGACGTAGCGCCCGGGCGCGAGCTCGTAGCCCTTGACGGTTTCGCTGTACTGCACCTCCTCGCCCTCGGCGGAGCAGAAGCGGCGCTGTTCGATGCGCGCGTGGTCGCGGGCGTGCAGCAGGTGGAACGTGACGCTCCTGTGCACGGCGGCGCTGTAGAGCTTGACGGGCACGCTGACGAGCCCGAAGTTGAGGGTCCCTTTCCACATGGAGCGGGGCATCGCCACAGTGTGACCGCTGCGCCGAGGATGTCAACCCGTGGGCGAGCCGTGTCAGCGCGGGGCGCCGGCGGCGCCGTCCTCGCCGAGCCCCGCGCGCAGCCGCGCGAGCGCCTGGCGGATCAGCCGCGAGACCTGCATCTGGGAGACGCCGATGCGCTCGCCGATCTCGGCCTGCGTGAGGTCTTGGCCGAAGCGCAGCTCGAGCACGACGCGCTCGCGCGTGGAGATCCGCGCGAGCAGCGGTTCGAGCGTGGCGCGCTGCTCGGCGTGGGCGAAGCCGCTCTCCTCCTCGCCGAGCGTGTCGGCGAGGCTTTCGCCGTCCTGCTCGCCCTGCGCGATGCGGGGCGCGTCGAGCGAGCCGGCGCGGTAGGCGCCGGCGGCCTCGAGCGCCTCGAGGACCTGCTCCTCGGTGGCCCCGACGGCCGCGGCGATCTCGCCGACGGAGGGCGAGCGGTGTTTGCCGATGGACAAGCGGGTGACGGCGCGGTCGACCTTGAGCGCGAGCTCCTGCAGGTCGCGAGGCACGCGCACCGACCAGGTGCGGTCGCGAAAGTGGCGCTTGAGCTCGCCGAGGATCGTGGGGACGGCGTAGCTGGAGAACACGACTTCGCGCTGGATGTCGAAGCGGTCGATCGCCTTGATGAGTCCGAGACAGGCGACCTGGACGAGATCCTCGAGGGGCTCCTCGGCGCGCTGGTAGCGCCGAGCGAGCCGGCGCGCGAGCGGCATGTAGCGCTCGATCAGCTGCTCGCGCGCGCGCGCGTCGCCGTGAGCGCGGGCGCGCGCGAACAGCGACGCGTCCGAGACTGCCTCGCGCGCACCGTCTCCCTCTCGGCTGGCCGCTGCTCGATCGGCCGCCGCGCTTCCCGGCGGGACGTCCGCCGGGGGTCGTGGCGTCATGGCACGAGCATAGCCGCGCGGGCTGCGCCCGAAACATCGCGCGCTGCGTGTGGCGACGCGATGCGCAGGACCTCGCCGAGGGTCTGGGGCGCGTTCAGCCAGCAGCGGACGCGGGACGCGGCGCGAGCGACGTCCGCTTCCCCGCCGACCGCCAGCTCGAGCACGGGCCGCGCGAGCGCCGCGGCGAATGCGGGCAGCTCGGGGGCGAGCGCGGGTGCGAGCCAGGCGATCGGCGCGCCGCCGGGACGCGGCGCGGGCCAGCGCGCGAAGTCGAGGGCGCCGCTCAGCAGCAGCCGCTCGCGGGCGCGGGTCATGGCGACGTAGACGATGCGCTGCTCCTCGGCCTCTTCGGCCTCGCGGCGCTCGGCGCAGAGCTCGTCGTAGTGGAGCGCGCCGGTGGGCGGCGCGCCGTCGAGCGTGGCGAGACGCAGGCCGATGCGCGCGCCGTCGAGCAGCAGGTCGGGGGGCGTGGCGTTGCCGGTGCGCCCGAGGTCGGCGACGCAGACGACGGGAAACTCGAGGCCCTTGGCGGCGTGGATCGTCATCAGGCGCACCGCGTCGGGCTCGGCGCCGGTGGGGGCTTCGGGCTCGGCCCCCTGTCCGGCGACGCCGAGGTGGGCGGCGTGGTCGAGGAACTCGCGCAGCCCGCGCCCCTCGGCGGCCTCGAAGCGACGCGCGAGGCGCAGCAGCTTGTGGAGGTTGGCGAGGCGCCGCTCGCCCCCGTCGAGGGCGAGGACATGACGTTCGTAGCCGGTCACCGCGAGCGCGCGCAGCAGCAGTTCGGCGACGCCGTGTGCCGGCGCGGCGCGGCGCTCGGCGACGAAGCGCTCGACGAAGCGGGGCAGGCGCGCGCGGTCACTCGCGGGCAGCTGCGCGTTGAGCTCCTCGCTGGCGCCGCGCAGCAGCGCCCAGAGCCCGACGCCGTCGGTGCGCGCCCGCAGCGCGAGCAGCGCGAGGCCGTCGCTGGAGATGCCGACGAGCGGCGAGGCGAGCGTCGCGTAGAGCGCGAGCTCGTCGAGCGGGTTGGCAAGCGCGCGCAGCCAGGCGAGCAGGTCGCCGACCTGCTGGTGGCCCCAGAAGCTGCCGACCGCGGCGAGCGTCGGCAAGCCGCGGTCCTGCAGCGCCCGCTCGTATACCGCGAGGTCGCCGGCGGCGCGTAGCAGCACGACGATCTCACCGGCGACGGCCTCGCGACGGTCGACGAGCTCGGCGATGCGCTGGGAGAGCATGCGCGCCTCGGCTTGGCGCCAGAGCGCGGCGGCGGGGAGCTCGCCGGCGATGGCGGGGGCGTGCGGCGACTCCTCCCAGCCACGGCGGTCGGTCAGCAACAGCTCGATCGCGGGATCCTCCGTGGCGGCATCCCGACGCGCGTGGTCCCCCCCACACTCGTCGGCCTCCTCGGGCATATCGGCGTCCTCGCCCGCGTCGGCATCGGGGCGCGCGGCGAGCAGCGGCGTGTAGGTCTCGCCGAAGCGGGCGGCGAAGACGGCGTTGACGGCGGCGATCAGAGGGGGGCGGGAGCGGAAGTTGCGCACGAGCGCGAGCGCGGCGCCGCGCGGCGCGAGTGCGTCGCGGCGGGCGCGGAAGAGCACGACGTCGGCGTGGCGGAAGCCGTAGATCGACTGGAGCTCGTCGCCGACCGTGAAGAGGTTGCCGCGGTCGAGCAGCTCGAGCAGCGCGAGCTGGCGGCGGTTGGTGTCCTGGAACTCGTCGACCATGAGCAGCTGCAGGCGCTCGGTCCACGCGGCGCGGACGCTGTCGTGATCGGCTAACAGCGTGCGCGCGCGGAGCTCGAGGTCGTCGAAGTCGAGCGCGCCGCGGGCGCGCTTGAGCTCGGCGTAGTGGTGGGCGAAGCCGCGGAGCGTCTCGTCGAGCAGTGCGCAAGCGCGTGCGGCGCAGCGATCGCGCTCTGCGTTTGCGGGATCCAGCGAGGCCTGCGCGGGCGGGACGGGGTCCGGCAACCGGGGTGAGTCGATCCCGTGGCTGCGCTGCTCGGCGTAGACCCTCAGCAACATCGCGCGCAGGCGGTCGGCGCCATAGGCCGCGACGAGATCGACGGCGTCGGCGCGGCGACCGCCGGGGCGTTGCTCGTCGAGCAGTGCGGCGAGGGCGCGGCGGAAGGCGAGCTGTTCGAGCCGGGCAGCGGCGGCTTGGTCGAGGATCGCGAAGTCGGGGTCGAGCTCGGCGAGCAGGGCGTGAACGCGCAGCAGGCGCGCGCAGAAGCCGTGGAAGGTGCCGATCGGCGCGCCCTCGGTGTCGCGCGCGGCCTCGCGCTCGCCGAGCTCGAGCAGGCGGGCGCGCACGCGCGCGCGAAGCTCGCCGGCGGCGCGCTCGGTGAACGTGATCGCGAGGATGCGCGCGGGCGCGATGCGGTCCTCGCGGACGGCGCGCACGAAGCGCTCGACGAGCACGGAGGTCTTACCGCTGCCGGCGCCCGCGGCGAGCAGCAGCGGACCGGCGCGCCGGGCGACGGCTTGCTCCTGTTCGGGTGTGAGGCCTCGCGGGGCGGGCCCTGCTGGGATACCCGGCTGGGTGGCCGCTCCTGCGTTTTCCGCGCTCGTAGGCGCGGCGTCATCGCCGGAGGCGCTGGGGTGCGGCTCGCGGTAGAGGGGCTCGGGCGGACTGTCGAACAGGGTTCCCTGCGTGGCGCGCGGACGCTCGGCGCGAGCGGCGGGACTCATCGCTCGCAGCGGCAGATCGTGGGGTACATGCAGCCGCGGTCGCCGAAGCCGCAGGTGCGGGGCCGGGCTTGGAGTGCGCCGGCGCGGGCCTCGGCGGCGGCGTGGCGGGCGGCGGCGACGGCTTGCGCGACGAGCGCCTGCAGCTCATCGTGAGCGCGGGTGTCGCCGCGGACGCAGTCGAGCGCGAGGCCGGCGTCCTCGTCGAGGACGCCGCGCGCGCGGAGGTCGCGTCCGGAGAGCGGCTGGTAGAAGCCGCCGACGACGCGCGTGGCGGGCAGCTGCTCGGCGGCGCGCATGTAAAGCGCGACCTGGAAGCTGCGCTCGCGCGCCCACCGACCGGCGTCGGGTGCGCGGGAGCTCTTGTAGTCGTAGACGACGGCGGCCCCGCTGGCGGGGTCGACGTCGACGCGGTCGATGCGCCCGCGTACCTGGACGCCGTCGCCGAGCTCGAGCGGGGGCAGGCCGGGCTCCTCGTCTTCGAATCCGAAGGAGAGCTCGAGGTAGGTTGGCTCGAGTGGGCGCTCGCGGTCGGCCTCGGCCGCGCACGCGGCGGCGGCGTGCTCGAGGTAGCGCTCGAGGTCGACGTGAAGCCGCCGGCGGACGCCGGGGACGCGCTCGGGCGCGACCGAGAGCGGATGCTCGCGCTCGCGCGCGGCGAGCGCGGCGGCAAGCAGCTCGCGGGCGCGCGGGAGGACTTCGGGGCGCAGCCGCGCGGAGCCGGTCTCGCGGCGGAGCTCTGCGAGGACGTCGCGCAGGGCGGCGTGGGCGAGGGCGCCGCGGGCGAGCGGCTCGGGCTCGGGCTCGAGGTCGCGGGCGCGCAGGAGGCGCTCGACGAACCAGCGCGCGGGGCAGCCGGCCCAGACTTCAAGCGCCGAGGCGGACCAGAGCCGCTGCTCGCGCAGGTCCGCGAGCACGCGCGCGTCGCGCAGGGGCGCGATCTCGCGCGGGGACGCGGCTGCTGCGGTGGCGTGCGGCGGCGCGGGCGCGGGGGGCGGCGGCGCGGGTGCCACCAACGTATCCGCGGCCTGTGGCTGCGGCGCCGACGCGTGCGGTGCGCGCGCGGGGCCGAGCTCGCCGAGCGCGCGGCGGCGGCGGGCGCGGTGGAGGTCGCAGGTGAAGAGGTCGCGGACGTCGTCGACGAAGAGGGAGCGCGAGCGGGCGACCCCGTCGTCGTCGGCGGTGTGCCAGCTGAGGACGAGTAGCTCCTCGGGGCGGGTGACGGCGGCGTAGAAGAGGTAGCGCTCGGCGGCGAGCGCGTCGACGCCGCGGCTGCCGGCGGCGAGCGCGAGCAGCCCGGAGGTCTCGACGAGCCGGCGACGCTCGTCATCGCTTAGCAGCGGCTCGGCGCGGGCGGGCGCGGGGAAGACGCCTTCCTGCAGGCCGCAGAGGAACAGCGCGCGGACGCGACGGGCACGCAGCGCGAGGGGGTCGAGCACGGCGACCGCGGGCTCGGGGGACCCGGCGCGCACGACGAGCTCCAGTCCGCGCAGCGTGGCGATCAGCGCGGCCGCGTCCTCGCCGGGCGTGGCGGCGCGCGCGGCCGCGAGGAGCGTGCCGGGATCGACGCGGGCGAGCTCGCGCAGCTCCTCCAGGGCGGCGCGGGCGGCGCGCAGCGCGTGGTCCTCGCGCAAGGCGGCGGGCTCACTGGCGCCGGCGGCGCCGAGTCGCGGCGAAGCCCCGTGCGGAGCGACGGCCGCGGCGGCGGCCGCTGTGGCGAGCCGCTCGAGCTCGTGGGCGGCGCGCGACAGGATGGTGTCGGCGGCCGCGCGCGAGCCGCGGTCGGTCGCGGCGTCGCGCAAGCGCTGGAGGGGCTCGAGGGGCTGCGTGGGCCAGTTCGCGGCGCTCCACAGCGCGAGAGCGTCGGCGGCGGTGGCGACGCCGGCGCGGCGGGCGCGGGCTTCGAGCTGGTCGGCGAGCTCGGGGTCGGTGAGCGCTCCGGGCGCGCGCAGCCAGCGCAGGAGCGGGTCGAGGGGGGCGTCGGCTTCGCGGGCGACGCGGAGCGCGCCGAGCAGGGCGCCGCCGAGGGCGGTGTCGGCGAAGCGCGCGCGGCGCTCGAGCGTGTAAGGGATGGCGCGCGCGTCGAAGATCTCTGCGAGCAACTCGGCGATGGTGGCGGGTGTACGGTGGGCGACGGCGATCTCGGCAGGCGGCACGCCGCGCTGGAGCAGGGCGACGATCTCGTCGGCGACGAGCTCGAGCTCAGCGCGTTCGCCGCCGCCCTCGAGCAGTCGCACGGCGTCGCCGGCGGCGATCTGCGCGGGCGCGTGGGCGGGCGGCGGCTCGGGCTCGAAGAGGCGGCGCTCGAGGTGGTGCAGCGCGGCGCGGGCGGGCGGGTCGTAGTACTCGGCGCGGGACGGGAGCTCGCGATGCGCGGTGGCGAGCGCGGCGAGCCTCTGGAAGGTGCGGGCGCGCCCGGCGAAGGCGTCGCGGGCGCGCTCGAAGGTGAGCGAGATGGTGAGGTGGGCGTCGACGACGGCGCCGAGGGTCTCGATCGTGTCGAGTTGTAGTGGGGTGAGGTCGTCGAAGCCGTAGAGCAGCACGGGTGTGGCGTGCCAGCGCGCGGGGGTGCGGCGCAGCGCGTCGAGGGCGTGGGTGGCGCGCTGCTCGGGGTCGCTGCGGCCGAGCTCGGCCAGCGCGCGCTCGTATCCGGCGTAGAGCTCCCCGAGCCGCTGCGCGCGGGTGCGCTGGGCGGGGTCGGCGGCGACCCAGGCGTCGAGCGCGGTGTGCAGTTGGGCGGCGTCGATGCGCTCGACGCGGAGCTCGGCGAGGAATGCGCGCAGCGCGCGCGTGGCGCCGCGGGTGGGGCGCGCGGAGAGCTGGGCGAGCAGCCGCTCGCGCGCGAGCGCACCGAGCGGCGGCTGCGCGGGGCCGGCGCGGCGGACGACCTCGGCGATCAGGCCGTCGAAGCGCACGACGCGGGCGTCGGCGGACACGCCGGAGGCGGTGAGCTCGCGCGTGTAGCGCTCGGTGTCGGCGCGGGTGGGCACGACGAGCAGGGGGTGCTCGCGGCGCGCGTGGTGCGCGCGCAGAGCCTCGAGCACGGCGCGCGCCTTGCCGGCGTTCGCGGGCCCGGTGATGAGATCGATGGGCATCGCGTCCATCCTCGCGCACCGACCCGACGTCGCCGCCGGCGGCGCGGAGGCTACGCGGCGGACTGGGCGGCGATGCGCTCGTCGGCGCGGAGGCTACGCGGCGGACTGGGCGGCGATGCGCTCGTCGGCGGCGGGCTCGGCGGCGACGGCGGCGGCGTCGTCATCGTCGGCCTGGGCGGCGGCTTTGGCGGCGGGGGCGGTCTCGTGGTCGGGCGGCTTGGCGCCGTCCTTGGCCCAGTTCTCGTTGAATTCGACGCGCCAGCGGCCCTCGTCGGTCTGTTGAAGCGCGAGGTGGGCGCGGAAGGAGCGTCCGGAGCGTCCGCGGAAGCCGGTGACGGGGCGGTTGGTGTAGCCGGTCTTGATCAGCTCGCGGGCGACGGAGGCGGGGAGCTGCTTGCCGGCTTTGGCCTTCCAGATGACGAAGCCGCAACCGGGATCGGTGCGCGACCAGCAGGAGTAGCCCTTGCGGTTTTCGACGATTTCGTGGCCGCAGACGGGACAGGGCCCGAGGGTGGCTTTGGGGATGCGGACATCTTTGAGGGTCGCGTCGAGCATCTTGACGGTCTCGCGGGCGAAGCCGGCGATGTCGTCCATGAAGACCTCGCGGGCGTCCTGCCCGCGCTCGATGCGGTCCAGGCGGCGCTCCCAGTCGCCGGTGAGTTCGGGTGAGGTGAGGGGGTGGTGGCCGAGGAGGCGCACGACGTTGAGGCCCTTCTCGGTGGCGACGAGCGAGCGCCCGTCGCGCTCGAGGTAGCCGACGGTGATGAGGCGCTCGATGATCGCGGCGCGGGTGGCGGGGGTGCCGATCCCGGAGTCCTTCATGGCCTCGCGGAGCTCGTCGTCGTCGACGAGCTTGCCGGCGGTCTCCATGGCGCCGAGCAGAGACGCGTCGGAGTAGCGGCGGGGAGGCTTGGTTTCCTTGCTGAGGCTCTTGATCTGGCGGACGTCGACGACCTCTTCCTGGATCAGGCGGGGAAGCTGCTGGTCAAGGCCCTCGTCCTCCTCGCCGCGGTCGACGGCATCGGCGGGGGTCTCGCCGTAGACGCCGCGCCAGCCGGGGACGATGAGGAGCTTGCCGCGGGTGCGAAAGACGTACTTGCCGGCGCGGGCGCCGCCGGCGGCGCGCACGGTGGTCTCGACGCGGGTGTTCTCGAAGACGGCCTCGGGGTGGAAGACGGCGAGGAAGCGGCGGGTGACGAGGTCGTAGATGCGCTTGTCGTCGTCGCCCATGCGATCGACTTTGTGCTCGCCCTGGGTGGGGATGATGGCGTGGTGGTCGGAGACCTTCTCGTTGTTGACGACGCGCTCGAGGGGTAGCTCGGAGAGGCCGGTGACGTAGGCGGCGGCCTGGGCGTACTCGGGTTGGGCGCCGACGACTTCGGCGGTGGGCTTGATCTCGGGGACCATGTCGGTCGTCAGATAGCGCGAGCTGGTACGCGGATAGGTGAGCGCCTTGTGCTCCTCGTAGAGGCGCTGGGCGGCGGCGAGGGTGCGCCGTGCGGAGAACCCGTAGCGGGTGTTGCCGTCGCGCTGGAGGGAGGTGAGGTCGTAGAGCATGGGGGCGCGCTCGCGCTGCTCTTTCTTCTCGAGCTTGGTGACCTCGGCCTGCTTGCCTTCGCAGGCCTCGACGATCGCGGTGGCTTCCTCGGCGGTGGCGATGCGGGGCTTGGCGCCGGCGTGGAAGCGTCCGACGTAGACGCGCTCGCCGCCGTCCTCCCCCCCGTCCTCGGCGGGAAGCGGGGGGCCGGCGAAGGTGGCGTCGACGAGCCAGTAGGGCTCGGGCTGGAAGGCGCGGATCTCCTCCTCGCGGCGGGCGACGATGGCGAGGGTGGGAGTCTGGACGCGCCCGAGGGAGACGGCGCCGTCGAAGGAGGTGCGCAGGCGGATGGTGGCGGCGCGGGTGGCGTTCATGCCGACGATCCAGTCGGCCTCCGAGCGCGAGCGGGCGGCTTGCTCGAGGAGGGCGAACTCGGAGGCGGGGCGCAGCGCGGCGAAGGCGTCTTTCATGGCGGCGTTGGTCATGGAGTTCAGCCAGAGGCGGCGGACGGGCTTATCGGCGGCGGCCTTCTCGTAGATGTAGGCGAAGATCAGCTCGCCCTCGCGGCCGGCGTCGCAGGCGTTGACGACATCGGCGATGTCCTCGCGCGTGAGCTGCTTGGCGACGATGGACATCTGCTTGCGGGAGCGCTCGTCGCGGACGATCAGTTTGAAGCGCTCGGGGACGATCGGGAGGTCCTCCATCTTCCAGCGCTTGAACTTGGCGTCGTATTCGTCGGGTTCGGCGAGTTGAACGAGGTGGCCGACGGCCCAGGTGATGATGTACTCGTCGGCTTCGAGCCAGCCCTCTTCCTTCTTGAAGGTTCCGGGCAGGACGCGCGCGAGGTCGCGCCCGACGGAGGGCTTCTCGGCGATGACGAGGGTCTTGGACATCGGGCTCAGAGACTAGCGGCTGATGGTATGCGGACACTTTTCATGGGGGGATCGTCCGCGTGGGCGCGTTGGGGCAGGGGGCGGTGGGCGCGGGGCCTCCTACCCCGCGACGGCACCCGGAGCGAGGCGTTCCTTTTTTTGCTCTTTCTTCAACGCCATAATCGTTACGCTTTGTAAAGAACTCAAAAAGACATCATGCAAAACGCCGCCGACCGGGAGTGGGCTCCCATCCCTCCCGACCCGTACACGCTCTCGACCCAGAGGCCGGTCGACCCGCCCGCCAGCCCCGGCCGGCCCCTCACGCCCGCCAGCCCCGGCCCGCCCGTCATGCGCCAGCCCGGGCCCGCGCTCAATCGCGCACGGAGTTCCTACAACCGCATTCAGGCTCCGTCGCAGGCCCCGGTGCCGACGGCGGCGTGCGCGCCGGCGAGGACGTGGGCGACGGTGGCGTTGGCGACGCCGTAGCCGCCGGCGGGCCCGGCGCCGGTGGTGCCGGCGAAGACGGTGGTGAGGACGTCGCCGGCGGGGTCGACGAGGGGGCCGCCGGAGTTGCCGGGACGCACGCTGCCGCGTAGCGGGGTGAGCAGGCGCGAAACCGGTCCCTGCCCGTAGGCGTTCTGTGTGATTACCTGCGCGGTCTGTCCGATGCGTGCGGGGCGGACCGCGAAGGGTCCGTTTTCGGGGTAGCCAAGGATCGCCCCGGCGCGCCCGGAGACGGGGTTGGGGACGAGACCGAGCGGTGGGAGATTGAGACCGGGGACGCGGAGGACGGCGAGGTCGTCGGTGGGATCGAAGGCGATCGCTTGAGCGGCGAGACCGGGCGAGCGGCCTTCGACCTCGACGGTGGTGTCGCTCTCGCCGGCGACGACGTGGGCATTGGTGAGGACCTCTTCGGGCCGCGCGACCCAGCCGGAGCCCTCGATCGCGAGACCGCAGGCGGTGCCGAGCACGCGCACGACGCTGTGGGACGCGGCGCGCACGCCGGGGTCGTAGGCGATGCGCGGCGGCGGCGCTTGCAGCGCGGGCAGCGGACCGGGGAGCGAGGGCAGTGGGTCGAGGCGGGCGAGCGCGTCGAGGATGGGACCGGAGGGAGGGAGCAGTTGGTTGAGCTCGCGCAGGATCGCGGAACCTTGAATGTCGGTGCGCAGCTGGGTGCTGGCGGGTATCTGCGCGACCACGGCGGCGACGATCCAGACGATGCCGAGACCGACCGCGGCGCTGAGCGCGGCGCCGAGCGCGCCGTCGAGCAGGCCGGCGCCGGGGATCAGCGCGGTGGTACGGCGCAGTCGCCAGCCGAGACCCTCGAGGCCGCTGGCGAGAATCGCGCCGGCGAGCAGCGCGCCGACGAGCCCGAAGGCGGGGGCGTACGGCGAGGCGGACCCCTGCGGGAGCAGGAGCGGGCCGAGGCGAGTGCCGATGAAGGCGCCGAGCGCGAAGCCGGCGAAGGAGAGTACGCCGACGATGAAGCCCTGCCGAAAGCCGAACAGCGCGAGGAGGGCGGCGAACGCGAGGATCAACCAGTCGAGGTCGCTCACAACGCATGTTCTACCGTTCCGCAACGTGAGCGCCGGTATTGGAGCTGGGTGTCGATGAGCGCTGCGCCCCTCTCCGGCCGCGGCGGGCCCGATGGCGAGGAGCAAGGCGGGGTGTCGGGCGGGGCGCGTAGCGGAACGCACGGTGCGGCGCGCAGCGGAACGCACGGCGGGGCACGTGGCGGCGGAGGCGACGGATACGACGGCGCGCACGCGCGCTCGCGGCGGGCGCGTCCGATGATGGCGCTGGCACTGGTGGCGTTCGCGGCGGGTGCGATCGTGGGGGCGGCGCAGTCGGGTTCGTCTTCGGCGTCGGCGTTGGCGTCGAGCTTCGCGGCGGCGTGGGCGCGGGGTGACTATGCGGCGATGTACAGCGAGATCGCGCCGGCCTCGCAGCGCACGATCTCGGTGGGGGAGTTCGCGAGCGCGTATCGCGAAGCGGCGATGCTGGCGACGGCGAGCGCGACGCGGGTGATGGGTCCTCCGCGGGCGGCCGCGGACGGCGTCGAGGTGGTGCCGGTGCGGATCGCCACGCGCCTGTTCGGGTCGCTCGCGAGCAGCTTTCGACTGCCGATCGTGGCGGCGCCGAACGAAGAGGGCTCGCGCGTGGCGTGGTCGCGCGCGCTGGTATTCCCGGGCCTACGCGCCGGCGAGCGGTTGAGCCGGCGCACGGCGCTGCCGGCGCGCGCGCCGCTGCTCGCGCGCGACGGCTCGGTCCTCGCGGAAGGGTCGGCGAGCGCGGCGGGCGAGCGCAGCTCGCCGCTGGGGGCGGCGGCGAGCGCGGCGGTGGGCAGTGTCGGCGCGATCCCCGCGAACCGGCTGGCGGCGTTGGAGGCGCAGGGGGTCGAAGCGGACGCGATCGTCGGGGTCAGCGGCTTGGAGCTGGCGGAGGACGAACGCCTGCGGGGCACGCCGGGGGGTGAGCTGCTCGCGATCGGCACCGACGACGAACGTGTCCTGACGAGCGCGCCGGCGCACGCGGGAACGGCGGTGCGGACATCGATCTCGCCGGCGGTGCAGAGCGCGGCGGTGAGTGCGTTGGGCGGCCAGTACGGAGGCGTCGTCGCGATGGAACCGGCAAGTGGACAGATCCTGGGGGTCGCGGGGATCGGCCTCGACGCGCTGCAACCGCCGGGCTCGACGTTCAAGATGGTCACAGTCACCGGCGTGCTGCAGGCGGGCGTCGCGAACCCGCGGACGACGTTCCCCTACGCGACGTCGGCGACGCTCGACGGGGTGCAGTTGCACAACTCCGAAAGCGAGTCCTGTGGCGGCACCTTGACGGAGGCGTTCGCGGTGTCCTGCAACTCGGTGTTCGCACCACTCGGCGTGAAGCTGGGCGCGAGCCGCCTGGTGGCGACGGCTGAACGCTTCGGCTTCAACCAGCCGGTGGCGATCCCGGGCGCGGCGCAGAGCACGATCCCGGCGGCGTCGGGAATCCAGGGCGAACTGGCGGTGGGATCGTCGGCGATCGGCCAGGACGAGGTGCTGGCGAGCCCGCTGGAGATGACGGTGGTCGCGGCGACGATCGCGGACGCGGGGCGACGCCCGACGCCGACGTTCGACTTCGGCGAGGCGGCCTCTGCCGGCGCGAGTGCGAGCGGCACCACAGGCGCGGGTGGCGGCAAGGCGGGTGGCGCCGCGCGCGTGATGAGCGCGGCGACGGCGCGCGCGGTGCGGAGCATGATGATCGACGTGGTGCGATTCGGGACGGGCACCGCGGCGGCGATCCCGGGCGTGGTGGTGGCGGGCAAGACGGGCACAGCTGAATTGGGCGGCGCAAGCAGCGGAGAGTGCGCGGGAAGCGAAGAAAAGGCTGGCGGAGACACGTCGACGACAGGGGCACAAGAATCCGAAGCCGGTCATTGCGCGAGCGAACAGAACAGCCCACAGAACACGGACGCGTGGTTCGCTTCGTTCGCGCCGGCGCTGCACCCGAAGATCGTCGTGGGGGTCTTGCTCGTACGTGACGGGTTCGGGGGCGATACCGCGGCGCCGGTCGCGCGGGAGGTCCTCGAAGCGGGCCTGAAATCGGGCTCGTAGCGACGCGGGCACGCGCCGGAGCACACGCTGGAGGGGAGCGCTGGCGACCAGCGCCGGAAGCCGGCTAGACGTCGAGTTCCGCGGAGGCGGTCTGCGTGGGCTGCGCGGGGTCGACGATCTTCACGGTCAGGGGCCTGTTGTCTAGGGAGATGACTTTGATCTTGTAGAGCAGCAGCGCGCCTTGGGTGGGACCGGAGGCGGCGATCGTGTTCGGCCCCGGCACCTGGCTTTTCGCGGGCAGCACTTCGGGGCGATAGGCGAACGAGTTGGTTGCGGCGGGAACGACGGGGCGGTAGACGTTGCCTTCGGTATCGCTGATCGTGATGTCCGTGGCGACGGGGTGAGGCAGGCTGGAGTTGTTGTAGACCTGCATGAAGACCCCGAACCACTCTTCGCCGGGGCGCAGTTCTCGCTCGGCGGGGGGGAGACCGGCCAGATATGCGGCGTCTTCGACGTTGTAAGGGTTCAGCTCGCGCGAGATCTGGACCTCGTAGATCAGCGGCCCAACGTTGAGGTAGGGCGCGTTTTTGCCGGAGGCGCCGGCGTAGGTACCGGTCGTGACGCGCGTGTGCGCTTCGCCGCAGGCGCCGAGGGCGAGCGCTGCGAGCAACGCCAGCGCGAGCGGCGCGAGGGCGCGCGGCGAGAGGGTGCGCGAGAGGCGAGGCGTGACGCGGGACATGCGAGGCGGCAGTCTATCCCCCGGCGATTGTGACGCGCGCGCCGCGCCCCTCGCCGTTCTCGATGATCGAGCGCAGGCGACGCATCGCCTTGTTGTTCTGGCGCTTGAGCCAGCCGCGGGCGCCGAAGGACTCCACCAGGCGATCGGAGAGCGTGCGCGGCTGGGTCTCGAGCGTGAACCGCACGCGCGTGGTGCCGCCGGCGTCCGGCGAGAGCTCGTAGACGCCGAGCGTGCGGACGCGATTGCCCTTGCCGCCGCGTCCGACCTCGACGATGCGGTGCGGGCGCTCGACCTCGGCGAAGGTCACGTCGGCCCAGCTGAAGCGGTTGCCGGGAGCGGCGACGCGGAAGCGCGCGCCGGCCCCGAGGCCGACGGAGCTCGCGCGCGTAAGATGCCAGTCGCGCAGGTAGTGGTCGGTGAACTCGGGGTGGTTGGCGAGGTCGAGCAGATAGTCGAAGACCCGCTCGCGCGGGGCATCGATGAGGATCGAGACGGTCATGGGGTCCATCGCGCGCGGAAGTCTACCGGCGCGCTCGGAGGCCGGGCGCCCCCGATGTCGCGATCGTCATCGCGCCGGACCACCCGTCCCTCAGGTTTCCCGCCTGACGCTCGCGGAAGAGTTGCGTATCTCTTTAAGGGATTTCTTTCAGGCGAGAACTATCTCCGAGAGTAAAGTTCTCCAAAAACTGAATGCCACCTACGCGGCGCGGCATCCATGCGACGCGCATATAGCGCCAGCGCCCTACGCGGCGCGGCATCCACGCAGCACGGACATAGCGCCAGCGCGCTACGCGGCGCGGGCGGTGAGGCGCACGGTGTGTCCGCGCTCGGCGTGGCGCATGGTCTCGCTGACCACGGGCGCGTCGCGTCGCAACGGTCGGCAGAGCTCACAGACGACATTTTCGCGCGCCCCGTAGAGGTGGACCTGCTCGCCGACGAGCGGAGTACGCCCGCAGTCGATGCAGCGGTCGCGCCCGGCGGCGAGCGCACCCACGCCGCGGCGCAGCAGGAAGCGCTCGAGCTGCTCGGCATCGGTGGTGGGCGGCACGGAGATGCTCACGCCGAGATTTTCGTCGCCGCGCGGAGAACTCCTGCGAGCAGATCGCCGAGCGGGGCCACCGGCAGGACTTCAAGCCGGACTCGCTGGGACGCGCTGGGACCGCGCGGGACCGGCTGGGACGCGCTGGGACCGCGCGGGACCGGCTGGGACGCGCGGAACCCGCTGGGACGCGCGGAACCGGCGGCAAGTGCGCGGGCCGCGGCCGGCTTCATCCACTTCGGCGCAAGGTCGTTTGGCGCGTTGGACGCGCGGGTAGAAGTAGGTCGCTACCCGTCCGGTCCCCCCTGCTCCGGATCGCGTGCGATCGCAGATCCCCGACCTTCGGTCTCGGGAAAATTACAAGCCTTTTAGACGCGCGGCGAATGGTCTGGTTATGATCGCTACAGGGTTCCTTCGCAGGGTGGGTTCCGCAAGGGCGTCCCAACAGAGAAGAGGAGCTGTGAGATGTTGGAGTCACTGACCTCGGGCACGATGGCTGGAGCCGGATCTTTTCGCTGCCAGCGCTGCGGCTACGTATTGACCCTGGCGGCGAGCGACGCGCTGAGCGACTGTCCGGGATGTGGCGGGCGCAGCTTTGTGCGCGCGTCGCTGTTCAGCGTCGGGCGCCTCGGGGAGGCGCACGCGCTTGAGGCGGAGTCCTCGGCGGCGGACCTCGAGTTGGTGGCGCAGGCGCGCGCGCGCATCGCGCAGCCCGGCGAGTACCTCCTCTACGAGGAGGACGGCGAGACGCGAGTGGTGGCGCTGACGCGGGAGTGGACCCGCGTGGGTCGCAGCCTCGCGGCCGACGTGCGCTTCGACGATCCCACGGTCTCGCGGCGTCACGCGTTGCTCGTGCGTCAAGCGGACGGGGTGCGGGTGCTCGACGACCGCAGCCTCAATGGCGTCTTCGTCAACGGGGAGCGCGTGGAGTGGCGCATGCTCGAGGACGGCGACGAGATCGTCGTGGGGCGCTACCGGCTGAACTTCATGAGCATCTCCGCCGAGTCGCTGACGGGCGCACCGCGGCAGGCTGCGGGCTTGAACGCCCTCGCCTGAGGGACGCGCCACCGCGGCAGGCTGCGGGCTTGAATGCCCTCGCGCGAGGGCCGCGCCACAGGCTCGGGGCGATGGCATGATCTTTATGTACTTCCCTTGACAGCGGGATACTCCGGGGTCTACGATCCGCGTCAGAGGTAACTCACGGTCCGGGATTCAGCGCCTGGAAAACGCGCTCCGCGTCGCGACTCGACGCGAGGCTGCGCGCCTCCACCGCTCCTTCTCCGGCAGGGAGGGAGGAACCGATGTTGAACAGCAGCCGCCTCGGCGCCCAACGGGATCCGCTGACAGCGACTCCCGCGAGCGTTGGCCGTTCATCGGACCGGCGCGCGCGCATCCTCGACGCTTTGATCGCGACGGTCGCCTATCGCGGCTATGACCGCACGACGATCGAGCGCGTGCTCCAGATGGCCGACGTGCCAGCGGCGGTCTTCGAAGAGCACTTCGACGACAAGGAAGGTTGCTTCCTGGAGGCGCTCGACGGTATGCTCGCACGGATCGAGGAGCGGGTGCGCGAGCGCGTGGAGTGCGATGCAGCGTGGCCGGAGCGCGTGCGGGCGGGGCTCGATGCGTTGCTGAGCGCCCTCACGGAGGACCCGGACGGCGCCCGCGTGCTCCTCGTGGAGTGCCTCAGCGCGGGTGTGGCGGCGGATGAGCGCCAGCGCGCGCTGGTACGGATCTTCCCCCCACTGCTGGAGGAGGGCCGTTTCCACTCGGCCAACCCGGACCATCTGCCGGCGGGGACCTCGGAGGCGCTGGTCGGCGGGATCGCCTCGATCCTGCACCGCCGCGCGCTGGAGGACCGCACGGGCGAACTGCCGCGCCTGCTGGGCGACCTCGCGTACTTCGCGCTGCTGCCCTACCTGGGGCACCATCGCGCGCTGGTGGCGGCTTACGCGAGGCCCATCGCGCGAACCGCGTGACGCCTAGCTAGCCTAGCCGGCGAGCCCCGCCGCGCAGCCCTGTAGCGGGGGCCTCGCAGCCCTGTAGCGCGGGGCCTCGCCGCGCGAGCCCTACCGCGTAGGCCTATTTGAGCGGTGCGGGCGCGGTCACGTGGGGGAACTGGCTCGTGGCGCCTTCCCAGGTGAACGGAGCCTGCTGCAGGCAGGGCGGCGCGGCGACGGCGTTGCTGGTGCTTTCGGGCTTGTTCGCGACCGGCGGCACTTCCGAGGTTTCGACCTGGCCTTTGGCGTTGATCTTCTTGACGTGCCCTTGCAGCTGTTCGATCAGGGTTTGTGAGACCGCGGCGTTGGGGGGTCCTTCGACGACCGGCGCGGAATTGGCGCAGTTGGCGGTGCTGAACGATTGCAGTGCGTTGCCGGCGATCAGGTTGAGGCCACCCGCTTGGAAATAGGGGTTGGCGCGGTTGGTGCCGATGCGCTGGCTGTAGACGGCGAGCGCTTCGGGCCCGATCGCGACGAGACCCCGCAGGTAGTGCTGGATCGGACCGTTTTCGCCGAAGTCGTTGTTTTTGTCGTGCGCCTCGGTGGCCGCGGTGAGGTTCGCGAAGAACGACTGGACCTCGGGGATGTAGTCGCCGGCGAACTGCAGCAGCGGGTCGAGGTTGCGCAGCACCGGCGGCACGTTTTCGAGCAGCGGCACGGTGTTGTGCAGGGCCGCGGGCACCAGCGGCAGGCCCTTCTTGGAGGCGCTCGTCAGCGGGCCGAGGTTGGTGAGCAGGCTGTTGAAGTCGGGCGTGAACGCCTTCACGGTGCGCAGCAGCGGCGCGAGCTCGCGCTCCCATGCGCGCGACTGGTCGAGCAGCGGGTTCGCGGCGGCGGCGAGACTGTCGAGTTCGCGGAATGTCGCGATCGAGCCGCGCTCGAAGGCGGGCAGGGCGCGGAACGCGTCGGCAAACTGCTGGCTGCTTTGCGCGAGCGCATGGAAGCTGCGCTCGCCGTTTTCGACCAGCCCGCGGAACTGGTTGTCGCGTTCGGTGAGCGCGTCGAAGACGACACCCGTGTTGTGGATCGTCTCGCGCACGGCGCCTTCCTGGGAGGCGAGGACGGTGACGAGTTTGTTCGCCTGTTCGACGAACGGCTCGAGTTCGGCGAAGTCGCTGTTGATCTGTTCGCCGCGCCCGTTGTAGGCAGCCGCGACCGACTGCTGCCAGGCTTTGAAGGCGTTGCGCTCGCGCGGCTTGAGCGCTTCGAGGATGTCGTCGAGCGTCACCGCCGGCTGCACCTGGCTCGAGGGCAGCCGCCCGCCGTCGGGCAGCGCCCGCGCCGGCCCGGGCTTGGGGAGCAGTTCGATGTAGGTCTCCCCGAGCAACGTCTTCTGGCGCAGGATCATTTCGTCGTCGGCGCGCACCGGCGCGTACTCGTGGTCCATTTCGACAGTGACGTCGTCGAGGCCGTTCGGCTTGGTCGAGAAGCTGATCACGTGTCCGACGCTGACGCCGCTGATGCGCACGTCGGACTGTTCGGCGAGCGAAAGCGAGCGCGAGAGCTCGACCGTGAAGCGGTAGCCCTGTGGCTTGAGCGGCACCGGCCCGCCGAAGGACTCCCAGAGGAACAGCAGCAGCCCGAAGCAGCTCAGCGCGAAGAGCACGATCACGAGGATGTTCGCCAGCGTCGGCGCGCGCTTTTGCATCAGCGCTGCCCTCCGATCGGCAGCCGCGCGGCCGCGTCCGGGCCCTGGCCGAAAACGTGGTCGCCCAACTGCGCCACGGGGCTGACGCCGCGCTCGAGCCGGGCCGCTTTCGCGGTGCCCGAGCTTGCGGCGCCGACGGAACTGCAAAGCGCGGGGCTCGGCGGGTTGAGCAGACCGAGGATCAGGCCCGCGGTCGGGTCAGCTTCGCCGACGGCCTTGAGCAGAGGCACGAGGTTGCAGTTGTAGTAGACGAGTGTCTGCCCGAACGCGCCGTTGGCGTCGCCCTGGGAGACGACGCTGTTGAGGTTGTGATTGGCCCAATCGAGGAAGAACAGGAAGCCACCCTGGTTGGGACCGGGGTTGTAGGCGATCTCGTTGAGCAGTTCGTTGAAGACCCCGAAGCCGCTCTTCAGCTGCGGGAAGGCTTTGCTGAGTTCGTTGACCGATGGCGAGACGGTGTTGAGAACGGGCAGGATCTTGCGCAGCAGCGGCCGCACCTCGCTCGCGAGAATCGGGGTCGTCTGCTCGAAGAACGAGCGAGCGGCGCGCTGGGACGGGGCGAGCGCCTTGGCGAAGGGCTCGAGCGCCTTCAGCGTCGGCCCGACGAGGTGGAACGCGGTCGAGGCCTTCGCGAGCCCCTGGTTGGTCGCTTTCAGCGCGCCGGGCAACTCGCGCAGCGTTTCCTGGACCTCGCGATCCTGCTGGGAGAAGGTGGCGAAGACCGCGTTGGAGGAGTCCACGAGCGCGCCGAGTTCGGTGTCTTTGTTGCCGAGGGCTTCCATCAGCAGGCCGAAGTTGTGAATCGAGCTCGCGACATCGGCTTGGCGCGTGGCGACTTCGCGGCCGATCGCGTCGAGCTCGTGCCCGATCGGCGCGAAGCGCTTGAGTGTCGCGGAGAGGTTTGCACCGTTGCCCTGCAGCCCTTCGCCGGCGCCGGCGAGCAGCTCCTGTAGCGCGGCGCGCGTTTCGGTGTCGAGCGCGGCGAGCAGTTCGTCGAGGTTGCCGTCGGGCGAGGTCTGGGCGATCGGGACCGTGTACCCCGCGGACACACGGCCGGCCGCTGGGCTACCGGGGTCGACCTCGACGGTCTCGTCCTTGAGCGAGGTCTTGGGACGCAGCAGCATCGTCGCGTCGCGGTAGATGTAGCGCGCGTAGGACGGGGTCAGGTTCATGCTCACGAGCGCCCTGCCGCTCCGTAGTTCGACGCTCGCGATTTCGCCGATCTTGGCGCCCGCGATCGTGACCTCCTGACCCTGTCCGGGCGCAACGGCCTGCGCGGTCGAGAATTCGCCCTTCAGGAGGAAGTGTTCGTGGCCGATCACGGGCACCCATGAGGGCACCGAGAGACGCTCGTGCGCGAGGATGTAGCCGGCGCTGCCCGCGGCGATCACAATCATCGCGACGACCGCGATGAACGCCGTACGGTAGCGCTCGATCTGGTCGCGGATTCCGCGCCCGCCGTCCTCACGCGCTACCGCTCCGTTCTCGCGCACGCCGCCGTTCTCGCGGGCCCCGTGCCCGTTCTCGACACTCATCCCCCACTCCCATCTGCGGGTCCGTGCGCTAGCGGACCGTTGAAGTCGGGCAGCTTCTGCTTGTAGCAGGCGACGAGCGGCCGGTACGACGGCTCGCTGCCGGGGAAGCGGGGGCTGGTGCCTTCAGGTGCAAAGCCGGTCTGCGAGACGAGACGATGCGCTTCGGGCGTGGCCGCGGAGCTGCCGGTCAGCTTGACCGGGGCCGAGACGATCGGGGTACCGGCGCCGCCGCCGAGGAAGCGGTCGGCGGGGCCGTTGCCGGTGAAGTTCTGGCCGAGACCGGAGAGGCCAGCCATGGCGTACCAGAATTCCTTGTAATCCTCGGCGCCCGAGGTGTTCGCTCCGTCCTGGAGGACGGTGTTGCCGGCAGGGTAGAAGACCTTCGTCAGACACTTGTTGAAGAGTTCGATTTCATGGAAGAATTCGGGCTGGGCGTCGATCAGGCTCGCAAACGCCGGCGCTGCGCTTTGCAGCGCGGTCGCGACGCCCCCGAGCTCCTTCGGCCCGAGCGCGGCCTGTGTCTGGTCGATCCACGGATAGGACGCGGTGATCGTCGCGGGGAGTTCCTTGATGCCGGGGATCAGGTCGAGCGAGAAGGCGCGGAGGGAAGGCGCCGCGGCGGCTAGCTCGGCGAAGCCGCGGTTGGCGTTGTGCAGCGTCGCCGGCAATGCGGCGACCGCCTCGCGCACGCTGGGCGACTGCGCGGCGAAGGCGCCGAGGAACGTGTTGAAGTTGCCGATCAGTTCGCCGAGCTGCTGCTCGTGGAGATCGAGCTGCGCCGTGACTTTTTCGATGTTGGCAAAGAGCTTGGAGAGGTCGTGTGGTTCGAGTCCGCCGAGCGCCTGGTTGACGATCGTGCTTTTGCGCAGCGCTTCGGGTCCGATCTGGTAGGCCTTGTTGAGCGCCTGCGCGCCATTGAGACCGCGCACTTCGGCTGCCTGTTCGGCGTCCTGCGCGGCGGTCGGCTTGGCGGTGAGCGCTTCCCCATATTCCGCGAGGAATGTCTGCAGGTTCGCCCGCGTGTCGGTGTTCAGCGCATCGAGCACCTGATCGAGCTGGACCGGATCGGAGGTCTGCGCGACGGGGATCGTCGCCCCCGAGGCGAGCGTGCGCGCGGCTGGGCTGCCGGGCTGCAGTTCGACGAAGAAGTTGCCTTCGAGGAAGATCCGGGGGCGAATCTTCAGCGTCGCGTCGGCGTGGATCGGCAGGCCGCGGCTTTCGATTTCCATCGTTACGAGACCGGTATTGCCGACGCGCCGCACCGAGGAGACCTTGCCGACGGCCACGCCGGCGATGCGCACCGGTGACTTGGGCGCGATGTTGACGGCGGTGTTGAAGGCGGCGTTGAGGCGGTAGCCATGTTTGAACGGGATGTGCTTGGTGAAGCCGAAGTAGACGACGATCGCGAGCACGATGACGAAGACGACACCGAAGCGCGTGGGGTTGGAGCGCTTCTGCAGCTCGGAGACCGCGACCCGACTGCGGCGTTTGAAGAGGCGCATACGACTCACTTCCCCTTCGTCTTGCTCGTGCCTTCGGCGGGGAAGCTCTTCAGCGTCGAGCTTGGGTATTTTTCGCCGAAGACGTTTTCGCTGCGCTTGGTGACATCGTGCAGTGTCCCAAGCGTCGTCGAGGTCTTGCCGATCACGGTCTTGCCGACCGTGTACTGCTCGTTGCCCGCTTCGCACTCCTTGGGCTGACCGGGCCCGGCGACGTTCGGATAGGGGTTGTAGTGCAGGTGGTTGTTTTCGATGATCGGTCCGACCGCCGTATCGGAGCTGCCCAACGCTGAGCGTTCCACCGACGGACCGTTGGCCGGCGCGGAGGCGGGCAGGCCCTCGCTGTTGGGGCCAGAGGGGCTCAAGATGGGCACGGCGCGTGCGAGGGTGCCCACGCCGACGTTCTCGGAGAGGAGGTTGTCGAGATTGCGGAAGGCGAGCGTGAAGTAGTTGCACGTCGTCTGCGCTGGGGCGAGGCCGGCGAGCAGTGGGTTGCCGAGCTGCAGCGTCTTGGTGAATTCTTCAAAGCCGAGCGTGACGAGGGGGTTCTCGGCGTAGGCGCGGAAGGCCTGCAGCGCAGTGGCGAGATCCTGGTTTACCGTGCTGGCGGCGTGGAGGTTGACGGCGCCGACTTCGAAGGCGTGCCCGAGCTGACCGGCGGTGGTGCGCAGGAGGCTCGCGCTGGGTCGTAGCAGGCGCATGAACTCGGTGCTCTTTTCGACGAACGGCGCCTCGTAGGGCAGCGAGTAGATCGCCTGGTGCAGCGCCGCGGGGCCGCCTTCGATCGTGCGTTCCAGCGAAGGCGCGGCCTTGGCCCAGGCACTGAAGAAAGTGTCGAGATCGACGAAGAAGGCTGCCTGTTGCTCGGCGATGGGCGCGACCTGCCGCGCGGTTTTGTCGAGCGCGACGAACAGCTGGCCGAGGCCGGTCTGCGGCGAGGCGAGGTTGTGCAGGACCGGGACCGCGTTGTCGACGAGCGGGCGCAGTTCGCCAATCGCTTCGTTGATCCCGGGACCGCGCGCGGCGAACGCGTCGCCGAAGGTGTTCGTGTTCTGCTGGATCGCGATCCGCGTGGACTTGTCGAACATGTTGAAGAAATCTTGGATCTGCACCGCTTCGCGGGACTGTGAGACCGGGATCGTGTGGCCGGGCGGCAGCGATCGCCGCGAGTGCCCGCGGGTGAGTTCGAGGTACTTCAGGCCGATCGTCGAGACCGACTCGACGACGGTTGTCGTGTCCGCGGGCAGCGGCTGCAGCTTCTTTTCGAGCTTGACGCTGGCGATCGCCGTGACCCTGCCGGTGTGGGGATTCTGGTAGGGGATCAGCCCGCTGACGACGCCTACGCGCCGGCCGCTGAGCCGCACCTCGTTACCCGGCTGCAACCCAGCGGATTCGGGAAGTTCGACCTTGATGTCGTACGTCGGGGTGAACGGCAGACCGTTGTTGGCGTTATAGGAGATGTAGACCGCGACGACGGCGATCAGCGTCGTCAGTGCTCCGATCAGCAGCGGGCTACCGGCCAGCGATCCGCGGCGGCGGCGGTTCATCACGGCACCTCCGCGGGGTCGCAGCCGAGCAGGCCGCTGTCGGTGAAAGGCGCCGAGCCGTCCGCGGGCGGCGGCGTGGCGCCGGCTCCGGGACAGCGCCGCAGTTCGCGCAGATGCGCGCCCTGGATGCCTTCCTGGGGCGTGGTCGGTTTGAGCGTGTTGCCGGAGAGCTTGAAGTTGTCGACGACCAGTGCCGCGCGCGCGTAGTGGCCGTTGGCGTCGTAGTAGCCGGCATCGGTGCCGAAGTCGCGCGCGGCGCCGGCGAGATCGGGCGCGTAGGGCCCGAAGAAGGCGGTTACGGGCACCGATTCCTGCAGCCCGGTCACCGCGGACGGCACGCTCGTTTCGACGGCATGGGCGAAGGCGGGCAGACCGAGCGCGGCGTCGGTGAGATCGTTGGCCGGGCCGGGGCGGCCGATCGCGAGACTGAGGTTGTGCAACACCGGCTGCGCGGCGTCCAGCAGCGGCGCGAGGCGCGCGAAGAAGGAGGCGAGTTTGGTCGTGTCGGGCTTGGCGACGTCGACGAGGGCGTGGAGCGCCGCGAAGGTCGCGGGCAGCTCGGCGAACGCGCGGTTGCCCTGCTGGAGGGTCGCCGGCAGCTCGTGGACGCCGCGCTGGAGGCTGCTCTGCTCGGCGGCGAGCGCTTGGAATGTTTCATCGCCGTGGCCGATCAGGCCGGTGAGCTGTTCGCGGTGCGCGCCGATCGTGCTCAGCGCCTGCGCGGTCTTCACGAGGAAGTTCGTGAAGACCGGCTGGTCGCGGTTGAGCTCGGCGAAGATGCGCGTGGCGGAGGCGAGTGCGGGACCGAAATATTCAGCCGATTCGCCCGCGGCCTGGGCAACGCCGGCGTAGGATTCGGCGGTCCCGACGAAGAGGTTCTGCAGACCTTTGAGGGTACGCGGGTTAAAGATGTCGAAGAGCTGGTCGAGATCGACGGTGCCCTGCGCCGCGCTGGCGGGCAGAGTCGCGCCCGCGGCGAGCGCGGGGCGGTTGTTGGGCCCGGGCACGAGCGCAACGTAGCGGCCGGCGACCGTCGTCAGCGACGGCACGCGCACCTGGGCGGTGGTGCCTTCATGCAGGGGCACGAGCGAGCCTTCGACATGGATCGTGACGCGCGCTTTGTAATTGCGCGTGAGCGTGATGTCCGTAACGCTGCCCACGGAGACGCCGCCGACCTGCACCTCGTCGCCGCGCACGAGCTGGCTGGCGTTGGCGAAAAGCAGCTGGTAGCTGGCTCCACCGCCCCCGGCGAAGAGGATGTACGCGACGACGAGCACGACAAGCGCGAGCGCGCCACCGGCGACCCAGCGCGCGGCGGTGTTGGGGCCCGGCGCGCGCACCGCCGGTCCGCGCGGAGGCGGCGACGGCGGCGGTCCGTGCGTCGGCGGGGGGCTGGGGGGCGTGGTCGTGGCCATCGTCTAACGCCCGACCTTGGTGGTGGCCTCGCCGCGGGCGGTCGGTGTTCCGGCGCCGGGCGTGCCTTCGCTCGCGGCGGTTGGGCTGGCGGCGGCTGTGTTGTCGGGGATCGCCGCGGCGGAAGGCTTGCCGGCGACGGCCGGCTCGGGGATCTCGCCGAGGCGCGAGACCAGCTGCAGCCACTGCTCGGGGGTGAGCGGCGTGGCGGCGAGCGCGCGTGCCTCGCGCGCACCGCCGGAGGCCTGGAAGCTGACCTGGATCAGACCGCGGTCGGCGGGCTGGACGAGCGCGTTGGCGGTTCCGGGGTAGCTCAGCGATCCGGTGGCGATCTGGCGCGGCTTCATCGTTCCCTGCAGCCGCAGGAGCCTGTGCACGGCGATGTCGGCCAGCGAGCCGGGCTGTTCGTGCCCGGCGATCGGCGTGCCGTCGATCGCGGAGATCGCGACCGCTTCGCCGCTGGCGCTGCCGGGCGCGTTGCCGCTGCCGGCGACGCGTGCCAGGCGTGCGCAGTCCGACGAGGCGACCGTCGGCTTCAGGCCCGAGACGGAGAGGAACTCGAGCGTCGCGAGCACGCGGCGATCGACCTGGCCGGCCTGCACCTCGCCGCGGCCGCACTTGGAGGCGAAGCGCACGCCGGGGTCGCGCAGCACCTGCTGCTCGAGCTGGCGCTTGGACTCCAGCAGCACCTGCCCGACGGTCGGCGAGGTGGCAAGGAAGGGGTTCTCGCCTTTGGCCCTGAAGATCGAGGTGTTTTCGAGCTGGACCCAGCCGTCGAGGATCGGCTTGGGGTCGATCAGGGGCGCGCCGGCTCCGGCGGGGCGGATCTGGAAGAGCATGTGCGCTTCGGGTGCAGCGGCGCCCGCGACGGCGGCTTGCTCACCGACACCAAGATGTCCGAGCACGGTTCCGGCGAGCACCTCGACCCCGGGGCGCAGCGCGTGCAGGTAGACCTCGTCGGGACCGGCGCGGAAGACCCGTGGGGTCGTGGTGGGGTGCGGCGGCGCGATCACGGGCGCGGGAGCGGGCGGGGTCGGCGCGGGCGGCGTTTCCAGACCGGCGGTCGCGCCCATCGCGAGACCCGAGCTGAGCGCGGCTTCGGAGAGCGGCGCGTGCGGCTGGACGCCGGCGCTGGCGGGCGCGCTCGGCGTCGGCCCGGCGGCGCTCGCGGAGTGCGCGATCCGCTGGCTGAGCGCGGTGTGCTCGCGCGGTTCGAGCACGGGATAGAGCGCAGCGACGCTGCCGAGCTGGGCGTAGGTGTAGGTGTTGCCGTAGGCGTCGCGCAGCGAGACGTAACGTCCGAGCGTGGGCGACTGCCCGATCGCGACGATCTGGCCATCCTGGACGGCGATCACGGGCGCTCCGGCCGACGCGTAGATCGTCGTGCCCACGAGCGTGCCAGCGGGATCCGACCCCGTGGCGGGAACGCTGGGGAACCCGTCGGTGAAGTGCGCGGCGGCGTGGACGGGGAAGCGCGATTCGGTGAGGCCGGTGATCGCGCTCAGCAGTTCCGGTGGGGTGCCGCCGAGCAGCTGCGCGCGCAGCATCACGGCGTCGACGTACGCCTGCGAGTGGTTGTAGGAGAAGATCGCGGCGCGGATGTTCGCGCCGCCACCGGCGGCGGCGAGATATCTGGCGGCGGCAAAGATCGCGTCCGCGGGGTTGTAGGGGTCCTCGTAGCCGTCGCCGTTGGCGTCGACTCCGTAGCGCGCCCACGAGGACGGCAGGAATTGCATCCAGCCCTCGGCGCCGGCGCTCGAGACGTTGAGGTCGCGGCCGTAGTCGGTCTCGACCTCGTTGATCGCGGCGAGCACCTGCCAGGGAATGCCGTACGTGGTGCCGGCGGCCTGATAGATCGGCAGCAGGAAGGGCGGCACGCGAAAGCTTTCGATGAAGAAGTCGGGCACGCCGCCGATCGCGGAGCCGAGCGAGCTCGGGAAGGGCGGCGTGAGCGCCGAGGGCGACGGCGCGGCGGGGCCGGCGGCGGTGCTCTTGGCGTTGCCCTTGCCCTTGCCGGAAGCACCGCCCGTGCCCCGGCTCGTGCGGTGGGGCTTGCCAGCGCGAGTGTGGCCATGGCCCGAACCGGCAACGGGAGGCGCGCCGGCCGCGCTCTGCGCCTGGGGGCTCTGCGCCTGCACCTGCGGCGCGGTCGTCGTTTCGGTCGCGGGGGGCGCGGGAGTCGTGGCGGTGGTCTGCGTGGTGGCAGGCGGCGAGCCGGACTGTCCGGTCGTCGCGGGCGGGGATTCCGACGCGGACGTCGTCGAGGGCGAGGGCGAGGTCGTCGGGGCGACTTCGCTCTGCCCGCTGCCTTGCGGGGGAGTCGCTCCGCGCGCGACCGCCGCGCCGATGCCGGGGGCGAGGACCGCGAGCGTGCACACGCCGAGGCGTGCTAGCAATGTGCGTGGCAGACGCCGCACGCGCGCGGCGCGGCGCGTACCCGGCGAGACGACGCGCCTGCCGGGCGCGGTGGCATTGCTGGGGTCTGGTGTGGGCTTCATCGCGGGGGGACCGAGTCTCATTCGCCGAGCAGGTAGTTGAGCAGCATGCCGCTTGCTTCGCTGCTTTCGCCGCCGGGTGTGTAGTAGGTGGTGCCGGCGCTGGCGCCCCCGACCGGCTGCGCCTTTGCGGAACCGCTCGTCGGGGACACCGCGCCGAGGGGCGCGGCGGCGGTTTCGGAGCCGGGATACTCGGCGAGCGCTTGTGAAGCCGTGGCGCCGTGGGCGATCGCCGCAACGCGCGCGGCTGCCAGCGTCGTGCCGCTCGCGGTGGAGCTCGCCTGCGCGGTCGAGGCGGCGAGATTGATGAAGTTGGCGTTGCATTCGCGCACGGGGATGGTCTTGTAGAACGCGCAGAGCGCCCCGACACCGTTCGCGCGGATGAAGTGGCCGAGCGCGTTGTAGCCGTTGGCGTTGTTGGCGCCGAGGAAGATCAGGTCGAGCAGCCGCTCGAGGCCGCCGGTGGAGCGCACGCTGGTGAGCAGCTGCGAGAAGTTGCTCGCGAACGGCGTCGCGGCCTTGCCGAGGGTCTCGAAGCGGTTGAGCAGCGGCTGCGTGGCGACGAGTCCCGATTCGATGCCCTTGGAGGCGCGCCCGAGGCTTTTGAAGAACTGCGTCGAGCTGTTCGAGAACCCGGGGAGGCTCTCGAAGGTCCGGTTGACGCCGGGCGCGGCGACCGCGAGATCCTGGAAGACGGGGATCGTCTGCGCGGAGAACGCTTCGAGCCGTTTGAGCGCGGGGCCGAGCTGGCGCAGGAAGGCGGGGAAGCTCGCGAGGCTCTCGGCGATCGCGCCGCGGTGTCGGGCGCTGGCCGTGGAGACGGTGTTGCTCTGCGCGAAGAATTCGGCGAACTGCCTGCGGTCGCGCGTGATCGGCGCGAGCGCTTGCGCGGATTCGACCGCGAGGTTGCCGAGGAGCTTGTTCTCGGAGGCGAGGATGCCGAGCACCTTTTCGAATTCGCGCAGCGCCGGGTTGGAGCGGTGCAGGACCGCGTTGAGGTCGCTGCCGCGCCCGGCGAGACCGGCGCCGAGTTCGTTGATGATGATCGCGAGGCGCTGGTTCTCGGGCAGGTGGTTGATGTCGCTGAGCTGGTCGACTCCGACGGGGCTCGAGGTCCGCTGGACGGGGAGCAGCCACTCGCCGGCGCCTTCACGGTGAGCGGGAATCCGCGCCAGCGGCGGCGGCAGCGGCGTGCCTTCGGCGCGCGGCTGGGTGGGCAGGCAGTCGACGTACTTCTCGCCGATCAGAGCCTGCGGCTTGATCGTGCAGGTGGCGTCGTCGCGGAAGTCTTGAAAGCCGGGGTTGGCGATGTCGAGCGTGACCGCGGCCTTGCCCGTGGGGGTGGGCGTGACGGAGCCGACGGTGCCGACCTTGACGCCGTCGACCTTGACGTCCTCGCCGCCGATCACGTTGGCGGCGTCGTCGAAGATCGCGCGCACGGTATAGCCACCGCTGGAGCCCCCGGCGGCGGTCGCAAAGAGAATCGCTACGAGCAGCACGACCGCGCCGAGCCCACCGGCGGCTGCCATTCGCGCACCTCTCCTTGACGACCCGACGCTACCCGTCCTCAAAACCGATCCTTCCTCCTCTGTCCCCAACCGATCGAGGGATCGGTCAGCGAGAGGGCGACCCCCCGAGAGAGGTCGCCCCTGTACGCCTTTGTCCTCTACACGGTAGCGCTTTGTACGGATACCGTGCCAGTGAACTAGATCTCTGCTATCAGCCTACTTTTTGTGTTTGGGGCACGGCACCGACACGGAGCCGGGCACGGTTTCCCCGCTGTAGAAGGTGACTTCGTACTTGCCTGTGAGGTGCCCGTGGCAGGTGCTGGGAACGGTGCCGAAGGAGACCAGCTTCTTGCCCTGCTTGAAGGCGGCGCCGAGCTTGATCTTGAACTGTTCGGCGGACGCAGCGAGCGCCCCGGGCACTGTTTCGATGAGCGGGATCTCGGCGGTGCCGACGACGCCGTTGGGGCTGTTGAAGTAGGTCGCGGTCGCGAATTCTTCGAGCGAGACGGGCGTGGAGCCGACGATCGAGAAGATCAGGCCGCCGCCGGAGTTGAAGAACGCCTGGACGGCGACTTTCTCGTGGACGCGTTCGCCGCCGAAGCTGACGACGCCGTTGGCTTCGCCGGGGGAGCTCGCGAACGACTTCAGCGGACAGCCGGCGGGGCCGGACTGGTGCAGGATCGTCTCGGAGCACTTCGCGAAGCCTTTTTCGCTGACCTTCGTGCCCTTCGGGAAGAAGACCTTGATCTGCTTGACGGGCGAGGGGAAGCCACCGTATTCGGTGCCGCTGACTTTGCCTTCCAGTTCCAGCGCGGCGGCGGCGCCGAGGATGTCCCCGGTACCCGGCCAGGTGGGACCGCCGTTGCTGCGGGGGTTCTTCGGGATCGGGACGATCGCGGCTCGTGCCGTGACCGTGGGCGCCGCCGCAGCGACGGCCGTCAGCCCGCTGAGGCCGAGGGCCCCCAGGCCCAGTACAGCCATGAAAATAGATGCTCTGCGCATCATCGCGTTCTCTCTCCTCTATGTACGTGTTGATGTAGACAGGTCCGCAATCGATCCGGGTAGCTCCGAACCGTGCCCGGCCCGGCGACATCGAGCTTCCCGAGCTTCGACACCCGGAGAGCAGCGGTGATACCTGGCCCAACCATATCCGGCGCGGACGATGGCTTCAAGTTCGAGGGTGCGCGCCGCGCGGGTCGCATCGCTGTAGGCAAGCGCTCGCGAGCGGGCCGCGCTTGGCTTTTTATACGTGGCTTGTCTGCACTGTTCGAACAAGTAGCTCATTGTCTATGCACCCTATAGCTGAGGCTAAGGCTTAGATAAGCGGGGAGATCTGTCCCGGCGCACCCAAAATCGATATACACACCTCCTACAACACCCGACGGCGAGGAGAAGACCGATGGACTTCCAGCCCAGCGCGCGCAGCCTCGAGTTCAAGGAGCGTCTCGAGGGGTTCATGGACGAGCAGATCTACCCGGCCGAGGAGGTCTACGAGCGGGAGCTGCGCGAGTCGGGCGACCCGCACCACCAGCCGCGGATCATGGAGGAGCTCAAGTCCCGCGCGCGCGAGCGCGGCCTGTGGAACATGTTCCTGCCGGATCCCGAGCACGGCGCGGGGCTCTGCAACGCGGACTACGCGCCGCTCGCGGAGATCCTCGGTCGCAGCCACATCGCATCGGAGGCGTGCAACTGCTCGGCGCCGGACACGGGCAACATGGAGGTGCTGCATCAGTTCGCGAGCGAGGAGCAGCGGGAGCGCTGGCTGCGTCCACTACTCGATGGCGAGATCCGCTCGGCGTTCGCGATGACCGAGCCGGACGTGGCGAGCTCGGATGCGACGAACATCGGCCTGCGCATCGAGCGCGCTGGTAGCGGCAGCGCGGGCGTGAGCGACGCGGGCAGCGGTGGCGCAAAGAGCAGCGGCGGCGCGGGCGGGAGCGACGCGGGCGGGAGCGACGCGGGCGGCGGCGGCGCAAAGAGCAGCGGCGGCGCGAATGGGAGCGACGCGGGCGGCGGCGGCGCGTCGAGCGGCGATGAGTACGTGCTCAATGGCCGCAAGTGGTGGATCTCGGGTGCGTTGCACCCGCACTGCCGGATCATGATCGTGATGGGCAAGACGCGCACGGACGGCCCGCGGCACGCGCAGCAGAGCATGGTGCTGGTGCCGCTCCAGACGCCGGGCGTGCGGATCGTGCGGGGACTGCCGGTGTTCGGCTACCAGGACCAGGAGGGGCACGCGGAAATCGTGTTCGAGGACGTGCGGGTGCCCGCGGAGAACCTGATCGCGGGCGAGGGCGAGGGCTTCGCGATCGCGCAGGCGCGCCTGGGACCGGGTCGCATCCACCACTGCATGCGCTGCATCGGTGCGGCGGAGCGGGCGCTTGAGGCGATGTGCCGGCGCGCGGTCGCGCGCACGACGTTCGGGCAGCCGCTGGCGGCGCGCGCGAACATCCAGGACTGGATCGCGGAGTCGCGCGTGGAGATCGAGATGGCGCGGCTATTGACGCTCAAGGCCGCCTGGCTGATGGATACCGTCGGCAACCGCAACGCGCGCACGGAGATCGCGGCGATCAAGGTGGCGGCGCCGAGCATCGCGCTGAAGGTGATCGACCGCGCGATCCAGGTCCACGGCGGGGGCGGCGTGAGCGACGACTTCACGCTGGCGTGGGCGTACGCGCACCTGCGCACGCTGCGCCTCGCGGACGGCCCGGACGAGGTGCACAAGCTCAGCATCGCGCGGCGCGAGCTCGCGCCCTACCTGCCGCAGGAGTGAGACCGCGGGCGTCCGGCGGGGAAGCGCAGCCGCCGACGTCCGGTGCGGGAGCACTCGCGGGCGAGACACTGCTGACGCTCGCGGCGGGTCTGGCGGCGGCGATCCCGGTGATCGCGGCGACGGTGCGCGCGATCGCGGCGGGGTGGGTGCCGGTGGCGGACCGTGGCATCATCGCGACGCGGGCGCACGACGTGTTCACGTCGCACATGCCGCTGGTCGGCCAGTACACGCTCGCGGGGGAAGTGACGGGCGCGGTGACGCACAGCCTGGGGCCGATGCTGTTCTGGCTGCTGGCGATCCCGGCGTACTACGGGAGCACGGTCGGGATGACGCTCGTGATGGGCGCGCTCAACACGCTGTCGATCGTGAGCTGCGTGGCGCTCGCGCGGCGGCGCGGAGGACGCGCGCTGATGCTGCTGAGCGCGCTCGCGCTCGCGCTGATGTGCCAGTCGCTCGCGGCGGAGACGTTTCACGACGTCTGGAACCCCTCGGCGGGCCTGTTTCCTTTTACGCTGCTGATCTTTCTCTGCTGGTCGGTGGGGTGTGGGTCCTATCGACTGCTCCCCGCGACGGTGCTCGTGGCGAGTTTCGTGGTGCAGGCGCACCTCACCTACCTCCCCCCCACGCTCGGGCTGCTGGCGGTGGGACTCGGCGGGCTCGCGGCCGGCGCGCTCGTGCGGAGACGGCGGGAGCGCGCCGACGAGGGAGCTGCAGATGCGGACACCCGACCGCCTGCGCGGCGGCGCGTGCTCGCGTGGGGCCTCGCGACGGCGCTCGTCGCGGCGGCGTGCTGGAGCGCGACGATCGTCGGGCAGCTCACCGAACACCCCGGCAACTTGACGCTCGTGGCGCGCAGCGCGACGAAGCCCAAGGCGACGCTCGGCGCGACGGTGGGCTGGCACGCGGTGGTGCGCGCGGTCGGCGTCCCGCCGTGGTGGCTGCGCACGCCGAAGAGCCGCTGGCAGCGCAAGTACGAAGCGCGCGCGACACCGAGCGCGCTGGCGAGCGACTCGTGCGTCGCGATGCTCGCAGCGCTGGCGCTGGTCTGCGCGCTGGCGCTGCTGCACGGCCGGCGCGAGCTCGCGGTGCTCGCGCTGAGCGCGCTCGTGCTGTGCCCCGCGCTCGCGGCCGTCGCGGCTTCGACGCCGACACCGCGCGTGCTCGCAGCGACCCTCGGATACACGCTGTGGTGGGGCTCGCAGGCGGGAATGGCGGTATGGCTCGCGCTCACGTGGGCACTGTGGCTCGCGCTTGCGCCGGCGGCGCGCGGACTACGGGGCGCAGTCGCTCGGCGCGCTACCCAAACGACGAGCCCGTCCCGCTCGCTCGGGTCGATCGCCTCCGTCGCGCTGTCGCTGCTCGCGGTGGGAGCGACCGCGGCGGTCGGCGCGAGCATCGCCGGCCGCGACGAACCCGACGAACACGCCGTCACCTACCGCGCGGTGCGCGCGATCGACGCGGGCCTCGCCGCGCGCGTCGCGCCGCGCGGGAGCGTGCTGCTCGAGGGCACGCTCGACGGCGCGACGATGCCCGTCAAACCGGCCGTGCGCTACTTCCTCGTCGCGCGCGGCACCCGCGTGCTCGCGCCGGGCTCGTTCCTGCGGCTCGGCACGTGGTACGAGCTCTACCACCGTCCCTACCGCGAGGCGATCTATCTCAGTGACGTCCCGCGCGCGCCCGTCAAGCACGTCCCGCTCGCCTTCGCGGTCAGCTTCCGGGAAGGCGCCGCGACGCGCAACGCGGTGTACGTGTGGATCTCACGCAAGCCGGGGCGGTGAGACTCAGGCGCCAGCCGGCGCCGGACGTGTCTTCGCGCGCGCGCGCGCTCGCTTCGGAGCCGGCGCCGGGGCGGGCGCGCGGGCCTGCTCGGCGGAGTCGGCGCGCTCGGCCTCGGCGGACTCGTCGATCGCGAGCTGGATCGCCGCGAGCCTGCGGATGAGGTCGGTCTGGACCTGCTCGAGCTCGTCGGCCTCGAGCAGCCGCGGGCCGCGTCCGCGACGCGCCGCGCGCGAAGGCGCCAGCAGGCCGGGGTGCGCGACTTCGATCTCCGCGAGCGCCTGCTCGAGCGCCGCGATCCGCGCGCGCAGCCGCTGGCGGCGCTCGACCTCCCCCGGCTCGCTGCGCGCCGCGACGCCCGGATCGACGTACAGCGCCGCCGCGACCTCGCGCGGATCGACACCGGTGCGCAGCGCCTCGCGCGCCGCGCTCGCCGCGATCGCGCCGACCGCCGAGCGTCGTGGCGCCGGTGCCGCCGCCACGAACGTCCCGTTGCCGCGCTGGCTCTCGATGATCCCCTCCTGCTCGAGCCGCTGGTAGACCGCGCGCACGGTGTTCGCGTTGACCTTCAGCGCCTCCGCGAGATCGCGCAGACCCGGCAGCCGCTCGCCCGGCACGAGCCTCCCGTCGCGGATGCGCGCGCGCAACGCCCACGCGAGCTGCACCCCGATCGGGACCTCAGCGCTACGATCGATCGCGAAGTCGAGCGCCTGCGAGCCGACCGTGTCAGCCTGCCTAGTCACACCCCCACGTTAGCGGTCCGCGCGGCCGAGGCGCGGCTTGCCGTCGCCCACGCGTGGTTCCGTCTGCGCTAGAGCAGGTGCCGCACGCGCCAGCCCAGCGAGGGTGCCGGCACCGCGCGCGCGGCGACCGCGCGAATCGATGCTCCGCTCGTCGCCGGCGACCCGAGCGGAGCGTCCCCCGCCCCGCTCGCGCTGCCGGGAATGGCATGTCCCGCGCCCACGCCGACCGTCGCGAGGGATTGACCCGCCGCGAGGCTGCGCGTGCGACGACCGAGGATCACTACGACCGGCACCGCCATCCCGCCCCAGCCGATTTCGTGCAGCGCCTGTGTCGTGACGGCGCTCGCGCGGGCGCCGTCGACGCCGTGCACGAGCAGTACGCGCGCGCCTGCCGGTAGCACCGTCCCGTCGCGCAGCGCCGCCGCCGCCGAGTCGCCCAGTCGTTGCGCGCTCGCGAGTGCAGCGGGGATGAGCGAGCCTTCGCGCTGGCCCAGCACGGCGCCAAGAATCGTGAGGTGGCGCCCGGCGACGGTGACGCGCTTGGCGAACACGAGGCAGCCACCGGCCTCGCTGTCTGACCCGGTCTTGATCCCGACGTAGCCGTCGTGCCCGAGCAGGCCGTCGTAGTTTTCGATCTCACCCGCAACCGGCACCCGCGCGGAGCGCTCGTCGACGATCGCGGCCAACGTGGGCAGCCGCATCGCGGCCGCCGCGAGCTTCAGCTGATCCGCCGCGGTCGAGACGGTGCGATCTTCGTAGCCGCTCGGATCGGTGTAGGCGGTCGCGCTCATGCCAAGCGCCCGCGCCGCGGCGTTCATCCGCGCGACAAACGCCCCCGCGCTGCCCGCGTCGTGCACCGCGAGCAACTGCGCGACGTTGTTCGCCGAGGGCAGCAGCAGCGCCTGCAGCGCCTGGCGCTCGCTGAGACGCTCGCCCGCGGCGACCGGCACGACGGACTCGTCCAGAGCGGCGCGCCCACGCTCTTCGGCGACGTCCGCGGGCGTGATACGCAGCGTGAACCCCGCGCGACCCGGCGCGAGCGGGTACTCGCGCAGCGTCAGATACGCGGTCATGATCTTCGCGACGCTCGCAATCGGCACGCCCGTCGCGGGTCCCGCGCTCCCGAGGCTGCCGACCCCCTCGACCGCGACCGCCGCCTCCCCCTGCGCCGGCCACGCAAGCCGCGGCAGCGGTCCACGGATGGGAACGCTCGCCGCGAGCAATCGTTGGACCCGTAGCGGCGGAATCGGCTCGCTCAGCAACCGCGCGACGAGCGCAAGCACGAGCAGCGCCGCGAGCAGCGGAGCGAGTATCGCCGAGCGCCGCCGCGCTCGGCGCGGGCGCGTCCACGCAGCCGTCACCGCCATCTGCCCGGACTGTAGCGAGGGGGCACCCCGGATCGATGCGCTCGCCCCACACACCGGCGCGGTCCGGTCACAGCGATCGGCGGAGAATCCTTTGCGTGCCGCGCGCGCTCTCTTATGCATCCGCAAGCATCCAAACCACAGGGAGGGCCCCGCATGTCCGTCGCCGTCTACGTCATCCTCGCAGTCGCGTTGGTCTTGTGCTGCATCGTCGTCGTCGGGAAGGTCCGCGCAAGTGGGAAGACCCGCGTGGGTGGGAAGACCAGCTCTCATGACTAGCGCCTCGCGGCCGTGGCCGGCGGAGCACGTGATCGTCGCCGCCCAGGACGGCGATCCCGCCGCGATCGCGGCGCTGCTCTCGGGCTCGCAAGCGCACGTGCGGCGCTTCGCGCGCACCCTCTGCTCCACGCCGCAAGACGCGGAGGACGCGACGCAGGAGGCGCTGATCGTGCTCTACCGCCGGATCGGCACGCTGCGCGCGACCGCGGCGCTCGGCTCGTGGATGTTCCGCATCGTGCTCCACGAGTGCATCCGCCGATCTCGCGTCGCGCTGCGCGGGCCGCTGCGCATCGCCTCGCTGAATCCGGCCCGCGCGTCGAGCCAGTCCTCCGTGGAGGACGCGGTGCTCGCGCGCCTCGAGGTGCAGCGCATCGTCGACGCGATCGCCGCGCTGCCCCCCGAGCAGCGCGCCGTGCTCGTCCTGCGCGACGTCCAGGGGTACTCCGGCGCCGCGACCGCCGAGGCGCTCGGCATCGGTCGCGCCGCGATGAAGTCGCGCCTGCACCGCGGCCGCGAAGCGCTGCGCGCGCGCCTCGACGAGCACGCCGTCGAGGAGCACGCGATCGAGGAGCACGCCGTCGCCGGCGATACACACGTGCCGCGGAGGACGGCCGGCGATGTCCGGCGATAGCGGCTTCGCGAGCGCTTCCGTTCCCCGCCACCTGCTGCGCGGCGCGATCGGCTTCGGCTCGATCGCCGCGGCGCTAGTGCTCGCCGCGAGCTTCGGTCCCGTCGCACTGCTGCTCGTGCCGGCCGGCCTGTTCGCGCTGCGCGGCTGCCCGACCTGCTGGCTGCTCGGGTTGATCGCCACGGTGTCCGATGGCCGCGTCGGGCGCGGGTGCGCAGCAGAGCGAAACGGCGACGTCGAGGAAAGCGCGCTCACACGCCGAACCAGCGAGCGCGACGGCTCGAGCCAAACCGCTCCTTCAGTGCCATCTGCTGCGCCGAAGGCGCGTTGAACGTGCCCGTTTTGATCGGACCGGACAGGAAGTCGATGTCGACGCTGCCGATACGGCCCTCACCGAACTCGATGTAGCAGGTGCCCCGTCCAAGGTGACGCTCGGGCGGCTCACCCCCTCGCAACTGGGAAACGACGGTCCGCGCGACCACCCGCGCCGCGCCCTCCGCGAAGACACCAGCCTTCGGGACTCCCGCGGTCGCGACGTCCCCGACCGCGTAGACGCCCGGATACCGCGTCGCGAGGGTGGCGAAGTCGACAGGTATGTAGCCATCCTCGGTCATGCCACTCGAGATCACCACGTCCGGCGCGCGATGTCTGGGAACACCGAGGAACAGGTCGAAGGGCAGCTCGCTGTCGTCGTCGAGCACGACCTGGCCCCGCGAACCGTCGAGCGCAGCCACCCTCCTCCCGCTGAGCAGTTTGATGCCGCGAGCGGCGAACTCTCCTTCCAGCGCCGCCGAGGTCTCTGGTGACGGCGGCACCGGAGTGCCGAGCGGCATCACGATCGAGATCTCGCAGGCGTCGCGCACCCCGCGCGCCGTCAGCTCGTCGTCGAGCATGAGCGCGCACTCGCTGGGAGCCGGCGGGCACTTGAACGGAGCGCCGCAGATCCCGATCACGGCGTGACCGCGCGAGAACGACGGGATGACCCCCGCGAGCCGCTCGGCGCCGGCCACCGAGTAGAACTCGTTACCGGCCTCCGCGAGGCCGGGGGTCGCATCCATGTCATAGTCGGCGCCGAGCGCGATTACGAGCACGTCCGCCGCGTGGGTCCCCGCATCGGTGAGCACCGTTCGCGCCGCGGGGTCGATCGCGGTGATCGTCTCGCGCAACACCCGGACCCCAGGCTTGGCGAGATCGCGGTAGTACATGCGCACCGAATCCGGTGCGGCGCCGCGGAACATGATGTCGAGCTTGGAGAACCCGAACACGAACGCGTCGGACTTGTCGATCACAGTGACGCGCGCGTCCTCGCCGAGCGTCTCCGAGAGCATCGTGGCGAGCTCCAAGCCGCCGAAGCCGGCGCCGAGTACAACGATGCGCTCGTTCATATCCGAGCCCCCCTTTGGTAGAGCGTGGCCGCAGACAGGCCGTCCCGGTCTCCGCACCGCAAGCCTACCCCTCGAGAAGCGCGAGCTCGGCGGTTTGCACCGTGAAGCCCTCACGTCGCGCGGCGTCGGCAAGCCGCTCATCGAGGGTCTGTGCCCGACCTGCAGCGGCCGACCGCGTCACGCAACGTGCCACACGCCCGCACCAGCAGCGGATCGCAAGTCAACACCAGCCGCCGCCAGACGGCTACCTCTTCGCCAGCCGCCCACCAGTGATCCGCTACCACGAGATCACGCAGTAGCACCCTCGCCTTCGCACAACGGCACTTGTGCGACAGAGCGCTCGCTCTGGCAGCTAGCCACCTGGGGTCGCCAGGACCTCCGCGATGGCATCTGGACGGAGAGCCGCTCCGCGAGCGCGGCGCTGGCTAGGACTCGCGCAGGGCCAGATCCCGAGGTCAGCAGTTAGGGCGGTATCGTTATGAGCGTGCCTACGCTGCCCTCCAAGCGTGCCGCCCTCCGATCGTAGTTGCCGATGGCGAGCACCGAACCCCGGATCAGTAAAAGCCTTGATGGACGCCTTCTGGGCGAGCTTCGGCGCCGTGTCGACCGATTGGCTTCGATGTTCGATCTCGACGCGCTCGAAGGGCATGGCGAGTCTGCCGACCAGATCCGCCGCTACTACGAAGACTCGCGTCTTGGATATCGGTTCGTGCACTCGCAGGAGGGCGCGATGCATATGGCACTCAATCCTTCAGGGACGTTCGATAAGGCCGGCTACGAGGGCCAGGTTGACTTGGTGCAGGAGCGTTTTTCAAGCTCCACGACTGACGTGCTCGAGCTTGCCTGTGGAAACGGCTTCAACCTTGCGATCCTTGCCAGGCGCAACCCGCAGCGCAAGTTCTTCGGGATCGATCTCGTCTCGTCCCAGGTCGAGCGCGCGAATGTAGCCCTACATCCTTTTGCCAATGCGACGGCAGCAGTAGGAGACTTTCAGGCTCTTACTCTGCCTGACGAGTCACAAGACCTCGTCTTTGTCGTAGAGAGCTTCTGCCACGCAACCGATCTCCCACGTGCATTCGATGAGGTTCATCGCGTGCTCCGACCTGGGGGCTTGTTCATCGTGATAGATGCGTGGCGAACCGAGTCTTACCGCACCGCACCCGATTTCGTACAGCAGACAGCCGCCAATGTCGAGTTGGCAATGGCCGTTTCGGGCACTTTGGTCCTCTCGGATTGGATCGAGACAGCCGAGCAACATGGTTTTAGCTCAGTCGAGAACCTTGATCTGTCCGATCAGATCAAGCCCAACTTGGCTCGACTGGCCAAAGGAGCCGACAAATTCTTGTCGCATCAGCGGATGGCATCAGTCGCACGGCTAATCCTTCCCAAGTCGCTCGTCCAGAATGCTGTCGCTGGGTACCTTATGCCTATTACTGTGGACCTCGGGGTCCACACCTACCGCCTGCAATCACTTAAGCGCAACAACTAACTAAGTTAGTGAGCAGACAATGAGCCGCTTCGATGCTCGTGACTACGGGTTTTGGTTTGTGCGTCTCGTTGACCGCCTTGGCCTTGGGCCCTTCGGTGGAGCAATTGTCGTGGCGCTTGTGCCGTACCTACTAGCCCTTATTCTAGTATCGCCGTTTGGTGACGCCGAACTCTACCTGCGCACCCCCGCATTTTACATCGGGCTTGGCGGAGTAGCCCTTGTCATGGCCGCGTCCGTGAGAGGAGTCGAGATCCTCACAAAAGGATTGTCAGAGCTCCAGGAGGTCGCCCGTGATCCCAAGAAGTTTCATGAGTACGCCGATAAGCAGCTGGTCGTCGCTGCTCGCGGTCGCTCCAACCTCGGATTACTCGCTCTGTTTTTAGTCGGCGCAGCGGTACTGGTGGTCGCGGCGCTCCACCGCTGGCGCAAAACCGGCGTCATACCGCTCGGCCATCGATTCCGAGCTTTTCCGCTTGACTGGCACGCCTCGAACGCATTGGCGCCAGCTGCCTTGGCATTGGCGGTGTTTGCGATAGCGGTCGCGATCACGTTCGGAGGTAGCGCCATCTTGCTTGGTCGCAACCTCCGCTTCGCGTGGCGACTACGCACTTTCAAATATATGCCATTTCCCGGTCGTGTTCGTCTTGGTGTTCGCACACTGGTGACAGCATACGCTTGGGTGTCGGGAACTTGGATGGTTGGTGTCGCTCTTTTCGCGCTGTTCTTCTTTCGAGACTGGTCGTGGCTCACCATTACTGGAATCGCCATACTCGTTATTTTAGGTACACTAACACTAGCTATTCCATATAGCGGCTTTCGCAAAATCTTGGACGATACACATGAAGCAATGGCCCTGCTTCTGGCGCGCGAGGTCGAGCCAAAGAGGCACGGCCACACGCTGACCCTGGACGATGTGTCCGCTTTTGCGGCCGTCAATACTGCAATCACAGCCGATCCACCACCAGTGTTGACACGACGAGGAGCAATCGTATATGGACTGGTTCAGATTGCTGCCGTAGGTAGCATATTTGCTAAGGACTTCCTACAAGAACAGGTTTCGTTTCTATCCAGCGACAAATCCGACACAAGCAAGCCGCGTCACCCTTCTTAGCCTTGATCCACCGGGGCCGTCCGGGGCGGGGCGTTGAATGACCTCCTGAATCGGGCTTGGTAGCGACAGATTGCGGCTCTCACAGCGCGGCTGGATCTTCTTCCGAGCGCGCCGGCGAGCCCAACAGCGAGGACTTTCCCGCCATCCCCGACGCTGGACTGGCTTTCTGGCGAGCTTGAAACCGACCGCGGGACGCAGAGCGATCCTGGCGTCGCGTACCAGGACGCCGACTCCTTCAAGGCCGCGCTACACACCGCGCGCAGCGAGCAGTGCCGTTAGTGGCCCGGCTCTGCCGCCGGATCGACAACAACCACACCCGCGGCATCGAAGTCGCGTCGGTTGAGCGTCACGACCGCCAGATCGTTCGCCAGCGCGGTCGCAGCGATGAGGCTGTCCTTGATCGGCATCGCGCGCCCCTCCGTGCGGAGCTTCGCGAGCAGCTCGGCCCAACGCAGACCCGTCGAGCCCTCCCACGGGATGCACTGAAATCTCTGTACTCCGTCCTCGAACCAGCGCCCAAGCCGACTTCGGCGGCGACCACGTGGAAGCAGCAGGATGCCGAAACGAATCTCACCGAGGATGATCGGATCGACAGCGACCTCGGGCTCGTTGCGCTCGAGCCACTCGACAACACGCTCGTCCGGAGCGGGCTTGGTCGCCTCCGAGAGGACGTTCGCATCAACCAGAAAGCGCGCCATACGATCCAGCTAGAGCGAGTCGGTTGACTCCGACTCAATCTCCACGAACCAACCGTCCTCCGGACACGACCGCAGCCAGTCAACCAAGCCGCGGTTCGGCGGCGGCGTCAGCCGGGTGAGCCGGTACTCATCAGGACCGACCCGGTCAACCTCGAACTCCTCCCCCGCCTCAATGCCATCGGCAGCACGAAGCTCCGCAGGGAGAACGATTTGGCCCTTCGTTGAGATGGTGGTACGCATACGCGTAAGATAGCATCTTACAGACCTTGGCGGGCATGCATCCACGGCGATCCCACGCTGCTGATCGAGCGCGCTCGCAGCCGGCAGGTCTACCGCACCACCTTCTCGACCGAACGACCGGCGACATCTTACGCCGACTGGGACATCGACCAACTCGCCGCCACGATGGCCGACGTGCTCGCTAGCGACGACGAGCCCCAGTAGCGAAAGATTCCCGGCAGCCATCCGAAAATCCCTGCAATGAGCCTAAAGTGGGTAAGCGTTCAGTCCGTCAGCGCTGCGTGGGGTTAGGTGAGTACGGGGGCTGGGTCGCCGCGGGCGTGGGCTGTGAGCGTGTCGGTGAGGTAGGCGAAGAGGGAGCGGTGTTGTAGTCGGCAGGTGGTGTGGGCGGAGAG
>DATHPS010000018.1:0-106736 GCA_035483545.1 Solirubrobacteraceae bacterium | reverse complement strand
CGCGGCGGCCGCCGCGGCGGCCATCGCGCCAGCGCCCATCGCGGCGTGACCGCCCGAATAGGACACCCGGCCGGGACGCGTCGCGTTGCCGGCCGCCGAGAACGACGGCGGTGGCGCCGCGGCTCCGTTCTCGCCCTCGACCACGATCTGGACGTTGAAGATCAGCCGGACGAAGTCGACCCAGATGCTGTTGATCAGGTCGCCGAAGAGGTCGTAGGCCTCGTTCTTGTAGGCCACCAGCGGATCGACCTGGGCGATGCCGCGCAGGCCGATACCTTCGCGCAGGTAGTCCATGTCGAACAGGTGCTCCCGCCAGCGTTCGTCGATGATCTGCAGCAGCAGATACCGCTCTAGCTGACCCATCAGTTCCTCGCCGAGTTCGGCTTCGCGCGCGTCGTAGCGCGCCAGCGCGGCCTGCAGCACCCGCTCGCCGAGACTGGCGCGGTCGATCGCTTCGGGGTCGAGGTCCTCGCGGCCGATGTCGAGCGGGAAGAACTGGCCGAGCGCCGAGAACAGGCCGTCGAGGTCCCAGTCCTCGAGGTAGTCGCCTTCGGTGTACTGCTCGATCGTGCGCTCCACCACGCCGCCCATTTCCTGGCGGGCCTGCTCGCCCATCTCCTTGCCTTCGAGCACCTGGTCCCGGTAGGCGTAGATCACGCGCCGCTGCTCGTTCATCACGTCGTCGTATTCGAGCACCCGTTTGCGGATGAGGAAGTTCTGTTCCTCGACCTTCTTCTGGGCTTTCTCGATCTGCTTGGAGAGCATTCCGGCTTCGATCGGCTCCTCGTTGCCCTCGGCGTCGACGCCGCCGAGTTTGTCGAGGATGCGATAGATGCGGTCGCCCGCGAACAGCCGCACGAGATCGTCCTCGGCGGAGAGGAAGAAGCGCGACTCGCCGGGGTCTCCCTGACGGCCGGAGCGCCCGCGCAGCTGGTTGTCGATGCGCCGCGACTCGTGGCGCTCGGTGCCGCAGATGAAGAGGCCGCCCGCAGCCATCACGCGCTCGCGGTCGGCCGCGACGCGTTCTTCGACGCCGGGGAGCACCTCCGCGAAGCGCCGCTCGTACTCCTCGCTGCCGATCTCCAGTCCCTCCTTGGCGAGCTGCAGGCGCGTGAGGTGCTCGGCGTTGCCGCCGAGCTTGATATCGACGCCGCGGCCGGCCATGTTCGTGGCGATCGTGACCGCTCCGGGCTGGCCGGCCTCGGCGACGATCTCGGCCTCGCGCGCGGCGTGCTCGGGCTTGGCGTTGAGGACGGTGTGCTTGATCCCGCGCTGCTTCAGGCGCTCGCCGAGCAACTCGGAGACCTCAACCGAGATCGTGCCCACGAGCACCGGCTGACCGTTCTCGTGGCGCGCCGCGATCTCGCGCGTGACGGCGCTCCACTTGCCGTCCTTGGTCTTGTAGACCTGATCGTTGCGATCGTCGCGGAGCATCTTGACGTTGGTGGGGATCTGCACGACGGGCAGGTCATAGATCTTCATGAACTCGGTCGCCTCGGTGAGCGCGGTGCCGGTCATGCCCGAGAGCTTGTCGTAGAGGCGGAAGAAGTTCTGGTAGGTGATCGTCGCGAGCGTCTGGTTCTCCTCCTGGACGCGCACGCCCTCCTTCGCCTCGACCGCCTGGTGCAGACCTTCCGACCAGCGCCGCCCGTCGAGGATGCGCCCCGTGAACTCGTCGATGATCTTGACCTCGTTGTCGATCACGGCGTAGTCGACGTCGCGCTTGTAGAGCGACTCGGCGCGCAGCGCCTGGATCAGGTGGTTGACGAGATGCCCGTTCTCGGCGCGGTAGAGGTGGTCGATGCCGAGGAAGCGCTCGGCCTTGGCGACGCCCTGCTCGGTGATCGAGACCGTCTTGTGCTTCTCCTCGAACTCGTAGTCGAAGTCGGCGACGAACTCCTTCTTGGAGCGCGGGTCGAGCCCTTCGGGCGTCTTGCCCGGCTTCAGTCGCGGCGCGAGGCGCGCGAACTTCACGTAGAGGTCGGCGGCCTGTTCGGGGGCGCCGGAGATGATCAGCGGTGTGCGCGCCTCATCGATCAGGATGTTGTCGACCTCGTCGACGATCGCGAAGGGGTGACCGCGCTGGACCTTTTCGGAGAGGTCCTTGGCCATGTTGTCGCGCAGGTAGTCGAAGCCGAGCTCGGAGTTGGTGGCGTAGACGACGTCACACGCGTACGCGCGATGCTTCTCCTCGTAGGGCTGCATGTTCTGCAGCACGCCGACGGTGACGCCGAGCGCGTTGTAGATCGGGCTCATCCATTCCGCGTCGCGGCGCGCGAGGTAGTCGTTGACGGTGACGACGTGCACGCCCTTGCGCTCCGGCGTCACGCCCACGCCGTTCGCCTGCGCCGAGCCATTGGCATGCGCCGCGCCGTTGGTCTCGGGCCGTCCGTTGGTGCTCGCCCGAGCCGGCGCGCTGCTCGGGTCCCGCACCGCGAGCGAGTTCAGCACGACGGCGAGCGTCGCGGTCAGGGTCTTGCCCTCACCTGTCTTCATCTCGGCGATGCAGCCCTCGTGCAGCGCCATGCCGCCGATCAGCTGCACGTCGAAGTGGCGCATGCCCATCGTGCGCTTGCCGGTCTCGCGCACGATCGCGAAGCACTCCGGCAGGAGGTCTTCGAGCGACTCGCCGTCCGCCGCGCGCGCGCGCAGGTCGTCCATCCGCTCGCGCAGTTCGGCGTCGCTGTCGTGTTCGAGCTCGGGCTCGAACGCCCCGATCAGCTGGACGCGCTTCTCGTACTGCTTGAACTTCTTCGCCTCGCCGACGTTGAGGGCGCGATCAAGGATGGACACGCCCCCAGGGTAGCGCCTGGGGGCGTGCCGCGGTCGAGGCGAAACGAGTCTCTAGGGGACCGCGGGGAGGCCGGTGTCGGCGGCCGCGCGCGGCTCCGCGGCGGCCAGCGCGCGCTGTGCGAGCGCGGCGCGCGTCTCGCGCCGGCGGCGGCGGCGGTCGCGGTGGCGCTTGACCTGGCGCGCGATCTCGTCGACGACGAGGTTGAGCGAGTGCAGCATCTGCGGCGAGGCGTCGCGGGCGCGCAGCGTGACGCCCTTCAGATAGAGCGTCGCCTCGACGATCTCGCTGTCGGCGACCCGCGGGTTGCGCTCCTGCAAGAGCTCGATCTCCAGGCGGGCAAGCTCCGAGACCTGCCGCGCGACCTTCCGCAGGCGATCTTCGGCGTGCCTGCGCAAATCGTCGGGAACCGGAACGTTGCGGCCCTTCATCTCGATCTGCATGGTGCCTCCTTGTTTTTGGTCCGGGGAGACTGTCTCCAGCGATGCTACGCCCGCGAGCGGCGAATGTCCATCGGCTTTTCGCGGATCGACATCGCGGGTTTACCCACCCCGTCTCCTCGCCATGCGCGCGACGCGCCGGGCCGCTTCAGGCGCGCCGGGGGGGCATGCTCTGCAGAATGCCGGAGTGCCCGGCGATCGCGCCGATCAGGATCGCGCCGGCGGCGAGCTCGGTGCCCGGGAACACGATGCTTTCGCGCAGCTGCGCGCCCGCGCCGACGCGGGCGCCGTCGCCGATCACGACGGGACCGGTCAGGCGCACGCGCGCGCCGATCTGGACGTCGGCACCGATCCACACGGGACCCTCGGCCTCGAGGTCGTCCGGGAGGCGCTCCTGCGTACCGGCGAGGACGACGCCGGGCGCGACCTCGCGACCGTCGATCTGCAGGCGCAGCTCGCCGCGCAGCGCGTCGAAGGTGCCCTGGCGCAGCTCGGCGAGCGAGCCGACGTCGTTCCAGTAGTCGCGGACCTCGTGGATGTGGAAAGGAATGTCATCGGCGAGCAGCGCGGGGAATACGTCCTGCGCCCAGTCCGCGAAGGGGCGCTCGGGGAAGTGCTCGAAGATCGCGGGATCGAAGATGTAGATGCCGCAGTTGCCGAGGCTCGAGAGCGCCTCGTCGGGCTCGGGCTTCTCCTGGAAGCCGGTGACGCGCCCGGCGCGGTCGTGCAGGACGACGCCGTACTCGCGGGTGTCGCTGACCTGCTTGACGGCGAGCGTCGCGATCCCGCCGGCCTCGCGGTGGCGCGCGGCGAACGCGCTCAAGTCGATGTCGGTGAGCGCGTCGCCCGAGATCACCAAGAACGGCTCCTCGCCGAAGAAATCCGCGCAGCCGCGCACGCCGCCGGCGGTACCGAGCAGCTCGGGCTCGTAGCGGTAGGACAAGCCCCCGTCCTCGCCGAAGTAGGCGCGAATCGAGTCGGGGAAGTAGTGCAGGTTCGCGATCACCTCCTCGCAGCCGTGGCGCGCGAGCAGGTCCAGGATGTGCGCCATCACGGGCCGGTCGAGGACCGGCACCATCGGCTTCGTGATCTCGTACGTGAGGGGGCGCAGGCGCGTGCCGAGACCCGCCGCGAGAACCATGGCCTTCATCGCGCGGCACGCTACAGGAGTGCTAGGCCCCCTGCTCCCAAGCGCTGCGGTAGACGCGCTGCGCGTCGCTGAGCTCGTCGATGCGCACGCCGAGCGACTCGAGCTTCAGGCGCGCGACCTCGCCGTCGATCGCGTCCGGCACCTGCAGCACGCGGGCCTCGAGCGCGCCGGCGTGCGTGACGAGATGCTCGACGCAGAGCGCCTGCGCGGCGAACGAGACGTCCATCACCGACGCGGGGTGGCCTTCGCCGGCGGCGAGGTTCACGACGCGTCCTTGCGCGAGCAGGTTCAGGCGGCGCCCGTCGGCGAGGGTGTGCTGCTCGACCAGCGGCAGCACGTCGCGACGGCCGCCGAGCGCCAGCGAACGCAGATCGTCGAGCTTGATCTCGACGTCGAAGTGCCCGGCGTTGGCGAGCACCGCGCCGTCCTTCATGCGCTCGAAGTGCTCGGCGCGCAGCACGTCGCGCCCGCCGGTGACGGTCACGAACACGTCGCCGCGCTCCGCGGCGAGAAGGGCGGGCAGCACCTCATAGCCCTCCATGCGCGCCTCCAGCGCGCGCAGGGGATCGACCTCGCAGACGACCACCGATGCGCCGGCCCCCCGCGCGCGCAGCGCGATCCCTCTTCCCGTCCAGCCGTAGCCGAGGACGACGACGGTGCGACCGGCGAGCAGGAGGTTGGTGGCGCGCAGAATCCCGTCGATCGTCGATTGGCCGGTGCCGAAGCGATCGTTGAAGGCGCGCTCGGTGCGCGACTCGTTGACCGCGAGCACGGGACAGGCGAGCACGCCGCGCGACTGCAGCGCGCGCACGCGCAGCAGGCCGGCGGTCGTCTCCTCGGTGCCGCCGAGCATCGCCGCGGCGGCCCGCGGATCGGTCTCGTGGATCCGCCCGATCAGGTCCGCGCCGTCGTCGATCGTGACCTGGGGTGCGTTGCGGAGCAGCGCGTCGACGTGCGCGGCGTACTCCTGCGTGCTCTCCCCGCGTTGCGCGTGCACGCGCGCGCCGCCGCGACCGCCGAGCGCGGCGACGACGTCGTCCTGGGTCGAGAGCGGATTGGCGGCGCAGAGCCCGACCTTGGCGCCGCCCGCGATGAGTACACCGACGAAATTGGCGGTCTCGGCGGTGACGTGCAGGCACGCCGCGACCCGCACGCCCGCCAGCGGGAGCTCGGACTCGAAGCGCTCGCGCACCTGCGCGAGGACCGGCATCTGCGTCTGCGCCCACTCGATGCGCGCGCGGCCCGCCGTCGCGAGCGCGCGGCCGGTCTCACCGGCCACGCGCGGTGGACCGTCCCGGCCGGCGGCATTCCCGCGAGGCACGCGCGGACCGACCGCTCCGCGCCTCGTGCTCAGTAGCGATAGTGGTCGGGCTTGTAGGGGCCCGCGACGGGGACGCCGATGTAGGCGGCCTGCTCTTCGCTGAGTTGCGTGAGGCGCACGCCGAGCGCGTCGAGGTGCAGTCGCGCGACCTTCTCGTCGAGGTGCTTGGGCAGCACGTAGACGCGCTTCTCGTACTCGTCGTTCTTGGTGAAGAGCTCGATCTGCGCGATCGTCTGGTTGGTGAAGGAGTTGCTCATCACGAAGCTGGGGTGCCCGGTGGCGTTGCCGAGGTTCAGCAGGCGCCCCTCGGAGAGCAGGATGATCGCGTGGCCGTCGGGGAAGACCCACTCGTCGACCTGCGGCTTGATGTTGATGCGCTCGATGCCCGCGATCTTGGTGAGGCCGGCGATGTCGATCTCGTTGTCGAAGTGACCGATGTTGCCGACGATCGCCTGATGCTTCATGCGCGCCATGTGCTCGGCGCGGATGATGTCGCGGTTGCCGGTGCAGGTGACGAAGATGTCGCCCTCGCCGATGACGTCCTCGAGCGTGCGCACGGCGTAGCCCTGCATCGCGGCCTGCAGCGCACAGATCGGGTCGATCTCGGTGACGACCACGCGCGCGCCCTGCCCGCGCAACGATTCCGCGCAGCCCTTGCCGACGTCGCCGAAACCGCAGATCACGGCGAGCTTGCCGGCGATCATGACGTCGGTCGCGCGGTTGATGCCGTCGACGAGCGAGTGCCGACAGCCGTAGAGATTGTCGAACTTGGACTTCGTCACGGAGTCGTTGACGTTGATCGCGGGGAACAGCAGCGTGCCTTCCTGGGTCATCTCGTAGAGGCGGTGCACACCGGTCGTGGTCTCCTCGGTGACGCCCTTGATGGCCTGCCCGATCTTCGTCCAGCGCTGGGGGTCCTCCTCGAGCGAGCGCTGCAGCAGGGAGAGGATCACCTGGAACTCCTCGGAGTCCGCTCCCGCCGGGTCGGGCACGGCCCCCGCGGCCTCGTACTCGGTGCCCTTGTGGACCAGCAGCGTCGCGTCGCCACCGTCGTCGAGGATCATGTTGGGTCCGGACGACCGCGCCCCGCCACCCTCGCCGTCGGCGTCGTCGGCGCCCGGCCAGCGCAGGACCTGCTCGGTGCACCACCAGTACTCCTCGAGCGTCTCGCCCTTCCACGCGTAGACCGGCACGCCGCGGGGGTCCTCCGGCGTGCCCTCGGGACCGACCGCGACCGCGGCGGCGGCGTGGTCCTGGGTGGAGAAGATGTTGCAGCTGCACCAGCGGACCTCGGCGCCGAGCGCGGTCAGCGTCTCGATCAGCACGGCGGTCTGGATCGTCATGTGCAGCGAGCCCGTGATGCGCGCGCCGCGCAGCGGCTGCGCGGCGGCGAACTCCTCGCGGATCGCCATCAGGCCGGGCATCTCGTGCTCGGCGAGGCGGATCTCCTTGCGCCCGAACTCGGCGAGCGAGAGGTCGGCGACCTTGAAGTCCGTGTCGGTCAAAGTGGCGGTGGGTGTCATGCGGCCTCCATGGTTCGCGTGGATGAAGTAGCGGGGGACGGCGTCGCAACGGCCAACAGCCGCTGGTGCTTCTCCTGCTCGAAGCGCAGCCAGTCGGCGGCCGCGACGTGCTCGGGACGCGCGGGCTCGGTTGCGAGCCAATCGTCGACCGCGACCTTCAGCTCCGGCTCGCGGCGTAAGCGCAGCGCGAATCCGATCTCCGCGAGCCCGACCTCGAAGCGGCCGAGCAACTCGCGCAGCGTGCGCAGCCGTTGCAGCTCCGCTGGTCCGTACAGGCGATAGCCCGCGGCCGAGCGCGTCGAGCTCACGAGTCCGATGCGCTCGACGTAGCGCAGCATCCGCGCCGACCAGCCGGTCGTCGCGGCGGCCTCGTTGATCGTCAGGGCGTCCGGCGCCGCAGCCTGCATGCCGCCAACCTTAGCACGACTATGTCAAGCTTCTGCGAGGTCCGGCATCCGCGCGACCGCCGCCCGACCGAGCCTCCTCAGCGGGCGGCGAGCTCGCTCTTGAGTTGCTCGATGACCGCGACGGGGCCGGGGTCGACGCCACGCAGCACGGCGAGGTACAGCGACACCAGGTCGCCGAGCAGGACGAGCGAGAAGACGCGCTCAATCGTGGTCTGCCCGCGCGTCTCCAGGTGCAGCGACGCGGTCGCGTGATCGGCGATCAGCTTCTCGGTGAGCTCCATGCGCGCCTTCACGCGCGGGTGCGCGTCGCTGTCGTCGAGGAAGACCGCGGCGAAGCGCCCGACGCTCTCCGCGCCTTCCCAGCCGACGAGCTCGTTGTGATCGAGCTCGGGCAGTTCGTGCGCGAAGCAGGGCAGCTTCGCGTTCTCGTTGATCTGCGTCTTCCAGCGATAGGCGATCGGCGCGGTCAGACCCGCGCCCGCGATCACGGGCGCGCTGCCGAGCAGCGTGCCCGCGATCTCCTTCGCGAGCGAGTCCTCGGCGGCGTCCGGACCCCACTCGGTGACGAGCTGCTCGGTGTGCGACGCGGCGACGTCGATCTCGGAGGTCAGGCGCGGGCCGGCGCCGCAGAGCGCGGCGACCTCGAGCGCGGCGACGGTCATGTAGGCGACCGCGGCGCGCGGCTGGAAGCCGCCGGGCAGCGGGATCACCGGCACGCGATCCGCGCGCGCGAGCTCCGCGAGACGGCCGCCGGCGGTGACGACGACGCGCTGCGCGCCCAGCGCCGCGGCGGACTCGTAGCACGCGAGTGTCTCCTCGGTGTTGCCCGAGTAGCTCGCGCAGAGCACCGTCGTCTCGGGGGTCGTCCACGGCGGCAGGCCGTAGGCGCGCGTGACGAAGATCGGGCGCGACGCGTGATCCCCGAGCGCGGCGCGCGCGAGCGCCCCGCCGATCGCCGAGCCACCCATGCCGGCGACGACGAGCCCCCCGGGCGTGTCCCACTCGTTCATGATCGCCGACTCCACGCGCCACAGCGCATCGCGCAGGTGCTCGGGCAGCGCGAGCACCGCGCCGAGCTGGTCGGAGCGATCGACCTGAGCAATTGCCTCGCGCGAGAGCGCGCCCATGAGTACCTCCTCGGTCATCAGAACTTGAGCGCTCCGTCGGGCAGGGTCACGCCCGGGAAGATACGCGCACCGTGGGTCACCGTGTTGTGCGCCCCCACCGTGACCCCCTCGCCGAGCACCGCGCCAGCGGTCACCTGGGTGCCGTCACCCACGCGGCAGCCCGCCGCGACGATGCAGTCGCGCAGCGTACAGCCGGCGCCGATCTCGGCGCCGTTCATGATGACGGCGCGCTCGACGACGCTGCCGGCGCCGACCGTGACGCCTTCGCCGAGCACCACGAGACTGCCGACGTGCGCGCCCTCGGCGACGTGGACGCCGCGCTCGATGACCGCGGGCGGGATCACGCGACCCTCGATCCGGCAGTCGTCGTCGATCGCCAGGTAACCGCTGCCGAGGCGCTCCTGCACCGCGGTCCGCACATTGCCCTCGATGATGTCGAACGTGCCCTTGAGGTAGCGCTCGGGCGTCCCGATGTCTAACCAGTAGCTCTCCGAGGCGTAGCCGTAGAGGCCGTTGCCGATCAGCAGCGGCCAGACCTCGCGCTCGATCGAGACGTTGCGTTCGGCGGGCACGAGCTCCAGCAGCTCGCGCTCGAGCACGTAGGCGCCGGCGCTGATCAAGTTCGTGTATCTCTGAGCACGAGGGGCCCGGCCCGCCGGCATCCGGCCGGCTGCGCCACCCTCGATGTTGTCCGAACTTGGCTTCTCGACGAAGTCGCTGACCGAGTTATCTGCGGCGAGGTGCACGAGCCCGTAGGCGCTTGGATCCGCCACCGGCACCAGCGCGAGTGTCGCGCGTGCGCCGCTGCGCTCGTGCTGGGCGATCTGCGCGGTGAGGTCGATGTCGGTGAGGACGTCCCCGTTGAGCATCAGGAAGCGCTCGTCGAGCATCGACTCCGCGAACTTCAGCGCGCCCGCGGTCCCGCGCGGATCGGGCTCCTCGACGAAGCGCAGGCGGATGCCGAGTCCGGAGCCGTCGCCGAGCACGTTGCGCACGCTGGTCGCGAGGAAGCCGCAGGACATGATCACGTCCTCGATCCCGTGCTGGCGCAGCCATTCGAGCATGAACGCGATGAACGGTCGATCGACCAGCGGCACCACGGGCTTGGGGATTGTCGAGGTCAGCGGCCGCAACCGCGTGCCCTCGCCGCCGACGAGGATCACCGCTTGCATCTAAATCTGATCCTCGCGCCGGCGCCCGGTCGCGGCCTCGCCGAGCCCGCGACCGATTCCCTCGTACAGCAGTCCCGCGGCGCGCACCGCGTCGCGGTCGAGCGCGTTGCGTCCGTCGATCATGACGCGCCCGCGCATCGCCGCGGCGACCTCGCGCCAGTCCAAGTCCGTGCACTGCGGCCACTCGGTCACGAGCACCACCGCGTCGGCGTCGCGGACCGCGTCCAGCGCGGAGTCCGCGAGCTGCAGGCCCGCGAGCAGCTTGCGCGCCTCGTGCTCGGCGACCGGATCGAACGCGCTGACGCTCGCGCCGTCGGCGTTCAGCCGCGCGGCGAGCACCAGCGAGGAAGCCTCGCGCATGTCATCCGTGTTCGGCTTGAACGCGAGCCCGAGCAGCGCGACGCGCTTGCCGACGAGACTGCCCAGGTGCTTGTGCAGCTTGCCGATCACGCGCCGCTTCTGCAGCTCGTTGACCTCGATCACGGCGGTCAGCAGCTGGAAGTGGTAGCCGGAGTTGCCCGCCAACTGTTTGAGTGCGTCCACATCCTTGGGAAAACAACTTCCGCCATAACCAATGCCGGCCTGCAGGAACTTCGGTCCGATCCTTGCGTCGAGCCCCATGCCGCGGGCGACCTCGACGACGTCGGCGCCGGTCTCCTCGCAGACGTTGGCGATCTCGTTGATGAATGAGATCTTGGTCGCGAGAAAGGCGTTGGAGGCGAGCTTGACCATCTCGGCGCTCGCAACGTCGGTGCGCACGAGCGCCCCCGATCCCTCGCCGCCGTGCTCGGCGGCGAGCAGCGGCCGGTAGAGCTCGACGACGGCGTCACCGGCCCAGTCGCCGCCGTCGCCGACGACGACGCGGTCGGGGTGCAGGAAGTCGGCCACCGCGGACCCCTCCTTGAGGAACTCGGGGCAGGAGACGTAGCGCAGCCCGGGCTTGCCCTGCTCGCCGAAGACGCGCTGAATCGAGGCGCCGGTGCCGCAGGGGACGGTCGACTTCATCACGAGCGCGTGGCGGTCGGAGGCGGGAATCGAGTCGACGACGGCGTGCACCGCGGAGAGGTCGGCGTCGCCGGAGTAGGTCGGCGGGGTGCCGACGGCGACGAACAGCAGCCGCGCGTGCTCCAGCGCGGGCGCGAGGTCGGTCGTGAAGTGCAGGCGCGAGGCGTGCGCGCGCAGAAGATCCTCCAGGCCGGGCTCGTAGATCGGGACCTCGCCGGCGCGCAGGCGCTCGATCTTGGCGGCGTCGATGTCGACGCACCAGACCTCGCTGCCGAGCTCGGCGAAGCCGGCCGCTGTGACGAGGCCGACGTAGCCGGTTCCGATGACTCCAATTGGCTCACGCTCGCCGCTCGCGGGCGGCGGGGGAAGAGGACCGCTGCTCATGTGGAGCCGAAGGCTAGCCGGTGGCGCCTAGTGGCGAAGGCCGACCTGTCGCTACCAGAGCACGGGCACGTCGTAGGCGCCGATATCGGGGTCTAGTGTCACGATCGTGAGGCCCTCGCTCTGCGCTTGCGCTACGAGCATCCGATCGAACGGGTCCCGGTGGTGAGGCGGGAGCGACCCCGCACGGATGGCGTGGCGAGAGCTCACCTTCAGTTCGGCGAACCCCCGCTCCTGCATGGTGTCCAGCAGAAGATCGGGCACCTCGAGCTTGCCTTTGGCGCGCTTGATCGCGATCTCCCATACCGACGCGGCGCTGAAGAATAGAGGCCGCCTACCGTCTTCCATCGCCTCCAGCGCAGCAGCACTTAGGCGGGACTTGCTTGCTCGCCACCAAAGCAGCGTATGGGTGTCTGCGAGTAGGGCCGTCAATCGCGTGTGCCGAAGAGACGCTCGATCTCCTCATCGGCCTCGTCGAAGTCATCGCTTATCCAGATCTGACCCTCCAGGTCGCCCGGTATGCGCCTCGTGGGCTTGGCCTCATAGGCGACAAGCTTGGCGATCGGCGACGGTCCTCTGCGGATGACGATCTCCTCCCCATCCGCGACGCGCTCGATCAAGCGGGAGAGCTGTGTTTTGGCCTCGGTGACGGTTACGATCTCCGACATACCCGCGATCATAACAAAATAAGACCTGGTCAACCTGGGCCGCCGTCGTTCGTCGTAATAATTTGCCGAGCGGGGTGCGTGATTACCCCAATGGGGTCGCTTGGCTCCTTCTGGCCAACCCTGGCAGGGACGAACTGCGCAAGCCCAGGCCGCAACCGGTCGCGGCTCGACCGCTACCCCAACCGAAACACGGGATGCCTGGGCGCCGCGGCGCGCAGCTCATCCTCGGATGAGTCGGGCCCGACGCCGTCGAAGAACACGCCGACCTCGAACTTCCAGCGCTTGAGGTAGGCGCGCAGCACGGGCGCCTTTTCCTCGTCGTCGAGCTCGGTGGCGGTGAACTGCTCGCTGCGCGAGCCCACGAGCAGTCGCCCGGCGCCGCTGGCGCGCAGGTTGCGCGCCCACTGCGTGTTGCCGCGCGGTGCGACGAGGTAGCGCTCACCCTCGTACGTGAGCAGGTTGACGGGCGTGCGGCGCGGCTCTCCAGAGGTCCGCCCCTTGACCTCCAGCACCCGCGAGCCGAACAGGCTGATGCCGCGACGGGTCAGGCCGGCGACGAGCGGGTTGAAGACGCGAGCGGTGAACCAGCCGGGGCGCTTGCGCTCGAAGTGGGCGCTCGCGGAGGTGTGGCTGGCGTCGTGGCCGGCGTTCTGCGGACCCTGATCGTCAGCCACGGGCGCTACCCCTCGACCGCGAGGAACGCCTCGTAGCGCTTGGCGTCGCGCTGCGCGCGCGCCCGCGCCTCGCTGCCGTCCTCGGCCTGCTCGGCGGCGGTGCGGGCCTCGCCGAGCCGAGTCTCGATGCTCGCGCGATCCAGCGCGTCTGGCGCGATTGCCTCCTGCACGAGCACCAGCGCGCGGTTCGCGGCGAACTGGAGATAGCCCTCGGCCTGCGCGAAGCGCAACACCTCGGACTCCGAGCGGTAGAGGCGCAGCTCGGTCGGTTCGAGCATCGCGAGCACCGGCTCGTGGCCGGCGAGGATGCCGATCGAGCCGACCGCGGTGCGCGTCGAGAGAATCTCGACCTCACCGGAGAAGACCTCGCCCTCGGGGGTGAGGACTTCGACTGGGAACGTGGTGCGCGCCACGGCCTACTTGGCGTCCTCAAGGACTTGCTCGATTGTGCCCTTCAGGAAGAACGCGCGCTCGGGGACCTCGTCGTGCTTGCCCTCGATGATCTCCTCGAAGCCGCGGATCGTCTCGGCGATCGGGACGTACTCACCGGGGGTGCCGGTGAACTGCTCGGCGACGTTGAAGGGCTGGGAGAGAAAGCGCTCGATCTTGCGCGCGCGCTGCACGGTGAGCTTGTCCTCGTCGGAGAGCTCGTCGATGCCGAGGATCGCGATGATGTCCTGGAGCTCCTTGTAGCGCTGCAGGATCTCCTTGACGCGGTTGGCGACGCGGAAGTGGTCCTCGCCGAGGATGTCGGCCTTGAGAATCGTCGAGGTGGAGTCCAGCGGGTCGACCGCCGGGTAGATGCCTTTTTCGGAGATCGCCCGCGAGAGCGCGGTCGTCGCGTTGAGATGGGCGAACACAGAGGCCGGCGCCGGGTCGGTGTAGTCGTCGGCGGGCACGTAGATCGCCTGGATCGAGGTGACCGAGCCGCTCTTGGTCGAGGTGATGCGCTCCTGCAGCTGGCCCATCTCGGTCTCGAGCGTCGGCTGGTAGCCGACCTGGGAGGGCATCCGCCCGAGCAGCGCGGAGACCTCGGAACCGGCCTGGACGAAGCGGAAGATGTTGTCGATGAACAGCAGTACGTCCTGGCCCTGATCGCGGAAGTATTCGGCCATCGTCAGGCCGGATAGGGCGACGCGCATGCGCGCGCCGGGCGGCTCGTTCATCTGCCCGAAGACGAGCATCGTCTTGTCGATGACGCCGGACTCCTTCATCTCCAGCCACAGGTCGTTGCCCTCGCGCGAGCGCTCGCCGACGCCGCAGAACGCGGAGAGGCCACCGTGCTCCTTCGCGAGGTTGTGGATGAGCTCCTGGATCAGCACGGTCTTGCCGACGCCGGCGCCGCCGAAGAGGCCGACCTTGCCACCCTTGGCGTAGGGGGCGAGCAGGTCGATGACCTTGATCCCGGTCTCGAACATTTCGGTCGTCGGGGTGAGGTCCTCGGCGCGCGGCGCCTCCTGGTGGATCTGGCGGCGCGGGGTGTCGGCGGGCAGCTCCGCGCCGAGGTCGATCGGCTCGCCGAGCAGGTTGAAGATGCGCCCCAGCGTGACCTCGCCGACGGGCACGGTGATGGGGCCGCCGGTGTCGATCACCTCGGCACCGCGCGCGAGCCCGTCGGTCGTGTCCATCGCAACCGCGCGCACGCGGTCGTCGCCGAGGTGCTGCTGGACCTCGCAGACGAGCACGTCCGCACCCCCGCCGGAGCTGATGCCCGGAGCCTCCTCCTCGGCGGCCGCGGCGGGCCGCGCGACGGTGATCGCGTGGTTGATCTCCGGCAGCCTCTCGGGGAACACGGCCTCGATCACGACGCCCTGGATCTCCTCGATGCGTCCGACGTTGCGCGCGCTCGGCGCATCCGTGGCGCCCTCGGGGGAGCTTGTCGGCTGGGGGGCGGTGGTTGGCATTGGTCCTCGGGTCTCCTATCTCTCTCTGTCGGTCTCTTGCGTTGAAGATAATGGCCTCGTCACGACAATCCCTCTGCTCCTGCTACTACCTCCATGATCTCCTGCGTGATCTCGGCCTGGCGGGCGCGGTTCATCTGCAGCGTCAAGTCGGTGATGATTTCGCCGGCGTTCTCGGAGGCGCTGCGCATCGCGGTCATCTGTGCGCCGAAGAAGCCCGCGGAGGACTCGAGCAGCGCGCGGTAGATCGAGATCTCGACGTAGTCCGGAATCAGGCGCTCGAGGATCTCGACGGGTCCGGGCTCGTACTCGACGAGCGCGTGGGGACCCTGATCGCCCTGCCCCTCCTCGCTCTCGCCCTCGTCGTCGTCCCCACCGCTGAGCGTGGCCTGCGAGAGCGGCAGCAGGATCTCGCGCGTGATGACCTGGGTGAGCGGGGAGACGTAGGAGTTGTAGAGGATCTCGACGCGGTCGAGCCGGCCATCGATGTAGTCGGCGACGAGCCGCGAGGCGATGTCGCGCGCATCGGCGTAGGCGGGGCGGTCGGTGAAGCCGGTGTAGCTGCCGCTGACCTCGCGCCCGCGGAACGTCAGCGAGGAGACGCCGCGGCGCCCGGCGGCGTACCACACGGTCGCGAGCCCTTCCTCGCGCAGTTGCGCGTCGGTGCTCATCCCAGCGCGGATCACCTGGGAGTTGAAGCCGCCGGCGAGACCGCGGTCGCCGGTGACGAGCAGCAGCCCGACGCTGCCCTGCCCCTCGCCCTGTGCGCGCTCGGTGAGCAGCGCCAGTGAGGAGGCCTCGGCGCCGGCGTCGCGCGCGGCCTGACGGGTCATCCGGCGGATCGCCTCGGCGTAGGGGCGCAGCGCCGCGATCCGCTGCTCGGCGCGACGCAGGCGCGCCGCGGCGACCATCTCCATGGCACGCGTGATCTTCTGGATGTTCTTAACCGATGAGATCCGGTTCTTGACGTCGCGCTGCGATGCCATGACTACGCCGCCTTGGCCTCCGGCGGGGCGCTCTCGTCGAGCGGCTGGCCTTCCTCGTCGAGTTCGTAGCCGAAGTCGGCGGCAAATGCCTCGACCGCCGAGTGCACGGCCTTCTGGGTCTCCTCCGACCAGTCGCGGGCCGCGATCTTCTCGCGAATGTCGCCGTGCTGGGCGTGCATCCGTTCGGTGAGCTGCGTGAGGAACTCCGGCACGCGCTCGGCGTCGATGCGATCGACGAAGCCGTTGGTCGCGGCGTAGATCTGGACGACCTGATCCTCGACCGGCAGTGGCGCGCGCTCGCCCTGGTTGAGCGTCTTGACCAGACGCTCGCCGCGTGCCAGCGTGCGCTGGGTGTCGGCGTCGAGGTCCGAGCCGAACTGCGCGAAGGCCTCGAGGTCGCGGAACTGCGAGAGCTCCAGCTTGATGCGACCCGCGACCTTCTTCATCGGGCCGATTTGCGCGTTGCCGCCGACGCGCGAGACCGAGATGCCGACGTTGATCGCGGGGCGCACGCCGGAGTTGAAGAGCTTCGGCTCGAGGAAGATCTGCCCGTCGGTGATCGAGATCACGTTCGTCGGGATGTATGCCGAGACGTCGCCGGCCTGCGTCTCGATCACCGGCAACGCGGTCAGCGAGCCGCCCCCGAGCTCGTCGTTGAGCTTGACCGCGCGCTCGAGTAGGCGCGAGTGCAGGTAGAAGACGTCGCCCGGATAGGCCTCGCGGCCCGGCGGGCGGCGCAGCAGCAGCGACATCTGGCGGTACGCGTAGGCGTGCTTGGTGAGGTCGTCATACACGCACAGCGCGTGGCGGCCGTTGTAGAGGAAGTGCTCGCCCATCGCGCAACCCGCGTAGGGGGCCATGAACTTGATCGGCGCCGCCTCGTCGGCGGGCGCGGCGACGATGATCGTGTTCTCCAGCGCCCCGTGCTCGTCGAGCAGCTGCGCGAGCGCGACCACCGTGGACATGCGCTGGCCGATCGCGACGTAGATCGAGACGACGCCGCTCTCGCGGTTGTTGATGATCGTGTCGATCGCGATCGCGGTCTTGCCGGTCTGGCGGTCGCCGATGATGAGCTCGCGCTGACCGCGGCCGATCGGGATCATCGCGTCGATCGCCTTGATCCCCGTCTGCATCGGTTCGGTCACCGGCTGGCGCTGCACGACGCCGGGCGCCTTGAACTCCGCGGGCCTGGTCTCGGTGGTGTTGACGACGCCCTTGCCGTCCAGCGGTCGTCCGAGGGGGTCGACGATGCGGCCGAGCAACGCCTCGCCGACCGGGATCTCCAGTAGCTGGCCGGTGCGCTTGACGGTGTCGCCCTCGGAGATGTGCTCCCATTCGCCGAACAGCACCGCGCCGACGTTGTCGGACTCGAGGTTGAGCGCCAGACCGGTGACGCCGTGCGGCAGCTCGAGCATCTCCAGGGACATGCAGTTCTCCAGGCCATGCAGGCGCGCGATGCCGTCGGCGACCGATAGCACGGTGCCGACCTCGGTGAGCTCGGCCTGCCCGGCGTCGAGCCCCTCGATGCGGCTCTTGAGGATGCTGGTTATCTCGTCTGGATTGATCTGCACTAGAAAGCTCCTTGGGCGACCTGCTTGCGCAGCCGCTCCAGTCGGTTACGGATGGAGGCGTCGAGGATCGAGTTGCCGACCCGCACGACGATGCCTCCGAGGATGTCGGGATCGACGCGCGTGGAGAGCATCACCTTGTGCCCGGTGTTCGCGCCGATCCGCTCGCCGACGCTGGCAGTGGTTGCTTCGTCGAGCTCGATCGCACTGGTGATCTCGACCGGCAGCACGTGGTTCTCCTGCTCCCACAGCCGCTCGTACTCGCGACGCACCCTGAAGATCACGGGCATCCGGTGATTCTCGATCAGCAGCTCGAGGAAGTTCACGAAGCGCTCGTCGGCGTCGCTCAGCAGGCGCGCGAGCGCCTCCTGCTTCTCTTTGCTCGAGAAGTAAGGGGAGAAGAAGAAGATCCGCAGCTCGGAGTGCTCGGCGAGCGCGTCGGCGAACTGGCCGAGCTGCTCGCGCAGCTTCTCCAGCAGGTTGTACTCGCGGGCGATCTCGAACAGCGAGCGGGCATATACGCGGGCAAGCTCGTCCATCTCAGTTTTGGCTCGCTCCCTCGGAGAGCCCGGAGAAGTCGAGTTCGCCGAGGGCCTCCTCGACGAGGCGCTTCTGATCGGCGGTGTCGAGCGCCTTGCGAGTGACCTTCTCGGTTGCCATCACGGTGAGGTCTGCGACCTCCTTGCGGAGCTCCTGCAGCGCGCGCTGGGTTGCCGCTTCGATGTCGCGCTCGGCGCGCGCGGCAGCCTCGGCAGCCGACTCGCGTGCGTGCTCGCGCGACTCGCGCTCGTGCCCCTCGGCGGTTGCACGCGCGTGTTGCACGATCTCATCGGCCTGTGCGCGCGCCTCCTGCAGACGCTCGCGGTATTCCGCGAGGATCCGGTCGGCCTCCTCGCGGGTGCGCTGCGCCGTGTCGATCGATTCCTCGATCGCCTTCTGGCGACGGTCGAGCGCCGCGGTGATCCGCGGGAACGCCAGGCGCGCCAGTAGGACCATCGTGATGCCGAAGACGAGCAGCGTCCAGACCATCAAGCCCACGCCGGGCTTGATCAGGAAACTGCCGTTGGAAGCCGCGAACGGGATCATCGCGCTAGACGATGAACGCGGCGAGCAGCCCGGCCACGAGTCCGTAGAAGAAGCAGGCCTCGGTCAGCGCGAAGCCCAGCCACTGGATCTGGGTGATCTCGTCGCGCATCTCGGGCTGGCGGGTGACCGCCTCGATGACCTTGCCGAAAATGATGCCGATGCCGACTCCGGCGCCGACAGCGCCGAGACCGCCGCCGACGCCGAGGCCGATCGACTTGCCGGCCTTCGCGATTTCTTCGGTCACCGCGAAGACGGTGATGAGAGCTATGTGCACAGCGATTGACTCCTTTAGTGATCTTCGGCGACGGCGCCGCCGAGGTAGATAGCGGTGAGGGTGGCGAAGATGAACGCCTGCAGGGCAGCTACCAGAGCGACCTCGAACGCGAACAGCAGCACGGCGAACGGGATCGTGAACCAGCCGAGCGCCGCGATGCCGAGCAGCACGGCCAGCGCGCCGCCCATGAACAGGATGATCAGGTGGCCGGCGAGGATGTTGGCGAAGAGACGAATGGTCAGCGAGAGGATGCGCATCAGGTTGGAGAGCACCTCGAGGAAGAAGATCGCCACGGCCATGCCGCCGGTGACACCTCCGGGGACGAGGCCTTTGAGGTAGCCGATCGGCCCCTTGGCCCGGATGCCTTCGAAGGTGAAGGAGAAGAAGACCACGAGCGCCAGGACCAACGGAATCGAAAGGTTCGCGGTCGCGGCGTACAGCGAGAAGGACGGGATATGCGCGCCAAAGATCGTGATCTCGTGCTCGGTGTTCGTCGGCAGCGGGATGTAGCCGATGAGGTTCGAGAACAGGATGAACAGGAACAGCGCGCCGATGAAGGGAAACCAGCGCGCCGCCATCTGCTGGCTCATATTGCCCCCCGCGATGTTCTCGCGCATCAACTGGTAGACGACCTCGACCGCCGTCTGCACACGGTTCGGTCGCTGGTGCATGCGCCGGGCGATGTAGATCATGCTCGCGCTCGTCAGCACCGCGGCGATCACGAGATACATCACGGCCTTGTTGATCGAGAAGATGCCGAGGTTGACCCAGGTGTCGAGTTTGAACTCGTTCTGCGGCTTGAAGGCTTCGTTGCGCGTGCCGTGGGTGCCCGTGAGCGCGACGATCACGATGAAACCGACGACGTAGATCGCCAGCACGACGAGCAGCTTGCGCTTGGTGCTCATGCCAGGCCTCGCGCGGGGGCTCCCGCCGCCCGGGGTCGTCGCGGGCGCAGTCGCGGGCGCCTCGGAAGTCGTCTGGACGGCGCTCATGAGGGGCTCGGCTTTTGATGCAGACCGGTGGGGTCGCGATAGACGATTGCGAGCACAAAGTAGACCGTGAACGCGGCGAGCACGAGCGCGGCGGCCATGATCCCGTCGTCCTTGCCGCCCGCGTAGCGCGCGAGCAGGATCGCGAGCGCGACGATCCAGACGCGCCCAAGCATGACGCCGACCTGCAGCCCGGCCCGCGTGCGCGGATCGCCGAGGCGCAGCGCGCGGGCGTGCAGCGCGGCGGCGCCCAAACGAGTCAGCAGCCATGCCGCGGCGCCTACGAGATACCCCAGCAGGGGCATCCCGGCGGCAATCACGAAGGGCGCGCTCACCAGCACGAGGCACACATCGAGGTACCGGAGAACTGGTATCTCGGGCACGCTTAGGCCTCTATCGTGTGGAAGTCTGGCATGGATGCGGCCAGCCTACAGACGCAAAAGCCCGCGCGCACTTACGCGGCGGACTTCTTCCGGGCCTCCTCAGACCGTCTGCAGCAGCCGCGCCGAAGTCTACCGGATCAGAGACTTCGTAACAAGTTTGTGACATGCGCTACTCGCCGCGGCGAGGCGCTCCTGCGTAGTCCTCCGACCAACTCCACGAGCAGCGCCGCAAGCGCCGCGGTCGCGACACCCGCGAGGACGTCGGCGAGAAAGTGGTTGCCGGTGGAGAGCACCGCGAGCGCGGTGAGGCACGGGTAGAGGACCGCGAGCGCCCGGACCCATACTTGCCTAAAGGCGCGCCACAGCACGAGCGCGCACCACGCGGCCCACGCCATGTGCAGCGAGGGCATCGCCGCGAGTTGATTGGCCGCGGAGGCGAGCGCACCGGCGTGCCAGGAGCCGAACGCGTGCGTCGCGGCGACGACGTCGTCGAAGCCCGCCCCCACCAGCATCCGCGGCGGCGCGACGGGGTAGAGCCAGAAGACGAGGAACCCGAGCACGTTGATCGCGACGAGCGTGTTGCGCAGTGGGCGATAGAGATCGGCGCGGTAGTACCACAGCCACCCGAGCAGCCCGAGCGTGACGATGAAGTGCGCGTTGTCGTAGTAGTCCGACACGATCAGCCCCAGCGTGTGGTGCGCGGCCAGCCAGCGGTTGAGGGTCAGTTCGGGGTCCAGGTGCAGCGAGCGCTCCAGGCGCAGGATGCCGAGCGCATGCGCCAGCGCGGCGTGCAGGCGCAGCGGGGCGAGGTTGGAGATCGCGTCGTAGACCCAGCACAGCCAGACCACGACGAGCGCCTCGGCCCACAGGGGCGTGCGCTTCGCCGCCGCTGCGATGTGCGCCGGGGCGCGCCCCACCGTGGCGCCGCCGAGCGACGCCAGGTCGAGTGCGCGGGGCGCCGGCTCGATCTCGGCGCGCGAGGACATCAGGCAATCCTAGCCACGCCGCGGTCGGCCAACGCCACGCGATCCGGCCGCGCTATGGCGCGACCGGCTGCAGCCCGCGCTGGGCGAGCGTCTCGAGCGCGCGTGGAAGCGCGGCGACCGTGCGCCGCCAGGAGCTCGGGGCGCCGTAGTCGTCGGCGTCGTGCAAGAGCAGCACGGCGCCCTCGCCGACGCCGTCGGTGAGCAGGGATGCGATCGACTCGCCGGTGGCGCGGTATTCCCAGTCGCGACCCCAGTGGCTCCACAGCAGCGTGCGCCAGCCGTGCCGGCGAGCGATCGCGAGCGCTGCCGCGTTGAGCACCCCGTACGGCGGCCGGTAGAGCGCGGGTGCCGGGCCGCCCGCCTCCGCGATCGCGTCCTGCGCGCGGCGGATGTCCTCGCGCACCTGCCACGGCGTCAGCCGCAGCAGGTTGCGATGGCGATCGCAGTGCACGCCGATGGCGTGACCCGCGGCGAGGATCTCACCGACGAGCGCGGGGTTGCGCCGCACCTGCTCGCCCACGAGGAAGAACGTCGCCGCAACGTGCTCGCGGGCGAGGATCTCGAGCACCGCGGGCGTTCCCTGCGCGTGGGGACCATCGTCGAACGTGAGCGCGTAGCCGCGCCCGCTCGCGGTGCGATCCTCGACGCCGAGCACAGCGCGCAGCGGAGCGTAGAGATGTGCGAGACCGGGCAGCAGGTAGCCGGCCCCGGCAGCCGCCGCGGCGGCGCCGGCCAACGGAGCGAAAGGGGTGCTGCGATCATCGGTTGCGATCATGGTTGAACTGGTCCTGGGAATCGTGGCCGCGATGGGCGCCTCGACCCTGTACAGCCTAGGGGTCGCGTTGCAGGCGATGGACGCCCGGCAGACGCCCCACCGGGAGTACCTGCGCCTCAGCCTAGCCCGTAACCTCGTCAAACGCGGACGCTGGCTGCTCGGCACGGGCCTCTCACTGCTCGGCTGGCCGCTGCAGCTGCTGGCGCTCTCGATGGCGCCGCTGGTCGTCGTGCAGCCTGCGATGGCGGCGGGCTTGCTCGTGCTGCTGATGGTGGGCGAGCGGATGCTCGGCGAGCGCGCGGGCCGCCGCGAGCACCTCGCGGTGAGCGCGATCGTGGTCGGGGTGCTCGGCGCGGCGTTGTGCGCTCCCCCGCACACGACGACGCAGGCCTCCGACACCGTGATCGCGATCGTGCTGAGCGTTCTCGGTGTCGCGAGTCTGCTGCCGTACGTCATGCTGCGCCTCGCGCGCCGACCGCCGGCCACGATCACGATGGCGAGCGCCGGGCTGGCCTATGGCTGGAGCGGGGTCGCGACGAAGCTCGCGTCGGACAACCTCGCGTACGGGTTCGTGTGGATCGCGGTCGCGTGGGGCTTGGCGACGGCCGCGATCTCGGCACTCGCCGCGCTCAGCGAGATGAGCGCGCTGCAGTCGCGCCCCGCGATCCAAGTCGCGCCGGTGGTGTTCGTGATCCAGACGGCGATCCCGGTCGTGCTGGCGCCGCTGCTGTTCGGCGAGCGCTTCACCGAAACGCCGCTGAGCGGCGCGCTGCTCGCGGGGTCGCTACTGGTGCTGATCGCCGGCGCGGCGGTGCTCGCACGCTCGCCGCTGCTGACCACCCTCTTCGAGGGCGGTGCGCCGCTGATGGAAAGCGATCCTCACCGGGAGGAGCACGACAGCGAGCTCGCGCGCTACGGCAAGTCCGAGGCGCCGCCAGTCCCGCGAGAGGGCGAGCGCGCCGCGCGCTACGAGGAGCTCGTGAGCGCGGTGAGCGACTCGGAGGAGAGCCCCCCGATGCCCACCCAAGACGCGATGCGCTCGACGCCGCGCACCGACGCCACCGACCCGGAGGCCGTCACGACCAGGACGTCGCCGGCGCGGGTGTGGCGCTGAGGCAGCGCGCCGGTCGCGCTAAGTCGTAGCGCGCCGCGCACGGGCCGCGCTCCGGTGGTCGCGGCGAGCACGAGCTGCCCGACGGTCGGGCCGCTGCTCGGTTCCAGGAAGTAGAAGCGGTGGCGCAGCCCGAGCGCCCGCGCCTGCGCGCGCAGCGAGCCGCGCGTGCGCACCCAGCGCAGAACGCTCTTGCCGGGGGGGACTTCGGGCAGCAGTTCGTCATCCAACGAGCGCAGCGCGACGATCGTGGCATGCGCGTGGACGCCACCGTCGGCGAAGGACGCATGAATGCCCCGCGCCGCGAGCGCTTGGGCGACGCGCGTGATGTCGGCGGCCGGCGCGCGCACGATCAGGCCGACATCGGGACGGTCGGTCTTGACCTGCACGAGCGGGTGGACGTGCAGGATCATCTCCGCGAACGCGCTGACCTCATCCGTCGACATCGTCCACGCGCCGACGCCGAGCAGCAGCACGAGCTGGGCGGCCACCGCGGTCAGCTTCAGCCGCCAGGCGGGGATCGGGTGCACGCGGCGGGGAGCGCCGAGCACGATGTCGACCGCCTCGGGGTGCTCCCGATCGCCTGGCGCGGCCTGCGCCGGAGCGACTGCCGGACGCCCGAGGGCGACCGCGGCCTGCACGTGCTCGCGCAGCTCGTCGGTGTCGTTCGCGAGCCGCAGCAGCTCGAGCTCGGCCATCGCGCGCGTGTTCAGGCGCGCGTGGCCGACGGGTAGGCCGTAGGAGACGACCGGTGTGCCGGTGGCCTTGGCCTCCAGGCAGGTGACGCCCCCGGTCGAGTGCACGAGCGCGTCGGCCGCCGCGAGCAACTGGGGCATCTGGTCGGTGAATCCGAACACATGCACGCGCGCCTCCTTGGCGAACGTCGCGCTGAGTCGCTCGTGCAGCTGCTCGTTGTAGCCGGCGAGGCACACGATCGCGCTGACCTCGCTCACCCGGCAGAGCTCGCGCACCGCGCCCTCGACGTCGCCGACGCCCCAGCCCCCGCCGGAGACCACGACCAGGCGACCGTCCTGCGGCAGGCCCAGCGCCCGACGCGCCTCCAGGGGACAGCGGGGCTGCAGGAACTCGGCGGAGATCAGCGGGCGCACGAGGCGCGCGCTGCCGCGCCCGGCGATGCGCTCGACGGAGGGCATCGACTCGCCGTACATGACGAGGTGCATGTCGATCCCGGGCTGCGCCCAGAAGAACAGCCCGGTGAGGTCGGTGATCGTCGCGACCGTGGGGCAGCTCACGACGCCGGTGCGCCGCAGCCGCGCCAGCACGACGGTGACGGCGGGATACGTCGAGACGATCACGTCGGGGTCGTATTCGGCGATGCGGCGCGCGAGCGGGCGGGCGCCGAACAGGCAGAGCTGCAGGCGGGTGAGCCAGCGGACCGGCGGGACGCGCTCGAGCAGCCAGTACACGAGCGTGTAGCTCCACGGGAAGAAGCGCAGCTGCACGCGGTAGCCGTCCTGCACGACTTGGCGCAGCATGCGCCCCATCGCCGCGAGGCCGTCGATCACCACGACCTCGGCGTCCTGCTCGGAGCTGTTGACCTGCTGAGCAAGCGCGCGCGCCGCGGCGGCGTGGCCCTCGCCGACGTCCGCCGAAAGAATCAGAACGCGGCGGCGCGCGCGATCTCCTCGCGCGGGCGGTTTCGATTTACGGTGGCTGCGTCGCATGTCGCCTCGGGGCCGCGGTACGGCTTCGATACATACGCGCGGGGGTTCGAGACATGCGTCACCCGCCGCGGCGCACCGCGCGACATAGCCTATTGGGCGCACAGGACGTTTGCACCGCCGCCGATCGAGCCAACACAACGATAACGCGATCCCAATATACACCGCGAGCGACGTGCGGGCCTGGCGGGAGCGGCCCTCAGCGCGCGCCGACGAGCAGCGCCGCGGCGGCGGGTGTAGTGGGGAGCTGCCCGAGCGCGTGCAGCTCGCGCACGAGCACGCCGAAGGCGGGGCGCGGCAGGCCGTTGGCGGCGATCAGCGCGGAATCCCACGGCTCGTGGCGCTCGGCGCCGGCCTGCCACTGGTAAAGGTAGACGCGCCTGATACGCGGGCTGAGCCGCGCGAGGCGCGCGAACACGAAGCGCGTGACCTGCGCGGCGTGCTTGGCAGATTCGGGGAAGTCGCGCGCGCTGCGATTGTGGCGGGCGACGAGCCCGGCGGTCTCGGTGAACCAGATCTGCGCGCTCGTCGCTCCCAGCAACGCACGCGTGGAAGCGCTCTGCAGGCGGTTGGCGCCGATGTAGTTGTGCAGACCCCAGATCGCCGGTTCGCCGTGCAGCGCGTGCTTGAAGCGGCGCACCCAGGCGATCATGTTCGGCTCGTCGAGCAGTTCCGCGCCGAGCACGTCGCACTGCGCGCAGCTGCGGCGCATCTCCCGGTAGTAGGCCGCGACGAGCGCGGGGCGCCCGCAGGTCGGCTGGCCGCAATAGTCGGCCTCGTTCCAGGTCGCGAAGTCCTCGACCCACGGATAGCGCGCGCGCAGCGCGCGGAACTGGCGGCCGAGCTGAGCCGGTGTCGGCAGGCGCTTGCGCCAGCCGCGCAGCGAGGACTCCTCGAAGCTGATCAACGGGCTGACGTGGTCGGCACGGGCGGCGCTCAGCCACGTGTTCAACGCGCGGGTCTCGGCGCGGCTCTGGAGCGCGTTCCAGCCGATGCTCAGGCGCGAGTAGCGGATGCCAAGCGCCTGGAAGCGCGCGTCGTGGAACATCGCGGGATGCTGGTCGCCGATCCCGACGATCAGCGCCGCGGCACTCGCGGGCAGCGCGAGCACGAGCAGCGCGACGATTAGCGCGAGCATGCGGGCGATGCGAGGACGGGCGATCACGAGATCGTCTGAAACTCGCCGGTCTCGAGGTCGTCGGTGACGTCGCGCTCGATCTCGACCGCCGAGGCCTGCGGGCGCAACCGGTGCAGGCGGATCGCGTCAAGGCGGCGGAACTTGAGGATCTCGAGTACGTACACGAGGTACACGCTAGCGGCCGCGACGAACAGCGCGATCGCGGCCATCACGAGCGTCCAGCCGAGGTAGAGGTGCCCTTTGTGGTCGCTGTAGGGGATGAAGCGCAGCGCGAGCGCGAAGCCCGCGAGCAGCAGCGTCCACGCGTAGAGGTAGGCGATCGTGCGTCGCCGCGAGAAGCCGATGCGCGCCATCCGGTGGTGAAAGTGCTCGCTGTCGGAGGCGTAGATCGGTCGGCGGTACTTCAAGCGCTTGAGCACCACGAAGGTCGTGTCGAGGAAAGGCACCGCGAGCAGGATCAGCGGCAGCACGAAGGAGAGGACCACCTGCGTCTTGACGGCGCCCTCGACCGTGAGGCAGCCCATCAGGAGGCCGAGCAGGTTCGCGCCGCAGTCGCCCATGAAGCTGGAGGCGGGCGGGAAGTTGTAGAGCAGGAAGCCGAGCGAGGCGCCCGCGATGATCGCCGCGAGCACCCCGGGCGCGAAGCGTTCGAGGTCGAACGCGATCACGGCGAGCGCAGCGGCGATGATCGCGCAGACCCCCGCCGCGAGGCCGTCGATGCCGTCGGAGAAGTTGACGACGTTCATCAGCGCGACGAGCCCGACGACGGTGATCGCGGCGCCCGCGTTGGGGAAGTGCAGCACGCCGACGAAGGGCAGCGCGATCTCCTGCACTTCGATGCCGAAGTGCACGACGATCAGCGCCGCCGCGACCTGCCCGACGAGCTTTACCACCGGGGGTAGGTCGAAGCGGTCGTCGAGCGCGCCGACGGCGGTGATCACGGCGGCCGCGAGCAGCATCCCGTGCCAGATGCGTTCGTCGGGAAGCCAGATCAGAGCGGCGACGAGCGCGCCCGCGAAGATCGCGAGCCCCCCGAGCAGCGGCGTCGGGCGGTCGGAGAGACCGCGCTCGCGGGGATGATCGATCGCGCCGACCGCGCGCGCGAGGCGCATCGTCAGCGGCGTCAGCAGCGCCGTCACCGTGGCGGCCGCCAGAAAGGCGTATAGCGCGTCTAGCTCGGTCGGGTGCATCGGCGCGCCCAAAGCATCGCAGGCGCGGGCGTCGTATGTGCGCCTACGCCGGCGCGCGCGCGGCGAGCCCCTCGTAAAGCGGGTAGCGCGCGACGATCGCGCGCACGCGCTCGGCGAGCTCGGAGGTGCGCTCCTGAAAGCCCGGCGCGAGCGCGGCGGCGATGACCGCGCCGACCTCGAGGAAGTCCTCGCGCTGCAATCCGCGCGTCGCAAGCGCGGGCGTACCGATGCGCAGCCCGGAGGCTTCCATCGGCGGACGCGGGTCGAAGGGCACGGCGTTGCGGTTGACGGTGATGCCGATCTCGTGCAGGCGATCCTCGGCCTGCCGGCCGCTGCACTCGGGTCGCAGCTCGCGCAGGTCGACGAGCACGAGGTGCACGTCGGTGCCACCCGTCAGCAGCTTCACGCCCTCCGCTCCCACCAGCCGCTCCGCGAGGGCCTGCGCGCCGTCGATCGTGCGCAGCTGGCGCTCGCGGAAGAGCTCGCTTTTGGCGATCTTCAGCGCGACGGCCTTCGCGGCGATGACGTGCTCGAGCGGTCCACCCTGCTGGCCCGGGAAGACGGCGGAGTCGATCTTCTTCGCGTACTCCTCCTTGCAGAGGATCATCCCCGCGCGCGGCCCGCCGATCGTCTTGTGCGTCGTCGTCGTCACGACGTCCGCCCCATACTCGAGCGGATTGGGGTGCAGTCGTGCGGCCACCAACCCCGCAAAATGCGCCATGTCCACCATCAGCAGCGCGCCGACCTCATCGGCGATCTCGCGGAAGCGCGCGAAATCGAGCTGGCGCGGGTAGGCCGACCAGCCCGCGAGCAGCAGCTTCGGCCGGCGTTCGCGCGCGATCCGCGCGACCTCGTCCATATCGATCACGCTGCTCTCGCGGTCGACCTCGTACGCCGCGATGTCGTAGAGGCGCCCCGAGACGTTGATCTTCATGCCGTGCGTGAGGTGCCCACCGTGCGCGAGCGAGAGGCCCATGATCGTCTCGCCCGGCTGCAGCAGCGCGTGGTAGACCGCGGTGTTCGCCTGCGCGCCCGAGTGCGGCTGCACGTTCGCGTGCTCGGCGCCGAAGAGCTCCTTCGCGCGGTCGATCGCGAGCTGCTCGGAGACGTCGACCCACTCGCAGCCGCCGTAGTAGCGCCGGCCCGGGTAGCCCTCGGCGTACTTGTTCGTGAGCACCGAGCCCTGGCATTCGAGCACCGCGCGCGGCACGAAGTTCTCCGAGGCGATCATCTCCAGCGTGTCCTGCTGGCGCTGCAGCTCGCCGCTCAGCGCCGCAGCGAGCTCGGGGTCGACCTCGGCGAGGGGACGGTTGAAGTAGTCGGGGCTCAGCTCGGGCATGGCGCGCTCCTCGGCGGGATGACGACGTGAAGGTGCCCAGGCGCGCGGCTGCGGTGCGACGGCGCTCGCTCCCCGGTGGTACTCCACCTCGTCCGACGCCAGTCGCGAGACCGCCTTCGAGGCTAGCACGCGGCGGAGATCACATGCGCGCACCCGCGATGGTGCTCATTTGGGGCGCATCCGCGCGGGTCAGGACAGCCCCCGCGACGGTGGGCGCGGGGCTTGCGTGCCCCGCGTCGACGCGCTGAGGGCCTGTTCCAGCTCAGCCTGCCGCAGCGGCCCGTCGCGTACGATGCGCCACTGCCCGCGATGCTCGTACTCGCGGAGGTCGAGCACGGTCGAGGCGATCCCGGGCAGCTCGCCGCCGTCGAGCACGAGGTCGGCTCGCTCGCGCAGCGCGCGCGGAACCTCATCCAAACGTCGCGCCTCGGGCTCGCCGGAGATGTTCGCGCTGGATTGCATGACTGGCCGCGTGACCGCCGCCAGCGCGCGGAGACGGGGGGGCAGCAGCGGCACGCGCACTCCCAACACCTGGGACCCGGCCGCTGCGAGTGGAAAGCGCCGGGCGGGGTTCGGCAACAGCACGGTCAGCGGACCCGGCAGGAGCGTTTCCAGGGCGGCGCGCTCGCGAGGACCGAGCTCGACGAGCGCCTGGAGGGCGGAGGCGAGCGCGAAGAACATCACGGCTGCGGGACGCGCGTGCGGTCTGCCCTTGAGCTCGTACAGCCGCTCGACGGCTTGCGACTGCAGCGGATCGCACGCGAGACCGTAAACGGTGTCCGCCGGAAACAAGACTACGCCGCCACCCGCGATACAGGCTTCCAAGCGCTCGGCGTCGCCGGCGTCGAGATGCGGGCGATCCGGGTCGCTTGGGGTCACGACGCGGGGTCGCGGGGCACAAGTGTGAGCCCGCGTTGGGCGAAGTGACGATCGAACGCGAATGCCTCGACGATGCGCTCGCGCTCCATCAGGGCAAACGAGGTCGCGTCGACGTAGCTCCAGTTCTTGTCGGCGTGAGACTCGAGGATCGACCAGGCGCGCTCCTCGAGCGAATCGTCGACTCGCGCGACTTCGATCGCGTCGCCGCAGCGAAAGCGCCGACCCCAGCGGATCGCCTCCTCCCTGCCGACTCTCACGAGCAGCGCGGTGTAGGTCTCGGAGAAGACGTAGTTCGATGTCAGGAGCTGCACGCCCTCGGCCACCAGAGCCGCCAACGCCTCCCGCGCGAGCCGGTGCTCGCGCTCTGCGCGGTTGCGCAGAGCGACGAAAGCGCCGGTGTCGATGAACACTGTTCTCAACCGTAGAGGTCCAGATCTAGCGTCTGGACCGTGGAGTCACCCGCGCCGGCTGCGGGCGGCTCGTCGACCAAGTAGCGGATCAGGGGATCGCGGGCGTTGTCGGGACGCCGCGCGCGCGCGGCGTCGATCAGGCCGCGCACCACGGCGGCGACGCTTCCTCCCTGACGGGCCTGTTGCTTGAGCCAGCGATACTGGCTGTCGTCGAGATAAAGCTGCGTTCGATGCTGCATGGCGTCATACAGCATACAGCGCAAAGCGGTGGCTGGCCTCCTTCGCTCTGTGAGCCGCGAAGTCCGGCGCGCCGCGGGCTCGGACGACGCGACTCGCGGGTCCAGCTACTGGGAGCCACGCTCCCCCACGACGACGCGCTCGATCCCCGCGAGATCGCGCTCGCCGCGGATCGTCGCGAAGCCCGCGTCGCGCATCAGCCGCGCCACCTCCTCCCCCTGCCCCGCGCCGATCTCGAGCGCCACTAGGCGCACGCGCTCGCGCGCAGCGAGCTGCGCGAGCAACGCGCGGATCGTGTCGAGCCCGTCGGCTCCCGCGAACAGCGCCCGCGACGGCTCGTGGCGCAGGATCTCGGGCGCGAGCACCGCCTGCTCGCCCACGGCGACGTAGGGCGGGTTGGCGAGCACCGCATCGAGCTCGTCGGGCACGCCATCGAGGAGATTGGCGCGCAGCCACCGCACGGGCAAGCCTAGGCGCTCGCCGTTGGCGCGCGCCAGCGCGAGAGCGTCGCCGTCGACGTCGCTGCCGCTGACGTGCAGATCCGGGCGCTCCTGCGCGAGTGCGAGCGCGACGGCGCCGCTGCCGGTGCCGACGTCCAGCACACGCGCCCCGCGGGGCAGCGCGAGCGCGACTTCGACGAGCAGCTCGGTCTCGGGGCGCGGGATCAGCGCGCGGCGGTCGACGCGCAGCTCGATGTGGCGAAAGCCGCGGCGGCCGGTGATGTAGGCGACTGGCTCGCGCTCCACCGCGCGCCGGCGCACGGCGTTCTGGAAGGCGCGCACCGCAGGTCCCGCCACGGTCAGCTCGCGGTCGGTGAGCAGTCGCGCGCGGTCCACGCCAAGGATGTCCGCGAGCAGCACTTCGGCATCCAGGCGCGGCGTTTGGCAGCCGGCGGCCCCGATCGCCGTCACCGCACCGTCGAGCGCATCGCGCACGGACGTCCCGAGGTCTGCGCCCATGCCCATTGGCGCTCTATTAGGAGGCTCTAGCGAAATTCGCTAGGCCACCCGCTGCTCCAGCCGCCGGCGCTTCTCGTCGGACTGCAGCGCCTCGGTGAACTCCTCGAGCTCGCCTTCGAGGACCTGGTCGAGGTTGTGCGTGGTGAGCTTCACGCGGTGGTCGGTGACGCGGCGCTCACCGTAGTTGTAGGTGCGGATCTTCTCCGCGCGATCCCCCGTCCCGACCTGCGCGCGGCGGTCGGCGGCGAGCTCGGCCTGCTGTTCGGCGAGGGCGCGCTCATAGAGGCGCGCGCGCAGCACGCGCAGGGCCTTCTCGCGGTTCTGCAGCTGGGACTTCTCGTCCTGCATCGCGACGACGACGCCGGAGGGCTTGTGGGTGATGCGCACCGCGGAGTCGGTCGTGTTGACCGACTGCCCACCGGGCCCGGTCGAGCGGTAGACGTCGATCTGCAGGTCGCTCGGATCGATCTGGATATCGACGTCCTCGGCCTCCGGCAGCACCGCAACGGTCGCGGTCGAGGTGTGGATGCGACCCTGGGACTCGGTCTGCGGGATCCGTTGCACGCGGTGCGTGCCGCCCTCGAACTTGAACACGGAGTAGGCGCCATCGCCCTTGCCGGAGGCCCCCTGTCCCTTGACCGCGAACGTGTACTTGCCCTCGCCGGCCTCCAGCGGCTCCGTCTGCAGGCCGCGGCGCTCGGCGTAGCGCGTGAGCATCCGGAAGAGGTCGCCGGCCCAGATACCGGCCTCCTCTCCCCCGGCGCCGCCCTGGATCTCCACGATCACGTTCTTCTCGTCGTTGGGGTCGCGCTGGACCATCGCGAGGCGAATCTCCTCCTCGAGCTGCTCGATGCGCTCGCGCGCCTCGCGCAGCAGCTCGCGCAGCTCGGCGTCCTCGTCGCCCTCGGCGAGCATCTCCTCGGCGCCGGCGGCGTCGTCCTGCGCGCGGCGCCACTGCGCGGCCAGCTTCGCGGCGGGCTCGAGCTGGCTATAGGCGCGGCCGACCTCGGCGTAGCGCGCGCGGTCGCCGATCACCTCGGGGTCGGTGAGCAGCCGTCCGAGCTCCGCGAAGCGCGTCTCGATCTGCTTGACGAGGTCTTCGATCACGGGGCCAGTCTAAAGACCGGCTACGCGACGACCTCGACGCCCAGCAGGTCCGCCGCGCTCAGCTCCCCGGGCGTCTCCAGCGCGAGCACACCCTCCAGCGCGGCGATCGCGACGGCGAGCTGCTCGAGATCGGGCTCGCGGGTGGTGAGCAGCTGCAGCTTGAGCCCGGGCCACATCAGCGCGCGCACCCAGCCGCGGCTGCGGTTGCGCCCGGCGAACTTGATCAGCTCGAAGGAGATGCCCGCGATCACCGGCACGCCGAGGATGCGCGTGGCGACCAGCCAGTACCAGGCGGGCAGGCCGATTGGCGCGAATACGAAGATCGCGACGATCATCACGACGAGCAAGAAGCTGGTGCCGCAGCGCGGGTGCAGTCGGGAGAAGCGCTGCGCGTTCTGCGGAGTCAGCGGCAACTCGGCCTCGAAGCACGAGATCGTCTTGTGCTCGGCGCCGTGGTACTCGAACACGCGCCGCAGGTCGCGCAGACGCGAGAGCAGCAGCATGTAGCCGAGGAAGATCGCGGTACGAACCAATCCCTCGATCAGCCAGAACAGCACCGAGGAGTCGCCAAGCTGGCCCTTGATCAGGCTCGTCAGCCCGACGGGGATCAGGAAGAAGAGTCCGATCGCGAAGACCATCGCGAGCACGACGGTCCCGATCCACACCGCGCTCGAGATCTCCTGGGGCGCCTCCTCGGCCTCGCCGGGCGGGAGCTGCGCGTTGGCGGATACTCCGAGCGCGCGGAAGCCGATCGCGAGCGACTCGCCGAGCGCGACGACGCCGCGGACGATCGGCAGGCGCAGCAGGCGGTGGCGGCGCAGGGGCGAGCTGATCGGGAAGCTCGAGACCTCGATCTCGCCGAGCGCGGCCTCCTCGCGCTCGAGGCCGCCGTGGGCGAGCTGGGCGGGGTTGGGCTTGCGCACGGCGATCGCCCAGTGCGCGACGCCGCGCATCATCACGCCCTCGAGCACAGCCTGCCCACCGAGGGGCGCGTCGCGCTGGGCGACGAGCTGCTCGTCGTGCAGCGCAGCAGGTGCCGCCGCCGTGTCTGGGGCCACGGCTGACACTGCCATCGCTACTCGGCGGGCTGTGTCTGGCTCTGCGAGCCGTCGCCGTCGCTGGCGGCGGCTGTGCTGCCGCCAGGCTCGGCCGCGGAGGCCGAGCCGCTGCTCGCGCGCGCGCCGCTGGCGGACGGCGAGCCGCTGCCCGCGAGCGCACCCGCGGCGGATTGCGCGCCGGCGGCATTTGCGTTGCCGGCCTGCGCTTGACGCAGGCGCCCTTTGGCCATGCGGCGCTGGAAGCGCTCGACGCGGCCACCGGTGTCGACCAACTTCTGGCGTCCGGTGTAGAAGGGGTGGCAGTTGGAGCAGACCTCGACGTGGATCTCATCGCGCGTGGCGCGCGTGGTGAACTCGTTGCCGCAGGTGCAACGCACGTGGGCCTGTACGTAGTCGGGGTGGATCGCGGTCTTCATGCTCGGAGCATTGTAGCGAGCGAGGTCGCTCAGCTGGCGGACGTCGTGCTCGTCCCGGGCGTCGCGGACGCTTCGGGCGTGGTGCTCGGAGTGGGTGCGGTTGGCGTCGGCGCGGGTGTCGCGGGCGGCTTGGAACGCACGTCGGGCTGCCGGCAGATCGAGGTGCGCCGCTCGTCGGTCCTGATCACGTGACCCTTTTCGCTGAGCCAGCGATACTCGACGATTGCGCGAAAGGCGGCGGGTGCGGGGAGATCGGTGACCTGCCGGACGTACTTGTAGATCTTGACGCCGACTTCGGAGCGCTGCCAGGCGCCGATGCCGCCGGCTGTAAGCGTGTGGAAGCCGGCTTCGTCGCGGTTGTGCTCCTGCAGAATGATCTGCATCGCCATCCGGTGAGTGCCGGGAGCTGTTTCCATCTGCGCGGTGAACGTGACGGAACGATCGCTCGCGGCGCTCGCGGTGACGCACTGTTCGACACTCGCGCTCACCGCGGGCGAGGTCGGCGCCGGGCCTTCCTGGCCTTGCGCGGCGGGCGCCGCCGCGCAAGCCAGCACGCCCGCAAGCACGCAGAGCGTCCCGCCCCGACGCCCGCGTGCCAAATAGCTCCCTCTGGCTCCCGCTGTCCGCACTCCCCTTCTAACACGCCGCGACCGCCCCGGGTTGCGGCCGCGTCAGACGCTAGAGAATCTGGTAGAGGGGCCCGTCGCCCCCCTCGGGTGTCGTCAATCGCCCGCCCTTGGCGGTGATCGCGCCGCACTGGACGCAGTTGGTGTAGTTGACGATGACGTCGACGGAGCCGGATTCGTCCCCACCCTCCCCGTCCTCGGGGATCTCGTAGACGCCCGCGGGGCACATCCAGCGCCAGGTTTCGGCGATCTCGCGGGGGACGTGCTTCTGGATGCGGATGTGGTTGGGGGCGTCGTCGCGGGTGGCGTTGCCGGTGATGAAGACGGAGGAGAGCTTGTCGAAGGTGTATTTGCCGTCGGGCTTGGGGTAGCGATCCTTGGTGTCGCCGACGAACATCGGCTCGGCGTCGTCGCGATGCCACTCCTGGCGACCGGGGGGGACCTTGCCCTTGGACATGATCGAGGGACCCGCGAGCGCGCTGCCGACGAGGAAGCCTTTCTGGAATGCCTGGCGGGTGTTGCGCACCTGGTAGAGCTCGGTCCCGATCGTGGACTTCTCGACGGCCTCCTCGTAGTCGGAGAGGTCGCTGCTGCCACGCCTGAGCGCCGCGTAGATCGACTCGGCGGCGAGCATCCCGGATCTGATGCAGTGGTGCACGCCCTTCAGGGCCGCGGTGTCGACCATCCCGCCGGCGTCGCCGACGAGCACGGCGCCGGGCATGGAGAGCTTAGGCATCGACCAGTAGCCGCCACCGGGGAGCGCCTTGGCGCCCCACGCGATGCGCTCGCCGCCCTGCAGGATGCCTTTGACGAGCGGATGCAGCTTGAAGGTCTGCAGCAGGTCGTGCGCCGAGGTCGTCGCGTCGCGGTAGTTGAGGTCGACGACGAACCCGATCGAGACGAGGTCCTCGCCCTTGGCGTTCTTCATCGGGTACAGCCAGGTCCCGCCGAGCTGCCCGTACTTGGCGGCGACCTTCAGCGGCCACGGCTGCACGAACGTGTGGATCACCCGGTCGAGCGGCTTGGGGACCTTCCAGACCTCCTTCACGCCGAGCTCCCAAACCTGCGGCTCGCGGCCCTCGGCGAGGTCGAACTCGCGGATCGCGGCGCCGGTGAGATGGCCCCAGCAGCCCTCGGCGAGGACGGTGGCCTGGGCCTTGATGTCGGTGCCGGGCTCGAAGTTGCCGAGCGGCTCGCCGTCCTTGCCGCGGCCCTTGTCGCCGGAGCGCACGCCGACGACTTTGCCGTCCTCCACGATCAGCTGCGTGGCGGAGGTCTCGGTGAGGATGTAGGCGCCGGCCTCTTCGGCCTGCTGCTGCTGGTAGCGCGCGAGCGCGGACACCGAGATGACCTCGTTGCCGTGGTTCTTGAAGTTCGGCACCGCGGGGATCGGCACGGGGAGCTTGGTCTTGGGTCCGGTGAGCATGTACACGGACTCCTTGGTGACCTCGCCGAACGCGAAGCCCTCCTCGCGCCACTGCTCGCGGGTGAGGTCTCCGAACAGCTCCTGCAGCGGCCCGGGCCGCATGACGGCGCCGGACAGGTTGTGGCCGCCGCAGGTCTTGGCCTTCTCGACGACGGCGACGGGGACTTCGCCGAGGCGCTCCATCAATTCGCCCCCGCCCGCCCTGTCGTCGCCGAGCAGCTGCAGGAGGCGATTGGCGCAGGCGAGGCCGGCGGTGCCGCCGCCGACGATCGCGACGCCGACCTCGATCAGCTCGTCCTCGGCGTCGAGACCGCGCTTGACGAACTCCTTCTGCGGATCGACCGGCGGCGGGTAGGCCGAGGGTGCGACCTTTCCATTGTGGGAGCCGTTGTGAGAGGACATGCTTGCGCTCCTTTCCGCGTGTGCCGACTAGCTGGCCTTCTTCGCCTTCACGGCCTCGGTGAGCTTGGGCAGGATCTTGTTCAGATCACCGACGATGCCAAGGTCGGAGAATTCGAAGATCGGCGCGTTGGAGTCCTTGTTGATCGCGACGATGTTCTCGGAGGCCTGCATGCCGACCTTGTGCTGGATCGCGCCGGAGATGCCGGCGGCGAGGTAGAGCTTGGGCGCGACGGTCTTGCCGGTCTGCCCGATCTGCGCGGCGTAGGGGTACCAGCCGGCGTCGACGACGGCGCGGGTGGCGGCGACGGCGGTGTTGGGACCGAAGGCGTCGGCGAGCTGCTGGCAGAGCTCGAAGCCCTCGGCCTTGCCGAGGCCGCGTCCGCCGGCGACGAGGATGCTGGCGCCCTCGATGTCGACGTCGGCGCCGCGTTGTTCGCCGCGCGTGAGCATCTTGGCCTGCGAGGCGTGGGCGCTGAGCTCGAAGGAGAGCTGCTCGACGGGCGCGGCGCCGGCGCGGGTCTCCTTGATCTCGAAGGCGTTGAGGCGGCCGATGATGATGCCGACCTCGGAGCGGTATTTGATCTCGGAGATCGCGGAGTCGCCGAGGATCGGGCGCTCGGCGATCAGCTCGCCGCCCCCGGCGCGGACGCCGGTGACCTCCATCGCGACGCCGGCGCCGAGGCGCGCGGCGAGGCCGGCGCCGATCTCGAAGCCGAGCAGGCCGCCGCCGAAGATCGCGTACTTGTAGCCGCCGTCGGCGATCGCCTTGGCCATGGCGTCGACGAGCGGCTGCGCGAGCCCCTCGGGACCCTCGGCGACGAGGACCTTCTTGGCGCCGTAGTTGCCGAGCGAGGCGGCGAGCTCCTGCGGGACGTTCTCGCCGAGCAGGATCGCGTGGGCCTCGCCGCCGAGCTCGGCGGCGAGCTTGGCGCCCTCGGAGACGGCGCCGAGCGAGTTCTTGTTGATCGCGCCGTCGTAGTGCAGCGCGTATACGAGGATGTTTGCCATGTCGGTTCTCAAGTTCCTTTCGCGGTCCGCTTAAAGCAGCTTGCGCTCGTCGAGCCAGGCGACGATCTTCTCGACCGTCTCGGCGGTGTCCTCGTCCTCGATGATCTCTCCGGCGGCCTTCGCGGGGGGCGCCTTGGCGGCGATCCACTGCGCGGCGGAGTTCTCGCCGCCGACTTTGGCGGCGTCGATGCCGACGTCGCCGATGCCGACGGCGTCGAGCGGCTTCTTCTTGGCGCCCATGATCGCCTTCAGCGAGGGATAGCGCGGCTCGTTGATCGCGTCTCCCACAGAGATGACGGCGGGCAGGTTGATCTGGACGGTGTCATAGCCGTACTCGGCCTGGCGCTCGCAGCGCAGGGCGCCGTCGGCGACGTCCATCTTGATGACCTGGGTCAGCGAGGGCATGCCGAGGTGCTCGGCGACGACGGCGCCGATCGTGTAGCACTCGCCGTCGTCGGACTGCTGGCCGAGCAGCACGAGGTCGGGGCTCTCGCGCTGCAGGGTCTTGGCGAGGGCGTAGCCGGTGGCGGCGACGTCGGAGCCGGCGACGGCGCCATCTGAGAGGTGCACGGAGCGGTCGGCGCCGAGCGAGACGGCCTTGTGCAGCGCGCGGACGGCGCTGTCGGGGCCCATGGTGACGGCGACGATCTCCTCGACGGGCACGGCGCCGCCCTCTTTGATCTGCATGGCGGCCTCGATGGCGTGGGTGTCGTAGGGGTTGAGGTTCTTCTCCCCGCTGCGGTCCATGCGCCCCGTCGATGGGTCGATGCGCTTCTCGACGGCGGCGTCAGGAACCTCCTTGACCAAGACGCATATCTTCATTAAAGGCAATCTCCTTGACGATCTGGACGACCGAATCCTACCCGTTTTCGCGGTTGACTGACGAGTCAATCAGTCCGCGGGCGGCGGGGCACGCGCGGCGAAGCCGGCAAGCGACGCGACGACGGCGCCCGCGGCTCACGTGCGCGCGACGGCGCCGGCGCGTATGAAGTCAACAATCGCCTGTGTGGGAGCGCCGGGCGTGAAGACCTCGGCGACCCCGAGGCGCTTGAGCTCGGGGATGTCCTCCGCGGGGATCGTGCCGCCGACGGTGACGAGCACGTCGTCGACGCCCTGCTCGCGCAGCAGCGCGACGATGCGCGGCACGAGTGTCATGTGAGCGCCGGAGAGGATCGAGAGGCCGACGGCGTCGGCGTCCTCCTGGATGACGGTCTCGACGATCTGCTCGGGCGTCTGGTGCAGACCGGTGTAGATCACCTCCATACCGGCGTCGCGCAGCGCGCGGGCGATGATCTTGGCGCCGCGGTCGTGCCCGTCGAGGCCGGGCTTGGCGACGACGACGCGGATCTTGCCTTGCGGGGAGGTGGTGGGAGAGGACATCGCGGTGGGATTATGACCGCGGTTGGGTCCGCTCGCTGGCTCGTCCGCGCACAGCGGTGCCGAGTCCGCCGAGGGTGGCGGCGGCGCTGAGCGCGACGAGCACCTTCAGGCGCCGCCCGAGGCGATCGAGGCGCAGGATCTCCCAGCCCTCGGCGGCGGCGATGCGGGCGAGGTCGGGATCGGGGTTGACGACGACGGGGTGCCCGACGGCGCGCAGCATCGGCAGGTCGGACTCGGAGTCGGAGTAGGCGTGGGAGGCGGCGAGGTCGATGCGCTCGCGCGCGGCGAGCTCGCGCAGCGAGTCGACCTTGCCCTCGCGGTAGTTGAAGGGCCCCGCGGCGCGGCCGGTGTAGCGGCCGTCGACGACCTCCAGGCGCGAGCCGACGCCGCCGTCGAAGGCAAGCACGTAGGCGAGCAGGTCGGCCATCTCCTGGGAGGCGGCGGTGACGATGTAGACGGGACGCCCGGCGTCCTGGTGGCGGTAGGCGCGCTCGAGCATCTGCGGGTACAGGCGCGGGAGGACGCCGGCGAGCACGCGCGGGGACATCCGCTGCAGGTCGCGCACGGGTACGCCGGCGAGCATCTCCCCGACGCGCGCGCGCACGGCGTCGGCCCAGTTGTCGGTCGAGCCGCGCAGGCGGAAGCGCAGGTTCTGGTAGAGGTCGCCGAGCAGCTGGGCGCGCGTGATCATCCCGGCCTCGAACGCGGCGCGCGCGAAGAAGATGCCGGAGGAGCCCGCCATCAGCGTGCGGTCGAGGTCGAAGAAGGCCGCTCCGCGGGACTCGCTCATCGGAGATGCGCGCGAGGCGCGCTCAGACGCGCACGATCAACGCGTCGCCCTGTCCGCCGCCGGAGCAGATCGCGGCGCAACCGAGGCCGCCGCCGCGGCGGCGCAGCTCGAGTACGAGGCTGCCGATGATGCGCGCGCCGGAGGCGCCGATCGGGTGGCCGAGGGCGACGGCGCCGCCGTTGACGTTGACGCGATCCTCGTCGATGCCCAGCATGCGGATCGAGTTGAGCGTGACGGAGGCGAAGGCCTCGTTGATCTCCCAGACATCGATGTCGCCGGGCTGTAGGCCTGCCTTCTCGAGCGCCTTCTGCGCCGCGGTCGCGGGCGTCTTGGCGAGGTAGGCGAAGTCGGTGGCGCTCTGCGCGTGCGCGACGATCTCGGCCAGCGCCTCCTTGCCGTTAGCGGTGGCCCATGCGTCGGAGGAGAGCACGAGCGCGCCGCCGCCGTCGTTGACGCCGGGCGAGTTGCCCGCGGTGTGCGAGCCCTCCTTGCCGACGAGCCCGGGCAGCGCGGCGAGGCGCTCCAGGGAGGTGTCGCGGCGCGGACCCTCGTCGATCTCCACCACCGTGTCGCCCTTCTTGCCCTTGACGGTGACGGAGACGATCTCCTCGGGCAGGCGCCCCTCGTCGGTGGCCTTCAGGGCGAGCTCGTGCGAGCGCAGCGCCCAGCGATCGAGGTCGGCGCGCGTGATCTCGAGCTCCTCGCCGACTTCGGTGGCCTCGACGAACATCTGCTTGCCGGAGAACGGGTTGGTGAGGCCGTCGTGGACCATCGCGTCGAGCGCCTTGACGTCGCCCATGCGAAATCCGAAGCGCGCGTTCGGCAGCAGATAGGGGGCCTTGGACATCGACTCCATGCCGCCGCCGACGCCGACCTGCATGTCGCCGGCGCGGATCGCCTGGTCGATGATCACCGACGCGCGCAGCCCGGAGGCGCAGACCTTGTTGATCGTCTCCGAGGAGACCTCCTTGGGGATGCCGGCCTTGACCTGGGCTTGGCGCGAGGGAATCTGCCCCTGCCCGGCCTGCAGGACCTGGCCCATGACGACGTGCTGGACCTGCTCGGGCTCGACGCCGGCGCGCTGCAGCGCGGCCTCGATCGCGACGGCGCCGAGGTCGGTCGCGTCGAGCGTGGAGAGGCCGCCGCCCATCTTGCCGATGGGGGTGCGCGCGGCGCCGAGGATCACGGTCTTGGGCATCGGATGCAAACTCTCCTGGGTCGGGGCTGAGCTTGGGAGGCCTGCCGTCGGTCCCGACGGGCGGCCGGACGGAGGCAATGCTAGCGAGGTGGATAAGGTGGCCGTGATCGTGCGCGTCTCAGCGACAACCGAGGATCTCGAGATAACCCTGGCCGACACCGTCGCGGTGGGCCTCTTCGACAGCGAGCGGCCGGCCGCCGGCGAGGCGGTCGAGCGCGCGGCCATCGCGGGGTCGGTCGAGCAGCCGGCCGAGGTGCAGGAGCTGATCGCCACGAGCGAGGCGCGCGGCGCTTTCACGGCGCTCGCGCTGGCGCGCGAGGAAGGCCGGCGCTGGCTACTGGTGGGACTCGGCCGAGAGGCGGACTTCACGCCCGAGCGGGCGCGTGTGGCCGCGGCGGCGGTACATGAGCGGACGCTGGAGATCGGGACGAAGGTGCTCCGCTGGGAGGCACCCGGGGCCGGTGATCTCGCGGTGTGCACGGCGCTGGTGGAGGGCACGGTGCTCGCGAACTACCGCTTCGAGCGTCACAAGTCGGTCGCCGCCGAGCGGGGGGACGCTCCGCCGAGGCACCTGGAGGAGCTGATCATCGGGGCGCCGGACGCCGACGCGGCGGAGCTCGAGCAAACTGTCTCTGAGGCGGAGGTCGTCGCGAACGCGGTCAACGCGGCGCGCGATCTGCAGAACCGCCCGGCGAACGACCTCACGCCGACGGCGCTGGTCGCTCACGCGCAAGCGTTGGCCGAGCAGATCGAGGGCCTGTCGGTCGAGAGCGAGGGCCGCGAGGGGCTGCTCGCGCGCGGCATGGGCGCGTTTGCGGCGGTCGCGCAGGGCTCCGAGCAGGAGCCGGCGCTGATCACGCTGCGCTACGACGGGGCGGGCGGGGCATCGAGTCCACGCGGCCCGGTGCTGGGGCTCGTCGGCAAGGCGGTGACGTTCGACAGCGGCGGCATCTCGCTGAAGCCGGGCGACCACATGGACGAGATGAAGTACGACATGTCCGGTGGCGCCGCGGTGATCGAGGCGATCGGCGCGATCGCGCGGCTACGCCTGCCGGTCAAGCTCGTCGGCGTGGTGGGCGCCACCGAGAACCTGCCGAGCGGCCGCGCGGTCAAGCCCGGCGACATCGTGACCTCCGCCGCGGGCAAAACGATCGAGGTCAACAACACCGACGCCGAGGGGCGACTCGTACTGGCGGACTGCCTGCACCACGCGGTCACGCTGGGGGCACAGCGGATCGTCGACCTCGCGACGCTCACGGGCGCGGTGATCGTCGCGCTCGGCTCGACCTACGCGGGCCTGATCGCAAGCGACGACGAGCTCGCCGAGCGCGTCACCGCGGCCGGCGCGCGCAGCGGGGAGATCGTCTGGCGCCTGCCGCTGCACGCGGAGTACGACAAGCTGATCGAGGGCCGCTACGGCGACCTCAACAACGCGCCCGAGGAGCGCAAGGCGGGCACGATCGTCGGCGCGGCGTTCCTCTCGAACTTCGTCGGCGAGACGCCGTGGGCGCACCTCGACATCGCGGGCTCCGCATGGGACCTCGGTCGCGCGTATGCGCCGAAGAGCGCATCGGGCTACGGCGTGCGCCTGCTCGTCGAGCTCGCGCGCTCGTACTGCTGAGAAGCTCGGCGCGATGGACTTCGACCTCTCCCCCGACCACGAGCTGATCCGGCGCACGGTGCGCGAATTCGCCGAGGGCGAGGTCGCGCCGGTCGCCGCGGAGCTCGACCGCACGAAGTCCTTCCCCTACGAGATCGTCGCGAAGCTGGGCCAGTTGAACCTGATGGGGATTCCGTTCCCGCAGGAGTACGGCGGCGCGGGCGCGGACACGCTGGCGTACGCGCTGGCGGTCGAGGAACTGACGCGAGTGGACTCCTCGGTCGCGATCACGCTCTGCGCGCACACCTCGCTCGGCACGCAGCCGATCTATCTATTCGGCGACGAGCGCCAGAAGCGCGAGTGGCTGCCGCGACTCTGCTCGGGCGAGCGCCTCGGCGCGTTCGGGCTGACCGAGCCCGAGGCCGGCTCGGACGCCGGGAACACGCGCACGCGGGCGCGGCTGCGCGACGGCGAGTGGGCGATCGACGGCGCGAAGCAGTTCATCACGAACGCCGGGACCGAGATATCCGGCGTGGTGTGCATCACCGCGGTCACCGGCGAGGATGGCGCGGGGGAGTCCGGGCCGCGCTCCGCGGACGCAGCCGAACGGCTCGGTGTCGCGCCGGCAAGCGCCGGCGCCGCGGACCGGGGGGCAGTCGCACGAGAGATCTCCAACATCCTGATCCCCAACGGCACCAGCGGCTACGAGCAGGGCGAGCCGTACCGCAAGATGGGCTGGAACGCCTCCGACACGCGCCCGCTCAGCTTCAACGACTGCCGCGTGCCCGAGGAGAACCTGCTCGGACCGCGCGGCGCCGGCTTCAAGCAGTTCCTGCACATCCTCGACATCGGTCGCATCGGCGTCGCCGCGATGGGCGTCGGGCTCGCGCAGGGCGCGCTCGACGAGGCGCTGAAGTACGCCAAGGAGCGCCGCGCGTTCGGTAAGCCGATCTCGAAGTTCCAGGCGATCCAGGGCAAGCTCGCCGACATGGCGACCGAGATCGCCGCCGCGCGCCTGCTCGTCTACAAGGCCGCGCGTGAGAAGGACGCGGGGCGCAACTTCACCCTCACCGCCGCGCAGGCCAAGCTCAAGACCGGCCGCCTCGCGGTGCGCTGCGCCGAGGAGGCCGTCCAGATCCACGGTGGCTACGGCTTCATCGAGGAGTACCCCGTCTGCCGCTTCTATCGCGACGCCAAGATCCTCACGATCGGCGAGGGGACCGACGAGGTCCAGCAGATGGTGATCGCGCGCGCGCTCGGCGCGTAGGCGCTAACCGAGCGACTCGCCGATGCGCTCCGCGGTCGCGAGCACGAGCGGGCCGAGCTCGTCCACGAGCCGCGCGCGCGTGTACGCGCTCTCGGGCACCGCGAGCTCGACCGCCGCGAGCGGTCGGCCCTGCTCGTCGAGGACCGCCGCCGCGAGTGCGCGGCGGCCACTCAACAGCTCCTCGTCCTCCACCGCCAGTCCGTCCGCCGCGACGATCTCCTCGAGCTCCGCGCGCAGCGCCGACTTCGTCGTGATCGTCTTGCCCGTCCGCCGCGGCAGACGCAGTTTGGCGAGCAGCTCCCGCTGCTCCGCCTCGGGTAGGCGCGCCAGGAGCGCCTTGCCCGCGGCGGAGCAGTGTATGGGCAGGCGCGAACCCAGCCCGACCCCCAAGTCGATTGCGTACTGTCCCCGGCGCGAGCCCTGCCAGCGGTCGATGTAGGAGACCTCGCCGGCGTCGAGGATCGCCAGCCCCACGGTGCGACCGGTCCGCGCGCGCAGCTCGCGCAGGTGCTCGCGCGCCTGCCGGCGCACGACCATCGAGTCCAGCAGCGAGAGCCCGAAGTCCGAGACGCGCGAGGAGAGCCGGTACTTGCGCGAGGGGCCCTGCTCGAGGTAGCCGAGCGTCACCAGCGTCGTCGCGTAGCGATGCGTCGTGGAGCGCCCAAGGTCGAGTGCGTCCGCCATGTCGGCGATCCCGCGCACCGGGTGCTCCGGCGTGAAGCACGTCAGCATCGCCAGGCCCGCGACCAGCGACGAGGAGAACCTACCGGGGTGCTCTGGATCTAATGGCCTGGTCATAGCTGATGGTTGGAGCCGCGATAAACCGCTTTAGCGTGGTGCTTTGATTGTGCCCAAAGAACGCGCGCAACTAACCCCAACTCGCGGGAAAAGTCGAATTGCGTAGTCAAATGCCAGTATTTGTCGAGGAATCCGATATCCCGCGTACACGCGAGACTGTTTCTGGTGAGCCGCCGCTCAGCGCGCCGCGGCCGCCCGCTCGAGCAGCGCTGCCGCCGCGCTGGCGGGGTCTAGACGGCGCTGCACGACCTCATCGAGCAGCCGCTGGAACTCCGCATCCCCCGCGAGCTCCTCCTCCAGCCGGCGGCGCATGCGCGCGCTCGCCAGCGCCAGCACCTCGTTGCGCAGGTTGCGCCCGCGGCGCTCCTGCAGTCGCCCTTCGTCGACGATCTGCGCGCGGTGCGCGTCGAGGCTCGCCACGAGCTCCGCGATGCCGTGGCCGCGCTCGGCCTCCGTCTTGACGATCGGCACGCGCCAGCCGCCCGCGCGATCGGTGGCGTGGTCGAGGTTCGCGAGCGAGAGCACGCCGCGGATCTCGCGCACCATCGTGTCGGTCAACGGGTGATCCGCCTTGTTGATCACGATCACGTCCGGGATCTCCATGATCCCCGCCTTCAGCGCCTGGATCGAGTCGCCCGAGCCCGGCATCAGCACGAGCACCACGGTGTCCGCGTGGTCGATGATGTCGACCTCCGCCTGCCCGACCCCGACCGTCTCGACGAACACGTCCTCGCGGCCCGCCGCATCGAGCAGCAGCGCGGCCTGCAGCGCCGCCTCCGAGAGACCCCCGAGAGCACCGCGGTTGGCCATCGAGCGAATGAACACTCCCGGGTCCAGGAAGTGCTCGTTCAGGCGAATGCGGTCGCCGAGCAGCGCGCCGTGCGTGAACGGCGAGGAGGGGTCGATCGAGAGCACCCCCACCGTGCGCCCCGCCGCGCGCCGCGCGCGTGTCAACGCCCCGATCAGCGTCGACTTGCCGACGCCGGGTGGACCCGTGAAGCCGACCACCGCGGCGGCGCCGGTGTGCGGGTAGACCTCGCGCACCAGCTCCCAGCCCTCCGGACGGTCGTCCTCGACGAGCGAGATCGCGCGCGCCAGCGCCCGGCGGTCGCCCGCCAGCAGCCGCTGCGCCAATGTCCCCGCGTCGCTCATCGCGGGCGCAATCATCGCAGGCGAATACGATTCCGCGACGATGGACCCGCGAGACCTCCTGGCCGATCCCGCCGCCCGCGAGCCACCGGCCGACCGTCCCTCCGACCCTCCCCAACGGTCGCCGGCGGCTCCCCCCGCCGTGCTGCCGCGCGGTGAGCCGCCGCCGCGCAGCGGCGGCCCGCTCACGCTGCTGCGCTTCATGCGCGCGAACAACATGCTCTCCTTCCCCTACGCGCGCATGCTCGCGCGGCTCGCCGTGCTGAAGCTGCGACTGCGCGGACGACTGCGCACCGACGGGCTCTGCTTCATCTGCCCCGGGGTCGAGCTGGAGATCGGCCGCCACGCGACGCTGCACATCGGTCGCTGGGCGTGGATCGGGCACCGCACCAAGATCCGCGTCCACGAGGGCGAGGTCTGCATCGGCGCGAAGACGGTGATCGGCCAGGAGTGCACGATCTCTGCCTTCCAACACGTCGCAATCGGACGCGAGTGCATCGTCGCCGATCGCGTCATGTTGATCGACTTCGACCACGGCGTCGTCGAGGTCGAGCGCCCGATCCGCCTGCAGGGCATCTACAAGCGCGATGTCGATGTCGGGCACAACGTCTGGATCGGCTACGGCGCGTGCATCCTGCGCGGCGTCGCGGTCGGCGAGAACAGCGTGATCGGCACCAGCTCCGTCGTCACCCGCGACGTCCCCGCCAACGCCGTCGTCGGCGGCATCCCGGCCCGCGTGATCCGCATGCGCGAGGCCCCGCGCGCGATGCGCTGGGGTTGAGCGCGACGCGCTCGGTGAGCGCCCCAAACTTTGTGTATGTTTTTGGGAGTTCCTTTCAGATTATAACTATTTGGGAGATGAAGATTCTTGAAAAGTTGAATGACGATCTGCATCCTGCGCCGCGAGCGTGGCGCCCGTCGAGTCGAGGCGTGAGCCAAGCCGCGGGGTGGCGTGCGTCGAGTCAAAGCGCGAGAAGCGCCGCGGCAGTAGCGTGCGGCGCGATGTTGCGGGCGCCGCGGGCGTCGGCGTCGACCCCCGCGGCGAGCGCGCGGGCGAGCGCGGCGCGGTGGCCGGCGAAGCGCTCGTGCGCATAGGGCGCGGCGAGCCCGCGGGCGACCATGAAGGCCCAGTCGCTGGCCTGCAGCGCGAGCAGCTCGCGCGCGGCGGCGACACCGGCGCGGGGCCCGGCGCGCAGCACCTCGAGCTCAGCGGCGCGCATGGCGAAGGCGATCTCGGCGACGGCGGGACCGGACCACGTGGAGAGGTCCCCGCCGGCGCCCCAGGTGCTCGCCTCGCCGCGATCTTCCGCGCGGCGCTCGGTCCCACCGCGCTCACCTCCGCGAGGACGCTCTGCACCGCGACCCTCCCCACGGAGTTCCTCCCCGGCGACCTCGGCGAGCCGCGTGGGCTCCAGTCGCGGGAGGGCGTCGTCGAGGCGCACGAGCTCGAGCCCTTGGCGTGCGCACTCCTCGACGACGGCCTCTAGCCAGTGCAGGCCCTCGTACCACCAGTGCCCGAGCAGCTCGGTGTCCAGCGCGCAGACGACGAGCCCGCCGCCGGGCAGGCCGGCGCCGTCGCGGTGCAGGCGCGAGGCGGTGCGCGCGACGAAGTCGGCGGCGTGCGCGCGTGCGAGCGCGAGCGCACGCGGGCGATCGTAGGCGCCGCCGTCGTTGGCCCAGGGGTTGTGGTGGTGGACGGTGTGGCGGTGGTAGTCGCGGTAGTACGCGTGAGCGGGGTAGCCGCCGTCGCTCCAGACGAGCGCGATCGTGGCGCGATCGATCGGCGCGAGCACGACGTCGCCCTCGCCGCGGAGGGGGCGCAGGTGCGCGGGGGCGCCCAACCCGAGGCGGGCGGTGAGCTCGACGCAGGTCGCGCGCACGCCGGCGTCGGCGAGCGCGGGCTCGAGCTGGGGGGCGTGGGCGCACTCGGGCAGCCAGAAACCGCCGCGCCAGGGCGCGGGGAAGCGTGCGCGGTGCGAGGCGATTCCGGTCTGCACCTGCAGCCGCAGCGCGGGCTCGCTCGCGAGCAGCGGCAGCACGGCGTGGGTCGCGGCAGAGGTCCATTGCGCGTGGGGCGCGAACGCTGCGAGCAGGTCCCCGTCGCGCCGCTGGAAGCTGTGCAGGGCGCACTCGTACTCTTCCCAGGAGCGTTCGAGCTCGCGGGCGAGCGTCTCGTGGCCGCCGTCGCGCAGGCCGTGGCTGTCTTCGTCGTGGGTGCGGCGGCGGACGTCGTCGATGAAGTGCGTGAAGCGCGCTCCGATCGCGGGCGCTTCGAGCTGGTCGCAAAGCACGGGGGTCAGCGAGAGCGTAAGCGGGGCGTCGCGCTCGAGCAGGTCGAGCAGCGGGAGGTAGCAGCTCGCGATCGCCTCCCACAGCCACTCCTCGCCGAAGGGCCAGGTGCCGAAGCCCTCGACGTAGGGCATGTGCGTGTGCAGGACGATCGCGAGCTGGCCGCGGGGCCTGCCGGCGGCGGCGGTGCGGCGGGCAGCGCTCATCGCGCTCCACGGACGGGCCTGCCGGCGGCGGTGCGGCGCGGAGCGCTCATCGTGGTCCGGGGGCGGGCGCGGCGGCACTCACGCGCGGCAGACGGCGAGGAAGTCGAGCGCGCGCTCGAGATCGGCTTGGCCGCGGGGGCGCAGCGCGAAGTCGGCGGTCGAGATCGCGGGCGTGAACCAGCGGTAGAAGCGCTCGGTGAGACCGAGTCGGGCGTGCAGGGCGTCCCAGCCGAGACGCAGCGCGAACTCGTGGGCGCGGAGCTTGCGCGTGTGGAAGAGGCCGAAGAGCGCGACGGAGGAGAAGTGCGCGCGGCAGAGCTGCTCGAACTCGGCTACGCGGTACTCGTGCACGTGCCAGGGGTTGTCCGAGCGCGGCGCGCCCTTGGGGGCGAGCGTGAGGACGTTGGGGGTGGAGAGGTAGACGACGCCGCGGGGGCCGACGAGCTCGCGGTAGTGCTCGAGCGCGGCGCCGGGGTCTTGGAGGTGCTCGATCGTCTGTAGGAAGACAACGGCGTCGGCGGGCGCGGCGAAGGTTTCGATGAGGTCGCGCTCGTAGCGGAGGTTGGCGCGGCGGTAGCGGCTACGGGCGTGGGCGTGGGCCTCGGGGTTGGCGTCGACGCCGACGACGCTCGCGGCGCGCGCGGCGAGCACGTCGGAGCCGTAGCCCTCGCCGCAAGCCATGTCGATCACGCGCAGGCCGGCGACGCGCGCGGCGATCCACTGGTAAACGACGAGGTGGCGGCGGAACCAGTAGTTCTCCTCGGGGACGTCGGGAAGGGTGCGCTCGCCGGTGAGCGCGAGCGGGGGCACGCCGTCGGGCTGGTCGCGCTGCACGTACAGGGGCACCGACACGGGGCGCGAGTATATGAGCCCGCGCCCGCGCGGGGCGGGCTCCTGCGGCCTCGATCGGGCGCGGTCGTCTAAGGTGCGCACCCGTGCCGCCGCCCTTGACAGCCGAGGAGATCCGCGACGTGAACACGCGCTACCACGACGTGGCCGCGGACCACTACGACGCGAAGTGGGGGATCGACTTCGGGGACATCGGCCTGGAGCAGGTGGGCGCGAAGGTACGCAAGGCGCTGGGCGGCGAGGGGGCGGGCCGCTACGAGCGGTCGCTTGAGATCGGCGCGGGCACGGGGTACTTCACGCTGAACCTGCTGCGCGCGGGGGTGATCGAGCGGGCGACGTGCACGGACATCTCGCCGGGGATGCTGGCGACGCTGAGCGCGAACGCGCAGCGGCTGGGCCTGGAGGTGGAGACGGCGAGCGCGGACGCGGAGCGGCTGCCGTTCGCGGACGCGAGCTTCGACCTGGTGCTGGGCCACGCGGTGCTGCATCACATCCCGGACCTGCGCCGGGCGTTCGCGGAGTTCGCACGCGTGCTGGCGCCGGGCGGGACGCTGCTGTTCGCGGGCGAGCCCTCGCGCTACGGCGACCGGCTGGCGACGGTTCCCAAGCGCTTCGCGGGCACGGTGGCGCCGCTGTGGCGCCGTGCGCTGCGCGCGCGCCCGGCGCCACCCGCGGAGGGTGGCGCGCCGGACGCGGCGCTGGAGGGCGTGGTCGATGTGCACGCGTTCGCGCCGGGTGAGCTGCGGGCGCTCGCGCAGGGCGCGGGCCTGCGCGAGGTGCGGGTGATCGGCGAGGAGTTGCTGGCGAATTGGTTCGGGTGGACGAACCGCACGCTGGAGGCGACGGCGGACCCGAGCGATGTGCCGTGGGCATGGCGAATGTACGCGTACCGCGGGTACCTGGCGCTGCAGCAGCTCGACCGGCGGCTGCTGGAGTCGCGGCTGCCGCCGGCGATCTTCTACAACCTGATGCTGGCGGCGCGCAAGGCGAGCTGAGCGCCTGCGAACTGTGCGCATCGTCAAGCACGGGCGCGCGCACGAGGCCCAACTAGACTGTTTCGGATGTCCGATCGGGTGCTCGAGGGCTTTCCGCTGTTCCCCCTGGGCATTGTGGCGCTGCCGACGGAGAGCGTGCCACTGCATATCTTCGAGGACCGCTACCGCACGATGATCGAGGGCTGCTTGGAGGATGAGCGCGAGTTCGGAATCGTGTGGATGGCGGAGGACGAGCTGAAGCCGATCGGCTGCGCGTGCGCGATCGACAGGGTGTTGGAGCGAATGGACGACGGACGGATGAACATCTTGGCGCGCGGGACGCGCCCGTTTCGCCTGCTGGAGCGCCAGGAGAGCCTCCCGTACCCGGCGGGCGTGGTGGAGTTCCTGGCGGAGCACGATCGAGAGGTGGACCCGGAGGTGGCGCGCGCGGCGCGGGAGCTGTACGCGGAGCTGGTGGAGCAGGCGACGGACAAGACGCTTTCGGAGGAGGAGCTGGACGCGCTCGACGCGTACGGGATGGCGGCGACGGTGGAGTTCGGGACGGACGCCAAGCAGGAGCTGCTGGAGCTGCGCTCGGAGAACGCGCGCCTGCAGCTATTGACGATGCTGTTCCGCGCGGCGCTCAAGCGCCTGGAGCTGGTGGAGCGCGCGCAGACGCGGGCGCGCTCGAACGGGAAGGTGCGGTTCGGGTAGGGCGCGGGTCACGTGCACCGGCGCAGGTGCCGATCAGTGCAGGGTGGACGGATCGGCCTATGCGTTCGCCTACGGGGTGCGCCGCACGCGGGGCGCGCTGGGCGAGTGGCGCGCGGGACGCTGGCGGGTCCTGGGCCGCTGGGGCGCGGGCTCGACGGGCGCGGCATTGGGCCTGCTGGGGGCTGTGCTCGTGATCGCGGCACTCGCGGGGGGAGCGCGCGAAGCGATCCCGGCGGAACCGCCGTTTGCGATGGGGGATGCGGCTGACGTCGCGGCGGTGATGGGTCGCAACTTGCTGGTGCTGGCGTTGCACGCGATGGCGTGCGTGGCGGGCTTCATCGCGGGCAGCTCGCTGCCGCTGCAGGCGGGCTCGCGGCGGGGTGTCTCGCGCTGGGTGCACGAGCGCGGCGGCCGGATCGCGATCGGCTTCGTGGTGTGCGCGACGACGTTCTCGCTGTCGGCGCAGGCGTATCTGCTGGGGGAGCGGCTGGCGGCGTTCGCGCACGCGCTCGGTGTAGCGCCGGCGCTGCTGCTGCTCGCGGTGCTGCCGCACGCGCTGCCGGAGCTGATCGCGCTGTTCCTGCCGCTCGCGGCGTGGATCATGGCGAGCCGCCGGGGCGAGTGGGACCAGCTGCTGGCGGCGACGCTGGTCACCGTCGCGGTCGCGTTGCCGCTGCTACTCGCGGCGGCGCTCGTGGAGGTCTACGTCTCGCCGCACATGTTCCACGCGCTGCTCGGCGCCTGTGTTCCGGCGTTGCCACGGCCGGAATGAGGTCAAGCGGGCCGCGCGGGCGGTTCGTCCGCGGCGGGCCCGGTGGGCACGGCGACGATGTCGAGTAGTTCCTCGAGCCCGGCGAAGTCGTCGAGATTGTGGGTGTAGAGCGGCAGCTTGTTCGAAAGGGCGGTGGCGGCGATGAGGAGGTCGATTGCTCGCCGGCCCCGTGCCTTGCGACCAGCGGCAAACACGGCGGCATAAATACGCCCGTAGACGCGCGCAGCGGCGGCGTCGAACGGAAGCTGCTCAAAAGTCGCTTCGGCATGCTGGAGAAGTCCGACTCGACGAGCGCGCTCCTGTGGGTCGGCAGTGGCTTGCGGCCCGGTAGCCAACTCGGCCATCGTTAGCGCCGACACGGCAAGCTCGACCGGGAGATCCTCAGCGCGCAGCAGCCCGAGATCGATCACTACCGAGGTGTCCAGCAAGCCTCTAGCGGGCCTCGCCGGCCTCGCCGGCGCCTCAGGCACGCGGCGTCGGGTCCTGGTCTACGAAGCGGTCGATGTCCGCGCGGAACTGTCTGTGGTCGATGCTACCGACACCGGAGAATGCCGCGATCGCGACCTCCGCGGGCACGAAGCGGCGGCGGCGTAGCGGCCGCAGCTCGCCCACGGGCGTCCCGTTGCGAGTCACGATGAACGATTCGCCTCGGTCTAGCTCGCGCATGATCTCGCCGCTGTCGTTGCGCAGCTGCCGCTGAGTAATCTCACGCGCCATTATTCGCACTGTAGCATGCGTGCTACGAGCCCTCACCCGGCAGCCGGCAGACCTTCTGGGCGATTTCGAGCACGAGGTAGGCGAGGTGGCGCAGCGCGGAGGGCTGGCCGGCGGAGTTGTCGGCGAAGCGCACGGTGCCCTTTTCGTCGCGCAGGTAGTAGCTGAAGACGGAGCCGGGCCGGGACGCGAGCGCGAGGTGCTTGGCGGCGGGGCCTTCAAGTTCTTCCTGCACGCCGCGGGCGAGCACGAGCTGGGAGTCGCTGAGCTGGCGGGCGGGACCGCTGTTGCAGCGGACGGCGCCGCCTTCGTTGACGACGAGCGTAAGCGGGGCGCTGCCGCCGGTGCGCTGGACGATGAAGAGGTCGGGCAGTTCGACGCTCTCGCCGCAGCCGGCCGCGACGGCCGCGACGAGCAGCACGGCGAACACGTACGGGCAGCCATACCGAGCTCTCACGCCGCAACCGCCACGCCGCCGCGGCGGGGGTCGCCGGCGCCGAGGACGTGGCCGTCGCGACTCTGCACGGCCTGGACGCCGCCGAAGAAGAGGTTGAGCTCGTGGAAGTCGACCACGCGGCGACCTTGCGCGCGCAGCGCGGCGACGTCGACGCCGGGCTCGGCGTAGACGACGCCGTCCTCGAAGTGGGCGCGCGGCGCGAGCACGGCCTCGGTCGCGTCGAGGCCGCGATCGACGACGCCGACGATGGTCTGCAGGAGCGCGGAGCGGATGCGGTTGGAGCCGGCGCTGCCGAGCACGAGCTCGACCTCCCCCGAGCGCGTCACGACCGACGGCGCCATCATGCTCGGCATACGGCGTCCCGCGGGGTGCAGGTGAAAGCCGAGAGGGTTGAGGTCCTGCTCGCCCATGATGTTGTTGACGTGGATGCCGGTGCCGGGGACGACGACGCCGGAGCCCTCGCCATTGGTGCAGGTGACGCTGCAGGCGCGGCCGTCGCGGTCGAGGACGGAAATGTGGGTGGTCGAGCCGAGGTGCGCGCCGCGCAGGCGCGAGGAGAGGAAGGACTCGAGAAACCCCTCCGCGGCGAGGCCCTCGACGAACTCCGCGGTGCGCTCGCCCTGCGCGGCTTCCATCGCGGCGACCACGGCGCAGAGCGAGGGCGGCGCGGGGCGCTGGTCGAGCAGGCCGAGGGCGTAGGCGATCAGGGTGCCGCCGGCGGAGGGCGGGGGGTTGGTGAGCAGCAGGCGGTCGCGGTAGCGCATGCGCACTGGCTCGCGGGGGATGCAACGGTAGTCGGCGAGCGCGTCGCGGGTGAGCGAGCCGCCGCGCGCAGCGAGCCAGTCGGCGACGGCGGCGGCGATGTCGCCGCGGTAGAAGGGCGCGGCGCCGTCGCGGCCGAGGCGCTGCAGTGCCTCGCCGAGCTCGGGGTTGTGCAGGGTCTCGCCCTCGCGCAGGACGTGGCCGGCGGGCGCCCACAATGCGGCGCACTCGGGGCTGGAGAGCAGCAGCTGCGCGAGGATCGTGGCGACGTAGGCCTGCCCGGCGTTGAGTGCGACGCCGTCGCGGGCGAGGCGCGCGGCGGGCTGGGCGAGCTCGTCGAGCGGGACGGTGCCCCAGCGCGCGATCGCCTCGCAGGCGCCGGCGGGCGTGCCGTAGACGCCGCAGGAGGCGGGCCCGATGTGGAAGACCTGCGCGGCGTCGCCGAAGGAGACGTCGATTGCGGCGAGCTCGGCGGCGGAGCCGTCCTCGGCGCGCGCGGGCGCCTCGACGAAGAAGTCGAGCAGCGCGGGCTCCCAGTCGCCGCCGGCGACGAGCAGGTAGCCGCCGGCGCCGAGGCCGGTGAGCAGGGGCTCGGCGGCGAACGAGGTGAGCATCGCGGCGACGGCGGCGTCGACGGCGTTGCCGCCTTCGCGCAGCACGCGTGCGCCGGCCTGCGCGGTCAGCGGGTGACCGGCCGCGACGACTCCTCCGGCGCCTCGGTTGGACGGACCCATCGGGGAAGGGTATGGGGGTTCGAAGTTCGGCGCTCCCCTCCGAAGCTAGGCGTCGTGACCTCGCCACAGCCGGCTGACCGGCACGATCTGGATCCCCTCGTGGGTGTAGGACCGCGCGCCGGTGTAGAGGACTACGCCGCCCAGGAATCCGGCGCCGAGCTTGGCGCGGAGCTTGTGCAGGCTGCGTAGCTCGCGCGCGGTCACGCGTGAGGCGGCCTTGACCTCGAGCGCGGCGACGGCGCCGTCGTCGCGCTCGAGCACGAGGTCGACCTCGTCGCCGTCGTGCGTGCGCCAGTGTCCGCGTGCGACCGGCGCGTCGAGCCAGTCGAGCTGCTTACAGACCTCGCCCACGACGAACGTCTCGAGCAGATGCCCGAACTCGGTGAGCGCGGATGCCGAGGCGGCCCCAAGCTTATCCTCGGTCAGGCGCAGCAGGCGCGCGGCGAGCCCGCTGTCCACGACATGGACCTTTGGCGCGGCCCCCACTCGCGGTCCGAGCGTCGTGCCCCACGCGGGCAGCTGGTGGATGAGGAAGACGGTCTCTAGCAGCTTCGTGTAGCTCTCGGCGGTGGACTTCTCCATGCCGATTGCCCTCGCGGCCTTCGCGATGTTGAGCACCTGCGCGGTCTGACCGGCGAGCTGACGCAGGAGGAGCGGTAGCTGGCGGCGTTGCTGTACGCGTGAGAGCTCGAGTACGTCACGCTCGATGACGAGCTCGACGTAGTCCTCGAACCAGCGCGCGCGGTCGGCTGCTCGCGTACGTGTGAGCGCCATCGGAAATCCGCCCGCGACGACCCGACGGACGTACTCGTCGCGTGCGCTCGCGGGTGGGCTCGGGTCCACGAGCGCGCTCGGATCGCTGAGAAGCGTCTGGACGAAGCCCTCGCGCGCGCCGGCGATCTCGCCCTGAGAGAGGGGGAGCACGTCCACGCGATGTGCCCGTCCCGTGAGCGCCTGGGCGGCCGCGGGCAGGGTCGCGTAGCGCGTCGAGCCGGTCAGCACGAAGCGGCCGGGCGCGCCGTCGCGGTTGAGCTCTGCCTTGATCGCGTCGAGCAGCACCGGCACATGCTGGAACTCGTCGATCAGCACCGGTGCCTCGCCGCGCACGAACAGGGCCGGGTCGGCCTGGACCGCTTCGCGCGTATCCAGATCGTCGAGATCGATGACATCTCGGCCCCGCGCGAGCGCGAGCTCTTGCAGCAGCGTGGACTTGCCTACCGCGCGTGGGCCTTGCAGGATGATCACGGGCTCGACGCGCATACGCCGGTCGAGCACGCCGCCCAGCCGGCGCTCGACGAGCTCGTGGAGGATCGCTGACATAGCCCTACTCTAGCTAACTCTCCGCAACTCGAGGGCTAAAGCTTCCGCAATCCGAGGCACTTCCGTACCGCGATTCGAGGGCTGTCTCCACCGCAATTCGAGGGCTGTCTCCACCGCAATTCGAGGGCTGATTCCTCCGCGATCCGAGGAAGCCTTTCTTTCTACGCAAGGTGATTTGCGGATCTGCGCGGAGCAGCTTGCAGATTTGCGCACCGCGATTTGCCGATTTGCGTGCTCCGCTCAGCGCGGGATGAACTCGGGCACGTCGAGCTCGTCGACGGCGATCCCGCCGCGGCGGGTCTGGCGGGAGGACGCGCTGCCGGTGCCGCTGCCGCGCTGCACGCGGGGCTCCCCTTCGGGCTCGCGCAGGCGCGAACGGCCGGAGGAGCGGGACTCCTGCTTGTCGTAGCCGGTCGCGACGACCGTGACCCAGACCTGCTCCTCGAGCTTCTCGTCGACCATCGCGCCGAAGATGATGTTCGCGTCGGGATGCGCGGCCTCGGCGACGGCCTTCGCGGCCTCGTTGACCTCCCACAGCGAGAGGTCGCGCCCGCCGGTGATCGAGAGCAGGATCGAGCGCGCGCCCTCCATCGAGGTTTCCAGCAGCGGCGAGGAGACGGCCTGCATCGCGGCCTCGGTCGCGCGGTGCTCGCCGCCGGCGCCCATGCCGATGCCGAGCAGCGCGTTGCCGGCGCCGCTCATGATCGTGCGGACGTCGGCGAAGTCGAGGTTGATGAGGCCGGGCAGGGTGACGAGGTCGGAGATCCCCTGCACGCCCTGGCGCAGCACGTCGTCGGCGACGCGGAAGGCGTCGACCATCGAGGTCTGCTTGTCGAGGACGGTGAGCAGGCGGTTGTTGGGGACGACGATCAGCGTGTCGACCTCCTCGGCGAGTGCGCGCACGCCCTGCTCGGCCTGCTCGGCGCGGCGGGAGCCCTCGAAGCCGAACGGCTTGGTCACGATCGCGACGGCGAGCGCGCCGACTTCGCGCGCGATCCGCGCGATGATCGGGGCGGCGCCGGTGCCGGTGCCGCCGCCGGCGCCGGCGGTGATGAAGATCATGTCGGAGCCCTTCAGGAGGGCCTTCGCGCGGTCGTAGTCGTCCATCGCGGCCTGCCGCCCGAGGCTGGTGTCCGAGCCCGAGCCGAGGCCGCGCGTGAGCTCGGCGCCGATGTGCAGCGTGATGTCCGCGGTAGACTGCTGCAGCGACTGCAGGTCGGTGTTGATCGCGAGGAACTCGACGCCGGCGACCTCGGCCTCGACCATGCGGTTGACGGCGTTCACGCCGGCGCCACCGACGCCGACCACGCGGATCACGGGATGCGCGACCGGCGCGGCCGTCCCGAACGCGCGCGGCTCCTCGCGTGCGTAGACGTCGTACGCGGGGGGCGCGTCCTGCGCGGGCGGCTCGTCGCGCTGCGCGCGCGCCTCCCCAGCCGCCGACGCGGGCGCGACCGGCGGTTCCATCACGTTCGCGGGGATCTCCGAGGAGAACACGTTGCGCAGCCGCTCGCGCGGGCTCGGCACCGGCTCCTGCTCGTCCTCGTCCACGACGGGCGCCGTGCTTCTCGCCTGCGGCTCTGAGGACTTCGTCTCAGTGGCAGATGTCTTTGGGTCGCTCGCGGGCGACTGCTCCCCAGCGACGGGCGCCTCGCCGGCCGGCGCCTGCGCGTCGGCCTTCGCCGCGGCCTCGTCCTGCTGCGCGGCGTCTTCCTCGGTTTTGCTGAACAGCGCCGCGAGCGGGCCTTCGCGCATGCTGGCGCGCTTATTCTGAGCCATGTGCGAGCACCTCCTGTGCGAGCTGACGGTAGGACTGCGCGGCGACCCCGTCGGGCTCGTACTTGAGCACCGACATCCCCTTCACGGGCGCCTCGGCGAAGCGCACCGTCTTGCGGATGCGTGAAGCGAATACGCGATCGCCGAAGTTCTCCTCGAGGATCTCGATCGCCTCCTTTGCGTGGATCGTGCGCGAGTCGACCAGCGTCGGCAGGATGCCCTCGATGTCGACGTTCGGGTTGAGGTTCTCGCGAATCATCGCGAGCGTGTTCTGCAGCTGGATCAAACCGCGCATCGACAAATACTCGCACTGCACGGGGACGATTACCTTGTCGGCGGCGGTCAGCGCGTTGATTGTCAGCAATCCGAGGCTCGGCGGGGTGTCGATGCAGATGAAGTCGTAGTCCTCGCGGATCGGCTCGAACGCCTTCTGCAGCGCGCGCTCGCGGCCGATCATCGTCGACATCGCGATCTCGGCGCCCGCGAGATCGATCGACGCGCACGCCACGTCGACCTCCCGGCGGCGCACGACCTCGCGGATCGAGGTCTTGTAGACCAGCACGTCGTACATCGATTTCTGCAGCGTGTCGGGGTCGATGCCCTGGGACATCGTGAGGTTGCCCTGCGGGTCCATGTCCACGCACAGCACCCGGTGGCCCTCCTCGGCAAAGGCCGCCGCGAGATTCAACGTCGTCGTCGTCTTGGCCACGCCGCCCTTCTGGTTGGCGAACGCGATGACCTTGGCCCTTCCTTGCACGGGAAGCTCCGATGCTCGATTACGGGAATCCGTCGCGTGGGTATTCGCACGCGGGCTGGCGATTCCTGCACGACTAGGATCCAGCGGTGCCCAAGCGAGCGCTCGCCGAGCGACTGAACGGCAAGGACGTCTGCGTGCTCGCGGGCCCCGGCGGCGTCGGCAAGACCACGACCGCCGCCGCGCTCGGGCTCGGACTCGCGCAGCGCGGAGCGCGGGTCGCAGTCGTCACGATCGATCCCGCCAAACGACTCGCCTCCGCGCTCGGGGTCGACCATCTCGACAACGAGCCCCAGCGCGTGGACCCCGCGCTGCTCGCCGCGCACGGCGTCGCGGCGCCCGGCGAGCTGTGGGCCGCGATGCTCGACGCCAAGGTCACCTTCGACGCGCTGATCACGCGCCTCGCGCCCGACGAGCGCAGCCGCGAGGAGGCGCTCTCCAACCGCATCTACCAGGAGGTCTCCTCGTCGGTCGCCGGCACGCAGGAGTTCAGCGCGATCGCCAAGCTCTACGACCTCCACCGCGACGGCCGCTTCGACACGATCGTGCTCGACACCCCGCCCGCGCGCAACGCGCTCGACTTCCTCGACGCCCCCACGCGCATGACCGGCTTCCTCGAGGGCCGCGCGCTGAAGATGTTCCTCGTCCCCAGCGGCCTCGCCGCGCGTGTGGTCGGCCGCGGCACGGGGCTCGTGCTGTCGATGTTCTCGCGCTTCACCGGCGTCGACCTGCTCAGCGACCTCTCCGCCTTCTTTGGGTCGCTCGCCGGCATGGTCGACGGCTTTCGCGAGCGCGCCCGCGCCGTCGACGCGCTGCTGCGCGACCCCGCCACCGCGTTCCTGCTCGTCACCTCACCCGAGCCCGAGCCCGTCCGCGAGACCCTCTTCTTCGCCGCCCAGCTCGACGCCGCCGCGATGGACCGCGTCGCGCTGATCGTCAACCGCGTCCACCGCGACGGCCTCGAAGGCCACACCACCGCGCAGGTCCAAGCGCTGCTCTCAGGCGAGCTCGGTGAGCCGCTCGCCGCGCGCGTCGCCGCCAACCTCGCCGACTTCGACGTCCTCGCCCAGCGCGACCGCGCCAGCATCGCGCGGCTGCAAGACGCGCTCGCCGACCCCCAGCCGATCCTCGTCCCCCACCTAGATCAAGACATCCACGATCTCGCCGGTTTGGAGCGGATCGCCGCGCATCTGTTTGGGTGAGTCAGGCCGGTATACGCGACGACGGGTGCACCCGGTGCTGGCAAGCGAGCTCGTACAGCGGCTCCGGCGCCATGTCATAGCCGTTTGGCCACACGACCGTGCGAGCTTCTAAATCGACGCGCACCTGCGCGAAGTAGCTGGGGTCCGCGAGCGCCTCAGAGACGCCTCTCCACTCACGGTCAGCGAAGCTCACGTCGCCCACCATCCCATCCTTGAAGGTCAAGCGCAGCCGGTGATCGCCGATGACCTCAGCCGCAGTGACGGGTACGAGCTTGTTCATAGTCGCGAGTCTACCGAAGCGGGGGGATCGGGTCCAAAGGCTTTTCGCTGGCGGCCAGGTTCCACCTTGCGTTTAGCTCGTCGACATGAAGCCGGGTCCACGCCCGCACGAGGCGAAGCTGCCGCGCCGGGAGGCTGCCGGCGAGGATTTCACCTGCCATGTCCAGCGAGGCTTCGTGCTCGCCATAGTAAGCGTGAAAGTGCGGAGTCGAGTGGCGCCCCTCGTTCCAATACATCCAGATGCCAATCCCGTAAAAATAACTGATCCGCGGCAACAGTTGGTCCTTCGATCGACTGAGCGGAGGACCATAGGCTGCGCTTGGGATGGAACTCTCGCGCGCTCACCGCTAACTCGCGCCCAGGCCCCGCCCGTAGCGCGTAACGAGCCGTTCAGCGACGGCCCACTGCGTCGCCCGCCAGAGCATCTTCCAGACCCTCACGGGCTCCCGGCTGCGCCAGGACTCGCCGATCGGCCGCCTCGCGCAGCAGTTGCGAGAAACGTCGCTCGTCCTTCGCGAGAGCGCGCAACCGCGCCAAGCGCTCCTTGAGCTCCTGAACGCTAGCGAACCTCACACGCCGCGGCGAGGTGTCCGTGATGGCCTCCAACAAGCCCTTGGCGATCCAGCTACGCACCGTCGGACGGCTCACACCCAGCTCATCCGCAACCTCCGGCACGGTCAACGCAGGTGCATCCTCGTAGACCGTCCGCTTCGCCTGCTCGAGCGCATGCTCCGCCACAGCCACATCGCCACTCGAAAGGGCGTAGCTGGCGCGCGTTATCGCGTCGTCAAGCGTCACGAAGCTCGCCACGAACTGCCGATGCTCGCTCTTGGTCATAGCACCACGGTAGCAGCCTCTTTCCAAAAGCCGCCAGAAAAGGAATGCAACGACGCTAGATCAAGACATCCACGATCTCGCCGCTCTGGAGCGGATCGTCGCGCAAGTCCTCGGCAGGCTCATCGTCCCGCCCGATCAGCTCGTCTGCGAGCGCCACTAGGTCGGGCTCCAGGTGGCCACAGATCACGTCGCGCAGCAGCGCGCGCAGGTGTTCGGCCAGCTCGCGCACGAGTGTGTCGCCGCCCCCGTACTCGCCGCGCACAACCTCGCCGACTTCGAGGCCCTCGCCGCCCGCGGGGGGCGACGCCGCGCCCGCGACGATCGCGTGCTCCAGCGCCAGCGCCTGCTCGACGCGGCCCTCCAGCGCCACGCGCTCCGCTGGCAGCGCGCAGAGCGCCGCGAGCCGCAGCGCGAGCAGGCCACTCGTGAAGGTCTTCGCCGGACCGTCAGCGCGGCTCTCCGCCGGGTCCTCCGCGCGGCTCTCGGGCTCCAGCAGCGCGCGCAGGGCGAGCACGTAGTCGCTCAACGCTTCGCTCTCGCTCTGGCGTTCGCAGCCCAGCTCGAAGCGCGTCAGCGCCCACGCCAGCTCGCCCTCGCGCGGCGCGCGGCGCGCGACGAGGTTGCAGAACGCGCGCAGCTCGTCCTCCTGCTCCGCGCTCACGATCAGCATCCCGTGCGGGCGCCCACCCCACGGCAGCGCCCGCGCGCTCCAGCCGCCCTCGCCGACGCGCACCCACGCCAGGCGCCCCAGCGTCACGCGGCCGTCGCCGAACAGGCGCAGCGCGCGCAGTAGTTCCCCGAGCACCGCGCGGCCGCGGCCGAGCGCGGCCACGACGTCGGTGTCCTCCGCGGTGAACGCGACCAGCAGCCGGCCCGCCCGCTCGCCGCCGGGCTCGCCGCCGCCGTCCTCGAGGGCCGGCGCGAGCGCCTCCTCGGGCACGTCGCCCAGCGCGTCGGTCTGCGCGAGCGTCAGCCCCGGCGCGAGCGCGAGCTCGGGCGAGGAGATCGTCAGGCCGTGCAGGCTCGCGAGCAGCGTGACCTCGGCAGGGCTGGAGTGCGCGGCGCAGTCCAGGCGCTCCAGCGCCGCGCGCAGCCGCTCCTCGCGCACCTCGAACGCGCTCTGCCCCGCGAACACGTCCTCGATCAGCGCCCGCAGCGCCGCGTCCGCGCGCGGACCGCCGCCGCGCGCACCATCCGCACCCGCGCGCCGCTGGCGCGGCTTGCGCCCCCGCGAACCCAGCGGCGCCTCCCGCGCGAGCAGGTAGCGGTCGAGGCCGTCGAAGCTCTCCAGCAGCGCCACCGCCGTCCCGTAGCTCGGCAGCCGCCGCAGCGGCGCCCAGCGCTCGCGGATGAACGCCTCCGTCAGCGGCTCGTAGCGGTACAGGCGCGGGCCGCGGCCCCGCGCGGAGCCGCCCGCGAGCTCGAACGGAACCTCCGCACCGGCCTCCACGTCGGCCTGCAGCCGCGCCGCGGTCTCCTTCGCGAAGACCGCGAGAGCCGTCTCTAGCTGGCGCGAGCGCATGGGTGCTGCTTTCGGCGGCGCCGCGCGGGTTCCTGCGCCGCGGCCGCGCGGGCTCCTGCTCCGGTGGCGGCGGAGGCGGCGGAGTAGACGATCCCGTACTGCGTCGCGGCGCCGGCGTTTACGCCGAGTTCGAAGGCGTACGCGGCGGGCTGCCCGTCGGGGTCAACGCTTCCCGCGATCGTCGCCGACGTCGCACCGACCGCGCTCGGCGCGGTCGTCGCGGCCTGCGGTACTGGCAGTGGGGCGGTTGTGAACGTGCCCTGCTGGCTTGCCGCCTGCCCGCCGACCTCCTGGCCTTCGACTTCGTGTTCGTCGTCGGCGAGCAGCCGATAGTGGTAGGTCGTAGCCAGCTGCAGGCCACTTGCTTCAAGGGTCGTTGCGACCTTGCCGTACGTCGCGGATTCGCGGCTGCTGGTGCTCTGGATACCCGGGCAGGCTTCGAGGTTCGCGCACGCGCCGTACTGGAACCGCCCCGTCGCCGCTTCGTAGAGCAGATCAGATGCTCGACGGCACTCCGAACCTACTTCACTCTTAGCGCACGACCGCGCCATTGGACTGAGCAGCGACCTCGTCTTCGGCGGCGACCGACTACATCCGCTACACTGTAGTAGTGGCTACTCATCCCGCCAAGACACAGCCTTTCTCGATCCGGCTCGGCGCACAGGCCAACCTGCTCGTCACCGACGAGGTTCGCCGCTCCGGACGCCCGCGCAGCGCCATCGTCGAGGAGCTCGCCGAGGAGGCCGCAAAGACACGGCTGCACCCCGGCATCGCGTTCCGCGGCAGGCCCCGCCGCGCGTGGGTAATCGGCAGCGGCCTCGACGTCTGGGAGATCGTCGACCTGTTGCGCTCCTACGACGGCGACAGCGAGCTACTGCGCGCAAGCCACCCGCTCATCGGCAACCGACACCTGCGCGCCGCGCAAGCCTACGCAGAGCGCTTTCCCGACGAGGTCGACGCGCCACTCGCAGAAAACCATCGCCCACTCCAAGAGCTCCGCGAGCTCTACCCCTTCCTGCACAGCGCCCCGCAGCCGCGGTAGCCCTCATCGATGCGTCTGCTGCTCGATGCGCACGTCTCCGGACCCAAGGTCGGCCAGCGACTGCAAGACGACGGACACGATATCCGCGCGCTCGACCAGGAGCCCGCACTGGAGGGGCTCGACGACGAGGACGTCCTCGCGCTTGCATCCGCAGAGCAGCGCATCCTCGTGACTCACAACATCCGCGACTTTCCCGACATCCTGCGCGAGTGGGCCGCAGCACAGCGCTCACACGCCGGCGCGATCCTCGTCTACCGCATCGACCACAGCCAGTTCGAGCTGGTCGCTCGCGGCATCTCACGCTGGCTGGAGCTCTACCCCGAGCCCGCGCAATGGATCGACTTCGCCGCCGTCCTCGACCGCGAGTTCGCCTCGCGCTGAGAGACGCTCAACTCCCAACCGCCAGATCCGATGGGTCGACCAGCCACGACACGCGTCTAATCATGGCCTTTTACCCCGCAAGGCAGCTAGACGACGCTAGACAAGCTAGACAGCGCTAGACGCGCTAGACAACACCTCCGAAGGAGCTCGCCGGGCGCGAGGCCGTGCTCGAGGAGCTGCGCGAGCGATCGAGATCGCCGCACTCGATGGGCGCACCCCGAGGCCGACCCTGCTCGCGGGGCCGCGCGGCGTCGGGAAGACCGTGATGCTCGCGGAAGCCGCCGCGATCGCGGGCTCACGGTTTGGCTGGCCGCGAGTGCACGTCGAGATGAGACCCGAGACGCCGTTCACGCCCGATCTCCTCGACGCGCTGCGGCGCGCGCATGAGCTGGTCGAGCAGCCGCCCGTCAAGCGCGGGCTACGAGCGGAGTCCGCAACCCTGCGCGCCGGCGTGCCGGGAGTCGGCGGCCAGGTCGGTTCGCGCGGCCCGTCGATGCCCCGCAAGATCCAACACCCGCCCTGCGCTCGGCGCTCACAGGACTCGCAGAGCTGGCTCTCGCGCGCGCGAGCGGCTTCGTGCTCACCCTCGACGAGGCCCACCTCGCTCTCCGCCGCGAGCTCGCCGCGCTCGCCGCGCTGCTCCAGGAGGGCACCGGCGAGCGCTGGCCAGTAGTCGTCGTGATCGCCGGCCTGCCGCTGATGCGCGCCCCCGAGCACTCCATCACCTACCTCGAGCGCGGCGCCTGGCACGAGTTGGGGCTACTCACCCGACACGACGCAGTGCGCGCGTTGCGGCTCCCCGCCGAGCAGGCAGGCAGACCGATGGACGAGGACGCAGCGGCCCTCTTGGCGCAGGCATCCGGCGGATACCCATACGCCGTCCAGCTCTACGGCCACCACGCCTGGCGAGCCTCCGCCGAGCACGACCGCATCGGCCTAGCGGCCGCCGAAGCCGCTCTGCCTCGCGCTCAAGGAGAGCTCGAGCGCGGCCTCTACGCCGCCCGCTGGACCGCCGCGAGCCCCGCGCAACGACGCTACCTCGCGGTGCTCGCCACCCTCGCCGCCTCCGCGCATCCCACCACCGCACGAGCGATGGCCGACGCGCTCAAGCGCACGCCAAAGCAGCTCTCAACCGTGCGCGACGACCTCATCAAAGGCGGAACGCTCACAGTCGAAGGCGCCGAGCTCCGCTTCACGATCCCCGGTATGAGCGCCTACATACTCACGCGCTGACGCCCACCGCCACCGCGCCCTCGCCGAGCGCCGCGACAACCCGATCCTCGCAGTCCTCCACGCTCAGCCAGCGCTCGCCGTACGCGCGCATGTCCTCCACGATCGGCAGCAGGTCGCGGCCCTTCGCGGTCAGCGCGTACTCCACGCGCGGCGGGACCTCCGGATAGGTCTGGCGCTCCAGCACCCCCTCTTCCTCGAGCGCGCGCAACCGCAGCGACAGGGTCCGCGGGCTGATGCCCTCCAGCGAGCGCTCCAACTCACAGAAACGCGAGCGGCCCTCCGCGAGATCGCGGATCAGCAGCAGCGTCCACTTGCCGCACACGACCTCCGCCGTGCGGCACACCGGACATGTGTCATTGGCGGCCACCCCCCCACTTTACCAAATGAAGTTTTGAGAGTTAGGAGACCGTGAGCCGCGGCGCGCTGGGGGCCGCACCCGGCGCGACAGGCGCGGGGGAAGCCACCGGCGGCGGCGGGGTCAGACCCCCGTTGCGCTGCGCCTCCGCGGAGGCGACGTCGTCCATCGTCGTCCCCTTGCGGCCGTCCGCCTGCACGAGCAGCTTGAAGTCGTGCGGGCTCGACGCGACGTGCATCGCGTCATCGAACGTCACGCGCCCCGCCTTCAGGTGCCCGAAGAGCGCCTGGTCGAAGGTCTGCATGCCGTAGTAGCCACCCGACTCGATCACTTCCATCAGCTTGCCCGTCTGCGAGGGGTCGACGATCATGTCGCGCGCGCGTCCCGTCATGCGCAGGATCTCGCAAACCGCCACGCGCCCGCCGTTCGCGCCCGGCACGAGCCGCTGGGAGATCACGCCCTTGACCGTGCCCGCGATCATCGAGCGCGCCTGGCCGTGCTGGTGGGGCGGGAAGAAGTCGAGCATGCGGTTGATCGACTCCATCGCGTCGACCGTGTGGATCGTCGAGAGCACCAGGTGTCCGGTCTCCGCCGCGGAGAGCGCCGTCTGCACCGTCTCCTCGTCGCGCATCTCCCCCACCAGGATCACGTCGGGGTCCTGGCGCAGCACCCGCCGCAGCGCGCGCTTGAACGACGCCGTGTCCATGCCGACCTCGCGCTGGTTGATCACCGAGCGCTTGTCCTTGTGCACGAACTCGATCGGGTCCTCGATCGTCACGATGTGCTTGCTCATCGTCTCGTTCATGTGGTCGATCATCGCCGCCAGCGTCGTCGACTTGCCCGAGCCGGTCGTGCCGGTGAGCAGCACGATCCCCCGCTCCTCCTCCGCGAGCTGGCTGATCACCGCCGGCAGCGCGAGCTCGTCGATCGTGCTGATCTTGTGCGGAATCGCGCGGCACGCCAGTGAGATCACGCCGCGCTGGCGGAACGCATTGATGCGAAAGCGCGCCACCCCCGCGATTTCAAACGAGAAATCGACCTCGTGCTCCTCGGAGAATTCGTGCAGCTTCGTCGCGTCGTGCAGCAGGTCATGCAGCGCGTGCTCGGTGTCCTCCGCCGTGAGGACCTCCCCGCCCTCGTCCTTGCAGAGGTTCCCGTGAACGCGATAGAGCGGCGCCGAGTCGACCTTCAGATGCAGGTCCGAGCCCTTGCGGGCGACCAGCTCACGCAGAGCTGACTGCACGTCGAACATGTTCTTGGCATCGGCAGTGCACGCGGCCGGCTTGAATGGCGCGGGACCGCGTGGACAGGCGCTGCTTCAAGCGGGCTCGGCGATCCAGACCGTGCGGACGCCGAGATGCTCGCCCAGACGCTCGAAATGACGGTCGTGATGCAACACGCCGATACCCGAGCGCTGCGCCGCTACTGCAACGGTCAGATCGGTCAGCGGTAGGCGGTGGGCTCCGTGGGACCCGTTGTCGGCAAGCTCGCGCATTGTCGAGAGCACGCCTCGCTGGACCGCGCGATCGACCGCTAGCTCGCGCAGCCCATCCAGCAGGCGATCGACGGCGAGCATCGCCTCCGCTTCGCGAGCGTCGACCATCAGCTCGTAGCGGACCGGCCAACACCACGCAACATCGCCGCGCTCCACCGCGGCGAGCAGGAGTTTGCGCGCGCGATCGTCGCGCCGCGCCACCATCCATGCAGAGGTATCGGCGATGACGGGGCCACCCTCGCCGTCCCAGAGGTCTACGGGCATTCAGGAGGCGTCGGCAAATTCAGCCTGTCGACGGCGTCGAGATCCAGATCGAATCGGCCGCGATCCATAGCGGCGAACAGCATCTCGGCGGCACGGCGACGATCGTGCCCAGCACGCAACTCAACATCCGCGCCGACTACCGCAAGTCGACGGACCAGGGTCGCGTCGCCCTCGGCAGTGCCCGTTGCGGCGCGCACCCGCTCCAAGGCCAACCCGAGCTCCTGGTCGGCCGTGACCGCGATTCTGGGATGCTTGCTCGGCACGACATCAGTGTAGCTCCCTGGAGTGACTCTGGTGTATTCGTGCTATGCGAGCCCTTTTTGCTGCCGTCCGGCAGGCGGCAGCGCTTTGGGAGGCAGCACCAGTGCTCAGGCCACGTCGCGGAGCTTCTGGGCCTCCGCGAGCGACTGCAGCTTCTTCAGCGACTGGTTCTCGATCTGGCGGATGCGCTCGCGCGTCACGTTGAACGTGCGCCCCACCTCGTCGAGCGTGCGCGGGTGCTCGCCGCCGAGCCCGTAGCGCAGCTCCAGCACGCGCCGTTCGCGGTAGGAGAGGTTCTCCAGCGCCTCGCGCAGCGCCTCCTTGGTGAGGATTTCCGCGGCGCGCTCGTACGGGGACTCCGCGCGCTCGTCGGCGATGAACTGCCCGAACTCCGACTCCTCCTCGTCACCGACGGGCTTCTCCAGCGAGACCGGGGCCTGCGCGGAGCGCTTGATCGAGTCCACCTCTTCGGGATCGATCCCCGTGACCTCCGCGATCTCGTCCGCCGTCGGTTCGCGACCCAGCTCGGTCACGAGCTTGCGCTCGGCGCGCCCGATCTTGTTGAGCTTCTCCACGACGTGCACCGGGATGCGGATCGTGCGCGCCTTGTCCGCCAGCGCCCGCGCGATCGCCTGGCGAATCCACCACGTCGCGTACGTCGAGAACTTGAAGCCCTTGCGGTAGTCGAACTTCTCCGCCGCGCGCACCAGCCCGAGCGTGCCCTCCTGGATCAGGTCGAGGAACGGCAGACCCTGGTTGCGGTAGTTCTTCGCGATCGAGACCACCAGGCGCAGGTTGGACTCGACCATCTTCTGCTTCGCGTCGAGGTCGCCGCGCTCGATGCGCTTCGCGAGATCGACCTCCTCCTGGGCGGTCAGGAGTCGCACCTTGCCGATGTCCTTCAGGAACAGCTGCAGCGAGTCCGTCGTCATGTCCGGCTTGAGGTCCAGCGCCGCTTTCGCTTTGCGCCGGCCGCGTTTGTCCGGCGCGCGCTCGACCTGCAGCGCCGCGGCCGTCGCCGGGTCGATGTCCTCGACGAGCTCGATCTCCGATTTCTCGAGGAAGCCGTGCAGCTCCTCGACGTCGGTCTCGTCCAGATCCAGCTCGGAAGTCGCGGTCGAGATCTCCGCGAACGTCAGCACCCCCACCTGCTGGCCCTTCGCCAGTAGGCCCTTAATCTCATCGAGCTCCTGCAGTTCGACTACTGACATCGATTGTCTTCCGTTTCCGTAGATGGAGATCTTCTGGGGGGCGCCGCAGCGACCGCGACCCCGCCGAACGCGACCGGGGACCCGACCGAGTCTGCCCGCCCGGCCACGGCCGAGGCCCGCCCGACATTACAACGCAACGTGGACCCTATGCTAACGCTTCGCCGCCCATCTTCCTTATGCGCGATGATGCGCGCGCATGACTCCACCCGACGACGCCAACCACTCCAAGCGCCCCCCCGCGCGCGCCGCCAAAGGCGCCGCGAAACCGATGCGCAACGCGAAACCGACCCGCAACGCGAAACCGACGCGCGACGCGAAACCGACCCGCAACGCGAAACCAAGGCCCGGCACGAAGCGCACCGGCGCGGGCGAGCCAGCCGGCATCCTCGCGAGCCTGCCCAGTACCCGCCCCCAGCGTCCCAGCGCGCGCCGCGCCGCCGCCAAGCGCGCCGCCGCCGCGGCCCCGAAGCCCACGGTCAAGCGTGCTGCCACGACGTTCCCCAAGCCCGCGGTCGAGCGCGCCGCCGGGACCTCGACCCCGAAGCCCACTCGCAAGCCTCCGGCCAAGCGTGCGACCCTGCCGCGCGAGCCGCCGATCCCGCGGCAGGGCTTCGAGACCGAGGACGAGATCGCGCAGGGCGTACCCGTGCGTCCCCCCACGCGGCCGGAGCTGGCGGCGTCGGTCGTCGAGCTGCTCGGGGAGCTCGCGCAGAGCGGTTTGACGACGAGCGGGCGCCTGTTGAAGGACGCGCTCGGTCGCCTGCCGGGCGTCTGAGCGCTTGCGCCCGCTGCGCTGAGCGCTCGCCTACCGGAGATCCGATCGCTCGCGCAACGCCCGTCCGGCGGACCTGTATACTGCCCCGCACGCCGAGCCGCTGCGATCCAGATCACGGCGGACGGGGGACCCAATGTGAGCCGAGCGTCGGCTCACTGGGGCGAATCGGTCCGACTGGGGCCGTAGCGCCGCAAGGCGCGAGCCCGTCAGCTCACCCCGTAGGCGGAACCGATTCACATGCAGACCGCTTTCGCCAAGCACGCTCCGCGTGCCAACCTTCGCTCGTACGCCCGGCGCGTCGCCGTGCTGAGCCTGTGGGCCGTGCTCGCCCTCCCCGCGAGCGCCGGCGCAAGCACGGCCACGACCGGCGGCGCGGCGGCGAAGAGCGCGGCGGTCGAACCGGCATCCAGCGAAGGCTCGACCGCGAGCGGCGCGACGAGCTCGACCGGCAGCGCCACGACGAGTGGCGGCGCGGCGCCGGGCGAAGCGTTCCCCAAGCGCACGCTCGCGACGTGGTTCGGCCCGGGCTTCTACGGCAACAAGACCGCGTGCGGGCAGACGATGAGCCCCACGCTCGTCGGCGTGGCCTCGCGGACGCTCGCCTGCGGAACGCTCGTGCAGATCGGCTACCGCGGACACCGCCTCACGGTGCCGGTCATCGACCGCGGTCCCTACGGGCACATCGGCGCGATGTGGGATCTCACGGCGGGGACGGCGCGCGCGCTGAACATCAAGGAAACGGTGCGGGTCACGACCGCGGTCGTGGGCAGCGTGCCGAACTCTCCCATGCTCGGCGAACCGGCCGAAGCGAGCCCGCCGAGCGCACCCGCAGCCGCGGCCCCCGCCACCGCGACCGCGAGCACCGGCGGCGCCGCCGCCGCAAGCTGAGGCGAGCCTCGCGGGCAAGCTGAGGAGACCTCGCCAGTAGCCTGGGTGGGACATGCGCGAGGCGTCGATCACGAACCTGCGCGACGCGACCTCCGTGGATCGCGAGACGGGCGCGGTGCGCTCGGTGCAAACCGCGGACCTGCTGCTCAGCGAGGAGCGCCTCACCGCGATCTGGTCGCCGGTTTACCTGGAGCGCCTCGCGCGCACCTACTGGCGCTACCTGAGGCGCGTCACGCTGGGGCTCGTGCGGGTCCGCTACACCGAGCGCGAGCGCTTCGTGGTGCTGCTGTTCAAGCCGCTGAAGCTGCTCACGTTCAAGGCTCCCGAGTATCTGCTCGAGCCCGACCACGGGATGGTGCGCTGGCGCATCGAGCGCGGTCTGCTCGTCGCGCGCACCGGGCGCGGGCGCGACGGGTACCTGCAGATCGACGTGCGCCGCCTACCGAGCAACGAGTCCTCGCGCGCGCGCCTGCACGTGGAGGTGGAGGTCGCGAACTTCTACCCCGCGATCTCCTTCGGCCTCGGGCGCTGGCTGTACAACCTCACGCAGTCGCGCATCCATGTGCTCGTCACGAACGGCTTCCTGCGCTCGCTCGCGCGCCTGGACCTCGCGCCGTCGCGCGCCGGGCGCTTCGCGGAGTCCGCCGTCGCGAGCGTCGCGTCGGCGACCGCCGACGACCGGCGCGAGGAGCGCTAGGCGGCCTGGCCGCCTCGGGGCGGTAGTACCGCCATCCAGCAGACCACGCCGAGGTCCTCGACCGTGACCTTCGCGGGCAGCGACGGTTGCGCAACGGGTCGCAGACCGAAGCGCTCCACCAGGAGCACGATCTCGCGCGCGGCATCGTCGAGGCTGATCTCGCCGCTATTCACACGCGACTCGATCGACCCCAGCGCCTTGCGGACGGCCGAGCTGCGGCCGACGGAGAGGGCTTCCTCGACCTCCTCGGCCCCAGGCGGCGAGGCGACGCCTGGATCGCGCAGGACATTCAGCGCCCAGCGCTGGCGCGGGCCGATCAGTTGTTGCTCCTCGCGCACGTCCGCGCGCTCGTTGTGCTCTGCGACGACGTCAGCCGAGGCGAGCTGCCAGGCGCGCTCGATGTCGATCTGGTGGAGGTCCGCGATCGCTTCGCCGCCGGCGGGATCGATCCGCCGCAGGATCTCGAGGTCGCCCGTGCACAGTCGCTCGCCGCCGAGCTCGACGTAGCGCCAGTAGCGCCGGCCGCGCTGCTCGCCAGGCGCCGGCGGCGTGCGCATCGCGAAGAAAATCCCCGGCGGTCCACTCGAGCGCGCCGTGAGCGTCTGACGAAAGCACGCCCCGACACCCCACGGAAGCTGCTGTATGCGCTCGAGCTCGCCCTCCTGGAAGGCGCGCTCCAACAGACGCCGCAACTGCTCACCGACGAACGCACCGGACTCGACCTCGCCCTGATCAAGCAGCTCGACGTCGCCATCCACGAGCCGCTGCGAGTAGGCGCGCAGCTCCTCATAAGACCGCTGCTCACCCGCGGGGGTCCCCTCGATGACCTCGGACTCCATGCCGTAGACGCCGGCCGCGACGATCTTCGCCTGAATGCGCGCCTCCAGCCCCAGCAGTCGCTCGAGCTCGCCCTGCTCGGGAAGCATCGTCGTCAGCAGAACCTCCTCGTGCGGCGAGCGCAGGCGGATCACGCGACCGTTGCGTTGCACCACGCGCTGAGGGTTCCACGGCATGTCGTAGGAGATCACGGCCTGCGCCTGCTGGAGGTTCTGGCCCTCGGAGAGCACGTCGGTGGAGAGCAGCAGATCGACCGTCCCGTCCGGCGGTGCGTAGCCGGGCCGCACGACTGTGTCCGGCGCGAAGCGCGCCAGCGCCGCCATGCGCTGATCGGGGCTCGTCTCTTCGCCGATCACTACGACCCGCGCGCGTCCGCCGACAGGCGCTGGGAGGTGCTCGTCGAGGTAGCGCACGGTCGCGGCGTAGGTAGCGAAGACCGCGATCTTCTCAGCCGGCGAGGACTCGAGCAGTTCGCACAGCGCCGCCAGCTTGGGGTCTGCGGTCGCGTCGAGCGCCGAGAGCTCCTCGCAGATCGTCCGCAGGCGTTCGCGATCCGCGCGCACCGCGTCGCCATACTGCGGGTCGAATTCCGCAACGGGCCGCGCGTCGGCGTCGCCCGCGAGCGTCTCCTCCAGCCAGCCGGCCAGACCGCTCTCGCCGGCCTCGGCCCGCGCGGCTTCGCGCAATGCGCCAGCCGAGGGCACCTCGCCCCGCTCCCACGCCCCGAGGAAGGCATCGTGAGCGGCGAGCATGTACTCCACGGTCTCCAGGCACGCCGCCCAGCAGGACTCGAAGCGCTTGAGCACACCCGAGCGCAGCAGCCCCGCGAGCTGCGCCTCGGCGGGCAGTTCGTGCTGCTCGAGCTCGTATGCGCTGGGCCTATAGCGAGCCATCGCGAGCCCGTCGATTGCCGCCGCGATCCGGTCGAGCAGGCCCGGGTGAAACGCGTCGAGGTCATAGCGACGGGTCCTCAGGCGCGGCGTCGGAAAGCGCACGGGCGTGCCGTCCGCGAACTGCTGGCCGGCGTACTCGGTTTCGATGAAGCGCCGATCTCGCCGCACGCTGACCGCGTCGGCAAGGGGGAACAGCACATCGGGGCTGAGGTTCTCGGGATCGCGCTCGTTCGCGCCAGCAGTGAGGAACAGCCCGCGCACCGAGTCGATCCCATGTGCCGCGAACGCCCGGTCGTGGCGCGCGAACAGCATCACGAGGTTGTAGAGATCCCAGAGCCCGTTGTTGATCGGTGTCGCCGTGAGCAGCACGACCTGCTTGCGCGAGCCGCCGAGTAGACGCTCCATCGCACGATGCCAGGTCGTGTCCTCGTTGCGCAGCGCGTGCGCCTCATCGACGACGACCAGCCGGTAGGCATCCTTTTTGCTGTGCAGCACCCGTCGCCGGTTCGCGGCCTCCGGGACAAGCTGCTCGTCGCTGGCAAGCTGATTGAACGAGATCACCTGCGCCGGCAACCGCGCCTGGTGGATGCGCTCTTCCCAGCGCGACGCGAGCTGGGCGGGCGCGACCACGAGCGCGTAGACGCCCGCCTCGCTGGTGCGCTCCTCGATGAACGCGAGCCCGATCTCGGTCTTGCCGGTGCCGACACCGTCGGCGTAGACGACGCCGCCGTGGCGCCCACAGATCACGCGCGCGCGCTCGTAGCCGTCTGCTTGAAAACGCGCGAGCTCCAGCCCCGTCGGGCGCGAGGCCCGATTGGGCTCGTCCAGCGGCGGCTCTTGGAGCTCCAGGAGCGCCCGCAGGTAGATCGCCTGCGGATCAAGCAGACCGGGGTCGGGAAACAGCAGGTCGTGCAGGTCCCGCTCGTAGTCGATCGCGCGCTCCCACAGCGTGTCGTACCACTCGACCGCCTGGTTTGCGACCGCGGGGTCGTAGTTGGCGACCCCCAACTCGAGGTTGCGGCTCATGCCCGCACCGGTCAGGTTCGCTGAGGTCACCAGCGCGACCCGCGCGTCGGGCGCGTCGCCGAAGAGGTACGCCTTGCCGTGCAGGAACTGCTCGACGAAGCGGCGGACCCGCACCTCCGGGCGCGCGAGCCACTCCCTCACCACCTGGAGGCGACGAGCAGCGCGCGAGGGAGGAAAGCGCGAGAGATCGCGCTCGTCGCGCAGCCGCTCGCGGTGCAACTCGAACAGGCCGAGCGGCAGCTCCGCGCCCAACGCCGGCGCCGGCTGGGCGCCGATCAGCAGCCGCGTCGGGCGGCCGTCGGCGATCGTCGCGAGATGGTGCAGGCCACCGAGATCGAGAAAGCCGGTGGCGACCGCCAGCGCATGCTGGCGCGGCACGTCGCCGATCAGGTAGGCGAGCGCCTGGGCGTGGTCGCGCTCGGCCTCGAAGTTGTCGAGCACATGCGGCCGGGCGTTGGGGCGCGAGTTTGGCATTGGCATCTACCGCCGCTTGTGCAGCTCGGCGAAGCGGGCGCGCACGCGCTCGCGATAGTCCGCCGGCACCGCGTCGAAGGTGAAGTCGGAGAAGACGACCTCGAGCTCATCCGCGGTCAAACTCCAGGCGTAGGCGACGCGCGCGTCAATGTCGGCGCGCAGGGCCTCGCGTTGCTCAGGGTCGAGCGGGCCGTATTCGACGCCGGTCGCCGCCGCGAACTCGGCGAAGCGCTCGTCGACGCAGGAGAGGCGGGCGGCGTCGCTCGCCAGCGCCGCGAAGGTGTCGTCGTCGAGCTGTGGGACTCGCAGGCCCTCCAGCACGAAGAAGTTGAGATGAATCTCGACGAAGCGGCGAGCCTGCCAGTCGAACGGGAGACTGTTCAGAACCGCTAGACACGCCGCTTCGCTCCACCGATCGTCGTCGACAAATGTGAGATATGGCGCGGTATTGGTGAGGAAGTGCAGGGGCGGGATCAAACATGCGCGAACAGTGCGCGAGTCCGTCGCTCGAGTGACGTCCCTAAATGCGAGGCGCGCGCGCTCTACCGTGCGCACGACCGCCGTTCTGCGGTCATCGACCGCCGTCGTCTCAGCCGCCAGCGAGTCGGCTCCAGGACGCGACTTGCGAGCCTTGATCAGAGCCGCATCGCTGGGCGGACAAGGTCGCTCACCGGCTCCGTGCGGATTGTACTGATCGAAGCTTTCTCCCTTCCACAATGGCCGGCCTACAATCGCATCCCGCCAGAAGCCCGCGTCGTGAGTCTCGTGAAACTCCGCCACCGGGAAGCACCTCCAGCGACCGCCGCCATCGGCAAACGGGCCCTCCCCGCGCAGCTTGGCAAGCAGGTCCGCCGCCACCTGGTCATGAAGCAGCGGAATCTCCAAGAACCGTCCGAGCGCCGGACGCCGCAAGCGTAGGCCCGGTTCCTCGATCTGCTTGACGAACTCCTGCGCGGAAGCGGCCACCCCCGCGACCTCCAGCTCCTGCTCGCCCCCATCTCGATGCGCGACCAGCAACGCCACCGAATACTGCGGGTGAATGTCAAAAGCCCATGAACGCCGATTCAGCAGGAAATCGATTCGCTCGGGAAATGCGTTGTCGAACAGCCATACGCGAAAGGCCGCCGAGCCCTTCGCCGCAAAGACGTTACGCGGCAGCACCACCCCGATCGCGCCACTGTCACCTACAAGCTGTCCGTAGCGCTGGCAGAAGAGCTTGTAGACGTCGGGGTCGCCGATCGATGTCTTGAACTCACTCGTCGTCGCGAAGTAACGTCGCAACATATTCGTGTGGTCCCTGCTCGCTTCATACCGCTCGATCAACTCCGGGCGTTCCGCGAGCAGCTCGTCCAAGATGCGCTCGCGCGCGCCCTGCGGCAGAGCACGCAGTCCCGGCCGGTAGCGCGCATAGAACGCGAGCTCCTCCACCGTGACCTCATCCCACGGCGGATTCCCGACAACCGCGTCGAACCCCGGCCGCTCGCGCGCGAAGACCTCGGCAAACGCGAGTGGCCAGTGCAGGAAATGCTCGCGCTCAGCGAGCAAATCGGCGGCCGGCGCCAGTAGCGTTACCGTCCCGGCCAGCACTTCGTCGCCCTGGCGCAGCGCCTCGTCGCGCGTGCCACACACCCCGAGCGGCTCGGCGGTCCACAGGTTGAAGAGCCGCCGTGCCCCCGCCTCCTGTTCGCGCAATTCGGCGTCGGCGGCGCGGCTGGCCGCGACCTGCTCGGGCGTCGTGTCGTCGATCGTGCGCAGCTTCGCCGCTGCGCGCGCGGCCTCCGTGATCGCCTGCGCGAGCGCATCGCCGAAGAGTGTCCCCTCGCCGACGTCCTCGGCGCGGACGACTCCGATCAGCGAGTTGCCGCGCTGGACGTTGTGGTCGAGGTAGGCAAGCGAGAGCCCGGGCACGAACGTCGAGAGCCACAGCGAGACCTTCGCGATCTCGACGCCCATCGGCGAGAGGTCGACGCCGTAGACGCAGCGCTTGAGCACGAGCCGCTTCAGCAGCGCGGTGTCCTCGACGCCGGCGCCGTACGCGGCGGCTTTCGCGCGTAGCGCTTCGAGCTGCGCCTGCACCGCGGGCAGCGCGACCTTGCCGAGCAGCGCGGCGAGCTTGTCAGCGAGCTCATCGACGACCTCGACCAGGAAGTGCGCGCTGCCGCACGCGGGGTCGAGCACGAAGAAGTCGAACGCCTTCTGCGCCGCCGCCGCGGGATCGCTGGCGACCAGCGCCTCGACCTCCGCGAGATGACGATCGAAAGCGGGGCCCACGGCGCGCCGGACGAGATGGCGCACGAGCTCGGTGCGCGTGTAGTAGACGCCGGCGCTCTTGCGCCCGCCCTCGTTGGTGAGCCACAACAGCTCGCCCGCGCGAACGTCGGGCACGGTGTCGCCGTCGGTCGCGACATAACGGTCGGCGTGCGCGTCGTAGGCGTAGTCGCGATCCGCGAGCGAGAGCCGCAGCGAGAGCAGGCCCTCGTAGATATAGCCGAGGTGGCCGATCTCGAGGCTCGAGAAGTCGATGCCGATCGCGCGATCCTTGGGGTCGCGGGCGAGCGCGACGAGCGCCGCGCCAAGCGCGGCGTCGGGGATCGCCGCCAGCTCGAGCGTCGCGGCACCAGCGACAGCGCCCGCGGCGAACAGGTCGCCGTTGTAGGGGGGCAGTTGCCAAGCGCGGTGGCCGGTGCGCATGCGCTTGATGAGCATCGCGACGTCGTCCCAGAGGGCGCACGCGACCGGGTCGGCGTTGTCGCTCTCCTCGTAGGCACGCTCGCAGACGCGCGTGAGGCTCTTCCCACGATATGTCGGGTTGACCATCGGCAGGTGGCCGGCGCTCTCGGCGTAGAGCAGGAAGAGCGCGCGAAACACGAACAGCAGCGCCGCGGCCTCGAGCTCCTCGCGGACGGCGTCCTCACCGAGGTCGCGACCCGCGGCCTGCGCCCAGCGACCCAGCTCGCGGCCCAATACCGGCAGGACCTCCTGGCGCAGCACGCGATCCAGGCGCAGCCGCAGCTCCTGGCCGTAGTCCCGCGCCTCCTCGAGCACGGCGCGCAGCTCCCCCTGCGCGAGGTAGCGCGGCGCGAGCAAGCCGAGCAGCGCGCGGCGGTCGGGCTCGAGCGCGGCGGCGTCCAGCTCCAGGTAGCGCGTCGTGGCGCCCGCCTCCTCGGGCGCGGCCGCCAGCAGCCGCAGCCGCGGGCCGGCGGCGAGGATCCCGTAGGGAGCGCCCTCGGCCCGGCACTGCGCAACCAGCGCGCCCTCGGGAAGGCGGCCTTCCTCGTCCAGGCGCGCGAACAGCCAGGCGTTGGCGCGGGGATGGATAACGATTGCGGGCCGGCCTTCGAACCGCGCGAGATAGCCCGCCGGCTTGAGCTGTTCGATCGTGTAGCCGAGGTCGCCGAGCAGCTCCCGCCAGCCGGCGCGATTGACCCCCTGCACGAGCTCGCGAAGCTCAGCCCAACGCGGTAGCTCCGGGAGGCGCTCGCCATACAGGTGCTCGGTGCCAAGACCGCGCACGCGCAGGCCGGCGATCCGCTCGGCGTCGAGGCGATCGAGCTCTTCGATCAACAGCCGGGTGGCTTGCAAGCGCTTGAGCGAGAGTGTGCGCCGCGCGAGCTCCAGCAGCGACTCGCAGCGAACGCGCCGCATCGCCCCATCCCCCTGCGGCCCGATCACGCGTACGAAGCCGGCGTGCTCGGGGTCGTCCCCGAACAGCACCAACGGCGTGGCTCCGCCACCCTGACGGCGTTTCCACGCGGAGCGCAGTCGTGCCTCCTCGACCGCCGTCGCACACGCGTACTCGATACCGACGAGCAGACGACTTGCGACGATGCCGTTGCCGTCGCCGCCCGCGTCCCTGGAGCCCGGCAGTGCGGCCAAGCCATCGAGCAGCTCGGATGCGCTCACGGCGCGCAGCACGGGAAGCGGTGCACGGCGCGAGCGTACCGCAGCAGGCGGCGGGGCAAGCGTGGCAGACATCCCCCAAACGTAGGCACGGCTTGGGATGGCTCGCTCGCGCGAAGGAAGGTGCAGCGCTAGGCGAAGCGCGCGTCGCCGTAGAGCGCGCGGAGCTTGGCGCGGTCGTGGCGGGCGCTGACGCGGCGCACGGTGCCGGAGCGGGTGCGCATGACGAGCGATTCGGTGCTGGCGCCGCCGGCGCTGGGGTAGCGCACGCCCTGCAGGACGTCGCCGTCGGTGATGCCGGTCGCGGAGAAGAACACGTCCTCGCCGGCGACGAGGTCGTCGCGGTCGAGCACGCGCTGCAGGTCATAGCCGGCGTCGAGCGCGGCGCGGCGCTCGTGCTCGTCGCGGGGCCACAGGCGCCCGAGCAGCTGGCCGCCGAGGCACTTGATCGCGGCGGCGGAGATGACGCCCTCGGGGGTGCCGCCGATGCCCCAGAGCAGGTCGACCGGCGAGCGCTCGGTGACGGCGAGCAGTGAGGCGGAGACGTCGCCGTGGGCGATCAGGCGCACGCGCGCGCCGGCCTCGCGAATCGCCTTGATCCCCCGCTCGTGGCGCGGGCGATCGAGCACGACGACCATCACGTCGCCGATGTCGGTGCCCTTGCGCGCGGCGATCAGCTGCAGCGTCTCGGGCAGCGGGCGGTCGAGGTCGAGCAGGTCGGCAATCTCGGGCGAGCCGGCGAGCTTTTCCATGTAGACGCACGGCCCCGGGTCGAACATCGTGCCGCGCGCGGAGAGCGCGATCACGGCGAGCGCGCTCGGCATGCCGTGCGCGGCGAGCGTCGTGCCCTCGAGCGGGTCGACGGCGATGTCGACCTCGGGCGGCGAGCCGTCGCCGATGCGCTCGCCGTTGTAGAGCATCGGCGCCTCGTCCTTCTCGCCCTCGCCGATCACGACGAGGCCGTCCATCTGGATCGAGTGCAGCGCGTAGCGCATGCCGTCGACGGCGGCCTGGTCGGCGGCCTCCTTGTCGCCTTTGCCGACGAGCCGCGCGGCGGCGAGCGCGGCGGCCTCGGTGACGCGCACGAGCTCGAGCGCGAGGTTGCGATCGGGACGTTGGTGGCTGGGGTCGGGGCTCATCTGCGTTAGCGGGTGGTGGCGGGGCGCAAGCGGGTACCTTTGTTGCGGCGTGCGCGCGAAACCTACACCAGAGGAGTAGCTGTGACCCAGATCGGCTTCGTCGGACTCGGCAAGATGGGCGAGAACATGGTGCACCGCATCTGCCGCGACTCCGACCACGAAGTGGTGGCCTTCGATTCCGATCGCGACGCGGTCAAACGCGCGGTGAAGGATGGCGCGGTCGGCGCGAACGCATTGACGGACCTCGTCAAGGAGCTGCGCGGCCCGCGGATCGTGTGGCTGATGCTGCCCGCCGGCGAGATCACGCAGCGCACGATCGACCGGCTCGCGAAGCTGCTGCAGCGCGACGACACGATCGTCGACGGCGGCAACAGCAAGTGGACCGACGACAAGCGCCGCGCGGCGGAACTGAAAAAAGCGGGCATCCATTACGTCGACGTGGGCACCTCGGGCGGCGTGTGGGGACTGGAAGTCGGCTACTGCATGATGGTCGGCGGCCCGAACAAGGCGGTGGGGCGACTCGCACCGATCCTCGACGTACTCGCGCCGGAGACCAACGACGTCAGCCGCGGCGCGATCGGGCCGCGGGGCTGGTTGCACTTCGGCCCGGCGGGCGCGGGGCACTTCGTGAAGATGGTGCACAACGGCGTCGAGTACGGCCTGATGCAGGCCTATGCGGAGGGCTTCGACCTCTTCGACAAGTGCGAGTACGAGCTCGACAACGCGAAGATCGCGCACCTCTGGGGTCAGGGCTCGGTGGTGCGCTCGTGGCTGTGCGAACTCGCGGCGCGCGCGTTCGAAGCGGACGGCAACGACCTGCACGCGCTGACCGGCTACACCGCGGACTCCGGCGAGGGCCGCTGGACGATCGCGGAGGCGACCGCGCGCGACGTGCCGACGCCGGTGATCACGGCCTCGCTGTACTCGCGCCTGTACTCGCGCGGCAACGGCGACTTCGCCCATCGCGTGCTCGCCGCGCTGCGCAACCAGTTCGGCGGGCACGCCGTGCAGAGCGCGCCGCCAGCGAAGCAGGGCGGCAAGCGCCGATGAGCGACGCGCCGGCGGGGGCGGCGGTGGCGGACGAGCCGGAGAACCCGCTCGTCGCGGGCCTGGAGCGGCTGCCGGTGAGCCCGACGACGCTGGTGATCTTCGGCGCGACGGGCGACCTGGCGCGGCGCAAGCTGCTGCCGGCGCTGTACAACCTCGCGCACGAGGGCGCGCTGCCGGAGCGCTTTCACCTCGTGGGGGTCTCGCGCAAAGAGAAGGAGCACGACGACTATCGCGCGGAGTGCGAGGAGGCGATCCGCGCGTTCTCGCGGCGCACGCCGGACGCGGACGTGCTCGCGGGGCTGCTGGAGGACGTGCGCTACGTGCCGGGCACCTTCGACGAGGAGTCGGTCTACGAGGAGCTCGAGAAGGTGCTCGGCGAGTTCGAGGAGCGCGAGGGCGAAGCGCTGAATCGCGCGTTCTATCTCTCGACGGCGCCGAGCTTCTTCCCGGTGATCGTGCAGGCACTCGGCAAGCAGGGTCTCGCGCGGCACGAGGACGCGGAGGTGCGCGTGATCATCGAGAAGCCGTTCGGGACGTCGCTGGCGGAGGCCGAGGAGCTCAACCGCGAGGTGCTCGCGGTGTTCGAGGAGCAGCAGGTATTCCGCATCGATCACTACCTGGGTAAGGAGACGGTGCAGAACATGCTGGCGTTCCGCTTCGCGAACGGCATGTTCGAGCCGCTGTGGAACCGCAACTACATCGAACACGTGCAGATCACGGCGGCGGAGGACATCGGCATCGGCAGCCGCGCGGGCTACTACGACCACGCGGGCGCGCTGCGCGATCTGATTCAGAACCACATGCTGCAGCTGCTGTGCCACGTCGCGATGGAGCCGCCGGTGAACTTCACCTCCGAGGAGGTGCGCAACGAGAAGGTGAAGATCCTGCAGGCGATCCACGCGCCGCGTGCGCCGGAGATATCGGAGATGGCGCTGCGCGCCCAGTATGGCGCGGGTCACGCGGGCGGCGAGGACGTACGTGGCTACCTCGAAGAGGAGGGCGTGCGCGAGCATTCCAACACGGAGACCTTCGCGGCGCTGCGCCTGGAAGTGGACAACTGGCGCTGGGCGGGCGTGCCGTTCTACCTGCGCGCCGGCAAGCGCCTGGCGCGCAAGATCACCGAGATCGCGATCACGCTCAAGCCCGTTCCGCACCTTGCCTTCAATCAGGAGGGCTCGCTGGGGATCCGCCCCAACCAGCTGATCCTGACGCTGCAGCCCAACGAGGGCGTCTCGCTGCAGCTCGGCGCGAAGATCCCGGGGACGCGCATGATCATCCGCCCGGTGAACATGGAGTTCCTGTATGGGACGGCGTTTCTCTCGCAGTCGCCGGAGGCGTACGAGCGCCTGATCATGGATGCGATGCGCGGCGACCCGACGCTGTTCACGCGTAACGACGAGGTCGAGGCGCAGTGGCAGATCTGCGACCCGATCGTCAAAGCGTGGGAAGCCGCGCCGGGACCGCTGCCACAGTACGAAGCGGGTTCGCAGGGCCCGCCGGAGGCGGCAAGCATCCTGCGCGAAGGCCACAGCTGGCGCGCGATCTGATGCCCGCCGTCAGCGACGCGGTCTGGAGTGAGCAGGGCACGACGCCCGACCGGATCGAAGCGGCCCTGCGCGGCCTGCTGGCCGAGCGCCACGCCGAGAACGGCGGCTTCGTGCCGGCGCGCGCGCTGAACATGATCGCGTTCGTCGATCGCGAGTGGAGCGGCGAGATCGCCAACCGCTTGCGCGGCGTCGGGCGCTTCCACGCCTCGCGCCTGGTGGTGCTCTCCTACGAGCCCGGCCGCGAGCGTCTGGACGCGCGCGCGACGGTCGCCTCCGAGGGCGACCCGCGCCCGGGGGAGCTGAGCCTGCTGCGCGAGACCGTCGTCGTCGAGCTCGGCGACCGCCACCTCGACGATCTCGCGACGATCGCGGATCCGCTGGTCGTGACGGATCTGCCGACGCTGCTGTGGTCCCCGCACGGCCACCACGAGATCATCGACGCGCTGCTCGGGCTCGCGCAGGCGGTGCTGCTGGACTCGGTCGACGAGCCCGACTTCCGCGCCGCGATCGAGCGCGCGCGCGAGCTCTCCAAGCGCGCGTACGTGGTCGATCTCGCGTGGCTGCGCTCGACGCCGTGGCGCGAGCGGATCGCGACCACCTTCGACCCGCCGGCGCGCCGGCGCGAGTTGCGCGCGATCGCGGACGTCGCGATCCGCCACCACCCGGAGTCCGCGATCGCGGCAATGCTGCTCGTCGGCTGGCTCGCCTCGCGCCTGGGCTGGGAGGTGCAGCCGCTGCACGCGCGCGAGCACAGCCTCGTCGGCGAGGCCCGCGCCGAGAGTTGCGGCGAGGCCGACGCCGACGACACGAACGCCGGCGGGGCCGAGGGAGCCGACCAGCCAATCGCGCTGCGCCTGGAGGCGGCGCCGGAGCTGCAGGTGCGCGGCCTCGCGGGACTCGCGCTGGAGACCGCCGCGGGACGTACGCTGCGCCTGGACCGCGGCCCCGGCGGCCTGCACGCTTACAGTCGCGACGCGCGGGGTAGCGAGCGCGAATGGACGATCCTCGGTGCCTCGCGCGGCGAGGCGGGCATCCTCGGCGAGGGCATCCGCCAGGCGCTGCTGCGCGATCCGACGTACGGCCCCGCGCTGGCGGCTGCAGCGGAGCTGGCGCCGTGAGGGGCGCGCACCGCGCCGCGAGGTCAACGCCGTGACGCACCTGACGACCCTCGCCGACCCCGAGGCCGCCGCGGCGCGCGCGGCGCAGGAGATCGCGCGCGCGCTGAGCGAGGCGCTCGAACGTCGCGGTGCGGCGCACTTCGCGCTCGCGGGCGGTAACACGCCGCGGCGCGCGTACGAGCTGCTCGCGGAGCTGCTGCCGGATTGGAGCGCGATCGAGCTGTGGTACGGCGACGAGCGCTGCGTGGACCCGGAGGACCCCGAGAGCAACCACCGCCTCGTCGTCGAGTCGCTGCTGGCGCGCATCCGGGGCGCGCCCCCACGCGAGCACCGCATGCGCGGCGAGCTCGGCGCGGAGCAGGCCGCACGGGCCTACGCGGTGGAGCTGCGCGAGCACGTGCCGCCCACCGACGCGCGGAGTAGCCCCGCCGAACAACCGAGCGCCCTCGCCGAACAACGGAGCGTCCCCGCCGGACAACGGAGCGTCCCCGCCGGACAACGAAGCGCGCCCGCCGGCGGGCAGCCTGCACCCTCCGCGTTGCCGGCGCTCGACCTCGCGCTGCTCGGACTCGGGGAGGACGGACACACGGCTTCGCTCTTCCCGGGGCACGCGGAGGTGCAAGATGACAGCGGCGCGCTCTGCCTCGCGGTGCATGACGCGCCGAAGCCGCCCCCGGACCGGGGCACGCTGAGCATGCCCGTGTTGCGCGCGGCGCGCCGTAGCCTGTTGCTCGTGACGGGCGCGGGCAAGGCCGACGCGCTCGCCGCGGTGCTCGCCGGCCCGGACCCGCGCGTGCCCGCGAGTCTGCTGGCCTCGGGGCGCCTGCACGTGATCGCCGACGACGCCGCGGCTCCCGCCGCGGGATCCCATCCCGACGACGCCACGCCCGCGGAGTGAGCCGTTGTGGCGCAAACGTCGTACATTGAGTGAGCGTCTGGAGCTATGGCCCTCTCCATCCCTCAAGACCACGCCCCCGCGTCGGACTCGCTCGTCGCCGCAACGCTCGATGACCTGAGCGAGGTCCGCCGCGCGACGCTCGCGCTGGTGGCGCACCTCGACGACGCGACGCTGCAGCGCCCGCTCTCGCCGATCATGAGCCCGCTCGTGTGGGACCTCGCGCACATCGCGGCCTATGAGGACCTCTGGCTCGCGCACCGCCACGCGGGCCTGCCGCTGCTGCGCCCGGAGCTCGCGGAGCTCTACGACGCCTTCGAGACGCCGCGCGCGGTGCGCGGCGAGGTCGAGCTGCTCGACGCGCCCGCCGCGCGCGCGTACCTGCGCGCGGTCCGCGAGCGCGTCGTCGATGCGCTCGCGGGGACCGGCGTCGGCGACGGCGTGCTCGGCGAGCTCGTCCTGCGCCACGAGCTGCAGCACACCGAGACGATGCGCCAGACGATGGCGCTCGCCGGAATTCTGCCCGCGGGCGAGCCGCCGGCCGCGTCGATCCCGACCGCCGCGATCGACGTCGCGAGCTGGATCGAGATACCCGCGGAGGACTTCATGATGGGCGCGCCGTCGGAGGGCTTCGCGTACGACAACGAGCGCCCGCGCCACGCGGTCGCGCTGGGCGCGTTCCGCATCGCGCGCCACCCGGTCGCCAACGCGAGCTGGCTCAGCTTCAGCGAGGGCGGCGGCTACGAGCGCCGCGAGTGGTGGAGCGACGAGGGCTGGGCGTGGAAGGAGGAGTACGACATCACGCACCATCCCGCGGTGGCAACCGGCGACCCACGAGCGCCGGTCTGTCACGTCAGCTGGTTCGAGGCCGACGCCTTCGCCCGCGCGCACCGCGCGAGACTCCCGAGCGAGGCGGAGTGGGAGCGGGCGGCGACCTCGGATCAGCTGGAGGGGACCGGCTACGTGTGGGAGTGGACGCGCAGCCGCTTCGACGGCTACCCGGGCTTCGTCGCGTATCCCTATCGCGAGTACTCGGAGGTCTTCTTCGGCGGCGACTACTTCGTGCTGCGCGGCGGCTCGTGGGCCGCAAGCCCGCGCGTCGCGAGCGCGACGTTCCGCAACTGGGACCACCCGCAGCGTCGGCAGATCTTCGCGGGCCTGCGACTCGCGCAAGACGTATCGCAATGAGAGCACCGACACGCAGAGAGGACGTCTGATGGAGCCAGTCAGGGACCCAGCCGGCGCGGTCGCGATCCAGATCGACTCGCATCTCGGCGACGCCGAGGAGCGCTCGCTCGCGGAGGATGTGCTCGACGGCCTGACGCGGCCCTTCAAGGAGCTGCCGCCAAAGCACTTCTATGACGCGCGCGGGGCGGAGCTGTTCGACCGCATCTGCGAGCTACCGGAGTACTACCCGACGCGCACCGAGCGCGCGATCCTCGACGACGCCGCCGTGGAGCTCGCGGCGCTGACGGGCGCCGTCGAGCTCGTCGAGCTCGGCTCGGGCACGGCCGCCAAGACGCGCGTCCTGCTCGATGCGCTGCACGAGGCCGGCACCCTCACGCGGTATGTGCCGGTCGACGTCACCGAGCAGATGGTCCGCGACTGCGCGGATGAGCTCACGCTCGAGTACCCGGGTCTGCGCGTGCACGGCGTGATCGGGGACTTCGAGCGCCACCTCGACCGGGTCCCCGACGCCACCGGCCCGCGCCTGGTCGTATTCCTTGGCGGCACGATCGGCAACTTCCCCCCGGGCAGTCGCCGGCGTTTCCTGCGCCAGATCGCCGCGCTGCTCGGCCCGCGCGATCACCTCCTGATGGGCACCGACCTCGTCAAGGACGCGGGCGTGCTCGAGGCCGCCTACGACGACCCCGAGGGCGTGACCGCGGAGTTCAACCGCAACGTCCTGCACGTCCTCAATCGCGAGCTCGACGCCGACTTCGACCCCGCCGACTTCGAGCACGTCGCGCTCTTCGACGACCGCCACGAGTGGATCGAGATGCGCCTGCGCTCACGCCGCGACCACACGGTGACCGTCCAGGCTCTCGACCTGTCGGTGCATTTCGACGCGGGCGAGGAGATGCGCACGGAGATCAGCGCGAAGTTCACGCCGCAGCGTTTGGAGGGCGACCTCGACGCCGCGGGCCTCCAGCTCGTGCGTTGGTTCACGGACCCCGACGATCTGTTCGCGCTGACGCTCTCGCGGCCCGCGGGCTGAGCCGGGCACGGCGCGACGCGCCTCAGTCGAAGAGGTCGGCCGCGGCCACACGCCAGCCGGGCACGGCGTCGCGCAGGTCGATCTCATCGTCCGCGCCGTAGTGCGTGATCTGATCAGGCGAGCGATAGACGGTGGCGGTGCACGTGGGGGGGTCGAGCACGAGCACCGCCGCGGTGCCGCCACGCAGCCAGTCCAGCGCCTTGCTTTCGACCTCGCGGCGACTGTCATCCGGTGAGACCACCTCAACGGCGAAATCGGGCGCCTGCGGCCAGTATTTCGCCGTGCGGCCGATCGCCTCGACGTGCGCATGCGTAATGAACGCTGCGTCCGGGGCGCGAACCGTGTCCGGATCACGCGACAGGATGAAGCCCGTCTCGGCGCCAAAGGTGACACCGAGACCCGCCTCGTGGACATGCGTGCCCAGCAGCCGGCCCGCAGTCATCGCGACGCGACCATGCTCGGCTCCGGCGGGGGACATCACACGCAGCACCCCCGCGATGAGCTCGCGGCGCAGACTGTCGTCGGGTATCCGCAGCAGTTCTTCAGCGCTGATGGTGCCGGCCGCATGTGTCGCCATTCCCATGAGGCTAGCGCCGAATACGAGACCGGACCAACAGCCCCACCCTCGTGGCCCGACCGATGCCCATTTGGTTGCGCAAGGAATACATGGCTGCTGAAGACATTAGCGAAGGCCGCAGACAGCACGCTACATCGGGTGGGGTCCGCCCGTGAGATAGGCTGCCACCCGTGCAGATCGAGGGCAGCTCAGCGCTCGTCGTCGGCGGCGCGTCGGGTCTCGGCGCGGCGAGCGCGCGCGAGCTGCACGCGCGCGGCGCGCTCGTGACGATCGCGGACGTCAACACCGAGAAGGGCGAGGCGCTCGCCAGCGAGCTCGGGGCCGAGCTCGTCGCGTGCGACGTGCGCGAGGAGACACAGGTGCGGGGCGCCGTCGAGCACGCGGCTGCTGTCGGTGGAGGCCTGCGCATCGTCATCTGCTGCGCGGGCACGGGTTGGGCGCAGAAGGTCGCGGGCGCCAAGGGCCCGCACCCGCTGCTGCCGTTCGAGACGATCCTGCAGATCAACCTGATCGGCACGTTCAACGTGCTGCGCCTCGCGGCCAGCGCGATGCTCGCAAACGAGCCCCACGGCGAGGACGGCGAGCGCGGGGTCTGCGTGAACACCGCCTCGATCGCGGCTTACGACGGCCAGATCGGCCAGATCGCGTACGCGGCGTCAAAGGGCGGTGTCGTCGGCATGACGCTCCCCGCCGCACGCGACCTCGCGCAGTACGCGATCCGCGTCTGCACGATCGCGCCGGGGCTGTTCGACACGCCGCTGCTCGCCGCGCTGCCCGAGGAGGCGCGGTTGAAGCTCGGCGCGGGCGTGCCCTATCCCCCGCGCCTCGGCCGCCCCGAGGAGTACGCGCGGCTCGCGGCGCACATCGTCGAGAACGCGATGCTCAACGGCGAGGTCATCCGGCTCGACGGCGCGCTGCGGATGCCGCCGCGCTGAGCGCGCAGCGTCATCGGCGGGAATGACATCCACGCTTGCCACTGAATGGCTTTTTGCAGACAAACAAGTGCGCCTGGGTCCGCTGTACGGTAGAATCGAGTTATGAGCGATCGCGTCCGCACGCTGCTCGAGCCGGGCCACGAGGCCGAGTGGGCCGTGCTCAACGAGGAGAAGCGCCGCGCGCTGACGCCACCGCCCGATACGCCGGTGGAGGTACTGTTGCGCCAGGGACAACAGCTATCGAGGCAGGCATGGCTGCTGCTCCGCGCAGTCGAGCGCGCCAAGAATGACAGAGCTGCTCGACCCGCCTGACCTCGAGGCCGTCACCAACGCCTTCCTGGCCGCTGACGTCACTTTCGTCGTCATAGGCGGCTTCGCGGTAATCGTCAATCGGTTCATTCGCGCAACAAAGGATGTGGACCTACTGGTTCCCGACGACCCGGACAACGACCGATCCGTGCTCGCTGCGCTGCGTTCCCTGAACAGCGTGCGATACCGCGACAACGCCCCGCTAAGAGACGAGCACCTCCTCGACCAAACACACCTGCGCGCTACAACCAGCGCCGGCGTGGTTGACATCATGCGCGGTGGCCTCCCCCCGCTAGATTTCGCCACGGTGCGCGAGCGCGCGATCGAGGCAAACATGGGGACCGGCCTCTTCTATGTCGCCAGTCTGGCCAGCATCGTTGGCTTTAAGCGCCTTGCCGGCCGCCCTCAAGACCGCAATGACCTGATTGGCCTGACTGGGATCCACGGCGAGCTCCCGATAGACCCGATCCCCGGCTTGGACATCGACACCTAGGAGTCCACCGGGCGTCTCACCGCACAAGCCGATCCCGCGGGGCCGCCCTGCGGGCGGCCAATCCCAACACCAACCGGCCCTCGCGCGCCATCCACACCGGGCGGCGCGCGAGGCCGATCTTCAGATCGTCAGCTGACGCGCTCCACGAGCATCGCCATGCCCATGCCGCCGGCGACGCACATCGACTCGATGCCGTAGGTGCCGTCGAGCGTCTGCAGATCGTTGATCAGCGTCGTCATGATCCGCGCGCCGGTCATCCCGAAGGGGTGCCCGAGCGCGATCGCCCCGCCGAAGGGGTTGAGCTTCTCGTCGTCGATCCCGAGGCGCTCTTTGCAGGGCACGATCTGCGCGGCGAAGGCCTCGTTGATCTCGACGACGTCGATGTCGCTCATCGACATGCCGGTGTTCTTGAGCAGTAGCTCGATCGCGGGCACCGGGCCGAGACCCATGATCTCGGGGCGGATCGCGACGACCGTCGAGGCGAGGATCTTCACTTTGGGCTTCAGCCCGAGCTCCGCGGCGCGCTCCGCGGATGTCACGAGCAGCGCGGCGGCGCCGTCGTTGAGCGGACAGGCGTTGCCGGCGGTCACGGTGCCGTCGGGCTTGAACGCGGGCTTTAGCTGCGAGAGCTTCTCCAGCGTCGTGCCGGCGCGCGGGCCGTCGTCCTTGGTGACGACCTGCTCGGGGACGTCGATCTCGTTGCCTTCGCGGTCCTTGTCCTTGTGCGCGGGCGCGGTTACGGGGACGATCTCGACGTCGTAGTGCCCGGACTCCTGCGCCGCAACGGCGCGGCTCTGGGAGGTCACGGCCCATTCGTCCTGCGCCTCGCGGCTGACGTTGCACTTCTCGGCGACGTTCTCCGCGGTGAGACCCATCGGGATGTAGACGTTATAGAGCGAGCCCTCCGAGCCGTCGAGCTTGGGGTGGAACTCAAACGCGCCGCCCTGCGTGGCGCGCGAGACGGCCTCGACGCCGCAGGCGATGTAGGTGTCGCCCTCGCCGGCCTTGATCGCGTGGAAGGCCATCCGCGTCGTCTGCAGCGAGGAGGCGCAGAAGCGGTTGACGGTGGTGCCGGGCACGTGGTGGTCGATGCCCGCGAGCAGCGCCGCGTTGCGCCCGATGTTGTAGCCGGACTCGCCCTCGGCGAAGCCGCAGCCCATCATCACGTCCACGATCGAGCTCGACTCCAGCTGCGGGTTGCGCTCCAGCAGCGCCTTCAGCGGCACCGCCGCGAGGTCGTCGGCGCGCACGGATTTGAGCGACCCCTTGACGGCGCGCCCGATGGGCGTGCGCACGGCGTCGACGATTACGGCGTCAGGCATCAGAAAGCTTTCTCCTTGGTCGTTTGGGCCCCCGGCGCAGCGGCTGCCGCTCCCCTCGGGCGCGCATCTTATGCCACGAAGTCGATCCGAGGCTAGAGGTCCAGGCGCGAGACGCCCAGCTCATCGAAGCCGACGTGGTGCGCGAGCTCGTGGCGCACCGTCCGCACGACCTGGTTGCGCAGCAACTCGGGGTCGTGCCCGAAATCCCGCCGCAGCGTGTCGCGGAAGATCATGATGCGGTCGTGGGTGTCCTCGCGCCGGCTCTGGCCGCCCTGATAGAGGCCATAGGCACCGGCGCGGCGCCCGCCGTCGGAGATCACGACCGCGACGTGGCGCAGCGCGTTGCGCAGCAGGTCCGGCAGGTCATCGAGCGCGTCACGCACGAGCTCCTCGAAGTCATCGTCGTTGAGCGGGTCGAGCTCCATGAACTCCGCTTCCTCGGGGTCCACGGCGAGCCCTTCGCGGCCGAGCTGCTCGGCGCGGCGCACGATCTCTTCGAAGTCCTCCTCGGACTCGGGGTTGCGCCAGCCGGCGAGGCGCACGGCGATCGTCGCGGCGATCGCGGTGAGGATCGCGATCGCCGCGATGCCGAGCCCGAGATCCTCGACCGTGCGCACCGCGCCGTCGGAGCTGAAGCCGGCGCCGAGCACGATCACGACGAGCCCGAGCGATAGCGCGATGAGCGCCGCCAGCCCAATCCGTCTGAGCTGGCCGAAGGCGCTGGGGGGCTTGGGTGCGCGCATCGCCGGAAGGTCTAGAGCCGCCCGCCGCCCTTATTTGAGCGTGCGGGCGATCACGAGCCGCTGGATCTCGTTGGTGCCCTCGTAGATCTGGGTGATCTTCGCGTCCCGCATCATGCGCTCCACCGGGTACTCCTTGACGTATCCGTAGCCGCCAAGCACCTGTACCGCCTCGACCGTGACCGCCATCGCGGTATCCGAGCAGAATACCTTCGCCATCGAGGAGTACTTGGCGCGCAGCGGATCGCCGCGGTCGGCCATCGCGCAGGCCTTGTATAGAAGCTCGCGCGCGGCGGCCGTGCGTGTTTCCATATCGGCGAGCTTGAACTGGATTGCCTGGTGATCGATGATCGGCTTGCCGAATTGGACGCGCTCGCGCGCGTAGCCCACGGCGTAGTCGGTCGCGCCCTGCGCGATCCCGACGGCCTGCGCGGCGGCGCCCAGGCGCGTGCGCTCGAGCGTGCCGAGCGCGACCGAGAGCCCGCGCCCGACCTCGCCGATGACGTTCGCCTGCGGGACGCGCACGTCCTCGAAGATCGGTTGGCCGGTCGGCGAGGCGCGGATGCCGAGCTTGTGCTCGAGCTTGCCGACGCTGAAGCCCGGCCGGTCGGCCTCCACGACGAACGCGGTGATCCGCCGCGTCGCGCGGTCGGTGACGGCGAAGCAGATGTAGAAGTCCGCGACGCCGAGGTTCGTGATCCAGTTCTTGGTGCCGTTGATGACCCACTCCTCGCCGTCCTTGACGGCGGTCGTCTTCATCCCGGCGGGATCCGAGCCGGCCTCGGGCTCTGACAACGCGAACGCCGGCGTCCACTCGCCGCTGGCGCACTTCGGCAGGAAGCGCTCCTTGAGCTCGTCGGAGCCGAACAGCTGGATCGGCAGCGTGCCGAGCTCCTGGACCATCAGGATCAGCGCGCACGCGGCGTCGATCTTGGCGATCTCCTCGACCGCCATGTTCAGCATCAGCGTGCCGGTGCCGGTACCGCCGTACTCGGTTGGGAACGGCAGGCCGAGGATGTCCTGCTCGCCGAGCAGCTTGCGGATGTCCCAGGGGTATTCGGCGCGCTCGTCGATCTCGGCCGAGCGCGGCGCGATCTGCTCCTGCGCGATCTGGCGGATCGTCGCGCAGAAGTCCAGGTGCTCCTGGGGAATCGTGTAGACGTCGCCGAGGGCCTCCATCGTCACCACCTGATCCTAGTGGCCTGCGCCATCGGATGGTGAGCCGGGTGTGAGCGGCCGCTACGCTGGTCGCGATGAGCGCCGCATCCGAGCCCGATAGCGCGCAGATCGACGCGCAGCCCGCACAGGTCGCGGAGTGGCTGGAGCGCGATCCCGAGCTGCAGCTCGTCGACGTGCGCGAGGCCTACGAGCGCGAGGCGGGGCACATCGCGGGCAGCCGCCACATCGAGCTCGTCCAGCTCTCCGCGCGCGCCGGCGAGCTGGACCGCGAGCGGCCGGTCGTCTTCTACTGCCGCGTCGGCGCGCGCTCGGAGATGGCCGCGCAGGCGCTGCGCGCGGCGGGTGTGCAGGCGCATTCGCTGAGCGGCGGCCTCGTGCGCTGGGCCGCGGAGGGCAGGCCGCTCGCGCCCGCCGGCGGACACGTCGCCGATCACTGATCGCTGAATACTCGAGAGCCAAGCCGAGCGCCCAACACCGAGAGCCAAGCCGAGCACCTCAACACCGAGAGCAAAGGAGAGTTGCAATGGAGGCATCCGCAGCGGAGTACCCCAAGGTCCGGACCGGCGCGGGCTACGCGGTCGGCTCACTTGAGGACCTGGGCGAGGGACCGGGCTTTCGCAAGGTCCGCAAGGGCCTCGGCGTCACGGCGTTCGGCGTCAACGCGATCGTGCTGCCGGCGGGCATCGAAACGGGTTTTCACTCGCACGAGACCCAGGAGGAGCTGTACTTCGTGCATCGCGGCACGATCGAGATGGAGTTCGGCGACGGCTCGGTGCAGCGCCTGCAGGAGGGCGCGTTCGCGCGGGTCGACGCGCCGACTCTGCGCAAGGTGCGCAACGTCGGCGACGTCGACGCGGTCTACCTGTGCGCGGGCGGCAAGGACGGCTATGTGGGCCGCGACGGTCGCGCCCCCGACGGGGATCAGCGCGTGCGCCCGATCGATGGAGCCTGAGAGCTCTTCGAAGCTGCTCCGGATCGATCGCGACCTCGCGATCCCGCTCGCGGAGATCGTGCTGCGCGCAAGCCGCTCGTCGGGGCCGGGCGGGCAGCACGCGAACGTGACCGCCTCGCGGATCGAGGCGAGCTTCGACGTGCGCGCCTCGCGCGCGCTCAGCGAGCGCCAACGCGCGCACGTGCTGGCGCGGGTGGGTCCGCGCGTGGTCGCGGTCGCGCAGGACGAGCGCTCGCAGGCGCGCAACCGGGAGCTCGCGCTGGCCCGCCTCGCGGAGCGCCTGGCGCGCGCGCTCGCGGTGCCGCGCAAGCGCCGCCCGACGCGCCCGACGGCCGCCTCGCGCGCGCGGCGACTGGAGGCCAAGCGCCGCGCGGGCCAGCGCAAGGCCGCCCGCCGTCCGCCCTCCGCGGAGGACCGCTGATCAGTTCAGCAGTTCGCGGACGTAGCGCTGGTGCAGTTCCCCGAGCGGCGTTTTGCTGGGGTGAAAGCCGAGCGCGCTGTCCATCGCGGTCGCGAGCGGCATCCACGTGAGGATCAGGTAGGCGCCCAGCGCGAGCGCGACGACGCGCAGCTTGCGCGAGCGCGAGAGCGCGGCCAGGGGCAGGACCCAGAGGATGTACCAAGGCAGCACCCACGCGAGCGTCACGAGCAGCGCGATCGTCGCCCACCCGGACGCGGTGAGCGAGTCGCGCCAGCGCCACGCGAGCAGCCCGCTGAGCAGCACCGAGGCGACGAGCACGCCGCTGAGCAGCGTGCGCATCGTGTCGGTCTCCCCTCCCTGCCCGAGGACCAGGCCGAGCAGGTTCGGGAGGCTCACCGAGATCACGAGGCGACCCTGGGTCCCGAGGTCGGGCAGATGCGGGCCGAACGCGATCAGGCTCGCCGCTCCGAGCACGACGCCCGCGAGCGCCATCCCGGCGATCACCGCAAGCAGCCGCCGCGGCGCGCGCAGCAGGCCCACGAGGATGATCGGCGCGACGATCCCGGCGGACGCCTTCAACGAGATCGCCGCGACGAGCGCGGCTCCCGCGCCGAGGTCGAGCAGGGCCAGCCCCGCGAGGCTCGCACCCACCCGCGCGGCGCCGCCCTCTACGGATCGCGGCCGGACGCCGGCGACGACCTCGTGCACCCCCCCACGCAGCAACAGATAGAAGGCGAGCACGACGAAGAACACGGTGAGGAAGTCGTTGTGCACCCCGCCGAGGCCCCAGAGCAGCACGATCGGGTTGAGCCCGACGAGCACGATCGCCTGCACGGGGTCGCGATCGAGCAGGCGCGCGCACTTCCAGACGAGCAGGATCGTCGCGAGGCTCGCGCTTAGCATCAGGAGCTTCAGGCTCCACAGCGAGCCGGCGATGCCGAGCGGCACGACGGCGTAGGTGATCAGCGTGAACGTGGGTCCGTAGGGACTGAGGAGGCCGTGCCAGTTGCTGAGATCGAAGCTCGGGTTGCTGTGGGGCTCGAGCGCGGGGATCGTGGTGTAGGGGTTGAGATGGTCGAGGACCCCCATGCGCCCGTAGTTGATGTAGTTGAAGACGTCCGTCAGCGCCAGCGGCGGGGCGAGGAAGAAGATCGCGTGCGCCGCGACGATCGTCGCGATCGCCCAACGGCCGCGCAGTAGCGGCACGTACTTGAGACCGACGAGGTACGCAACGTACATCACGACGATCGCGCCGGTGAACAGCGACTTGAGCACTGCGGGGCTGCGCGTGAAGCTTGGCCACAGGCCGCCGAGCGGACCGGCGAGCCAGTGTGGGAAGAAGCCGACGTGGCTCGGCGCGGAGAGGAAGCTCGGGCGATCGGCGGCGCCGAAGACGAGCACGACGGCGCACAGCAGGAGGATGCTCAGCACGGTTACCGCGATCGCGGTCTCGCGGCGACCGCGGCGGCGCACGTCAAGACCGAGAGCGGCACGGCGCTCCGGGGGTAGGAGCCGACGTCGCCCCACACTCGGGGGCTCGCCCACCAGCGGGTCCCGGAGAGGGAGTGTGGTCGCGTCGCTCGACATACCTTTGGGGACCCGGCGAGGCCGGGCCCTCAAAGGGTACTCAGACTAGATTGCGACTAGATTGCGCTGACGTTGACCGCCTTCGGCCCCTTGTCGCCCTCCTCGGCGTCGTAGGAGACTTTGGTGCCCTCCTGCAGCGAGCGATACCCGTCTCCATTGATCCCCGTGTGGTGGACGAAGAGATCCTTGTCCCCGTCGTCGGGGGTGATGAAGCCGAACCCCTTGTCGTCGCTGAACCACTTCACTGTGCCGGTAGGCATGTGATATTTCCTCCACGATTCGTGCGTGCTGCTGCGCGGAGGATGCTGCGAAGAGCTTCGACCTGCGAGAGCTTGCACTGCTTTCGCCGACCTTTCTAGCCGGCCATACAGGCACGACGGTAGCACGTGCGACGCGCCGCGTGTTCTCAAGTTGTTGCAATACCCGGGCCGGCGCAAGCGCGTCGACGGGGCATACGTTTCCGACCGCCCGCGACATCGTGTACACGAGCCGCCGCCGCGGACATGGGCGCAGGGACCGCCGCTGACATCGCACAGGGACCGCGGCGAGCGTGGACGCAGGAGCCACGGCGGACGTGGTTGAGGGGACGCCGCGAGCGGCGTCGTAAGGTGAGGCTGTGAGCGCCCCTGCGAAGCCGGTCCAACTCGCGCGGCTGCTGAGCGACGCGGGTGCGCGCGGGGGCGACGGCGGCGGCCGTCCCACGACCACTGCAACCGCGGCGGAAGTCGTCGAGGAGCTGCGTCTCTGGGAGCCACGCGGGTCGCAGCCGGCCGCGGGGCGTGCAGGACGGAGCGCAACGGCGCACGAGCCGCTCGCGCGGCCGCGGGTGCTGCTCAACATGGCGTGCACCGCGGATGGCCGCGCGACGATCGGCGGACGTTCGGGTCAGATCGGCAACCGCGCGGACCACGAGCTATTCCACGCGCTGCGCACGGCGATCGACGCGGTGCTGGTCGGCGCGGGCACGATGCGCGCGGAGCGCTACGGGCGTCTCGTGCGTGAAGACTCGGCGCGCGCGCTGCGATGTGCGCGGGGGCTCGCGCAGGAACCGCTCGCGTGCATCGTCTCGGCGAGTCTCGCGCTGCCCGCGGACGAGATCCCCCTGCTCGCGGACCCCGCGGCGCGCGTGGCGATCCTCACACCGTCCCCCGCGAGCCTCCCGGAGTGCGCGGCGCAAGTGCGATACGTGCGCTGCGCGCGCGAAGGGCAGCTGGATTTGCCTGCGGCGCTCGGGGAGCTGCGCCGCGCGGGGGTGCGCACGATGCTGTGCGAGGGTGGCCCGCACCTGAACGCGCAGCTGCTCGCTGCGGGACTGGTCGACGAGCTGTTCCTCTCGCTCGCGCCCCGGCTCGCGGGCGGCGACGCGGCCAGCGAGTCTCTGCGGATCGTCGCGGGGCCGGTTCTGGATCCTCCGGTCGCGCTCGAGCTTGAGTCGGTCTTCGCCAGCGAGGGCCAGCTGTTGCTGCGCTACCGCGCCCTGCGCGCCGGCGAGCCGCGAGTGGAGCCGGCGGGTGGCGGCGGCGGGGCGGGGCGCGCGGTTCCTTCGGCGGAGCGCCCGGACTCTTCGGCGGAGGGCCCGGCGCCGGGCGAGAAGCCCGCGCCGCCCCCCGCGCCGCCCTCCGGGTCCCCCGACGCACCGCCGGCGGAGTCCTCGCCGCCCTTGTAGGTCCGCAGCGCGCCGGCGCCGGTGTGCACGGCGACGTTGAGCACGACGCTGTTGGGCACGAGGATCGAGCCCTCGTCGGTCGCGAAGGTGGTGTAGAGCAGCCCGAGCGAGCTCGCGATGCCCTCGATCTGGCCGGCGAGCGGGCCGCCCTGCAGACGCACGCGATCGCCGACGCGGAAGGGGCCGGCGCTGAGCAGGAGCGTGCCGGCGATCAGGTTGCCGAGCGTCTGCTGCGCGGCGAGGCCGAGAATCACGGCGGTGAAGGCGCCGCCGACGGCGAGCGTGCGCGTTTCGACACCGGCGACGACGAGCGCGATCAGCAGTGCGACGGCGATCGTGCCGAGGCGGATCAGGAAACCGACGATGCCGGCGGTCGCGGGGTCGAGGCGCCGGAAGAGGGCGGGCCCGAGCGCGCGGCCGGCGTCGCGCGCGATCGCCCAGCCGAGAATCAGCAGCAGCACCGCGGTCGCGGCCTGCACGAGCCCTTTGACTTCGGATGAGCTGTGCCTCAGCCCGAGGCTGGCGCGGTTGTCGTAGAGCAGCACGACCGCGACGAACAGCGGCACGAGCAGCAGCGCCTCCAGCCGCGCGCGTTTGACGGCGCCGCGACTGACCTCCTGCACGAGACCGACCTCGCGCCACGCCTGGCTGCGCGTCTCGAACATCTTCGGCGGTGTTTTCGGGAGCTGGGGGGTTCGTGGCATGGGCTTGCGGCGGGGAGTCGGGTACCCGCAGGCTCACATGATGGCGAGTGCGGACATGAGTACGCCTACCCAGACAGGGCGCGTCTCAAAGAGCCACCGCCACCCCAAGCTCGACCAGCCTTTGCTCCAGCGCCTCGATCCGCGCGGTGTCCTCGTAGAAGTCTTCCTGGCGGACGATGCGTCCCCAGCGGGTGTGGGCGACGAGCGCGGTGCGGTTGCGGTAGATCTCGGCGCCGCTCGCGGGGTCGTGTGCGTGGTCGTCGAAGCGCACGGCGAGGGTCATGCGCCAGGGCACCCCGGAGACGAGCAGCTCGATGATCTCGCCTTCGATGCGGGCGGCGACGAAGCTCTGCAGGAAGCGCTCGATGGCGGCCTTGCCGCGGTGCTCGCCGGCCCAGCGGTGCGCGCCGTCGTTGAAGACCAGGACGGCGTCCTCGGCGAAGACGGAGAGCAGCGGGCGATAGTCGCCGCGGTTCAGAGCGCGAACGTCGCGCCGGAGCTTGAACAGCAGGGCGCGCACGAACAGGGTGCGCGCGGCGATCGCGGTGGCGGCGCCACCGGCGGCGAACAGGTACTTGCTCCGTCTCGCTGAGAGCTTCGAATTGGGCATGGCACGCTCCTAACGCTCGACGCTGATTTGATAGATCGCTCTAGTAAGCTGGAGCGTATCATCCGCGCGACGCGGCGGGTGCGGGAGAAGCGATCGAGGGAGGTCGGCGTGGCGGGCACGAACACCACCAGGGAGCGCATCGTGGACTCGAGCGCGGAGCTGTTCCGCCGTCAGGGTTACACGGGTACGGGCGTGAAGCAGATCGTCGCGGAGGCGAGCGCGCCGTTCGGCTCGCTGTACCACTTCTTCCCGGGCGGCAAGGAGCAGCTGGGAGCGGAGGTAATTCGCACCTCGGGCCGGCTCTACAGCGAGTTGTTCGCGGGCATCGCGCTGGCGGCTCCGGATGCGCTGAGCGCGGTGGAGAGCTTCTTCAGCGGCGCGGCGCAGACGCTGCGCGAGACCGACTACGCGGACGCGTGCCCGATCGCGACGGTGGCGCTGGAGGTGGCGAGCACGAACGAGACGCTGCGCGAGGCGACGGCGGAGGTCTTCGCGAGCTGGATCGCGGGCGCGACGGAGCTCTTCGTGGCCGCCGAGATCCCTCGCGAGCGCGCGCGGGAGCTGGCGTTCGCGATGCTCTCGCTGCTGGAGGGCGCGTTCCTCTTCAGCCGCGCGCTGCGCACGACGGAGCCGATGGAGATCGCGGGCGCGAGCGCGGTGGCGGCGGTGCGCTCGGCGCTGGGGACTTCGGCATAGCGGCCCCGCAAAGGAGTAGCCTCGGTGGACACCAGCGGAAGTGGGCCCGGTCGGAACGGCTGGGAGCGCGGCCGGAAAGGGGTTCGTGATGACCCCGATGCAGACGGGCAGTGAGACGCGCCACGACGGCGCGGGCTTGGTCGCGGGGGCGATCGGCGAGGACATGGTGGTGGGCGCGCACGAGACGCTCGACCGGATCGCGAACCTGACGGTGACGTTGCTGCCGCTGGCGCTGTTGGGCCTGGCGTCGTGGCTCGCCTGGGGTGGCGTGCTGCAGTGGCAGGACCTGGTGGTGCTGGCGGTGACGTACGTGCTGACGGGCCTGGGGGTGACGGTGGGCTACCACCGGCTGTTCACGCACCGGAGCTTCAAGACGAGCGCGCCGCTGCGGGTGCTGTTCGGGGCGCTGGGCTCGGCGGCGATCGAGGGGCCGGTGATCGAGTGGGTGGCGACGCACCGCCAGCACCACCGCTTCTCCGACGAAGCGGGCGATCCGCACAGCCCGCACACGACGCACGGCGAGGGCTGGCTGGGGGCGGTGCGGGGCCTGTATCACGCGCACGTCGGCTGGACGGTCGGCCCGTCGGGCAGCGGGCGGGCGAGCTCGGAGCGCTATGCGAAGGACCTGCTGGCGGACCGGGCGACGCGCTTCGTGGACCGGGCGTTCCTGCTGTGGGTGGTGCTGGGGATGGCGTTCCCGTTCGGTCTGGGGGTGGCGCTGACGGGCACGGTGGTGGGCGGCCTGACGGGCCTGCTGTGGGGCGGCGCGGTGCGCGTGCTGTTCCTGCACCATGCGACGTTCTCGATCAACTCGCTGTGTCACTTCTTCGGCCGGCGGCGTTTCGCGACGGGGGACGAGTCGCGCAACCTGCTGTGGCTGGCGCTGCCGACGATGGGCGAGTCGTGGCACAACAACCACCACGCGTTCCCGACGTCGGCGCGGCACGGCTTGCGCTGGTGGCAGCTGGACCCCTCGGCGTGGGTGATCTGGGCGCTGGAGCAGGTGGGGCTGGTTTGGGACGTGGTGCGGATCTCGCCGGAGCGCCAGATGACGAAGGCTAGGGCGTAGCGCGGGCGAGGAACAGCGTGAGGTCGACCCAGTCGGCCTGCTGGGGGCGTGCGGCGAGGTGGCGAGCGATCGTGTCGAGAATCGCTCCGAACTGGCCGTGATCGACGCCGACGACGATCGCGCAGCCCGCGTGTCTGCGTTGCGCCTCGGCCCAGCGGCGCGCGATGACGGGGAGGTCCTTGACGTCGAAGGTGACGAAGATCCGTCCTTCGGCAGCGGCGATCGTCAACAGATCCTCGTCGGTGGAGCCGTCCAAGGAGCGCTCTTCGTCGGCGGCGCGAACGTCGTGGCCTTGCTCGCGCAGGGCGGTAGCAATTCGCGGACCGGAGATGTGCGCGTCGAGGAAGAGCTTCACGGAGCGTCTGACAGATGCTCAGACGGAGTGCGGCTGACGGCGATGAATGGGAACTCGTCCTGGAGCTGCTCGATCGTGCGCCGATTTTCGGCAACGGCGGCGTCGATCTCCTCGGGAAAGCGCTCGTAGTAGGCAAGGGCGAGGCGGATCTGGCGCTCGTCGGCGGCGCCGCCTTCGGCGATGCGCGCGACCGACGCGACGTCGCGGTGGGCGTCGACGATCTGCCAGACGTCGAGTGCGGTCCCGATGACCCACGCGCGCCGCTCCCAGTCGATGCCGCGGAAGGCGATCCCAGGGAACAGTCTCATCCGCAGAGCCTCCTCGGCGAGCGCCTCGACGATCGCACCGCGGCTACGCCCGGTGCGGGCGGCCTCCTGGTCGACGAGCGCCTCGACACGCTTGGAGAGACGCATGCTGAAGGGGGTCGACTTGGTGGCCATCAAACAAGCGTATCGCAAAAATTACATCGTGCTACGCAGCGGGGAGACACCCCGAAAGGCCGCTTCGGGGACCCCAGGCGCGCCCCAAGCTTCCCGGGCCTCTTACGCCACTCCGGGCGCCCCCCACACTTCCTGGTCCTCCTCCCCGAGCCGCCAGAGGCCGGCGGCGAGGCCGAAGCGTCGGGCGAGCGCGAGGCGTGCGGCGATCGCGCGGGCGTCGAGGTACCAGACGTGATGGATCACCCCAGCGCGGGTGTAGGAGAAGGTCATCTCGCCGGAGGCCGGATCGCGGGTGGGCGTGGCGCTGACGGTGTGCGCGAGGGCGAGGACGCCGGCGTACTGCAGCGCGGTAGCGGGATGGGCGGGCCCGCCGCGGGCGGGCCAGTCGAGCCCGTACATGGGGACACCGAGCACGAAGCGCCGCGCGTGCGGGAGGCGGGCAAGGCGGCGGGCGACGCCTTCGACGTAGGGCAGTGGCGCGTCGGGCCCGGGGTCGGAGCGTTCCCAATGGATGCCCCAGGCCATCACGAAGACGGTGTCCGCGACGGCGGCGATCGCGGCGTCGTTGTAGAGGTAGGTGGCGCGGTGGGGGTCTTCGCGCAGGACCCCGTCGACGTCGACGGCGAGCTTGCGGTGCGCGGCGTGCAGGCGCGCGGCGAGCGCGGCGACGAACGAGCTGAGCGCGGCGCGGTCGCGGGCGCGGTCGTTCTCGAGGTCGAGATTGAGGCCGGCGTATGCGGGACCGGCGGCAAGCGCGAGCAGCCGCGCGAGCGTGCGCGCGCGCAGGCGCGGCTCGGTGAGGATGCGGTGCACGGTAGCGCCGTCCTGGCAGCTGAAGCGCGGTAGCTCGGCGAGCGCGTGCGCGGCGGCATAGGCGTCTACTTCGGGATCGCCGGAACCCTGCACGACCCCGCTGGGCACGGCGCACTGGAAGTACGTGGGGTAGATGACGCCGACGGCGCCGGGGTGAGCCTGGAGGTCGGCGAACGAGTCGGGCGAGCTGGTCAGGACGAAGGCCTGCAGTGCGCCGGCGGTGGCGGCCTCGTCGGCCTTACCCGCTGCGAGGGCGACCTTGGTGGCGGCCGAGCGCGACTCGCTCGCCTGGGCAACCGGCGCCGCCACGGCCAGGCCGAGCGCGACGGCGAGGGATGAGAACACGCGGGTGCGGACCTCCAGCAGGCGTCTATGACGGCATGCCTTCATCGGTTGCAGGCTAGTCGTCTTGCGCGGGCGTTGGCTGCGCGCACCCGAGCTCCGCTTGCATCGCGAACGCCACCATCCAACTGGCGCCGCGGCTTGCTCGCTCCCGACCCGCATCGCCCGTCGGCCGGCCTGGACGGGGCCCGCAGGCCCCGTCCAGTTACGGTCGCTGCGTGCTGCCAACACTTCTGTTGCGCTGGCAGCCGTGCTCCGCGTGTTCTGCGGGAGCCCTATACGGAGTTAGCTTCGTTGCTATTCGGCCTCGAATTCGATGCCATTCGAGCTCTTGAGGACTCCACTTCCCCTCGTGTTGAAGTTTCCTCCCGGCCCGTAGACGCAGTTGCCGTAGGGTGCCTCGCCGTCATAGATCTCTTCCGCGCCGCTGGTGCCGTTCTTAACCGCCATGTTCGGCGTGATTTGACAATAGTTAATCCAATTCGAACCTAAGACTGTGCAGTGGATCTTCCACTCTGCGCCCGACGTTGTGATGCGGTTGCGTAGCCCTTCATAGAGCGTGACGAGTTCAGTCTTCCACGGCAGCCCGCTGTAGGCTTCGACTTCGATGCTGTGACTAGCTTCGCAACCCGCGAGTGAATGGCATTCGCTCGCTTTGGCGCTCGTGATTTCGCCTGCCGCGCCCGGGCCGACTGTCCCTTCCTCGACAACCGCGCATTCGAGTTCGAGGCCAGATTTTTCGGAGAAACGGAGCTCCTGCGTCGAATGGAATTTGACGGCTGCTTTTAGTATTTTGCCCTGCTCCTTCCACGCATGCGCCGAGGCGGCTGTAGCGGATACCGCCGTCAAAGCAAGCACGGCGGTAAGAGCGACGAGCAGCGTCTTGATCGTTTTCATACACACCTTCCTATGAGTGGTTGATGTAACGAGCCGGCAACCGAAAACCGCCGCGGACACATCGCCGCAGCGGCCCGTAGAAGTCACCGTAAAACCGACACTAGCCGACAGCGGGTGACGCTGTCAATCGGTTAAATGCCGTCTTCCACCATAAATAGTTACGTGTGAAAAGCCGGCGGTCCTCGCATTGGACGTAGGCGTATCGCGTTTCCGGCAAAACATGGATGTTGTGGCTTTTATTTCTTCTGCTTGGCCGCTTTGTGGCGTGCTCTTGTCCGTTTGTTCTGTTTGCGAGCCGCGTGCTTGGTTTTCTTGTGCTTCGTCTTCTCTTTCTTCGCCTTCGCGTCTTTGCTGGGAGCCGTGGTGTTGGGGAACGCGATGCTGGGTGTGGGGAGCAGGGTACCGGTGGGTGGGGAGGTGAGGATCGCGGGGAGGCCTTCGGTTGTGAACGTCGCGCTTGTGCCGGTGGCTTCTCCGTAGCCGCTGCGGATCGTGATGCGGTAGGCGTAGGTGGTGCCGGGTTGCAGTCCGGTGAGCTGCTCGGACTCGGCTGCCGCCTGGGTTTCGGCGGGGACAGTCCCGGAGAGCACGACACCGTAGACGGTGCTCGCCCCGATGTAAACCCCGAGTTCGAAGATGTATGTGGCGGGCTGGCCGCCGGGGCTCACGCTGCCTGAGATCAGGGCGCTGGTCGTGGTGACCGCGCTTGGCGCGCCGGTGGCCGCCGCGACACTGGGTGCGGGGCCGGTCGTGAACGTCCCTTGTGGGAGCGTGCTGGAGCCGGTTTCGCTGAGCGCCGCCTGGCCTTCTGCGTTCTTGGCTGTGAGGGTGTAGCGGTAGGTTGTTGCGGGTTGTAGCCCCGTAATTTCCGCGGTCGTGCCGACCGGGCCGTAGTCTGGGGATTGCTGGAGTGTGGTCTCGTGTATGCCGGGAGCTTCCGCGATCGGCGGACATGGGTCTTCGGTGGCGTTGCAGGCCGGCGCGTACTGGAAGGCGTAGGTCGTGTTGGTGTTCTCGGGGTTCACTTCGCCGAGGAGCTCGGCTGAGAAGGAACTCACGAAGGAGGCAGTCGGGGTGCCGACGATCCGCGGCGCGACGCTTGGTGTGCGTTTTGAGAGCGTTTCGCTGAGGAGATCTTCCGGGGCTTTTACGTTGTGGTCGTATCCCACGAGCTGGTAGTAGATCGTCTCGTTCGGCCTCGCTACGACGACCGCGTGCACCGCTTCAGGTGCTTCGACCTGTACCCTGGCGGTCTGCTGCCCCAGCCCCGGTGTACTGCCCCATTCGAAGAACGCTTCGGTTTCGCTGACGCCCTGCGGATTCACTTCCCCGTTTAGCGTACACGCAAGCGTCAACGAGGAGCCGCTCAAGGGCCCCGGCGCGCACGTCGCCGGACTCGCCAGCACTTCACCGACCGGCTTGAGATTATACGCCAACACAGCCGAGTACACCGCACTCGCATAGAGGTCCCCGTTTTCGCTGAAGCTAAGAGCCTTAAATATCCGCAAACTACTTGGAACAGCAATCGTTGAAATCAGATGGCCATCGCTGGCTTCATAGAGGTCCCCAAATAGCTTTTCTTCTCCTTCTTGTTCTTGTGGCCTTTCGACAAACTCGTATACCGATGCGGCGAGCCGTCCGGTCGGGTCAACCGCGACCCCACTCACGCTCGTCGCGCCGGGGACCGTGATCGAGCTCGCGAGTTCCGCGCCGGTCGCCGCGTCAAACTCGTGAATGACCGGTTCTTCAACGTAGACGGCGTAGACGGTGTCGTTGTTGTTATCAATCGCCAATGCTGATATGGTGCCGGAGACGGGAAATTCGCCGGCCCATTCGCCGTTGGGCTTGAGCTCTTGTACACGATGTTCTTCCCCGACATACAGCAGGTCTTCGGGGCCGCCGACTGTGAGCATGTCACCGCCTTGCGCGAAGTCAAACGCGTCGTGTTCGCTGCTTTCGGGTTCTCTTCGTATGCCTTCTTTGCAGGTGTCTTTGGATACGGCGGTGCAGATGTTCTTTTCTGTTTCGCTCGCCCCGATCGTGTGGTCCTCGGTTTCGTTGACTTCGCGACCGACGGTCAGGATGAACTTGCCTTCGGCGGTGTACTCATCCACGCGCGAGTTGCCGAAGTCCTGCACGTAGACGTCTCCGCTGTTTGGGTCTATTGCTATACCTTCGGGTTCCCGCAGCGCTTCGGCGTTTTCGCCTCCTTCGCCTTCCTGGCAGGTGTCGCCTGATGCGGCGGTGCAGAGGTTCTCTTCTTCGAGCTCTTTCTCCGTCGGTGTTTCGCCGTTGCCGCGCAACGCCTGCACGACCTGGGTCTTGGTCTGGTTGACTTCAAGCCCAAACATCGCGACAAACACCCCGCTCGCGGTCAAGACCTGCACACGGTGATGCCCCAAATCGGTGACATAGATATCGTTGTGATCGGGGCTGGCGGGATCATCGTTCACCGCAACACCCGTCGGAAAAGAAAAGCCGTTTGTGATCTGGCTCGAGAAGATCTCCTTGACCGGCGCCGGTGCTGCCTGCGCAACACCCACAGCCGGCACGACCACAGCCAGAGCAACCGCGGCAAACCTTAGGGCAGCCCGGCGGATCGCCTGCCGCGGGCGCGCTAGGACTTTTGTTCTGGGTGTCATTTGTTTGTCCTCCGGTTCGCGGCGGCTGCGGTCTTCCCGCTAGGTTTCGGTCTGCTTGCCCTCGTTTTCTTGGCTGTCTTTCTGTGCTTGGTGGTCTTCTTTGGTTTGGTGTTGCAGCCGGTGACGGTGATCTTGGTGTTCTGGTGGATGACGGCGCCGTTTTGGGCGTGGAGTTCGGTTGGCATCACGAGCTTGCCCGCCGTCTTGCAGAGGCTGCTGTTCGCTGCGAGCGCGGAGTAGTTGCCCTCGGGTAGGTAGAGCTCGAATGTGCCGACGGGGACGTCGGGGACCGTCTTGAACGTGCTGCTCGTGATCCCCTGCGCACTGATGAACGTGCTGCCGGTCAGGTCCACGCGTACCCCATCGCCTTGTAGGACGACGACGAGGCTCGGGAACGCTTCGCCACCGTGGGAGACGAAGTACGCCGGGCCCGTGAGGCCGACCGGTAGTAGCGGCGTGCTGGCCCGCACGACCCCAACGATCGAGGCCTGTGGGCATCCTGCTGGGTTGGCTTGGAACTGTGCGGCGGGGCAGGCCTTCTGCAACGTCGTCAACCGCGACGGTAGCTGTTTGGGCAGCGACACCTTGACGCTGGCGATGTTCGCCTCGACCCCGACCGACCCGGCGGGGTAGGAGAGCCGCACGTCAAGGCTCGCGCCACCCGCACGGCTGGTATGCCCGCTGGTGGACGCCTGGAAGCTGGGTTTGAACGCAAGGCTCTTGCAGCCCGAGGCGGCGAATGGTGCCGTGACGTTCGCGCTCGCCTGCCCGCTACCGGACACCACGGCGGTGATCTGCTTCGCGGCGCAGCTCGTCGGGTTGAACATGAACCCTGGGCGGTCGATGTTGACCGTGACCTCTTTCAACCGCAATGGGACACCGTCGAGGATCTGCGGCACCGCATACGCGCCGGTTTCATCGGTCGTGATCGTCAACGCCGACGTTTCCCGATCCACATCAATCCGCGCCCGAACCACCACCAACCCCAGGTTGAACGGGCCCGCAACCGCATCAGTCACGATACTCAACCCAAACGGCGCACCCCCGTACCCCTTGGTCAGGTAGACCGTCCCTTCGATTTCAAAGGGGTGCGAGCCGGCCCCGGAGGCGACCCTGGTGGTGCCGATCCTGGAGGCTTGGGGGCAGCTACCACTATCGGCTTGTGCTTCTTCGCACAAGGTGACGGTTGAGAGCATCCCCAACAACCCGGGCGGCGTATGAACCTGGATACCCTTGACGTACTGTTCCCGATCCCCACGCGTGAGGTTCAGCGTGAACGCGCTATACGCGCCCGCCTGCGGGCTCACCGTCCCCGCCGAAAACCCAGGACGCAAACCCGGCGGGCTAGCGCAACCTTCCACCGTGTAGAACGAGGACGGTGTCGCGTCGCCCAGACCCGTGACCAGCGTCCCTTCGGGCGTTAGGCCTGGTGCGCTCCACGGCGTCAGATCGCTCGTCGTGACCGCCGAACCGCAGACCGCGGGGTTATCCAACGGTGCCCTTGGGCCGCCGTTCAGGTGGACCTTCAGTTCGCTGAACGGAGCTTGGGGGTCTTCGAGGAACTTCGTCGTCAGCTGCCCCGTCGCAGGGTTCGCCTCGACATACCCGTGCGCCTTGATATTGATCCCTGTGTTCGCCAGCGCCCCCGTACCACCCAATTCCAAATACAACTGATACAAACGCCCATCAAGCGCGTCCGCATCCGTACACGCTTCCTCCCCTGCGCCGCCGCACAGCGGCCGCGCGAGATACACATGACCGCGTACCGGTTCTGGTAGTAGCGGCGTGACGGCTTCTGCGGTCCCCACGATCGACGCGGCAGGACAGTGCCCTGCAGCAAGCTGCAGTTCGCCGCTCGGCCCGACTTCTTCAGATTCCCCGCCTTCGAAGTTGATCCCTTCTGGCCCGGATTCGTTGCAGGCTTGGATGCCGTCGACGATCCCGGGGCTGATCGACAGTCCCTCCGGCAACGTTATGACCGCATCACGCACATGCGGCGTCGCCGGCGCTTCCGCCACCTCACTCTGCGGAACCTGCAAATCCACACCCAACCCAACCGGCGCATCCGCAAGCAACGTATCAGGCTGCACTTCCACCCCCGGATCAAACGACAACCCCCCACAACCCGTCACCCCCGGCAACGTCGCACTCGCTTCCACATACGCACTGCTGTACCGGCCTTCCTGCACGCTGCCCGGTTCCTCCCACGAGTCCGCACGGATCGTCGCTGTCTCCGGGCCAGCCGCACAATCCGTCGGCAGCGACAGAAACGGCACCGGCGTCACACCCGCAGACTTCCCGCCCGGTTCAATACAAGCGGACGGCGTAAACGGCTCTTCTTTGTCATGCGTGAGGCAGAATCGTCCGCGCATTGCGTTGTGGCTTGCGTCTGCTGGCACACCCCAAAACGTCAATTCAAACCGCTCGAGCGAGACCAATGGGATCGAGGCGCTGATAACGGTAAACCCGTATTCGTGCTGTTTTGTGGCGGGGTTTTCGACTCGCACGAGGTGCGCCGTCAACAACGGCGTCTGCTGCCCCGCACTCTCCTCCAGCGCGAACTCCGCCGACTCACCGACCGCCGGCGTCACATTCACAATCGGACCGAACAGCCTGTGGCCCCCCTCGATCGTAAGCTCATATGTGCCGATCTGCGTGTCCGCCGGACAAAAACCGAGCCCTTCCGATTGGTTGTTGGAGTAGGCTGTGTGTTCGAGTACTCGTGTCAGCGCGCAGCGCGGCGTAGCCATCGGGTCGCCCAACAACCCCGGTGGCAAATTCACCGCAATGTCCTTCACGTCACGCGTCGGGACTTCCTCCTTTTCGCCGTTACCACCATCGATGACTTCGCTTGTGAATTCGCCGGTTGTCGTCAGCCCCCAAGGATGGCCGCCCGCCTGGGTGAACGTGTAAGGCTTGTTGACGAATTCGAGCCCCGTTTCACCGGCTTTTTCGACCGTTTTTTCTTCGGTGGGTTCGGTTGTCTGAATCGTAAAGCGCTTGATCCCCAGTTTCGCTTCGGCGGCGTCCGCTGCGCCACCGCTGAACAGGAGCATGGCCAGCAGCGAGACGAAGACCACGCACGAAGAGATTATCGCGTTGTGTTTGGGGAGTCTCATCGTCCTGCCCTCCCATCGCTACCGGCTTTCATCGCTTTCACGACACCGTATTTCTCACGAACCCGCTTTTCACAACCGCGACGCTTAGTCTTCTGCTTGTCCTTCGCGCAGGCCTTCAGGCCGCTTGAGCGTTTCTTTGCTCGCGTCACGGTTTTGCTGGACCTGACCGGGGTTGTAGGGGGTATAGACCTGGCCGGGGTCGTCGGAGGTGGCGTGAGATTTTCGCCTGGT
>DATHPS010000017.1:0-25868 GCA_035483545.1 Solirubrobacteraceae bacterium | reverse complement strand
CGACCGACCGACCGACCGGTAGGTAAGCCGGATCGGCTAGGCCTGGCGGCTGGGGCACATGCGCGCGAGCGCGCACTCCGCGCAGGCGGGGCGGCGCGCGTGGCAGGTGCGGCGACCGTGGCGCAGCAGGTTGACGTGCAGCTCGAGCTCCTCGCCGGGAGGGGTGAGCGCGAGCATCTGGTCGTGCAGCTCCGCGAACGGCGCGCCGCGGCGCAGCAACTCGAGGCGCGTGCCGACGCGCGAGACGTGCGTGTCGACCGGCACGTCGTGCAAGCCGTAGGCGAACAGCAGGACGCACGCGGCGGTCTTGCGCCCCACGCCGGGGAGGCTCGTGAGATAGTCGCGCGCCTCGTCGAGGGGGACGCGCGGCAACCACTCCAGCGAGAGCCCGCGATCCGCGTCGATCGCGCCCAGGATGCGCTGGATGCGCGCGGACTTGACTTTCGAGATGCCGCCCGGGCGGATCGCCTCCTCGACGCGCGCGAGTGGAGCGTCGCGGACGGCCTCCCACGTCGGCAGGCGCGTGCGCAAGCGCAGGTAGGCGACGTCGCGGTTGCGGTCGTTCGTGCTCTGCGAGAGCACCGTCAACACGAGCTCCGCGAGCGGATCGCGGTGCGGCGCCATGCGCGGAACGCCGTAGACGGCGCGCAGGCGGTCGCGCACCGCGCGCACCCGGCGACGCGTCGGCGGGCTCCACGCGGCGGACGGCACGCGACCGGCGCTCGGCGGCCTCGACGCGGGGGCCGACACGCGGCGAGCGCTCGGCGGAGTCGACGCGGAGGGGGGCACGCGCGCAACGGTAGGGCATGCCGCGGCCCCGGTATATGCTCGGGCGCGGTGCCGGAGATCAGCGAGCACAACGCCGCGATCGGCGAACTGCCGGTCTTCTGGCGCAGCGCCGCGGCGCCCGCGGACGCGGCGGCGAAGCCGCCGGTGCTCTACCTGCACGGTGTGCCGGGCAACTCGGACGACTGGATCGCACCGGCCGAGCACCACGGGCGGCGGCCCCTGTGGAAGCGCTGGTGGCGCCACAAGCGCGCGACCGACGAATGGGTGCAGCCGCCGGCGTACGCGCGAGGCTTCCTCGAGCGCACCGGGGGGCTCGCGCCGGACCTGCCCGGCTTCGGGCGCTCGGGCAAGCCGGGGCACTTCGACTACTCGATCGACGGCTACGCGGACTTCATCGAGCGCTTTCTCGATCTCGCCGAGGTCGAGCGCGTGCGGCTCGTGGTGCACGACTGGGGGGCAGTCGGTCTGCGCTTCGCCCAACGCCACCCCGCACGGATCGCGCGGCTCGTGGTCACGAACGCCGTGCCGCTGCTACCCGACTATCGCTGGCACCGCGTCGCGCGCGCGTGGCGCACGCCGCTCCTCGGCGAGCTCGCGATGGGCTCGACCACGCGCTGGACGCTGCGCCGCGCCTCGCGCGAGGCCAACGCCACCGCGGGGCCGCTGCCGGAGGCGTGGCTGGACTCGGTGCTCGCGCACTTCGACCAGGGCACGCAGCGCGCGATCCTGCGCCTCTACCGCAGCGCGCCCAGCGAGGCGCTCGCGCGCGCGGGCCTCGAGCTCGGGAGCATCGCGGCGCCCGCGCTCGTGGTATGGGGGATGCGCGACCCCTACATCCCCGCGCGCTTCGCCCGCGAGTACGCCCGCGCCCTCCGCGGCGCCGGCGGCACGGGCGGCGCCGCGGAGGCCGAGCTGCTCGAGCTCCCCGACGGCGCCTGCGAGGCGGAGCTGCTCGAGCTCCCCGACGGCGCCGGCGAGGCCGAGCTGCTCGAGCTCCCCGACGCGGGGCACTGGTGGTGGCTCGACCGCCCCGACGCGATCGCGCGCGTCGTCGCGTTCCTCGAGCGCCCGTGAGGAAGCGGTGAAGGAGCGCCTACGCGCGCCGTGGGCGATCGCGCTCGCGGTCTCGATCCCGCTCACGCTCGCGTACCTGCTCTGGTCGCCCCCGAGCGGCGACCTCGCGGCGGCGACGTACCGCGCGAACCTGCTCGCGCGCGCCGGGTTCACGTTGTGGGACAACGGCTGGTACGGCGGGCACTACCTCCCGGGCTACTCGCTGCTCTCGCCGGCGCTCGGCGCGCTGCTCGGCGAGCGCGCGCTGCTCGCGCTGAGCGTCGTCGCGACCGCGGGCCTCTTCGGGGTGCTCGTCGCGCGCGCCTTCGGCGCCGCCGGCGCGCGCGTCGCGGCGGGGGTGTTCGCGCTCGGGATCTCCGTCGAGCTGCTCTCGGGACGCGTCGCGTACGACCTCGGGCTCGCGCTCGCGCTGCTCGCGCTGATCGCGCTGCAGCGTCGCCACGCCGGGGCCGCGGTGGGGCTCGCGCTGATCACGAGCGCAGCGAGCCCCGTCGCGGGCGCCTTCCTCGCGCTCGCCGCACTCGCCGCCGCGCTCGCCGGCGGGACCCGCACGGACCGGCGCCCCGCGTGGCACGACACCCTCGACTGGCGCGCGGCGGCGGTCGCGGTCGCGGCGCTCGTGCCGGTCGCGGCGTTCGCGGCGGTGTTCCCGGAAGGGGGCTACGAGCCGTTCGCGCCGTCGGTGTTCTGGCCGGGCGTCGCGGGCGTGGTGGCGATCGCGCTGGTGCTGCCGCGGCTGCGCGGGGAGTTGCGGCCGCGCACGGAGTCGGCGCTGCGCTGGGGCGCGTGGCTGTACGCGGCGGCGCTCGTGGGCTCCTACGCGCTGCGCACCCCGGTGGGCAGCAACGCGGCGCGCCTCGGCGAGCTCGTCGCGGCGCCGCTCGTCGCGGGCGCGCTGTGGGAGCGGCGGCGACTCGCGCTGGTGCTGCTCGCGCCGGTGCTGCTGTACTGGCAGCTCGAGACCCCGATTAGCGACGTCTCGGAACTGCTGGGGGACCCGTCGGTGAGCGCGTCGTACTACGCGCCGCTCGTCGCGGAGCTGCAGCGCCTCGGCGGCGGCGCGCCGCTGCGCGTCGAGATCCCGCAGACCGGCGCGCACTGGGAGTCGGTGTACGTGCCCCGGGAGGGCGCGACCCCGGAAGACGGAGGCGCGGCGCGGGGTGGCGCGGCGCGGGGTGGCGCGGCGCGGGGTGGTGCGAGCCCTACGCGCGGCGCGATCCTGCTCGCGCGGGGCTGGGAGCGCCAGCTCGATACGCGCTACGCGGCGCTGTTCTACGGGGCGCGACTCACGGCGGGCGCGTACCGCGCGTGGCTCGCGGAAAACGCGGTCGCGTACGTGGCGCTCCCGGATGTGCGCCTGGACTACGCGGCGACCGCGGAGGGCGCGCTGATCGCGGACGGGCTGCCGTACCTGCGCGAAGTGTGGCGGGCGCCGCACTGGCGCGTGTTCGCGGTGCGCGGCGCGACGCCGCTTGCGCAGGCGCCGGCGGCGCTGACGGGCGTGGGCGCGGACTGGTTCGCGCTGCGCGCGCCGGCGCGGGGGAGCTTCGAGGTGCGGGTGCGCTTCACGCCGTACTGGGCGCTGCGCGGCGGCGCGGGCTGCGTGAGCGAAGCGCGGGGCGGCTGGACACTGGTGCGGGCGCGCGCGGCGGGGACGATCGGCGTCGGCATCGACTTCTCGCCGGCGCGCGTCTTCGCGCACGGCGCGCGCTGCCGCGCGTAGGCCCCAGCGGCGTGTGGGCCTCGCAGCCAGCCGTAGGCGCCCCGCGAGCTGCGACGGCCCGCTGGGGCATGGTTTAGGCTACGCCGTCATGGTTGCTCGGATCCGCCTCCTGCAGGCACGGATACTGCCGCAGGGATGGCTGGACGTGGCGCGGCAGCTGGCGCTGTTCGGCGCGGCGTATCTCGCGTACGGGCTCGCGCGGGGATTGGTGGCGGGGACGGCGACGGAGGCGTTTACGCATGCGCGCGAGGTGATCGGGGTGGAGCGCGCGCTGCACGTGTTCGTGGAGCCCTCGATTCAGGCGTGGGCGTCGAGCAGCCGCGTGTTGATCGACGTGTCGAGCTGGCTGTACCTGAACGCGCAGACGACGGTGACGGTGGGGGCGCTGGTCTACCTGTACCTGTGCCACAACCGCTCGTTCTACTTCGTGCGCAACGTGCTGATGATCGCGATGGCGATCGCGCTGGTGGCGTACGCGGTGTTCCCGACGGCGCCGCCGCGGTTCATGCCGGAGTGGGGCTTCACGGATTCGGTTTCGGACTTCACGGGCGTGCACGTGGATCACGCGAGCGCGACGATGAGCGCGCTGTTCAACCCGTACGCGGCGGTGCCCTCGATGCACGTGGCGTTCGCGCTCGGCATCGGCTGGCCGCTGGCGCGGCTGGTGCGCTGGCGGGCGTTGCGGGTGCTGTGGTTCGCGTACCCGTTCCTGGTGGCGTTCGTGATCGTGGCGACGGCGAACCACTTCATCCTGGACGCGCTGCTCGGGGCGCTGACGGCGGCGGCCTCGGCGTACGGGGCGCGGTGGCTGGCGCGGGCGCGACCGGCGGCGTGGCGCTTCTCGCCGGCTCCGGCGGCGGCGAGTGCGAGCGTAAGCGCGAGCGGGTAGCGGGCGGCGCGGCGCGGCATGGCACCCCGACACGCTCCCCCGGCGCGACCGGCGCGGCGCGCGAAACGGCGCGGCACGGGCCGGCCGCTGCTGGGCGGCGCGCGCGGGCGCGAGGGCCGCGCGTCGCGGCGCGCGGCGCAGCGACGGGAGCTGGTGCGCAACCGGCTGATCGAGTCGCGCTTGACGCCGAACGCGATCTCGCTGACGGGCCTCGCGCTGAACGTGGTGGCGGCGGTGCTGGTGTGGGAAAGGCTGTTCGTGCTGGGCGGGATCGCGTTCATCGTGGGCTCGGTGATGGATACGCTCGACGGGCGCTACTCGCGAATGTCGGGCAAGGGGACGCCGTTCGGGGCGTTCCTGGACTCGACGCTGGACCGCATCGAGGAGGGGATCGTGCTGACGGCGGTCGCGGCGTACTTCGCGCTGACGGGCAACCGCGTGGCGGCGGCGGCGGTGGTGGTCGCGGTGCTGGCGTCGCTGATGGTCTCCTACACGCGGGCGCGGGCGGAGGCGCTGGGCGTGGAGTGCAAGGTGGGGATCGCGACGCGCCCGGTGCGGGTCGTGATCCTCGCGATCGGCCTGCTGTTCGCGGAACTGCAGGGGCTGGAACTGCTGGAGCCGGCGGTGTACGTGCTGGCGGGGCTCAGCGTCGTAACGGTGGGCCAGCGAGTCTGGCACGTGCGCGCGGAGCTTTCGCGGTCGGTGTGACGGCGGGATCGACGGACCCGCGGAGGGGCGCTGGTTTCGTCGCGGCGCGCAGCTGCGGAGGCGCCGGTGTCACCGCGGCGGGCGCGCGGGGTAGTCTGCGGACATGACATCGATCGATAAGAGCAGTGGCAACGGAGTGGCGTCGCGTGCGGCGGCGAACGGCGCGGCGAGCAACGGCGCGGCGCGGTATCAGCGGGACAAGGTGCGGGTGGCGATCATCGGCGTGGGGAACTGCGCGTCGGCGTTCGTGCAGGGCATCCACTACTACGCGAACGCGGAGCCGGGGACGCGGGTGCCGGGCTTGATGCACGTGGACCTGGGCGGCTACCACGTGCGCGACGTGGAGTTCACGGCGGCGTTCGACATCGACCGCACCAAGGTGGGCAAGGACCTGGGGACGGCGATCTGGGCGGGCGAGAACAACACGATCAAGTTCGCGAAGGGCAAGCAGGCGGTGCCGGCGAGGCTCGGCGTGCCGGTCTACCGCGGCATGACGCACGACGGGCTGGGCAAATACCTCAAAGAGAAGATCGCGAAGGCGCCGGGCGAGACGGCGGACATCGTCAAGATCCTCAGGGACACCCACACGGACGTCGTCGTGTCCTACCTGCCGGTGGGCTCGGAGCAGGCGACGAAGTGGTACGTGGAGCAGGTGCTGGAGGCGGGCTGCGGCTTCGTGAACTGCATCCCGGTATTCATCGCGCGGGAGGACTACTGGGACAAGCGCTTCAAAGCGGCGAAGCTGCCGATCGTGGGCGACGACATCAAGTCGCAGGTGGGGGCGACGATCGTGCACCGGACGCTGGCGCGGCTGTTCGCGGAGCGGGGCGTGGAGATCGAGCGGACGTCGCAGCTGAACGTGGGCGGGAACATGGACTTCTACAACATGCTCGAGCGGGAGCGGTTGGAGTCGAAGAAGATCTCGAAGACGAACGCGGTGACGTCGATCATGGACCACGAGCTGCCGGCGAGCGACGTGCACGTGGGGCCGTCGGACTACGTGCCGTGGCTGACGGACCGCAAGTGGGCGCACATCCGCGTGGAGGGGCAGGCGTTCGGCGATGTGCCGCTGAACGTGGAGCTGAAGCTGGAGGTGTGGGACTCGCCGAACTCGGCGGGGATCGTGATCGACGCGGTGCGGTGCTGCAAGCTGGCGCTGAACCACGGTGTGGGCGGCCAGCTGGATGGCCCGTCGTCGTACCTGATGAAGTCGCCGCACAACCAGCGCCCGGACAACGAGGCGCGGGTGGAGACGGAGCGGTTCATCGCGAGGTATGGCGGACAGGCGACTGCCCCCCGAGGGGCGGCTGGGGGCGGCGCGGGCAAGGCGAAAGCGACGCGCAAGACGGCGCGGGCGAGCGCGGGGGTGCGCGCCGGGAAGTGAGAGAGGGCGGGGACGCGGAGCCCGGAGATGCGCGGGCGCGGGGCGCGGAGGAGCGCGGGGCCGACCGACTGACGGGTGCGGGGCGCGGCGCGCGGGATAATGGGACCGATGGCGGCCAAGCTCTCGATCGCCCACGTGACCCCGTACCCGTGGGAGGCGGAGGAGAACGAGGTCAACGCGTACGTGCGCCACGCGGCGCGGGAGCTCTCGCGGCGCGGGCACAGCGTCCTGGTCCTCGCGCCGTCGCGCTCGCAGGAGCGGGTGCGCGCGTCGCGGCGGGCGCTGCGGGCGGCGCGGGAGCGCCCGCAGGAGCTGCTGGCGGGCACGGCGGAGGGGACGCCGCGGGTGATCGCGGTGGGCGAGGTGCTCGACGTGCCGGTCCCGGCGTGGTCGGCGCTGGACGCCGCGGAGGGAGTCGCGCGGGGGCGCCCAGCGCGGGCGCTGCCGATCGACGTGGCGCGCACGATCGAGGAGCTACTGAGCGGGCTGGAGCTGGACTTCGTGCACGTGCACGAGCCGTTCGCGCCGAGCGCGGCGAACGCGGCGCTGCGGCACTCGCGGGCGCTGAACGTGGGCAGCTTCCACGCGCCCACGGAGCGGGTGCTCTCGACGCTGCTGGGAAGGCGCTTCGTGGCGACGTTCTTTGGACGCCTGGACGTGCGCACGGCGAGCTTCGCGGCGACGGCGGAGCTGATGGCGCGGCATTTCCCGGCGGAGTACCGATTGGTCGCGCCGGCGGACGCGGCCCGGGGACCCTCCACGGGGGAGGCCGGGACCGGCGCGGCGCGTGCGGGTGCGGCGGGCGCGGCGCGTGCGGGCGCGGCGCGCACGTGGACCGACGTCGCGGACGACCTGGAGCGCCTCTATGCGGAGCTGGCGGCGCGCCGGCGCGATCCGCGCGGTGACCCGAGCCTGCGCCGGCGCCTGGCGAGGCGCGAGCTGATCGACGTGGACATGCACATGCACACGGACCACTCCTCGGACTGCGCGACCCCGGTGGAGGTGCTGCTGGCGACGGCGCGCGAACAGAACCTCGGGGCGATCGTCGTGACCGACCACAACGAGATCTCGGGGGCGCTCGCGGCGCGCGAGCAGGCGGAAGGACAGGGCCCCCACCCACCCCTGAAGGTGATCGTGGGCGAGGAGGTCAAGACGGCCTCCGAAGGCGAGGTGATCGGACTGTTCATCGAGGAGCGGATTCCGCGCGGGCTGAGCATGGCGGAGACGGTCGCAGAGATCAAGCGTCAGGGGGGGCTGGTGTACGTGCCGCATCCGTTCGACCGGATGCACGCGGTGCCGGACTACGAGCATCTGCTGCCGATTCTGGAGGAGGTGGACGCGATCGAGGTGTTCAACCCGCGGGTGGCGATCGGGGCGTTCAACGAGGAGGCGGCGCGCTTCGCGGCGAAGTACCGGATCGCGGCGGGGGCGGGCTCGGATGCGCATGTGGCGCAAGGCCTCGGCTCGGTGCGGGTGCGGATGCGGGACTTCGAGGGGCCGCAGGAGTTCCTGCAGTCGCTGCGCGACGCGGAGATTCTGACGCGCCCGACGAGCCTGCTCTACGTGCAGGCGCTGAAGTTCCTGCAGACGCGCGCGACGCCGCCGGCGGCGCGACGCGCGAGTCGCGCGCGGCGGGTGCGCCGCGCGACGGACGGTGGCGGCAAGAGCTCGTGAGCGAGCCCGCCCGGAGCAAGCGCGGCGGGAGCTCGACAAGGTCCGGAGGCTACCGCGGGGCGCAAGTGCCGGTGCAGCGCCAAGGACAAGTCGGCGAGTCGTCAAAACCTACGGCGTCCATGCCGACGACCGACGACGAGATCCGCGAGAAGTATCTGGAGCGGGCGATCCGCGAGCTGAACACGCTGACGCGCGAGCTGCAGGCGTGCCCGCACTGCCCGCGGGGGAACCTGATGCCGGTGCTCGGCTCGGGCCACCCGCAGGCGGACATCATGCTGCTCAAGCACGCGCCGCTGCCCTCAGAGATCGAGGAGGGCGTGGCGTTCTACGGGCGCGCGGGCGGCGCGCTGATGAAGTCGCTGAAGCGCTTGCAGATCGATCCGCTGGCTGTCTACGGGACGCTATGCGTGAAGTGTCCGCTGAGCGACGCGTCGCTCGCGGACGAGGCGTGCATCGCGCGGGTGGCCGAAGAGATCGCGATCGTGGGGCCGAAGATTGTGGTCGCGATGGGCCTGGAGGCATTGGAGGCGCTGAACGACATTGAAATCCCGCTGGGCCGCCTGTTGGAGGCGCGCGTGGGCGAGGTGCAGGAACTGACGCCGTCGATCGAGGCGCTGTACGTGCCGAACATCGACGACTCGCTGGACGAGCGGGACTCCAAGCGCGAGTTCTGGGAGGCGTTCAGGGCGCTCGGCGAGTGGTGGGCGGCGCAACCGCCGTATTGAGCGCGGCGACCTCGTGGGCGGCGCGCTCGGAGAGGTCGAGGCTCTTCGGAGCAGCCCGAGATTGTGCATTCTTTTTTTGAGTTCTTTACAGGACAGAACTATCCCGGCCAGCAAGGAACTCTAAAAAAAACATCTCCAAGCTCGTGCCCTTGGAAGGGCCCCGGCCCCGGCCCCGGCGGCCTAGCCTCGACCCGGCGGCCTAGCCTCGACCCGGCGGCTGGCCCGACCCGGCGACTGGCCCGACCCGGCGGCTGGCCCGACCGGCGGCCCCTCCCGCGCGGCGCCCCGGCCGCGTCGCCCCCTCCGCGGCGCCCTGGCCGCGTCGCCATCATCGGCGCGGGAGCACGGCAAACGCGATCACGGCGTAGTGCAGCGCGGCGGCGGCGATCACGAGCGCGTGGAAGACCTCGTGATAGCCGAAGACCCCGGGCGCGGGATTCGGGCGCCCGCTGGCGTAGATGACGGCTCCAATCGTGTAGAGCAGGCCGCCGAGGGCGAGACCAGCGACGGCGAGCCAGCCGATCGCGCCGGGCAGTTCGCCAAAGATGGCAAGCGAGACGAGGCCGAGCGCGACATACACGCCGGCGAGCAGCCACTTCGGGGCGTCGATCCAGACGAGCTTGAAGAGAACGCCGACGCCGACGCCGACCCAGACGACGATCAGCACGGTGCGCCCGAGCGGGCTTGGCAGGGCGAGTAGCGCGACGGGGGTGTAGGTGCCGGCGATCAGCACGAAGATCATCGAGTGGTCGAGGCGCCGCATCCAGCGGCGCGCTAGCGGTCGCCAGGTGACGCGGTGATAGAGCGCGCTCGTGCCGAGCAGCGCGGAGACGGCAAGAGCGTAGACGGTGGCGGCCAGCCGCGCGCGGCTACCGCTCGCGGCGAGGATCAGCGCGACGCCGCACGCGAGCGATACGAAGAAGGCGTACTGGTGGGAGACCCCGCGCAAGCGCGGCTTGACGGCCTGAGATAGCTCCGGCACGCCACAAACGATAGTCGCGCGTGCTCGACCGAACGAGCACGATCCTAGCCGCGCGCGCTCGAACGGCGACGAGCACGATCCTGGCCGCGCGTGCTCGAACGGCGACGAGCACGATCCTGGCCGCACGTGCTCGAATGGCGACGAGCACGATCTTGGCCGCGCGCGCTCAATCGTTGACGAGCACGATCTTGCCGAGCTTGCCGCCGGCGGCGAAACGCTCGTAGGCCGCGGCGGCGTCCTCGAGCGGGAGCGTCGCGGCGATCGGGACCCGCAGGCGCCCGTCGGCGAACAGCGGCAGCGCCTCGCGCTCCAGCAGGCGTGCGGTGAGCGCTTTCTCCTCGAGCGGGCGCGCGCGCAGCGTCGAGCCGTGGATACGCGCGCGCTTGCCCATCAGCGCGAGTAGGTTGAGTTCGCACTTGACGCCCGCCGCGACGCCGATCACGACGATGCGCCCGCCGCTCGCGAGCGCGTCCAGGTTCGCGGGCATGTTCGGCGCGCCGACGAGCTCGAGGATCACGTCGAAGGGAGCACGCGTGGCGAACTCCTCGGGCGCGAGGACCTCGGCTCCAAGCGCCGCGACCTCCGCGCGCGACTCCTCACGACGCACCGTCGCGGTGACACGCGCTCCGGCAGCACGAGCGAGCTGGATCGCGGCGGTGCCGACGCCGCCGGCGCCGCCGTGCACGAGCAGATGCTCGCCGGGCCGCAGCTCGGCCTGGGTGAAGAGCGCGTCGTGCGCGGTCGTGAAAACCTCGGGCAGTCCGCCGGCTGCAGCCCAGTCGAGCTCGGGGGGGACAGGCATCAGCAGCCGCTCGTGCACGACCGCGAGCTCGGCCTGCGCGCCGCCGCCGACGATCGCCATCACGCGCGCGCCGACCGCGAAGCGCGGCACCCCGGGTCCGAGCGCGACGATCTCGCCGGCGAGCTCCATCCCGGGAATGTCCTGCGGCGAGCCCGGCGGCGCGGGGTAGAGCCCGCGCTTCTGCATGATGTCGCCGCCGTTGAGCCCCGCGGCGCGCACGCGCACGAGCGCCTCGCCGCTCCCGGGGGTGGGATCGGGGTGCTCCTCGAGCACTATCTGCTGGTCGCGGATGGTGACGGCGCGCATCGCGACGAAGCCTACGCGCGCTCCAGCAGCGCGACACTCTCGACGTGGTGCGTCTGCGGAAACATGTCCACGGGCCGCACCCGCCGCAGCGTCCAGCCGGCCTCGACGAGCTGCGCGGCGTTGGGGGCGAGCGTCGTGGGGTTGCAGGAGATGTAGACGATCCGCCGCGGCGAGGCCTCGATGATGCGGCGCACGACTTTCTGGGAGAGCCCCGCGCGCGGCGGGTCGACGACGAGCACGTCGGGGCGCCCCGCGCGCGCGACCAGCTCGGGGAGCGCGAGGCGCGTGTCGCCGGCGAAGAAGTGCGCGGAGCGGATCTGGTTGCGGCTCGCGGCGGCAATCGCGTCCGCGACGGCTTGCTCGACGAGCTCGATCCCCCATAGCTCGCCGGCGCGCGGCGCGAGCGTGAGCGCGATCGCGCCGGTCCCGCAGTAGAGGTCGTAAACGCGCTCCCAGCCCTCCAGCGCGGCGTACTCGACGGCGATGCCGTAAAGGACCTCGGCCATCTCGGTGTTCGTCTGGAAGAAGGCTTCGGGGGAGATGCGCAGGTCCAGCTCGCCGAGGCGCTCGGAGAGCTCGGACTCGCCCCAGATGAGCTCGGTCTCGCCCCCGGCGGTCGTCTCCGCGAGCGCGCCGGAGCGCGTCCAAAGCACTCCCGATAGATGCTCGCCGAGCTCCGCGGCGAGCGCAGCGGCGAGCGCGGGGACCTCCTCGAGCGTGCCGTCGGTGGTGACCAGCCGCACCTGCAGCGAAGGTCCGGTGCGGCGGCCTTCGCGGACAACGAGGTTGCGCAGCAGGGCGCGACCGTCGGGGGCCGGATCGGTGTGGCGCAGACCGCGCTCCCACGCGCGCAGGCCCTGCTCGCGACACCAGCGCAGCGCGACACGGCGCGCGCGGTTGCCGAGCTCGGAGGCGAGCAGGCAGTCCTCGATCGGGACGACCCGATTCCAGCCCGCGGGCGCATGGAAGCCGCACTGGAGCTCGCCGAGGACCCCCTCCGCATCGCCGCGACCCGCGCCGGCGTCGCCGGAGCTCGCGCTGGGGGCACCGGAGCGGCGCGGCGCCTGCGCGGGGACGCCGTTGCCGAAGGAGTACTCGAGCTTGTTGCGGTAGCGCCACGTTTCGAGCGCCGGCACGATCGGCTCGAGCTCGAAGCCGTCGAGGCCGCCGATGCGACGCAGCGCGTCCTCGACCTGCGCGTGCTTGATCTCGAGTTGGCGCTCGTAAGGCAGGACCTGCCACGGCACCCCCGGATGATCGGCCTGCGGCGGGATGCGTTCGGGGCTGGCGTCGAGCACCTCGAGCGTGCGCGCGTGCGCGTAGTTGCGCTTGCGCTTGTAGACGAGCGCGCGGACGCGGTCGCCGGGGATCGCACCCGCGACGAACACGACGTAGCCGCCGTCGCCGAGGCGCGCGATGCCCTCCCCACCGTGCGCGAGCGCATCGATGCTCAGCTCCAGCTCGTCGCCGCGCTCCGGCCGCACCCTGGACGCTGCCGGCGCAGCGGGCGCCGCCGACGCGCCCTCCGCAAGCGCTACCGCGGACTCGCTCTCGAGGGAGCTCATGTGTCCCCGGAGCGATCGCGCGAGGTCTCGCCCGCGCCCACGAGCAGCTCGAGCAGCGCCTTCTGCGCGTGGCGGCGGTTCTCGGCCTGCTCCCAGATGCGCTGGCGCGGGCCGTAGAGGACCTCGGCGGTGATCTCCTCACCGGGGTGCGCGGGGAGGCAGTGCAGGGCGATCGCGCCGGGGGCCGCACGGTCGAGCAGCGCGTCGTCGAGTCGGTAGGGCGCGAGCGCCGCGCGGCGCTCGGACGCGGTGTCGGGGGCGTCGTTCATCGAGACCCACACGTCGGTGTACAGCGCATGCGCGCCCTCAGCCGCGACGCGCGGGTCCTCGTGAAGCGTGATCCGCGCGCGCTCCTGCGCGCTCAGCGTGAGCTCGGGATGCTCGTCGATCGTCAGCGCGTAGCCGCGCGGCGAGGCGACCGCGACCTCGGCGCCCGCGCGGGCGCCGAGGACCGCCAGCGAGCGCGCCACGTTGTTGCCGTCGCCGACATACGCGAGGCGCAGTCCGGCGAGCGCGCCGAACACCTCCCGCACCGTCAGCAGATCCGCGAGCGCCTGGCACGGGTGGTGCAGAGTCGTGAGCATGTTGAAGACCGGTATCGAGGAGTACCGCGCGAGCTCCGCGAGCATCGCGTCGGGCCCCGTGCGCACGCCGAGCGCCGCGACGTGACGCGAGAAGACATACGCGGTGTCCCGCAGCGACTCTCCGCGCGCGAGCTGCAGATCGTCGGGGCGCAGCAGCAGCGGATGGCCATCGAGCTCGTGGATGCCCGCCTCGAAGGAGAGTCGCGTGCGCGTCGAGGGATGCTCGAAGAGCAGCGCGACGCTGCGCCCCGCCAGCGCGTTGCTGGAGAGCGGCGCAGCCTTCAACTCCGCGGCGCGCGCGAGCAGCGCGATGAGCTCGTCCGTGCCGAGCTCGGCTCCGCTGAGGTAGTGGCGCGGCGTCGCAGGCGAAGCCGTCGCCGGATCCGGATCGGGAGCTGTGGGGCGCGTCATGAGACGGCCAGTCTAGGCTAGGCTGGCGCGATGCAGAGAGCTTGGAGGAGAAGCGCGCCGTCGGTGCTCGCGCTGTGCGCGACGATCGCGCTCGTCGCGGGCTGCGGGTCGAGCGAAACGAGCAGCTCCACCAGCTCCACCGCCGCGACGACGAAGACCGCCGCAAGCAGCGGCCTCAAATACAACACGACCCCGAAATACGCCGCGCCTTCGTCCTCGGCGCCGGTCCAAAGCGGGGTCGTGCCGATCGCCTACCGCAACATCGCGATCGACCCCGACACGATCCGCGTCAAGGTCGGCAGCACGCTCAAGTGGACCAACTACGACCCCGTCGAACACAACGTCACGAGCGAGAGCGGCCCGCTGCACTTCGCCTCGAAAGACTTCGGCGAAGGCAAGGCCGTCGAATTCAAGATGACCAAGCCCGGGATCATCCACTACGAGTGCACGATCCACCCCGCGACGATGAACGGGACGATCGAAGTCGTCAAGTAGGGAACTCGGCGCGCCCGTCATCGGGCGTCGAGGCGGTGGCGTAGAGCCGCCGCGGAATCCGCCCCGCGCCGCGCGCGAGACGCCCACCCTCGACCGCGGCGCGCATCGCGCGCGCCATCCGCACCGGATCCGCGGCGCGCGCGATCGCGGACGCGGCCATCACCGCGTCGCAGCCGAGCTCCATCGCGAGCGCCGCGTCCGAGGCGGTGCCGATGCCCGCATCGAGCACGACCGGCACCCGCACCGCCTCGCGGATGAGCGCGATGTTGTAGGGGTTGCGGATCCCCATGCCGCTGCCGATCGGCGAGCCGAGCGGCATCACCGCCGCGCAACCGATGTCCTGCAGACGGCGCGCGAGGACCGGGTCATCGCTCGTGTATGGCAGCACCGTGAAGCCCTCGTCGACGAGCTCCTCCGCCGCGCGCAGCAACTCCGGCGCATCCGGCAGCAGCGTGTCCTCGTCGCCGATCACCTCCAGCTTGATCCAGTCCGTCGCAAAAGCCTCGCGCGCGAGCTTCGCCGTGAGCACCGCGTCGCGCGCGGTGTGGCAACCGGCCGTATTCGGCAGCAGCTCGACGCCCGCGCCCACGAGGATGTCGATCAGCGAGCCGCGCGCCGACGGATCGATGCGCCGCAGCGCGACCGTCACGAGCTCGCTGCCGCTCGCCGCGATCGCGCCCGCCATCAGCTCCAGGGAGGGGAAGCCGCCCGTGCCGAGCAGCAACCGCGAGCGCAGCACGCGCCCCGCGATCACGAGCTCATCGCTGTCTGTCGTTAGCTGTCGCGTCTCTGTCGCCACACTGGCCTCGCTACCCACCACGCTACCCACCACGTTACAAACGGCGGACGCCGTCAGGCGGGAGCGATCATCCTCCCTGCATCGCCGTGAGCACCTCGACGCGCGCGCCCTCGCGCAGCGCGAACGTCTCCCACGTCGCGCGCGGCACGACCTCGCCGTCCACCGCGACCGCGACACCGCGCGCATCACGGTCGAGGTCGAGCTCGGCGAGCACCGCCGCGACCGTCGCCCCCGCGCACAGCTCGGAGGGCCGCCCGTTGAGCACGATCACGAGCGCACCCCCGCTGGGGCCGTCGATCGACTCGCGGTCGCGACACCGGCGGCACCGGCGCTGGTACCGGCGGCGCCGGCGGTCGCGAAGCGCAGCGGGTCGCACGCCGCGAGCAGCCCGCGGAGATCGCTCGCGCTCTCGCCACCGCGCTCGCCCTCGCCACCGCCTCCGCGCTCGCCGTCACAACCGCGCTCGCCGAGCGCATCCGCGATCAGCTCCGCCGTGAGCGGCGCGAGCAGGATGCCGTTGCGGTGATGGCCCGTCGCCCACAGCAGCCCCCGCAGCGCGCCGCGGCCGATCGCCGGGACGTTGTCCGGCGTCGCCGGGCGAAAGCCGACCGCGAGCTCCTCGATCTGCAACTCGAGGATCCCCGGCACGAGCTCGCGCGCCTCGCGCAGCAGCTCGTACACGCCGCGCACCGTCGGCTCGCGCTCGAAGCCGCGCTCCTCCACGGTCGCGCCGAGCACGTAGCGCCCGTCGCCGCGCGGCACCACGTAGCCGCCCTCGAAGCGCAGCACTCGCTCCAACAGCCCCGCACCCTGCGGGTCGCGCAGACGCAGAATCTGGCCCTTCACCGGGCGCACCGGCACGCGCGCGGGCGCGGGCAGCCCCGCGATCTCGCCCGTCCACGCGCCCGCCGCGAGCACGACATGCGCCGCCCGCACGCGCGCGCCGCCCGCGAGCGCGACGCCCGTCACGCGCGCGTTTGCGCCGGCCTGCGCGTCCGCGATCTCGACAGCGGCAACACGCGCGCGCTCGCGCACCTGCACCCCCGCGCGCTCACACGCGTCGCGCAGCGCGACGAGCACGCGGCGCGGATCGACGCTGCGGTCGTCGCGCGCCTCGAGCGCGAGGCGCACCGTCGGCGCGAGCGCCGGCTCGAGCTCGCGCGCCGCGCTCGCCCGCAGACGCGTCACGCTCAGGCCGAGCGACTCGCGCAGCGCGCGCTGACGTTCGAGTGTGCGCGCCTCGTCCTCGTCGCGCGCCACGAGCAGCGCGCCGCCGCCGCGCAGGCCCACGCCCGTCGCGGCCGCCACCTTCGGACTCGCCGCGGACCCATCCGCCGAGACCCCCGGTCGCTTCGATGACGCCGCCGGCTGCGCCCCCGCCACCTCCAGCTCCGCCGCGAAACCCGGCCACATCCGCGCCGAGCGCAGCCCCAACTCCAGCACGCGCCGCCCCGCTTCGCCGAACTCCGCCTCCGCGACCGGCGCGAGCATCCCCGCCGCCACGCCGCACGCGCAGTCCTCCCCCACCGCGCCGCGCTCGAGCACGACCACCGCGAGGCCGCGCTCGCGCGCGCGCCACGCCACCGCGAGGCCGATGATCCCGCCGCCGACCACCGCGACGTCGACCTCGAGCGCCCTCACCGAGCCACCGCCACACTGCCCACCGCGTCGCGCACGTCGAGCACCGGCACCCCCGGCGCCGCCGCCTCGATCAGCTCGCGCAGCCGCGCCGAGTCGAAGCTGTGCGAGCGCGGCGCGACCGGATTCACCGTGATCGCGCGCAGGTCGATCGACGCGAGCGCCTCGATCGCGAGGCCCGCGCGCCGATACCACCGCGGTCCGCGGTCCGCGAGGAAGACCTTCGTCGCGTCCTCGACGACCACCGTCAGCCCGCACTCGCGCCCACGCCCGCGCGCCGCGGCCGCCAGCGCCCCCAGGAACGGCTCGCACAGCGCGCCCCTCACGACGAGGTGGCTCGCGCCCGGATTCGCCCGCAGCAGCCCCGCGACGTCCTCCGCGGTGGCCGTCAGCGCGAACTGGGGGTGCAGTCCGATCGCGCATCCCCCCTCGTCGGCGATCAACACGCTGCTCGCGCCTGGCGCCGCGAGCGCGCGCACACGCGGATCGGCCAGCACCGGCAGCCGCGCCAGATCCACCGCGTCGCGCGTGCGCTCCACGACCTCCTCGATCCGCTCCGCGAGGATCGCGCCCGTCGCGATCACCAGCGCGTCGCACACCGCCGGCGAGGACGCCGCGCGGCGGTCGATCGCGCCATCGACGAGCACCAGCTCCGCGCCGCGCGCCAGCATCGCGTCCGCGACCGCGCGCACGTCCCCCGCCGCGCTCGGACCCGCGATCTCCACCGTCCCCTCGCCGCGCAGGCGCGCGATGAGCACCCGCCCCAGCGGCGTGCGCACGCCCGTGTCCTCCAGCAGCTCGTACGCGACGCCGCTCGCGCGCAGCAGCGCGTCCGCGCTCGCCACCACGCTCCCCGCCCACAGCCGCACGCGCGGCTTCGCGATGTGCGGGTCGATCACGTCGCGCGCCTCCCCGTCGCGCCCCACCGACGTCACCCCCACCGTCGCGCCCGCCTCCTCCAGCTCGCGCAGCAGCGCCGCCAGCGTTTCGGTCTTGCCCGTGTTCTTCGCCAAGCCCACCACCGCGACGCGACGCGCCCGCGCGATCAGGTCCATTAGCACCATCGCTTGCAGCGTAGCCACGCCACGCGCGGGACTCGACGGCGGCGCATGCGAGACTCGAGACGCGATGCCGGCCCGCTCCGATCGACTCTCCGAGCTCGGCCGCGCGCGCCGCGCGCGCCTGCGCGACGCGCGGCTGTATCTGGTGTGCGACGGGTCACCCGGCGGACGCGACCCGCGGGCGCTGCTCACCGCGGCGATCGCGGGCGGGGTCGAGATCGTGCAGCTGCGCGAGAAGCGCCTGCGCGACGACGAGCTGCTCGCGCTCGCGCGCGAGCTCGCCGCGCTGTGCCGGCGGCGCGGCGCGCTGTTCGTGGTCAACGACCGGCCCGCGGTCGCGCTCGCGGCCGGCGCGGACGGCGTGCACGTCGGCCAGGACGACATGCCCCTCGCGCAGGTCCGCGCGCTCGTCGGCGCGGACCTGCTCGTCGGGCTCTCCACGCACGCGCCCGCGGAGATCGCCGCGGTGACACAGATCGAGGCGGCGGCCGATTCCCGCGCGCGCTTGCGAGCGGATGGAGACACTCTGCCGAAAGTGGATTACATCGGGGTTGGGCCGGTGTACGCGACACCGACCAAGCCGGGGCGCAGAGCGGTGGGCCTCGAGCTGGTGCGCTACGCCGCGGCGCACGCGTCACTGCCGTTCTTCGCGATCGGCGGTATCCATGCGGAAAACGCGGCGAGCGTGGTCGCGGCCGGGGCGCGGCGGCTGGCCGTCGTGCGCGCGATCGCCGGCGCACCCGATCCGCGACGAGCGGCACGCGCGCTGCGCGCTTCACTCGACGCGTAGCTCGCGCGCTCTTGCTTTCAGATATCCGGCGCGTAGGATTGGCCGCGCGAACAGCTCCAGGTAACAGAGTCGCTGGCGAGCTCCCGGGCGCGGGCCCGCACACGCCCGTCGACCCTCGGCTCGTCGCGCCGAGATTGGATCTGAGATTGGGGATGCGCACCTAGAGCCTGGAGAGCCCGAGAGCTATGAGCTATGTCAAGGTCACCCTCGCCGCGGGCATCGTGCTCGTGATCCTCATCGGCGCTTTCACACTCACACGCTCACCACCGCGCGTCGTCCGTGGCGGCGGGCCGCCGCCGATTTCCTCACTCGGCACCACCTTCGCCGAACCCGCGGTCTGCCAGGCCAACGAAGTGCTGCCGGCCGACGTGTCGTCGATCCGTCTCTCGCTCGTCGCGTTCTTCGGGGCGAACATACGCTTGGTCCTGTACCACGGATCGCAGATCATCGCCGAAGGCAGACGCGGACCCGATTGGACGGGAACAACCGTCACGGTGCCCGTCAAGCCGATCGCTCGCACGACCTCCCACGTGACGCTCTGCGTCGCGATCGGTCCCAATAGCGAGCGGATCATCATCCTCGGTCGCTTCACACACCCGCGGGACGTCGCGGTCGCGCTTCAGAGCAACGCGCTCTCCGCGACGCCGCCGGCGACCGCGACAGCGCCACAGCGCCTGAAGGGCAGGATGGCCGTGGAATACCTCGCGAGCAGTAACCGCTCGTGGTGGTCGCGCGCCGTTGAAGTCGCCAGGCGCATGGGACTGGGCCACTTCATCGGTGGCAAATGGATCGCGCTGCTCGCGGCGCTGCTGATGACCGCGGTGGGAGCGCTCACGATCCGCGTCACGCTGCGGGAGCAGCCATGAGCAAGGCGCCGGCGCGCGAGCGGCGCGAGGGAGAGCCGCCGTCGCTTCCCCCCTCCGATGGCCGATCCGAGTCGAGCGCCGCTGCACCACGAGGGGTCGCGCGAGCGCGAGGCGAGTCCGCGAGCGGCGCGCGCGCGGCGCTGCGGCGCGTACCGCGCGCGGCGTGGATGTGCGCGCTGATCGCGTTCCTGAACGCCTCGGCGTGGTCGCTGATTACGCCACCCTTTCAGGGACGGGACGAGGTCGACCATTTCGCCTACGTAGCCCAGCTCGCCGAAACGGGAACGCTGCCCAAGAACGGCCGCGCCGAAGGAGTCTATTCACCGCAAGAGACGCTCGTCCTGGAAGGGCTCCACTACTACCGAGTGCGGTTCTCGCCGAACCGACCCGCGATCTCCTCGCTCGCCGAACAGCGCACGCTTACGCGCGACCTCAACGCGCACGCCTCGCTCAAAGGCTCGGGCGAAGCGGGGGTCGCGACGCCGGAGCCGCCTCTGTACTACGCGCTGCAGACGATTCCCTATTTCATTGGAAGTGGCAATATGCTCGTTCAACTTCAGCTCATGAGGTTGTTTGGGGCGCTCCTGGGAGCCGCGACGGCGCTGCTGAGCTTCCTCTTCCTGCGCGAGGCGGTGCCGCGCCTGCCGTGGGCGGCGACGGTCGGCGCGATCTGCATCGCGCTCCAACCACTGTTCGCGTTCATGTCCGGAAGCGTCAACCCCGACACGCTGCTGTTCACGATCTCCGCGGCGGTGCTCCTGTGCCTGGTACGCGCGTTCCGTCGCGGATTCACGCGGCGGCTGGCGATCGCGCTGGGGCTGCTCGTCGCGGCGGGACTGATGACGAAGCTCAACTTCATCGGCTTCGCGGCGGGCGTGTTCTTTGGCCTGCTCCTACTCGCGGTGCGCGAAGTGAAATCGCGCGGGCGCGGGGCGCTGCCGTCGTTCGCGATCGCCGCCGGCATCGGGGTCGTGCCGGCGCTGCTGTACCTGCTCCGTAACTACCTCTCGAACCACTCGGCGTTTGGGAGCACCTCTTCGCAGAACGTCGGTGAAGTGAGCGCGACGTCGCTCTTTCACGAGCTCAGCTACGTCTGGCAGCTCTATCTGCCGCGCCTGCCGGGGATGACGCCTTACTTCAAGGGAATCGCGACCTACAAGGACATCTGGTTCGACCGCTCCGTCGGGCTCTACGGCTGGATGGACGTGACGTTCCCCGGCTGGGTCGACAGCGTCGCGCTGGTGCTCGCGTGCGCGGTCGCGCTGCTCTGCGCCCGCGAGCTGCTGGCGCGCCGCGCGGCGCTGAGGGCGCGCGTGCCCGAGCTCAGCACCTACGCCGCGATCGCCCTCGGCATCCTGCTCGTCGTGGGAATCCCCTCCTACCACACCGATGTGATCGAACACGGCTACTCGTTCGGCGAGCCGCGCTACCTGTTGCCGATGCTGCCGCTGCTCGGCGCGGTGATCGCGTTGGCGGTGCGCGGCGGGCGACGGTTCGCGCCCGCGGTCGGCGCGGCGCTGGTCGTGCTGTTCTTCGCGCACGACCTCTTCAGCCAGCTGCAGCTGATCGCGCGCTACTACGGCTAACGTCTCCCGCGTGGCACCCGATCGCGACGCCCCCGCCGAGCGCGACGCCCGCGCCGAGCGCGAAGCCCGCCTCGGCGCCCCCGCCGCGCGCGGGGCGCTCCCCGAGGGCGCTGCGCGGGCCGAGCGTGACGAACTGGCGCGCGCGGCGCTCGCGCCACTTGCGCGCGGGGAGCGCCCGCGGGCGCTGCTGATCGCGGTCGCGGTCGCGGCGGCGCTCACGGTCGGCGTCGCGGTGAGCGTGGCGAGCGTGCACGACCTGCGGCGCCACGGCGGCTCGGTCCCGGGCGGCGCGTTCCTCGCGCTCGTGCTGGCGGCGCTCGCGTGGGGCATGTACCGGCGGCGCTATTGGGCGGTGCTCGGCTTCGAGGGCCTGCTCGCGTTTCAGATCCTCGTGACCTCGCTCGCGCTCGTCGTCGCGTCGACGCTCGCGGCGGCGGCGATCTGCCTGCTCAGCGTCGGCCTCGGCGGCTGGCTCTTCTGGAAGCTCGTGCGCGTGATGGGACGCATTCAGGCGGGCGAGCGGGCGGGCGCGACACCGGACGTTCACGGGGCGGCGGTCTCGCATGGGGCGCGCGGCCTGCCCGAGCTGCCTGAGCTCGCCGAACGAGACGAGCGGCTGCGATAGGCTCGCGCCAATGGCTGATTCCTCCTACGACTGCATCGTGATCGGCGCGGGGCCGGGCGGGTACGTCGCGGCGATCCGCGCGGCGCAGCTAGGGCGCAAGACGGCGGTGATCGAGCGCGACAAGCTCGGGGGGCGCTGCCTGAACTACGCATGCATCCCGGCGAAGGCGGTGCTGCGCTCGGCGGACCTGCTCACCGAGATCCGCGACGCGGGCGAGTACGGCCTCGCGGTGTCGGGCGTCGAGGTCGACTACCCGGCGGTGCAGGCGCGGCGCGCGAAGGTCGTGGAGACGCTCACGAGCGGCGTGGGCGGGCTCTTCAAGAAAGGCGGGATCGAGGTGATCGCGGGGGAGGCGATGCTGGCGCCGGCGACTGCACCCCGCGACGGCGGCGCGGGAGCGGGCAACGCGAGCAGCGGCAACGGCAGCGGCGGGCACACCACGGTCAAGGTGCGGGTCGGCGGCGAGGAGCTCGAGGCGGCGACGGTGATTCTCGCGACGGGCTCGGTCGGGCGTTCGATCCCGGGGGTACAGCTCGGGGGTCGCGTGCTCGGGACCGAGCAGGCGTGGGCGCTCCCGGAGCTACCGGCGCGACTCGCGGTCGTCGGCGCGGGCGCGTCGGGCGCGGAGATCGCGTCGGGCTTCGCCCGGCTCGGCAGCGAGGTGCTGCTGTTCGAGATGCTCGACCGCGTGCTCCCCACGGAGGACGCGGACGTCTCGCGCCTGGTCGCGCGCGGCCTGGGGCGCCAGGGCATCAAGATCTTCACGGGCACCGCGATCGAGGGCGTGCAGGCAAGCGAGGCCGGGGTCTCCTTCGGCTACGGCGAGGAGTCGGCGACGGTCGACTACCTCGTGATCGCGACGGGGCGCGGCGCGGACGTGGACGCGCTCGGCCTCGCGGAGGCGGGCGTGGAGCTCGACACCGCGTCCGGGGCAGGCGCCGGCAGCGGCGGGACGCGCGCCGGCAGCGGCGGGACGGGCGCCGGCAGCGGCGGGACGGGCAGCGGCGGGGCCGGCAGCGGCCTCATCCGGGTCGACGGCGCGCTGCGCACGAGCGCGCCCGGCGTGTACGCGATCGGCGACCTCGTGCCGGGCCCGGCGCTCGCGCACAAGGCCTCCGACGAGGGCATCATCGCGGTCGAGGACTCGGCGGGTCTGGCGACGCACCCGCTCGCGTATCTCGACATCCCGCGCGCGACGTTCTGCACGCCGAACGTCGGCTCGTTCGGGCTGACCGAGGAGCAGGCGCGCGCGGAGGGCCACGACGTGGTCGTCGGCAAGGTCCCCTACGGCGCGGTCGGCGGCGGGATCGTCTACGGCGACCGCAGCGGCCTGGTGAAGCTCGTCGGCGAGTCGAAGTACGGCGAGCTGCTCGGCGGGCACATCGTCGGCGCGCGCGCGACGGAGCTGATTCAGGAGCTCGTCAACGTGCGCGCGCTGGAGGGCGGCTTCGCGGAGGTCGCGCGCATCGTGCACGGCCACCCGACGCTCTCGGAGGCCGTGATGGAGGCCGGGCGCGCCGCCGACGGCTGGCTGATCCACGGCTGAAAACGGGCGCGCCGCCGGGCGCCCACTAATCTGCCACCGAGCCGAGCATGCCGTCCACAGCCGGCTGATCCACCGCCGAAGCCGAGCACACCGCCCACAGCTGCCCGATCCACCGCCGAAGCCGAGCACACCGCCCACAGCTGGCCGATCCACCGCCGAAGCCGAGCACACCGCCGACCGCTGGCTGATCCGCGGCTTGCCGAGCGCGAACTTTGTGTTTGTTTTTTAGAGTTCTTTTCAGGCTGGAACTATTTTCTATAATAAACATCTCCAAAAATTGAATGCTTCATCGGCGCGCGAAGCCGGCGTTGCGATCTCCCCTTGACGAGCGATCGTCGAGTTAGGCTCTGTCGCACCGATGGACGCGGCCTTCTACTTCGACCTCGCGAGCCCCCTGGCGTACCTCGCGGCGGAGCGAATCCTGCACGCGCTACCGGGCCCGATCGAGTGGCAGCCGGTGCTGGCCGAGGAGCTGCCCGGCGCGGAGCCCGCGTTTCGCTGCGAGACCGAGGCCGAGGTATTCCGCGCCGAGACCGCGCGGCGCGCGCGCGCGCTCGGTCTGCAGCTGCTGCGCTGGCCCGCGGACTTCCCATTCGACAGCGCCCTCGCGATGCGCACCGCGACCTACGCGAAGTCGATCGGCCGTACCGTGCCGTTCGCGCAGGCCGCGTTCCGGCAGGCGTTCGCCGGCGGGCGCTCGCTCGCGGAGCCCGACAACGTGCTGATCGCGGCCGCCGCGTGCGAGATGCATCCCGCCGCCGTGCTGAAGGGCGCCGAGCTCGCGTCGGTCCGCGCGCAGCTGCGCGCCGCGACCGCAGCGGCCGCCCGCGCCGGTGTCACCGAGATCCCCGCGGTTCGCATCGATGCGCACGTGTTCGTCGGCGAGCGCGCGCTCGCCGATGCCGCTGGACATTTAGAGCAACTGCAACCTGTCTCCACGGCCGCGCGGGCGGCGGCGGCGGACCGCGGACCGCGATGAGAGCCAACCGCGCGTACCGCCTGATCGTCAAGCGCCGCGGATGGGCGCCGGCGCTGCTCGCGGACCCCGCGCGGGTCGACCACATCGAGGTCGTCGAGGTCGACGGCGGCGAGGTCGTGCTGTTCTGGGACTGCCCGCCGCTGGAGGCCGCGAAGCGCGCGCGCGCCGTGCGCGCCGACCTCTCCCAGCTCGACGCCGAGGAGTTCATCGCGCGCTGGGCTACCGTGGAGCACTGATGGCCGACCTGCCGGAGCCCGACGCCGCGCCCGCCACGTTGCCCGAGCCCGAGACCGCGCGCGCCACGTTGCCCGAGCCCGACGCCGCGCCCACCACGTTGCCCGAGCCCGAGCCCGCGCGCGCCACGTTGCCCGAGCCCGAGACCGCGCGCGAGTGGCTGGCGACGATGACGCTGATCCGCCGCTTCGAGGAGCGCGCGGGCGAGATGTACGCGCGGGCGAAGGTCGGCGGCTTCCTGCACCTCGCGATCGGCGAGGAGGCCACGATCGTCGGCAGCGCGCGGGCGCTGCGCGCGAGCGACTACCTGATCTCGACGTACCGCTCGCACGGCAACGCGCTCGTGCGCGGGACGCCGCCGGAGAATGTGATGGCCGAGCTCTTCGGGAAGCGCGACGGCTGCTCGGGAGGACGCGGCGGCTCGATGCACATGTTCGATTTCGCGCGCCGCTTCATGGGCGGCTACGGGATCGTCGGCGGCAACCTGCCGATCGCCGCCGGGCTGGCGCTCGCCTCCCAGTACAAGGGCGAAGACGCGGTCACCGTCTGCATGTTCGGCGACGGCGCCTCCAACACCGGCAACTTCGGCGAGACGATGAACCTGGCGGCGCTGTGGACGCTACCGGTCCTCTTCCTGGTCGAGAACAACCTCTACGGGATGGGGACGGCGATCGAGCGGCACTCCGCCCAGACCGACCTCTCGAAGAAGGCCGAGGGCTACGGCGTGCCGGGGACGCGGATCGACGGCATGGACGTGGTCGCGGTGCGCGAGGCGGTCGCGGCGGGGCTGGCGACAGCGCGCGAGGAGGAACGGCCGACGCTGATCGAGGTCGTCACCTACCGCTACCGCGGCCACTCCGCCGCCGACCCCGAGGTGTACCGCGAGCGCGAGGAGGTCGAGGAGTGGCGCGAGAAAGACCCGATCGAGAGCTTCGGCCGGCGCTGCGTCGAGGCGGGGGTGCTGGGCGAGCGCGAGGTCGGACAGGCGCGCGACGCGGCCGAGGCGGCGGTGCTCGCTGCGGTCGAGTTCGCCGACGGCTCGCCGGAACCGGCGCTCGACACGATGTACGAGAGCCTCTACGCGCTCACCGACTACCCAGGCGGCTGGTACGCGGTCGACGAGCGCAGCCCCGACCCGCACCGCGGCGAGCACGAGGCGGCGATGCCGGAGCGGGCGCGCGAGCTGGCCGAGGCCGGGGCGGCGTACGCGGAGGTCGAGGAGGAGGGCGAGCGGCCGAACCCGGCGGTCGAGGGCGATGCGCAGGACGACGGCGCCTCGCGGACCGGCGGCGTCCCGGGCGAGCCCGGGGGTCGCGGCGCGGCGACGTCCGCCGGCGCCGAGATCGGCGAGCCGCCCGCGGCCCGCGAGGTCGACGGCACCGAGGAGCGCGAAGACTGATGGCCGAGCTGCGGATGCGAGAGGCGCTGCTCGACGCGATGGCCGAGGAGATGCGCCGCGACGAGTCGGTCTTCGTCATGGGCGAGGACGTCGGCGTCTTCCGCGTCGCTTTTAAGGTGACCGACGGGCTGCTCGACGAGTTCGGCGAGCGCCGCGTGCGCGACACGCCGATCTCCGAGAACACGATCGTCGCCGCCGGGGTCGGCGCGGCGATGAACGGGCTGCGGCCGGTCG
>DATHPS010000016.1:0-2261 GCA_035483545.1 Solirubrobacteraceae bacterium | reverse complement strand
CAGCACGAGTGCGCCCTCCGGGATCACATGGTCGTCGAGCGCGACGTCTTCGAGCGCGACGCGCACCGTCGCCTGCACGGGCCCGTCGTAGCGGAGCAGCTCTTCGATCGCGGTCGGGAGCAGCGCGCGCTCGTTGCAGAGCCGCTTCCACTGATCGGGCTCGCGCAGCAAGGCGAGCGTGCCGTTGCCGATCAGGTTCGTCGTCGTCTCGTGGCCGGCGAGCAGCAGCAGGTTGCCGGTCGCGAGCAGCTCGGCGTCGGTGAGCGCGTCGCGCTCCTCCTGGGCCGCGATCATCGCGCTGATCAGGTCCTCGCGCGGGGCGCGGCGGCGGGCGGCGATGATGTCGGCGAGGTAGTCGAAGATCTGGCGGGCCGCCTCGGTGCCGGTCGCGCGGGCCTCCGCGCTCGGCGACGCGAAGCCGTTGATCATCGCGCTCGACCACTGACGGAACTGGCGGTGGTCCTCGACCGGGACGCCGAGCAGCTCAGCGATCACGATCGCCGGGAGCGGCTCGGCGACGTCGTGAATCAGGTCGAAGGTTCCCTTGGCCTGCGCTTCGTCGGCGAGCTCGCGGACGATCGACTCGATGTGGCCGCGCAGCGCGGCGATGCGCTTGGGCGTGAAGGCTTTGTTGACGAGCTTGCGGACGCGCGTGTGGTCGGGCGGGTCCATGGTCAGCATCGAGCGCATGCCAGTCGCACTCTGGCGCAGGAACTCCGGCATGCGGTCGAGGTTGTCGCGCATGAGCGGCGCGCGCAAGCGCTCGACCGAGAAGCGCGGGTCGCGCACCACCGAGTGGACGTCGCGGTAGCGCGTGAGCATCCACATGCCGGGGCCGGAGTAGTTCGGCACCGGCACCTCGAGCACGGGCCGCACGGTGCGGATCACGGAGTAAATCGGGTAGGGGTTCTCGAGCGAGCCGGCGCTGCGCAGCGGCAGGAACAGGTCGAAGTCACCGGAGCCGTTAGAAGAAGGAAGGGGTGACGACCGGTCGGGAGAGGGCGCCGAACGCTGCCAGGCAAGAGACGTCATGGCGGGATCCTCTGGGCGAGCGCAGTGTTGAGAATGACCGAGTGACCGGTCACAATAACATCGTGCCCACGATCGCCTCAAGCGAGGCGCACCCTCCATCTCTACTTCGATAGCAAAGGCGCGCTGCAGCTTCGTGATCCGGCACTTCCGAGTCGTCCGAGTCCTGCGCGTGGCGCTCGCGATCGTGCGCGTTCTGCCCCGCTACCTGCTGCTCCTGGCGCGCGATCGCACCGCTCTGTGGCCGACGACCGACGCCGACTGGCAGCGCGCGCACCGCGCCGCGGCCCGCGAGATCAAGCGCGTCGCGCTCTTGCTGGCCGGCGCCTTCACGAAGGCCGCCCAGATCCAGGGCGCACGGGCCGACTTCTTCCCGGCGCCCTTCATCGAGGAACTGAGCCAGTTCCACGATGCGGTGCCGCCGCGACCCTTCGAGACGCTGCGGCCGCTCGTCGAGCGCGACCTCGGCCGCCCGCTCGACGAGGTCTTCGCGACAATCGACCGCCGGGCCCTCGCCGCCGCTTCGTTGGCGCAGGTGCACCGCGCGACGCTGCGCGACGGCAGCCAGGTCGTCCTGAAGATTCGTTATCCCGAGATCCCGAGGATCATCCCGCTCGACCTCGGCATGCTGCGCCGCGTCATCGGGATCGTCATGCTCGTGCAGCGGCGCATCGACCTGCGGGCGCTCGTCACCGAGACGACGCGTTTCATCCAGCTGGAGCTCGACTTCCCGCGCGAGGCGCGCTCGACCGAGCGGCTCGCGGAGAGCCTCACCGACATCCCCTTCGTGGTCGTCCCGCGGGTCCATCCGGAGCTGTGCGGCGACAACGTGATCGTGCTCGAGTACCTGGAGGGCATCCAGGTCGCGCGCACGAAGGAGCTGGTAGCGGCTGGCCACAAGCTCGCCGAGATCGCGCGCAAGATCGGCGCGCTGTACGGCACGATGATCTTCGAGCAGGGCTTCTTCCATGGCGATCCACACCCCGGGAACCTGCTGATCCTGCCCGACGGCCGGATCGGCCTCCTCGACTTCGGCTTGGCCAAGGAGCTGCCGCCCGGCTTCGCGCGGCTCGTCGCGACGATGATGGTCTCTTCGATGATCGGCGACTCGGGGTCCGCATTCGCCGCGGCCGAGCAGCTCGGTTTCGAGGTCGCCTCGATGAAACCCGAGAACCTGCGCTCGCTGATGCTGATGACGATCGGCGACAGCGACACCGAGGCTGGCTTCTTCG
>DATHPS010000015.1:0-8368 GCA_035483545.1 Solirubrobacteraceae bacterium | reverse complement strand
GATGCGCTCACCCGCTGACCCTACCCAAAGAAACGAGCTTCGACGCGTTCGAGCGAAGCGCTAGCCGACCTCGGCGGGCTCGTCCTTGCCCTGCAGGCGCTCGCGTCCGCGCTGCACGGCGGCGATGAACTTCGAAAGGTTGACCTCCAGCGTGCCGAGGATCTCATCCGCATAGTCCTCGGCGCCAAGCCTGATCTCGCGCTCGCGTGCGCGTGCATCCTCGACGATGTCCTCGGCGGCGCGCTCGGCCTGCTTTGTGACCTCCTCGTCGCCGACGAGCGTCTCCTGGCGCTCGCGCGCCTCCTTGACGATGCGCTCGGCCTCCTTCTTGGCCTCGGCGAGCATCTCCTGGCGCTCCTTGACGATCCAGCGCGCCTGCTTGATCTCCTCGGGGATCGTCGCGCGCATCTGGTCGAGGATGTCGTAGATCTCCTCCTTGTCGACCCGGACCTGGTCGGTCATGGGCACGGACTTGGCGTTGTGCACCAAGTCGTCAAGCTTGTCGATCAATACCAGGACATCCATAGGGCTACCTCAAGTCTCCGATCCCAAGATTCGTCAGCGCGCGAGCTCTTCCTGCAACCGCCGGGCGACGTCGGGCGGCACCAGATCGTCGATCCTGCCACCGAACGTCGCGAGCTCCTTGACGCCGCTCGATGACAGGAAACTGTACTGCGGGTTGGCCATCAGGTAAACCGACTCGATCTCGGGGTCCTGGCGACTGTTGAGCTGGTGCATCTCCAACTCGTACTCGAAGTCCGAGATCGCGCGCAGCCCCTTGACGATCGACTTCGCGCCGACGCGCCGCGCGAGCTCGACGATCAGCGTGTTGAAGGGCTCGACCCGCACCCCGGGCAGGTCCACGGTCGCGCCCTCGATGAACGCGACGCGCTCCTCGATCGCGAACAGCGTCGGGCTCTTGCGCACCGAGCGGTTGACGACCGCCACGACGACTTCCTCGTAGAGCGCCGCCGTGCGGCGGATCACGTCGAGGTGGCCGTTGGTGATCGGGTCGTAGGAGCCCGGGCAGACGGCGATGGACTTGTCGGGGGTCATGGTTGGCGGTGGATGGTGATCACGGTGTCGCCGTAGCGCCGTTGCAGCTCGACCGTGAGGCCGAGATCGAGCGGCTCGGAGCGCCGATCGCTCTCCACGACCACGCGCGCCCGCGGCGCGAGCAACGGCGGTAGCGCCGCGGCCAACTCGCGTCCCAGCACACCCGCATGGCTGTAGGGCGGATCGACGAAGAGAAGATCGTATGTCTCCGCGCGCTCGCGTGCGGTGCGCAGGGCGCGCAGCGCCTCCCCGCGGCGCACCTCGGCGGCGGGCGGGGCGATGCCGAGCGCCGCGAGATTCGCGCGCAGCGCGGCCAGCGCGCGGGCGTCGCGCTCGACGAGGACCGCGCGCGCGGCGCCGCGCGAGAGCGCCTCGATCGCGAGCGCGCCGGTGCCCGCGAAGAGGTCCAGGACGACCGCGCCGTGCAGCTCGCCGAGCGTCGCGAACAGCGCCTCGCGCACCCGCTCGGAGGTCGGCCGCGTCGCGCGACCAGCCGGCGCGCGCAGGCGCCGCCCCCCGTAAATGCCGGCGATCACCCTCACCCGGGGATCGGCTCGCTCGCCTGCGCGCCGAACGTGCGCTCCAGCGCGTCGTGCAACAGCGCGTGCTCCGGCGCCACGAGCGCGGGGTCCACTGCGAGCAGTCGCTGCGCCCAGTCGTGGGCGCGCTCGAGCAGCTCCGCGTCCTGCGGCAGGCGCGCGACGCGCGGCTCGGCCTGACCGCTCTGGCGCACCCCCGCGAGCTCGCCCTCGCCGCGCAGCTCCAGGTCGATCTCGGCGAGCGCGAAGCCGTCGCGGTGCTCCGCGAGCGCGCGCAGCCGCGGCGACTCGCGCGCCCCGAACAGTAGGCACAGCGAGGGGTGCTCGCCGCGGCCGATGCGTCCGCGCAGCTGGTGCAGCTGCGAGATCCCGTAGCGCTCGGCGTTCTCGACGAGCATCACCGTCGCGTTCGGCACGTCCACGCCGACCTCGATCACGGTCGTCGCGACGAGCACGTCCGCGGCACCCGACGCGAAGCGCGCCATCGCGCGCTGCTTCTCGCGGGGGGGCAGTTGTCCGTGCATCAACTCGATCTCGAACCCCTTCAGCTCGCCCGCGCGCAGGCGCTCGAACTCCGCCGTCGCGGCCCGCGCCTGCAGCTGGCCGAAACGGGGATGCTCGCCGGAGGCGAGCGTCTCCCGGCTTCGGTCGGACTCCTCGACGAGCGGGCAGACCACGTACGCCTGGCGCCCCGCGCGCAGCTCTTCGCGGATGCGCTCGTACGCGCGCGCGCGCTCCGCCTCGCTCGCCGCGACGTGCGTCGCGATCGGCTGGCGCCCGCGCGGCAGCTCGCGCAGGCGCGTCACGTCGAGGTCGCCGTACGCCGTCAGCGCCAGCGTGCGCGGAATCGGCGTCGCCGTCATGTGCAGCACGTGCGGGGCCAGGCGCGCGCGGGGCGCCGCGTCGTCGCCCCCGCCCGGCGCCGCACCGACCTCGCCACCCGGCACCGCACCAACCTCCCCACGCAGCGCCAGATCGCCCGCAGCCAGCGGCGGCCCTTTGCGGTCGAGCGCCGCGCGCTGGCGCACGCCGAAGCGGTGCTGCTCGTCGACGACCGCGACCGCGAGGCGCGCGAACTCGACGTCGGACTCGATCAGCGCGTGCGTGCCGACGATCAGCGCGAGCTCGCCCGAGGCGAGCTTGCCGAGCGTGTCCGCGCGGCGCGACGCCGGGGTCGAGCCGCTCAGCAGCGCGCTCGCCAGCAGCGCCTCGGGGACGAGCGTCTGCAGCGTCGCGAAGTGCTGTTCGGCGAGCGTCTCCGTCGGCGCCATCAGCAGGCCCTGCATCCCGCACTCGACCGCGCGCAGCAGCGCGTAGAGCGCGACGACGGTCTTGCCCGAGCCGACCTCGCCCATCAGCAGCCGCTGCATCGGGCTCGCGCGCGCGAGGTCCGCGTCGATCGCGTCCATCGCCGCGCGCTGCGCCGCGGTCAGCGCGAACGGGAGTCCCGCAAGCCAGCGCGCGGTCAGCCCGTCCTGGTCCCGCGTCCCCGTGGCGCCCCCGGCCGCCCCCGCCACCCCCTCCGCGCCCTCCGCGCCCTGCGCGAGCGCGACGGCCCTGCCCGAGCCGCGCAGCGCGCGGCGGCGCAGCACGGTGAGCTGCGCCAGCAGCAGCTCCTCGAACGCGAGGCGCCGGCGCGCCTCCTCGGCCTGGCGCTCGTCGCGCGGGAAGTGCATCGCGGCGAGCGCGCCCGCGCGGTCACAGAGGCGCTCGGCGGCGCGCAGCGCGCCGGGCAGCGGCTCCGCGATGTCCGCGAGCGCGGCGCGATGCTCGCGCACGAGCGCCGCGATCTGCGTCGAGCTGACGCCCTCCGCCGCGGGGTAGTGCGCGACCCCCGCCGGCCCTTGCTCGGCGCCCAGCTCGCCCCCGAGCGCGTGGTAGGCGACGCTGAAGGCGCCGCCGCGCGCGGCCTTGCCGTGCAGCAGCAGGCGCGTGCCGGGGGTGTAGCGGTCGACGAGCCAGGGCTGGTTGAAGAACGTCGCGCGCAGCGTGCCGGTGGCGTCGAAGACGGTCGCCTCGACGAGCGGGCGCATGCCGCGGCGGCGCACCGCACGGCGCGTGATCGCGCGGACCTCGACGGCGATCGTGGCCTGCTCGCCGGGCCCCAGCTCGGCGACGGTGCGCGCGGCGCGGCGCTCGCGCGGGAGGTGCTCGAGCAGGTCGCCGACGCTCGTCACGCCCAGCGCCGCGAGGCCCGCGGCGGTCTTCGCGGGCAGCCCGCGGCCGCCGCCGGCGTCCAGCGGGCGCGCGAGGCGCGCGAGGCGCGGCCAGCGCAGCGGCGCAGCGCGCAGTGCGGCGCGGTGGAGCGGCGCGCCGGTGGCGAATGCGCGCGGGGCGGCGGCCGGTGCTACTCGGCTGAGAGTAGCCACCAATAGGCGGCCTGACCGCCGCGGCGCAGCTCGAGCTCGGCGTCGTGATCGCCGTCGAGGAGGGCGGCGACGGCGTCGTCGGGGAGCGGGGCGTCGGCGCCGGTGAGGACGCTGAGCAGCTCGGCGCCGTCGGCGAGCGTGGCGAGGACGGCGCGCAGGGTCGCGGCCGGCTCGCCCCAGGCGACGACTTCGTCGTCGATGAAGCCGACGGCCTCGCCGGGCTGAAAGCGCCCGCGGGCGTCGGCGCGGGCGGCGGGCGCGACGGCGCCGGTGCGCAGGCCGACGAGCGCCGCGCGTACGGCGGCGGCGTTGCGCTCGAGCGGCTGGTCGGGGGCGAGCGCGAGCGCGGCGGCGAGCCCGGCCTGCTGGCTGGTCGCGGGCGCGACGAGGACCTGCTTGTCGGAGAGCTCGGCGGCGCGCTCGGCGGCCATGATCACGTTGGGGCTGTTGGGCAGCACGAGGACCTCCTCGGCGGGCACGCCGTGGATCGCGGCGAGCAGCTCGTACGTGGAGGGGTTTAGCGTGGGTCCACCGTCGAGCGTGTGCACGCCGAGCTCGGCGAACAGCGCGGTGAGACCGTCGCCGCTAACGACGGCGACGGCGGCGCAGCGCACGGTGGGGTCGGCGTGGGCGCCGGCGTGTGTACCGCTGCCGTGGGTGCCGCCAGCGGCGCTGGCGGCGGAGCCGGCGCCGTTGCCGCTGGGCGCGGCGCCGCCGGCGGCGTCTCCCGCGGCGAGGCGCCCGGCGCGCGCGGCGACCTGGAGGCGCATGTCGGCGACGTCGAGATGGGAGACCTCGCCGGCGCCGTCGAAGACGGCGGTGGCGCGCTCGGGCTCGTCGGTGTGGAGGTGAACCTTGAGCGTGCTCGCGTCGCCGACGACGAGCACGGAGTCGCCGAGCGCCTCCAGCGGCGCGGTGAAATGGGCGGCTTCGAGCGCGTGGCCGGTGACGGCGAAGTTGGTGCAGTACCGGTAGGTGGAGGAGTGGTGCTCGGGGTGGTGGATGCGCGCGGGCTGGTAGTGGTCGAGCGGCGGCGGCTCGTCGCCGCGCAGCGCGGCGACGACGCCGGCGAAGAGGATCGTGAGGCCGTAGCCGCCGGCGTCGACGACGTCGGCGTCGCGCAGCGCGGCGAGCAGCTCGGGGCCGCGCTTGACCGATTCCTGCCCGGCGTCGACGGCGCGGGCGAGCGCGGCGGCGATCGCGCGGTCCTGGGTTTCGGGGGTGGTGTCGGGGGGCAGCTCGGCGGCGTCGGGCTCGCGCTCCACGTCGGCGGCGATGCGCTGGGCCATCTCGCGGGCGACGGTGAGGATGGTGCCCTCGGCGGGGTTGCGCACGGAGCCGTAGGCGCGCGCGGCGGCGTTGGCGAGGGCGGCGGCGATGACGTTGGCGTCGATCAGCTCGCCGGGTCGCGCGACGAGCTCCTCGGCGGCGCCGCGGATCAGCTGGGAGAGGATCACGCCGGAGTTCCCGCGCGCGCCGAGCAGAGCGGCGCGGGCGACGGACTGGACGATCTCCTCGCGGCCGATCTCGTCGACGGTGCGGGTGGTGTCGGAGCCCTGGAGGCGGTCGAGCTCGGCGAGCACGGCGCGCAGGGTGAGCACCATGTTGTCGCCGGTGTCGCCGTCGGCGACGGGGAAGACGTTGAGGTCGTTGACCTCTTGGCGGCGGGACTCGAGGTGGGCGAGGGCGCCGGCGACGGCGGCTCGGAAGCGCAGCAGGTTGGTGTCGGTCACGGCGGTCTGCATCATCCCTGTCAGCCCGGCGGCGCTGACGACCGTGGCCTTAGAGCGCCTTTACGACCTTACCCGCTTTCAAGCAGCGTGTGCAGACGTAGACCCGGCGCGGCGCCTTGCCGACGATGATCCGCACGCGCTGGAGGTTCGGATCGAAGCGGCGCTTGGTGGCGACCATCGAGTGGCTGCGACTCTGCCCGAACGCGGGGCCCTTGCCGCAGCTGTGGCATACCTTGGCCATAGCGGCTCGCAGTGTAGACGTTTTTTGGATTGGACCCCTCGGGGGTCCGGATGGGTAACTCAGCTACTCGTCGCGGCGGGTCGCAGCTCATCGCGCAGCGCGGCCATCCGCAGCACGGCCTCGGCGGCGTGGCGACCCTGGTCGCGCTTGCCGCCGCCGGCGCGCGCGAGCGCTTGCTCCATGCTCGTGCAGGTGAGGACGCCGAAGGCGCAGGGCACGCCGGTGTCGAGCTGGACGCGCTGGATGCCGTTGGCGGCCTCCGAGCAGACGAAGTCGTAGTGGTCGGTCTCGCCGCGGATGACGGCGCCGAGGCAGGCGACGCCGGCGTAGCGCCCACTGCGCGCGAGGTAGGACGCGGCGAGCGGCAGCTCGAAGGCGCCGGGGACGTCGAAGACGTCGGCCTCCCCCGCGCCGGCCTCGACGAAGGCGGCCTGGGCGCCGGCGAGCAGGCGCTGCGCGAGGTCTTCGTAGAAGCGGGCGATGGCGATTGCGTAGCGGGTGGGGCCCGCGAGTTCGGGCGCGCTAGGCACGCTGCATAAGTTCGGTGGAGGGCTCATTGGTCTGACGATGAAACTTCTCGATCCGGAGATGGGAGCGTCCGGTGAGATCGCTCGGCACGGGTATCGCCTCGCGGCTCTCGCCGTCGTTGAGCTTGGTGAGGGTCACTATGCAGAACATGCGCTCCGAGTAGGTGCGCGCGTCGACGAGCTTGGGAAAGAGCGTCGGCGGGCCGGTAAGGACCAGCATGAACGGGATGCCTTTCTTCTGGATTGCCTGGAAGACGTCGAGCAGCACCGATAACGGGAACTGCTCTTTCTCGGCGTGATCGGAGAGGCTCGGCGCCTCGTCGTAGGCGAAGATCACCTTGTGCTGGCGTTGCCGGCACAGCCGGTCCCAGGCGAATTCGAGCGTCGCTTTGAGTTTGTCCGAGGTCAAGCCGGGTGTGCTGATGTAGATGGAAGTGAGAACTTCTTGCGATACCGGCCCACTGCGCGGCTCGCTGGGCGTTGCAGAGCCGCTGGGCTGCTCGCGCTCGCGCTCCTGCACGGCGTTGAACGAGGTGATCAGCGCGAGATCGGCCAGGATTCGCTGCGCGAACGCCGTCTCGCTGATGCTCGCGGACTCCGATAGGTCGGCTGTGGCCCACAGCCATCCCTGCTGCATCGCGCGTGGCTTGAACATCTCCAGGACCACGGTCTTGCCGACGCCGCGGAGACCTGCCAGGACCATGTTCTCGAGGATCTCGTCTTGGTTCAAGAGTCGATCGAACTCACCGCACGCGCACTGGCGATCCGCGAGATACGGAGGCGGCATTTCAATCCCGCTCTTGGCGCAGCCGACGCACGGTTCGGCCGAACCCGCCACCCGTGCTGAGGCAGCCCGCGTACTCATCGATGAGATCGTCCATGCGCGCGATCTGAACACGCGCGTGTCCGTCGACCTCGACCTGCACGGCATCCCCTTCGCGCAACTCAGCGTCGCTGAATACCCTGGGCGGGCTCGCAATCCGATGCGTGCAATTCCTGGATATCTCTGCCATCCCCTGTGGCGACCTTTCTGTTCGGACATCGGGATGCCGATAAGGGCAAGGAAAGCTGTATCCATTGGTGCGCACAATGGGAAGGCTAGCCGATGACTAGGTCGAAGCGGCTCGGCTCCCTGTCTCTATCAGCCGGCGTCCTCAACAGCGCGCAGTCGTCGGGGATCGGGGGGAAGACCTCGCCAGATATCGCGAGTCTTCACCGTCGGCCACTGCTCGACTGGGAGGTTTGTGCTGAAGAGCGCAAGCGTCTCGCCGAGCCGACTGGCTGAGGGAGCGATCACGCCATAGCGGCCGAGCTGGTGCGCTGCGGCGCCTATCGCTTGGCAGCGCTTGTATTCCCCCGGCTCTCAAAACAGGTCGTTGTCGGCGATGTCGACTGTGGTGCGAGCCTTTTGGGAGCGCAGGTCGAGGATGTTGTCTACCCTCAACTCACAGGTCAGCACGCGACGCTCGATCACAGCTGCTGCGAGCTCGCCTGGCAGGTCGAGCTCGTCGTCGACGAGGTGTCTATACGCCTCTACTACGACGCTCTCGCGGGGCACGCGCACCTCCTCGCGCGTCATCTGCGTGCCGCCGGAGTGCCGACGATCGCATGGCGCCAGGGCGCCTACGGGTCGGCACTGGTCGCAGCTGGACTCGACGGCTACGAGTGCGGCATGGGGGTAGGCGAGCACGGCGACGTGCGCGGGTTCATCGGCGCTCGCAAGCCACGCAAACCAAACACCGAGCCGCAGGATCGCTTCGCCGAGGTTGTCCCGTAGCGCGTAGAAGTTTGTAGTGGCGGTCCCTTCCGCCTCGTCCGCTCGTGTTGGGAGCGTGGCGAGTGCAAACAAGTCCATTGAGACGAGAGGAACCGCCATGAAGACCGTAATGCAGGAGCAGGACAG
>DATHPS010000014.1:0-99644 GCA_035483545.1 Solirubrobacteraceae bacterium | reverse complement strand
GCGAGGTCCGGGCGAGGCGAAGGTCTGGGCGAGGTGAAGGTCTGGAAAGTCTGGGCGAGGCGAAGGTCTGGGCGAGGCGAAGGTCTGGAAAGTCTGGGCGAGGCGAAGGTCTGGGCGAGGCGAAGGTCCGGCATGGACGCGGGAAGTCGCGACTCTTTTGGCGATTCGTTGCAGATTGTAACGATCTCCTTTTTTTAACCCAAAATCCAGGCGGTGCGATCCAGGCGGTGCATTTCTCGCGGCAGGGGACAACTTGCGCTCGCGGAGCCCGCTCCGCGCCATATCTGGAGCGGGTTGGCTCATCGACGGTCTACTCGTTCAGAAACTCATCGAGCAGCGCGTTGAATGCGGCGGGGCGCTCGAGCATCGGCACGTGGCCGGTGTCCGCGAAGACGACCTTGCGCGAGCCGGGGATGAGCTCAGCGAAGCGGTCGGCGTCGCGGGGGGTGATGACGCGGTCGTGGTCGCCCCAGACGATCAGCGTGGGGCACGCGATCTCACCGAGGCGATGGCGGAAGTCGTAGTCGAGGTTGGCCTGCAGTGCCTGGATGAAGCCGGGCTTGCCGGCACCCCGGATCTGCTCGGCGGCGAGCGCGGCGGGCAGCCGGCTGGGATGACTCGCGACGAGACCAAGGGTCGCGTTGCGCAGTCCCGGCCGGCGCGAGACCGCCTCGGAGTGCGCCGCGATCCAGCCCGCGTACGCCGCGACGATGCCCTCCGCGCGGCGCAGCCCGGGCAGCGCGCGGGTGCCGGCCTTGTTGTCGTAGGTGCTCAGGCCGGCCGCGGAGACCAAGACGAGGCGCTCGACGCGCTGGGGAAAGCCGATTGCGAGCTCGGCCGAGACGAAGCCGCCCATCGAGTTGCCCACCACCGCCGCGGCGTCGATCTCGAGTGCGTCGAGCAGCGCGTCGAGGGTGCGCGCATAAGCGGAGATCGTGATCGGCTCGCGCGGCACCGGCGAGTGGCCGAAGCCCGGCAGGTCGACCGCGATCACGCGGCGCGTCTGCGCGAACACCGGCAGCTGCTCCAGCCAGTTCGGCCACGAGCCGGAGAGGCCGTGCACGAACAGCAGCGTCGGCCCCTCGCCGAGCTCGATGAAGTTGATCGGTGAATCGTTTATAATTGTCCAGCGCTGATGCTGGTGCCAATCCACGTCGAGCCAGGGCGAGCGCCCCACCGGTCCATAGGAGGAGCGACCGGCCTCGGTCTTCGCGGGGGATGACACGGAGCTCATTAGGGGATAATGTATCGAGCTGGGGGTATGGCCATGCGAATCGCGGTTGACATCGACTCGACGCTGCACGACTACTGGGGGGTCCTCTCGGAGATCTCCGTGCGCCGCTTCGGCGTGCAGCTGCCCTATGAGGAGCAGCTGACGTGGGGACTCACGCGACTGCGCCCCGAGCAGCTCGAGCTGTGCGTGAAGGAGAGCTACAGCGAGGAGCGCATCCTCGCCGGGGTGCCCTATCCCGGTGCGGTCGAGGCGGTGCGCGGGTGGTGCGAGCGCGGCAGCTCGGTGTACGTCGCGAGCAACCGCGAGGCATGCTGCCGCGAGGCTACGGCGGCGTGGCTGCGGACGATCGGGCTGCCATTCGAGGATCTCGTGTGCTCTGCGCGCAAGCTCGAACGCTGCGTCGAGTTGGGGGTCGAGCTGCTGATCGACGACAGCCCGATGAGCATCCTCGGCGCGCTCGAGCGCGGGATCGTCGCGGCGACGATCGTGCACCCCTGGAACGAAGAGATCTGCGAAGAAGAGGACGTGATCTGCGCGCACGACTGGCACGAGCTGTCGCTGCTGCTGGCCCCGGTGGTCGCGGGTGCGCCGGCCGGAGTCGGAGCCGCGGAGATCTAGAGCGAGGGCGCGGGCAGGCGGTCGGCCGCGCGCGGCGAAGTACGGCGGGATGTCACGCGCCGATCTCAGCGATGCGACGGCCGGCGTGCGGGGCACCGACGGCGAGCGAGGCACCGACGGCGTGCGGGGCACGGAGGGCGTGCGGGGCACCGAGGGCGAGCCGAGTGTGGAGGAGCGGGCCTGGCGCCGCGCGTTGGCGCTGCTGGAAGACGATCTGGGACGCCGCGACGCCGCGACGCGCACGCGCCGCGCGTACGCGTCGGATCTGGAGCAGTTCGTGCAGTGGGCGTGCGCGCGGGGATTGGTGGCGTCCGCGATCGGGCCGCGTGAGCTGCGCCGCTACGTGGCACACCTCTCCGCGGGAGGCCTGGCGCCGGCGAGCACGGCGCGCAAGCTGGCCGCGCTGCGGGCGCTGTTCGCGAGCCAGCGCGAGCACGGGCACATCGCGCACAGCCCCGCGGATCTCGTGGCGACGCCGCGCCGCGCGTCGCACCTGCCGCGCGTGCTGCGGGCGGACGACGTCGCGGTGCTGCTCGAGCGCATTCCGGAGGGCGGGGCGCTGGAGCTGCGCGACCGCGCGCTGTTCGAGCTGGCCTACGCCTGTGGGTTGCGCGCGGAGGAGCTCGTCTCGCTGCGGTGCGAGGACGTCGATCACGACGGTGAGCAGCTGCGCGTCGAGGGCAAGGGCCGCAAGACGCGCTTCGTGCCGATCGGCGAGCACGCGCTTGCTGCGGTGCGCCTCTACCTGGCGCGGGGGCGCCAGGCGCTGGCATCCGCGCCGGCGGGTGCGGGCGACGCGTCACGAGCGGGCGAGCAGCGCGCGCTCTTCCTCAGCAAGTCGGGTCGCGCGCTGGGCACGAGCGACGTGCGGCGGCGCCTGCGCGTCTGGACCGAGCGTGCCGGAGTGGCGGGCGGCGTCTCCCCGCACGTGCTGCGACACAGCTTCGCGACGCACCTCTTGAACGGCGGGGCGGATCTGCGCAGCATCCAAGAGCTGCTCGGCCACGCGAGCGTCTCGACCACGCAGGTATACACTCGGGTAGAGTCCGCGAGGCTCAGAAGCGCATATTCGCGCAGCCATCCTCGAGCCTAACAAGCGGAGAAAGATCCTGGAGACCAACGTCAAAACGGTCGAGCTGCGCGACCTGTGGCGGCGCTACAAGTCCGACGGCGATCGGCGGGCGCGCGAGCGCCTCGTTGTCGCGTATTCGCCGCTGGTCAAGTACGTCGCGGGGCGCACCGCCGCGGGCCTGCCGCCGCATGTCGAGGAGGCGGACCTGATCTCCTACGGCCTCGTCGGCCTGATCTCCGCGATCGAGCGCTTCGATCCGTCCCGCGAGATCAAGTTCGAGACGTACGCGATCACGCGCATCAAGGGCGCGATCATCGACGAGCTGCGCTCGATGGACTGGGTGCCGCGCAGCGTGCGCGCGCGGGCGCGCGAGATCGAGCGCGCGAACTCCAAGCTCGAGCACCGCCTGCAGCGTGCCCCGACCGACGTGGAGCTCGCGGCCGAGCTCGGGCTGAGCGACGACGAGCTGCAGGATTCGCTGCTGGCGATCTCGCACTCCTCGATCGCGGCGCTCGACGAGCTGTGGAGCGTCTCCGATGCCAGCGGCGACCAGGTCTCGCTGATGGACACGATCGAGGATCCCGGCGCGCCCGATCCGGCGCGGGCGCTGGACGTCGGCGATATGAAGGACCGCATCGCGGACGCGATCGCCCGCTTACCCGAGCGCGAGAAGCTCGTGATCGCGCTCTACTACTACGAGAACCTGACGTTGCGCGAGATCGGCGAGGTTTTGGGCGTGACGGAGTCGCGCATCTCGCAGCTGCACACGAAGGCCGTTTTGCGTCTGCGCTCGCGCATGCAGGGCGACACCTTCGACTGAGAGCCACCGCTGGCACGCGCCGACGCCGCGCTGTATCGTGATTGGAGACCCCGGACATAGGCGCCGGCGGGAGCGAGGCGCCGAGTAGGAGAGGAGCGTCCCATCATGCACACGGCGGCAGATCGGATTCGCAACGTCGCCCTCGTCGGTCATCGCGGGGCCGGCAAGACCTCGCTGTTTGAGGCGCTCCTGTTCGAGGCCGGTGTGATTGGCCGGCTGGGCGCGGTCGCGGATGGCAACACCACCTCCGACAACGAACCCGACGAGCGGGCACGGCAGATGTCGATCTCGGCCGCGCTGAGCTCGCTGGAATGGTCGGGGCGCAAGGTCAACCTGCTCGACACGCCGGGCGAGCCGAGCTTCGTCGCCGACGCGCTGGGCGCGCTGCGCGTGTGCGAGTCCGCGATCTTCGTCGTCAACGGCGTCATGGGCGTCGAGGTCTCGACCGCGCGGCTCTGGGCGCGCGCCGCCGAGCTCGACATCGCGCGGCTGCTGTTCGTGAACATGCTCGACCGCGAGCGCGCCGACTTCTTCCGGGCGCTCGAGCAGCTCAAGGCCGCGTTTGGCCAGCACGTCGTCGCGACCGAGATCCCGATCGGGTCCGAGCACGAGCTCGCCGGCGTGATCGACCTCGTCGACATGAAGGCCTACCGCCAGGACTCCGCCGAGCGCGGTGGCTGGAGCGAGACCGAGATCCCCGCCGCGCACGCCGAGCAGGCGCGGGCGTACCGCGAGAAGCTGATGGACGAGGTCGCCGAGGTCTCCGACGCGCTGATGGAGCGCTACCTGGAAGGTGAGGAGATCTCCCACGAGGAGATCGTCGGCGCGCTCAAGGAGGGCACCAACCACGGCCGCATCTTCCCCGTCGTCTGTGGTGTCGCGACACGCAACCTCGGGACCTCGCGGCTGCTCGACGCGATCGTCGAGGACCTGCCCTCGCCCGTCAAGCACGGCGCGCTCACCGTCGGCGAGCTCGAGCTCGCCCCCGCCGAGGATCGCGAGCTCTACGCCTACGTCTTCAAGACCCGCGCCGACCCGTTCGCCGGGCGGATCAACCTCTTTCGCGTCTACCAGGGAGCGCTGCGCCACGACAGCCACGTGCTCAACACTCGTGCGCACCTCAAGGAGCGCATCGGTCAGCTGCTCACGTTCGCGGGCAAGGAGGCCGTGCACGTCGAGGAATTCGGCCCCGGCGACATTGGCGCCGTCGCCAAGCTCAAGGAGACGCGCTCCGGTGACTGGCTGGCCGCGCGCGACGAGCCGATCGAGCTGCCCGCGCTGAAGCTCCCCGCGCCGGTGATGGCGTTCGCGATCGAGGCCGCGAGCAGGGGCGACGAGGACAAGGTCTTCACCGCTCTGCGCCGCCTACAGGAGGAGGATCCGACAATCGATCTGCACCGCGACGCGCAGACCGGCGAGCAGATCGTCGCGGGCCTCTCGCAGGTGCACGTCGAAGTGATCGTCGATCGCCTACGCGAGCGCTTCGGCGTCGAGGTCAGCCTGAAGCCGCCGCGCGTGCCCTATCAGGAGACGATTCGCGGCTGCGCCAAGGCCCACGGACGCCACAAGAAGCAATCCGGTGGGCGCGGGCAGTTCGGCGACTGCCACATCGAGATCGAGCCGCTGGGCGACGCCGCGACGCACAGCGACCCCGCCGCGCGGGGTGGCTCCGCGGCGCAGAGCGAACGCGCGGAGAATGGTCGCCCGACATCTCACGCCGACGATCACGCAGACCTCGAGTTCGTGAACCAGATCAAGGGTGGCGTGATCCCGAGCTCGTTCATCCCCGCGGTCGAGAAAGGCGTCCGCGAGGCGATGGCCGCCGGCGTGCTCGCGGGCTACCCGGTCAAGGGGGTGCGAGTGCGGCTCGTCGACGGCTCCTACCACGCCGTGGATTCCTCGGAGATCGCCTTCAAGCTGGCGGGCGTCGCGGCGATGCGGGATGCGCTCGAGCACGCCGAACCGGTGCTGCTGGAGCCGATCATGCTCGTCACGGTCTCCGTGCCCGAGGAGTGCGTCGGTGACGTGATCGGCGATCTTAACAGTCGCCGCGGCCATCCCCTGGGAATGGAACCGAGCGGCGCGCTGACCGAGATCAAGGCCGAGGCGCCGATGGCCGAGATGCTCAGCTACGCGCCCGACCTGCGCTCGATCACCGGCGGCCAGGGCGACTACACACTGGAGCTCCTGCGCTACGAAGAGGTTCCCGCGCACCTCGCGCAGAAGCTCGTCGGGCAGGCCGGGGTGCAGCGGACGGCGGCGCACGCCTAGGCCGGTCTTCGCCCTCTTGCCGCGCGCGGGCTTCGGCTTCCTCTCGCTCGCTCGCCAAGTGAGAGACAAGCGCAGGGCCGCGCCGGTCGCTCGCGACTAGGCGCGGCTCACGCGGAGACCCGTGTATCTCTGCAGCAAAGCTCAACTGTGAGCAACGGATGCGATCGGAGTCGGTCCCCGTACGGTGCGGCGCCCAGAATGCACCACTTCCGATCATTAGCATTCGCTCGCGCGGGATCCAATTCTGCTTTCTGGTCGCCTCTGGCAAGGCGGCGCAAAACGAGGAGGTGACGCAATGCGCAGGAATCACCTGGTGGCCCTCGTGGCCGGCCTGTCACTCTCAGGTCTGGGCCTGGCGGCCAGTATGGCCTCGGCAGCCACCATCGGACAGCCCTCCAACACCGCCTTCCTGGCGATATACGGTAGCCCCAGCGCGAATGGCAAAGAACCCGTCGGGGGCGGACTGGCACGCAACTTCGGCTTCGGCGAGAACATGCTGTTCGAGGCCAGCACCGTCAAGGGGATCGGTAGGAACATCGAAATCAACCACGAAGAAAAAACCTCCGAGTCCGAAGACGACTACCTCGGAGGCACGCTGCAGTCGAACCGAACCGGCATCAACAATCCGCTCGGCGTCGCAGTCCAGTTCGTCGACTTTCAGGACAGCACGTTCGGCGGCGTAGCCGTGCCCCACTATGCCGATACGAACGACCGGCCGTGGATCATGACGATCTGTGCGCCGGGCGCCTCGGAATGCCGGGTCGATCCGCTCTTGACCGTCGCCTTGGCCGGCGTCGACGTGAAGATCGAAGACGTCTCACTCGATCTCGGCGGGACGGTGCTGCAGGGAACGATCTGGGGCAACTGGATCAACGGGAAAGGGGAAAAAGCCCCTCCCTGCATCAAGCTGGAAAACCGGCCCGCCAAAGCCGGCGCCGATCAAACGCTCATCGATACCCAGGGCGGGGTGGTGGGGAGGCCGATCACCAGCATCGCTGGGGAACTCTGCCTGATCAGCGCGAACAACGATTGGTACAAAGTCGGCAGCGCCTCCAAAGAACCGCCCATCACGATCGAAAACAAATGAGCCCACGGCGGCGCGCCGGGGATCGCGGCGCGCACCCACCTGACCGCGCACGGCGCGCCGCCCTCCCGCTCGTACTCGCCACGATCCTCTGCGCCGCGACGTTGGCCTCGTGCGGGGGGGCGGGGAGGCATGCGCGAAGCGCCGCCACGCCCCCCCGAGCTGGTGCGGTGGACGGTGCTGCGGTGGACGCTGGCGCGGCAGGCGCTGGCGCGGTGGTGTCGGTGGGCGCCACGCCCATCTCCCTGGCCACGTACGACCATTGGATGGCGATCGGCGCGGCCACCGTCGCAACACCAAAGCCCGCCGGCCCGTTGCCGAAGGCGGTCGAATATCGGCCGCCGGACTTCACGGCCTGCATCGCGCACCTGCGCGCCGTCACGCCGGCCGGCGCCTCAACGGCGTCGCTGCGATCGCGATGCAACGGCATCTACGCAAGCATTCGGCGGCGGGTCCTGCAGTTCCTGATCACCGCATATTGGCTGCGGGGGGAGGCCGCCCAGATGCATATGTCACCCTCACGCGCCGAAGTCCGGCAGGCCTTCGAGCGCGAACGCCAGACGTACTATCCGACGGCCGCCGCGTTTGGGCGACTGCGCGAAGCCTCGCGGCAGACGATCGCCGACCTGGAATTCGCGGCCGAGACCAGAATGCTCTCGGTGCGGCTGCTCGCGAGGTTCACCGCCGCGGCCCAGGCGCGCAACCACAACGAGCCCGAACAGGCGATCGTCGCCGCCTTCAACCGGCAGATCGAAAGCACCTGGAGACCCCGTACCGACTGTCGGCGCGGCTACGTCGTCGAAGACTGCAGCCCGGACGATCCCAAGAACTAAACCGGCCGCCGCGCGCGATCCGAGATCACGAGTAGCAGCGCCAGCAGCACGAAGTTCATCGCCACCGAGGAGCCGCCGTAGGCCACGAACGGCAGCGTGACGCCGGTCAGCGGGATCACGCGCGTGACGCCGCCGACGATCACGAATACCTGCATCGCGACCGTGAAGGAAAGCCCGGTCGCGAGCAGCTTCGAGAACGAGTCGCGCGCGAGCATCGCGATCTTCAGGCCGCGCGCCACGAACAGCAGGTAGGTCAACAACAGCGCCGCCGCGCCCGCGAGGCCGAGCTCATTGGTGATCACCGCGTAGATCATGTCGCTTTCGGGGATCGGGATCAGCTTCAGCAGCGACTGGTCGAAGCCCGTGCCGAGCAGCCCGCCGTCCGCCTGCGCGAACAGCGACTGCGCGAGCTGGTAGCTGCCGCCGACCCGCTGGTTGTAGAGCGCCTGGTCGAAGGGGTGTTCCCAGGCGAGCACGCGCGCATGGACGTGGCTGACGTGCGTTGCCAGGAACCACGCACCGAGCGCGAACAGCAGCAGGCCGATCAGGGGAAACGAAAGGCGTCCCGTCGCGACGTAGAGCAGCGCGAGGAACGCGCCGTAGAACATCAACGAAGTGCCGAGCTCGCGCGTCAGCAGCAGCGTCAGCATCGCCGCGCCCCACACCAGCAGCAGCGGTCCGAACTGCTTCATCGGCGGCAGCGTCACGCCGAGCACGCGCCGGCCCGCGGTGACCAGGATCTGGCGGTTGTCGCGCAGGTAGCTCGCGAGGAAGATCACCACCGCGATCTTCGCGAGCTCCGCGGGCTGGAACGAGAGGCTGCCGAAGTGCACGTTCAGATACGCGCCGTTGACTTCCCCGCCGATCCCCGGTAGGCGCGGCAGCACCGTGATGCCGATGCCGAGCGCCGCGATCGTGTAGCGGTAGCGCTCGAGCACGCCCACGCCGCGGCGGCGCAACAGCAGGATCGTCGCCGCGAACAGCAGCAGCCCGAAGACCATCCACTGCGCCTGCTGGCGCGCGAGCGTCGGGCTGATGCGGTAGATCATCACGATGCCTACGCTTGCGAGGACCGCCCCCAGCGGGAACAGGTATGGGTCGGCGTGGGGCAGCGCGAAGCGGATCACGAGGTGTCCGGCGAGGCACAGCGCGAGGAACAGCGCCCCGTAGGTCAGCGAGAGGCTCGAGGCGTGGTTGAGGGCCAGATTCGTCGATCCGCCCGGCGAGCTCTTCTGGGCCTGAATGAAGATCGCCGTGAAGCCCGCCGTGACGAGCAGCGCGGAGGGCAGTAGGCCCAGGAGCTCGCGGTTGCGGGCGCTCAGCATCGGTTGAGCCTAGCCACCGCGGCGGCGCGGATGCGCCGAGCCTAGCCACCGCGGCGGCGCGGATGCGCCGAGCGCGCGGATAACCTTCGCGCAATGGGCGACGAGCGCGCGCCGCGGTTGTGGCTGGGCATGTGGAAGCGCTTCCTGGTCGGCGGCGTGCTGATCGTGCTGCTCAGCGGCGCCGCGACGGCTGTCTGGACCCTGCGCACCGCGAACCAGCTCGCTGCCGAGGTCTTTCCCAAGCTCAACCAGATCCACACGCCCAAGGGACTGATCACCTCGATCTACAGCGGTGGTCCCAAGACCTTCCTGATTCTCGGCTCCGACAAACGCTACGGCTCCAAGAACGCCGAAGAACGCCTTGCGGCGGCGCACAGCGACACGATGCTGCTCGTGCGCTTCGACCCCGAACAGGAACAGACCTCCGTGCTCTCGATCCCACGCGACCTGCTCGTCTCGTTCACCACGCCCGAAGGCCGCGTCTACTACCCCGCGAAGATCAACTCCGCCTACACCGTCGGCAGCGTCCTGCCGGGCCACGACGAGGGCGCCACGCTGGCCGCGGAGGCCGTCAAGAAGGTGCTGCCCGGCCTGCAGCTCAACGGCATCATCGACGTCACCTTCACCGGCTTCATCCGCCTCGTCGACAAGCTCGGCTGCGTCTACGTCAACGTCGATCACCGCTACTTCAACGAAAACATCGGCACCCCCGAAACCGACTACACCAACATCAACCTTCAGCCCGGCTACCAGAAGCTCTGCAACGAAAACGCGCTCGCCTATGTCCGCTACCGCCACACCGACTCCGACTTCGTCCGCGTCGCTCGCCAGCAGGACTTCCTGCGCGACCTGCGCGAGCAGGTCTCCCCCGAACTCGGCCGGATCGACACCATCGCAAAAGCCGTCGGGCGCGCGATCAGCACCAACTTCCCACCCTCCGGCAGCGTCCTGCTGGAGCTCGCCAAGCTGATCGCCTTCTCGCAGACCAAGCCGCTGCGCCAGGTCCCCTTCCAGCGCAACAACGTCGACTACCTGCTCGGCAACCCCCCCGAATCCTATGTCACGAGCACGCCCGAACTGGAGCACGCGACGCTCGAGGACTTTCTCCACGGACACGAAAAACTGAAGGCCTCGAGCCCTCACCCCAGCGCTCATGGCGGCTCGCACGGCCACCACGCCAACCACTCCGCGCCCGCCAACCCCGCCGCGATCGACCTTTACCCAACACCCTCCTCCGGCGAGGACCAGGCCGTGACCGCCGCCGTCCAGGTTCCCTTCCCGGTGCTCTACCCGCGCCTGCAGACCGGTCCAGCCACGCAGGAAATGGTTCGCCCTTACGCCCTGCGCGACCAGGAAGGCCATCTGCACCACGCCTACGTCGTCGTCTTCCAGCAGAACGTCATCGGGGGCTACTACGACGTCGAGGGCATCGACTGGCTCGACCCCCCGATCATCGACCACCCCGACGAAACGATCAATCGCGATGGGCGCAGCTACATGATCTTCGCCGACGGCGCCCACATCCACATGGTCGCCTGGCGCCAGGGCAAGGTCCTCTACTGGGTCATCAATACGCTGCTCGAGGAACTCTCAAACCAGCAGATGCTGAGCATTGCGGACTCCGTACAGCCATTGCACTGAGCCGCGTGTCGCGGTGCGGTGTCGGGCGGCGCCGACGGCCCGGTACCGCCGCTGCGCTAGCCGCTCGCCGTCGCGCGCGACTGGTCGAGCGCCGCATTGACCAGCGCGTCGGCGTGCGCGTTGCGCGCGCGCGGGACCGAGCGGATAGACCAGCGGTCGAACTCGCGCAGCGCCGCCATCGCCTCGCTGTGCAGCGGTCGCATCGCGGGGTGCTTGACCTTGTAGAGGCCCTGCACCTGCTTCGCGATCAGCTCCGAGTCGTTGACGACCTCCACCTCGCTCGCCCCGAGCGCCCGCGCACACTCCAAGCCGAGCAGCAGCGCGCGGTACTCAGCGACGTTGTTCGTCACGCTACCGAGCAATCGCGCGCGCTCCTCCAAGACCTCGCCGTCGGGGTCGGACACGACGCACGCCGCCGCCCCCGGGCCCGGGTTGCCGCGCGCGCCGCCGTCGACATGGACGATGACCTTCATGCGCTCAGTATCGCGGCTGCCTGGGACGGCACGCTCGCAAGTGGGGTGCGCGGTGAGACGACGACTCAGGGTTGCGCGAGCGGGAGCATGTCGCCGGCGACCCGCGCGCGGCGGCGATCGCGCACGACGCGGCGCTGCAGGACTTGCGGATCGACCGGCCCCGCCTGGCGTCCACGCCGATCGGCCTCGCGCCGCTCGACGATCACGGTCACGTTCTCATCGCCCTCGTAGTGCGAGACGAGCTTCGGATATAGCTCGTCCTCGAGCGCCTTCGGAACCACGCAATAGATCATCGTGCCCCCATACTAGCTCAGGCCATTCAATTTTGGGAGAACCTTACCATTCATAATAGTTTCAACTTGAAAGAAAGTTCTTAAGGACATACACAATCAACCGCTCCATCCTCCCCTTACTCGCGCGGAGATTCGGGTCGGCGCGCGGGAGGTCTGGTCAGCATCGCCTCTCGATCCGGGCTCAGCCAGCGAGCAGCGAGAGCATGCCGTGCTCGTCCGCGGTCGCGTTCGCGACGCGGTCCTCCGCCGCGAGTTCCCCGAGCTCCATGCCCTCCGCCGCGATCCGCGCCCCCGCCCCCTCGTCCGCGAGGTCGATCTCGTAGCGATACCAGCACAGCTCCCACGCGACCACGATCGCGACCCTGCCCTCGACGCCGGGGGCCGGCGTCGCGCGCACGCAGGCCGCGCCGAGCGAGCGCGTCACGCCCGCCACGCGCCGCGGTAGCTCACCCGCGTTGAAGATCTCCAGCGCCCGCCGCACCTCTGCGTGGGTGTCGACATCGGCAAGAGACGAGCCGGGGGCCGCGACCGCGGGCGACGCCCGCGCGTATCCGGGCTCGGCCGTCTGTTCATCGATCGCGTCCGCGCCGCGCCCGGTCGTGGTATGTCCGCCGGCGAGCTCGCCCGCAGCGCCCTCCGCCGCAGCGCCCTCCGCCGCAGCACTCTCCGCCGCAGCACTCTCCGCCGCAGCGCCCTCTGTTGCAGCGCCCCCCGCCGCAGCGCCCCCCGTTGCAGCGCCGCCGCCGCCCGCGACATCGCCCCAAGTCTCACCCGTGTCGCTCCACTCGCGTTCGATGCCCGCCCACTCGATCCGCGGCGCGCCCTGCGCGCCGGAGGGCTCCGCGATCGACTCCGCGCCGTTCGCGCCCCGTCCGCGATCGCTCGCGCGCAGCGGCTCGTGTAGTTGCGGCGCGCGCACCGGCTCGCGCAGCTGACGCAGGCGCCCCAGCAGCGAGCGGCCGCGCTGCGGATGCTGCGCGAGCGGGCTCGCGAGCTGCTGCTCGGCCTCGCGCCGCCAGCCCTCGTGCGTCGCGCGCGGCGCGCACAGCTCGCACACCGTCCGCCGCTGGCCCCCGCCGAGGAAGACGTCGGGGCGCTCGCCGCGCAGCAGACGCCGTCCGCACAGGTCGCACGCCACGTCCGGGTGGAATGTCACGATCGTCTTCGCAGCCGCCATCGAGTCCACCAGGGTAGACCACGCCGTCGCGCGAGGGGCGGGCGGCCGCAAAAGCGCTGCACCAACGCGCGGACAGCGGCGGCTGTCACGGCGCGCGAGGACCGGTCGTGGTGACTGCGACGCCTCGCTCGCAGCGGCCCGCGCCCTCGCTCGCGGCAGCGGCCCCGCGCTGCACGGACGCTGACACCCCAAGGAACAAGCGGGACGCGCGTCGAAGACCGCCCGCGAGATGGGTAGCTCGACCACGACCGCCGGCAGGGACCGCGCGCCGCGCTTCACGCTGCGCGCCCAGGGCGCGCTCGCCTCCAACGCCGGCCTCCATCCGCGGCCGTGGCTCGCGCGTCTGCGCCGCGCGCTGCGCGAGGACGCTTTCGTGCTCCACTTCCAGCCGATCGTCGCGCTCGCCGACGGCGCCGTCTCCCACAGCGAGGCGCTCGTGCGGCTCGCCGACGAGCCCGACGGGCGGCTCGTCGCGCCCGGAGACTTCCTGCCCGCCGCCGAGCGCTACGGGCTCGTGCGCGAGATCGACCGCCTCGTCGTCACCCGCGTCGCCGCGCTGCTCGGCGCCGAGCCTCGCACCCGCGGCCAGCCGCGGATCGCAGGGGATGACGCTGCGCCGGCCGCGAGCGACGCGCCCCAGCTCACCGGCGGCGTCGCGCTCAACCTCTCCGCGCTGTCGGTCACCGATCGCGGGATGCTCGCGCACATCGAGCGCGAGCTCGCGCGCAATCGCGCCGACCCCCGCCGGCTCATCGTCGAGATCACCGAGACCGCAGCGATCTCCGATATGCGCCGCGCGCGCGCCTTCTGCGCAGGGGTGCAGTCGCTCGGCTGCAGCATCGCCCTCGACGACTTCGGCGTCGGCTTCGGCTCGTTCTACTACGCCAAGCGCCTCCCCTTCGGGTTCCTGAAGATCGACGGCGACTTCGTGCGCGAGCTGCCCGCCTCGCGCAACGATCGCCTCGTCGTCAAAGCGATCGTCGACGTCGCCCGCGGCATGGGCCGCCGCACGATCGCCGAGTTCGTCGGCGACGACGCCACGCTCGAGGTGCTGCGCGAGCTGCGCGTCGATTACGCCCAGGGCTTCCATGTCGGGCGCCCCGCGCCGCTCGCCGCGTAGGGCCTACCGCGGCTGCGGGAGCTGCGTGCGCATCGCCGCGTCCCACGCGCGGTCCGGCAGCAGTTTGCGCTGCAGCACCGTGAGGCGCGCCGAGGGCGTCACCAGCACCCGCGCCGGCGCGCGGCGGCGTGAGATCGCGCGCTCGATCGCCTTCGCGACCACGTCCGGGCCGCCGCCGAGGTGGCGCATCGGGCCCTCGTAGGCGCCCGTCGTGAGCGCCGCGAGCTTCGCGTTGAAGCGCTCGTAGACGCCGCCCGTGCGGTCGCCATCCACGCCGAGCCCCGCCGTCGTCGCGACCGCGGCCTGCGCGAAGTCGCTCGTGATCAGGCCCGGCTCGATCAGGATCGCGTCGACCCCGAAGCCGCGCACCTCGAAGCGCAGCGCGTCGCTGATCGCCTCCAGCGAGTACTTCGTCGCGTGGTAGAGCCCGCCGCCGGGGAACGTCACGCGCCCGCCCATCGAGCCCACGTTGACGATCTTGCCCCACCGCTGCGCGCGCATCCCCGGCAGCGCGAGCTGCGCGAGGCGGATCGCGCCGAATACGTTCGTCTCGAACTGCCGCCGCACCGCGTCCATCGGGACCTGCTCGATCGCGCCGCCCTGGCTATAGCCCGCGTTGTTCACGAGCACGCCGACCGCGCCCTCCGCGTCCTCTACCGTCTTCACCGCCGCACGCATCGAGTCCTCGTCGGTGACGTCCAGCGCGAGCGTCCTGCAGCCCGCGTCCGCGAGGTCCGCGATCGACTCCACGCGCCGCGCGCTCGCGTACACCGTCCAGCCGCCGCGCGCGAGGCGCAGCGCGCTCGCGCGGCCGATGCCCGTCGAGCAGCCCGTGATGAGTACGGCGTTGGAGCGGCTGGCTGCCATGCGATCCTCCTCGTCGGAATTTGAGAGGCCAAGATAGTCCCCCGAAGCTATCCTCGTCGGATATGGCTGTAGATGCCTCGCTCACGACCGCCGACGAGCTGCTGCGCATGCCCAAAGGCCGCTGGCGCTACGAGCTGCTGCGCGGGGAGCTGCGCGTAATGGAGCCCACGGGCATCGAGCACGGGCGAGTCGCCTCCACGGTTGGCGCGCTGCTGTTTGCACACGTTCGCCGCACCGGGAGTGGGGTAACGCTCGGCGCGGAGACCGGGTTCGTGCTGGAGAGCGATCCTGACACCGTGCGCGCGCCCGACGCCGCGTTCATCTCCCAGGAGCGCTACGACCGTGTTGGCCCCACCGCGAAGTACTGGCGCGGCGCTCCCGACTTCGCGGTCGAGGTGCTCTCGCCGAGCGACCGTCCCGGCGAGGTGCGCGAGAAGCTGCGCGAATGGCTCGCCGCGGGCACGATCGCGGTGGTCGTCCTCGACCCCGACCGCCGCACCGCGACCGTCCACCGCAGCGGACGCGAGGCGCGTGTCCACGGTCTGCGGGACACGCTCGACCTCAGCGACGCCGTGCCCGGCTTCCGTCCCACCGTCGCCGAGCTGTTCGGCTGACGCCGCGCGCGCCCGCGGCGCGATAGGGTCGCGCTGCGATGCGTGCGGTCACCTTCCAGGCCCCCGGCGAGGTTCGGGTCAGCGACGTCCCGGAGCCGGAGCTCGCGGAGCCGGGCGATGCGATCGTGCGGGTCGAGGCGACGGGGGTGTGCGGGTCGGACCTGCACATCTACCACGGGCGCGTGCAGATCGAGCCGGGGTTCACGATCGGGCACGAGTACGTGGGGACGGTGCTGGAGGTGGGGGAGGACGTGCGCGAGGTCGCCGTCGGCGACCGCGTGCTCGGCTGCTTTCAGAGCGCGTGCGGGCGCTGCTGGTTCTGCCGCGCGGGGCTTTTCCATAAGTGCGACGCGTCGCGCACGTTCGGCCATGGCGCGGCGCTGGGCGCGCTGCAGGGCACGCAGGCCGAACGCGCGCTGGTGCCGAGCGCGGACCTCGTGCTGCGGCGGGTCCCGGCGGGGATGAGCGACGATGTGGCGCTGTTCGCGGGCGACGTGATGGGGACGGGGTTTCACGCGGTGATCGACAGTGGGCTGCGCCCCGGCGACGTCGCCGCGGTGCTCGGCCTCGGCCCGGTCGGGCTCTGCGCGGTGCAGGCCGCCCGCGCGGCGGGCGCGGCGCATGTGATCGCGGTCGACACGGTCCCCGAGCGCCTCGCGATGGCGGCGTCGTTCGGCGCGCACGCGGTGCACCTCGAGGAGGGCGACCCGCGCGGCGCCGCGCGCGAGGCGACCGCGGGGCGCGGCGTGGACGTCTGCATCGACGCGGTCGGGCACCCGAAGGCGCTCGACCTCGCGCTGCGCCTGACGCGCAAGTGCGGCACCGTGCAGGCCGTCGGCGTCTACGCGGAGCGCGCCGAGGTCCACATGGGCCTGCTGTGGATCAAGTCGCTGCGCATGTGCGCGGGGCACGCGAACGTGATCGGGCACGTCGACCGCGTGCTCGCGCTGATGGCCGCGGGCGTGCTCGACCCGGGACCGCTCGTCACGCACCACATGAGCCTCGAGGACGCCCCGGAGGCCTACGCGCTGTACGACAAGCGTGAGGCCCTGAAGATTGTGCTGCGGCCGTAGGGCTACGGTGCTGGCGCCCTAGCCCGCTCCAGCCCGGAGTCGACGTGCTCTGATCGATGGTCGGTGAGGATCAACTCGAGCTCATCGGACGTGGCCCGGCCAGCAGCGCCCGCGGTTCTCGCCCATGCGTCGGCGGGATCGGGCCGGCTCGTCCACAGCGCGCCCGGAGTGACCTGAAGTGTCGAGGAGAGCCGCGCGATCGTCTCCAGATCGACGCGCGTCGCGCGCCCGGCGAGGATGTTGCGCACGGCGTTCTCCTCGAGTCCGGCCGCGGCGGCGAGCTGGCGGGCTCCCCAGCCGCGTCGCTGCGCCAACTCCGCAACGCGCCACGTGATCGTAGACATAGGGAGGATCTTCTCATGCCAGAGGATGTTCCTCGTCCCAGGCCGATGGGCGCGCCGATGTCAACTATGCAGTCGCTGGTGCGCGAGTTCATAGACAGTCGGCGCGTGGGAGCCTCTGGGGTGATGACGCGTTCCGAAGGCGAGGTATCGCAGTCGAGGGCCGGTTGCGTGGATCACCCACTGGAAGATCATGCCGAAGTGGCCGAGGGGCTGGGGCAGATAGATCTTGACGCAGCCCGGAAGGCGGGTTCCGTCGCGTCCTTCGGCTTCGCAAGGCTTCAACTGTGAACGAGGGACGCCCGCGCGCTCGTAGTCGCGTCGAGCGGTCTCGGCGACCTCTCGGCCCGCGGAGGTAGAGCGCACGAGATCCGCGTCGAACGTGCCGGGATCAAAGCGCGCGGGGAAGCACAGCTCGGGTGTCGCCACGGCCTACCCCTCGCCGTCAGGTGGCTGCATGTGAGGTCCGTGCTCAGCGATGAAATCCTGCCACTCCGCGTCGGTCGCGGGGCGCTCGCCGTTGCGGGCGAGGATCGCCTTCCACGAGGCGTCCGGTACGAGCGTCAGCTCCCCGTCGGGCCGCTGGTCGGTGATCACGTACTCGCCCTTGATGTCGCCGCTGAGCGTCACATGCGGTGGTGTTGCCACGGGGCTCATGGTGCCAGATCCTCCTGTCGTCGTACAGCGCCTCCAGCGCCAACCATGGCTCCACCGTACGCAGCGCTTGGGACGGTTCTCTCGCCCGGTGCGTCGACAACGATCTCGCTACGCCGGTTCGGCGACCGCTATCCCCAGGGCTCGCGCCGCACTGGTGAGGCGCGAGTCGTAGCAGTACACGCATTCGATGTCCACGCCGAGGCTGAGGATCGTTGCGAGGTGCAGGGCGTCGAGCGAGCGCAGCTCCGCGGGTTCGAGTGCGGCGGCGATCTCAACGATCGACTGGTCGAGCGCGAGCAGCGTGACCGTCGTCAAGGCCGCGTTCGCGCGGGTCGCGGCGAGCTTGCCGTAGCGGCGGGCCGCGCGGCGTCCCTCGACCGAGAGCAGGATGCTGCTGATCAGCTCGGTCTCGGTGCCGCGGAGCGCGGCGCGCAGCGCGTGGCTCTCGGGCTCGGAGCGCACGAGCTTGAGGAAGGCGGAAGTATCGAGGTAGGCGGGCAAGCGCGCTAGTGGCGCTCGCCGCGAAGCTCGTCGAGCACCGCCTCTGAGGGCGGGCCCGGGATCGGCTCGGGCAGCTCCTCCAGCGCATCCAGCAGGCTGCCCTGGCCGCGCCTGGCGCCGCGCTCGGCGACGAGCCTGTCGATCACCGAGGCGCGTCCCGGCGCGGGCGTCAGTTGAGCCACGGCCTGTCCGCGATCGGTGATCGTGAACGACTCGCCGTTCCTGGCCCTGCGTGTGTAGCGACTGAGGTTTTGGCGCATCTCGCGAATGCCGACGATCTCCATGTGCGTCATTGTAGCGCTCACGGGGGCCACACGTTCATCCTCATGCCTTGCCAATCACGCGGGTGGCAGGTGGCAGGTGGTACGATAAGACCGTGAAGAAGACCAGCATCTACATCGACCCCGACGTCGACAGTGCGCTCGGGCGTCGCGCCGCCGCGGAGGGCACGACGAAGGCTGCGCTGGTCCGCGCGGCCCTGGCTGCAGCCGCCGCGCCGGCGGCGCGCGCGAAGCCGCGTGCGTGTGCGGTCTTCGACGGCCCGGGCGACCTCTCCGCGAACGTGGACCGATATCTGGCCGAGAGCGGCTTCGGCGAGACTTGATCGTTCTCGACACCTCCGCGGTGCTCGCGTTCATGGACCGGCGCGATGCCAACCACGACGCGGTCCGCGACTGGATGCGGGAGCAGACGCAGGAGCTGATCACGACGCCGCTGGTCGTCGCGGAGCTCGACCACCTCGTCGCACGGCAGGGCGGCCCTCGCGCGACCAAAGCCCTGCGCGAGGATCTCAACAGCGGCGCGTACCTCGTCGAATGGTGGCCCGGCGCGATGCGCGAGACGATCGCGCTCGCCACTCGCCACGAGTCGATGGAGCTCGGATTGACCGACGCGTCGCTGCTCGCGCTGGCTGCCCGCATGCAGACGGTCTCGATCGCGACCCTCGACGAACGCCGCTTTCGCGTCTGCAAGCCCAGCGCGGGCGGTGGCGCCTTCACGCTGCTGCCAGCCGACGCGCCCTGAGCCGCCGACGTCAGCGCCCCTCGCACCTGGGGTATTGACATGACGTGCACGATGTGATTATGATGGGGTTGTCACGGCAGCCGTTAGGCGTTGCCGGACTGACATAGGGTCTGGTTGGGTCTGCCTCTGCGGTCGACCTTCGAAGTGCTTGTCAGGGATTTGTCGGGGAGGGGCCGGGTCGTTTCGATGAGGGAGTTGTCTTAGCGTGCTTTCGGGAGGGAAATACGTGCCGGGGATGTGCGCCGCCGCTGGCGGAGCGTTGGCTAGATGCACCAGCATTTTGCTGATGCATCTCTCTCTCTCTCTCTCTCTCTTCGCTTTCTGGGCTAGCCGCTAGCGCGCTTCGGCGCACGGCTGCGCCCCGCTTGCGCTCCCCGCTCGTGGGGGCGGGGGATTGCGCGCGCCCGGGAGCTCTCGCGCGCCGAGGTGCGATCGCGTGGCGGGGGGTCGTGTAGTGACGCGCGTGCGCGCACGTGAGACGACGCCTGCACGCAGGGGCGCGGGTGTGCCTCGGCGCGCAGCGCCACGCACTGCGGTGGGCGGTGCGCGCTCTGCAACAGGCAAGTCGCCGTCTGCGAGAGCGTCTTCGCGCACGGGCGCCGCGGAGGGGCGCCTGGCGGAGATGCAGCGCTCGCGGCTGCTGGCGGCGGCGGTGGGCGCGATCGAGGAGTATGGCTACGCGCAGACGACGGTGGCGCAGATCACGGCGCGCTCGCGCGTCTCGCGGCGCACGTTCTACGAGCTGTTCGGGGACCGCGAGCAGTGCCTCGCGGCGCTGCTGGAGGACGTGGTCGCAATGGTGCAGGGCGAGCTTGCGGCGGCGGGCGTGGCGGGCCTGCCGTGGCGCGAGCGGGTACGCGGCGGCCTGGAGGCGATCCTCGCGTTCTGCGACCGCGAGCCGGCGCTGGCGCGCGTGTTCGTGGTGCACGCGCTGCGCGGCGGCCCGGAGGTGCTGGAGCGCCGCGAGCAGGTTCTCGCGCAACTGGCGGGGGTGCTCGACGAGGGTCGTGTAGAGGGTTCGCGCGCAAGCGACTGCACCCCGCTGACGGCGGAGGGCCTGGTCGGCGCAGCGCTCGGAATTCTGCATGCGCGCCTGACGCGCGGTGAGCGCATGGCGGTGGTGAACCGCAAGCAGCCGCCGTTGGTGAGCCTGTCCGGCGAGCTGATGGGAATGATCGTGCTGCCCTACCTGGGCCCGGCGGCGGCGCGCCGCGAGCTGGCGCGCCCGGTCCAAATCCCCGCCGCATCCAGCCGCCGCCCGCGGGCGGAGCGGGCGCTCTCCGAGCGCGATCCGCTGCAGGGCGTGCCGATGCGCCTGACCTATCGCACGGCGTGTGTGCTGCAGGCGATCTCATCCCAGCCGGGTGTGAGTAACCGTGAGGTCGCCGCGCAGGCGGGCGTGGCCGATCAGGGCCAGATTTCGAAGCTGCTCGCGCGGCTGGAGCGGCTGGGCCTCACCGAGAACACGGGCGACGGCCACCACAAGGGCGAGGCCAACGCATGGGATCTGACGCCGCTGGGCGCCCAGGTCGCGCAGCGGTTGCGGATCGGCACCGATCATCAGAGCGAGGCGCAACTGGGCCACAGCGCTCGTCAAGTGAACAGCAATGAGGAGAGCGAGCGATGAGTCATCTGCAGGCATCGATCACGCGACCGACCCCGAGCCAAGCGACGGATGGCTGGCCGCGGCGCCGCACGCCGATCGCCCTTGCGGCGGCACTCATGGTCCTTCTACTCGCGCCGTCCTGCGCTTTCGCCGGCTTCAGCCAGCCCTTCTTGCGCCAGATCACGCGAACCGAAGCCGACAGTGCTCGCTCGTGCACACTGGAAAGCGAAGACACCCGCTCCTCGACGTGTCTGAACCCCGGCGGCCTGGCGGTCGACGAAGCCGGCGACCTATGGGTCGGCGACTACGAGGAGCAAAATAAAGAACATACGCCTCCCCAGCCCGAAGAAGACGCCCTGGGCGAGTTCAACTCGACGGGCGCCTTTCTCAAGACGCTGAAACTCGAAGGCAATCCCGCCATCGAAAAAGGGCGCAATGTAGCTGAGTATACTCGGCCCGACAGTCTGTCTATCGATTACCAGACGGGAGACTTCTACGTTACAGGCGAGGGCGATGCGCCGTATGTCGAAGTCTTTGACAGCGCGGGACAACTTGTCGCTCTGTGGGAAGGATTCGGAGGTCCTGCATACGTCGCCGTCGATAATGCGACCGAATCGCTGGAAGATCCCTCGGCTTGCTCCGTCACTGGGTGCATCGTCTACGTTTCACAAGCGCTGCCTAACGAATCTGAATCTCACCCCGAGGGGGTCGAGAAGTTCAGCACGGCGGGGATTACAAGCAGCTTCACGTGCAGCACGTGCGCTTACGTCCAAGGCAATGAGATCACGGGCACTCCACGCGGCAAGTTCAGACCATATAAAATAGGCAGCGTTGCGGTCGACGCCAAAGGTGACATCTATGTTGTCGACAACGAATACGAAGATGGTGTGGCGGCGGTCGTCGAGTACAGGCCGAGCGGCGAATTCGTGCAGGCGTTCACCGGCCAGGAAACCCCTGGTTTGGCGGGGCAAACAGCGGGAGGTGGCTTTGGCGGCGGGCTCGAAGGGGTGGCCGTCGATTCGGTCACCGGTCTTATCGATGTGTCCGTCAGCGAAAGTCAGCGGAGCGTCGGTGCGGTTGACGAGTTCAATCCCCTCTCGGGTCGCTTTGTGAGCCAGGTCACCGAAACCTCACCGGGCAAGCGTTTGCGCAGCGCATTTGCCGTAACCGCTGACCCACACGGCGATCTGTATGTCGTCGACAAGGAGAGCCGGGGCGAAGTCGTAGAAGAACCAACCAACGAACAGGCGGTCGACGAGTACGGTCCCGGCGGCTTCATCCCAAACTTCAAGCTTGCGGGAGTCACCGACAGCACGTCTGCCAGCGCCGTTTTGAACGGCTTGGTGAGCCCGGAGTCCACTCCCGAAGCGCCCGGGCTCAGCGAATGCTATTTCGAGTACGTCACCGAAGCCGACTACAACCCGCTACTCGAAGATCCATACGAAGCCGGCGGTGCCGCGCCGTGCGAACCGGGCGCAAGCGAAATCCCCGAGGACGCCGAGTATCACGCGGTCCACGCTGGCGTCAAAGGCCTCGTCTCGGGCGCCGTCTACCGCTATCGACTGGTGGCGAAGAGCTCGGGAAAACTGGGCGCCGTCGGCGATGGCGAACCGCTTGAGTTCACGGCGCCGGGCCCCCCGAAAGTCATCGCGAGCTCCGTCGCGAACATCTCCTCGATGTACGTAGATCTCCATGCGCAGATCGATCCGGTCGGAGCGGACACAACCTACTACTTCGAATATGGTCCCACCGCGGCGTACGGCGAAGTGGCGCCGGCGCCGACAGAAGCGGCGCCGCATGGCGCCGACATCGGCTCCGGCGGCCCGCGCGGCGACGCGCCAGCCAGTGTCGTGCAGCAGATTGGCGGCCTGACCCCAGGCACGACCTACCATTTCCGCGCGGTGGCAAGAGGCACGTTTATAAACGCAGATGGAAAAGAAGAAACCGTCACGGAGCCTGGTCTGGATGGGACCTTCAAAACGATGCCCGCGCCGACTCAGGGGCTGCCCGACGGTCGTGCATACGAGTTGCTCACCCCTCCGAGCAAGGGGAGCGCCGAAGACATGTTCGGCGACCTGGAAACGCAATATCACTGGTTCTTGAACAACAGTGTTGGCTATGCGTCTGAATCCGGCGAACAGTTCCTGCTCGAAACGCAGGCGCCGTTCGGGCCGTACCCGGCCATGGAACATGATTCGTCCTCTCCTGACGGCGGACACAACGTCTACGTCTTCGCGCGCTCTGAAAAGGGGTGGCAAACGATCCCGTTCGCGCAGCCGTCGCTCGGCGTTCAGAGCGTCCACGCCGACGTTTTCAGTCCGGAAAACTTCTCCGAGTTGGGCATCGACGACGCTGTGGGCGCCGAATTGAGCGCCGCCGGCACCCATGGCGTCGCGTTCCTCGCTTCGCTGGGCGGTGCGTCCAGCGGGCCGTCGTTCACTGAACTGCTGAGGGACCCCGGTCCCACGGCGGACCACACACGGATGGTCGGAGCGTCGCGTAACTTCGACCGTGTTGTGGTGGCAAGCAAGAGCCATACGCTCGCTCCTGGCACGGAAACTCAGGATCCAGGTACGACCGCTCTATATGAAGCAGCGGGTGGGAAGCTCGCGCCCGTGAACGTCAACGACAAAGGCGCACTGTTGAGCCGCTGTGGCGCGGTGCTTGGGCAGAACAATGCTGGCGCTGGCGCCAGTCACAATGCGGTATCGACCGACGGTGCGAAGATCTTCTTTACGGCACCTGACCCGGAAGGGGCTGGTGCCGGATGTTGGGATCCGGGGACGGAAGCAAACGCGCCGCAGCTTTACACGCGTAGCGGTGGCAGGACGACGCAGGTCTCCAAGCCCGAGGCAGGTGTCGTCGAAGAAGGCTCGTCTGAAGAAGGCGAAGCACCGGTGCAGCATCCCGCGATCTACGTCGGCGCATCCGAAGACGGCTCCAAGGTGTTCTTCATAACCGAAACGGAGTTGACGCGAGAAGCTGCGGAACTCAGGCTCCACGATCGCGAGCTGTACGAGTACAACGCTGAAGCCCCCGAAGGCAAGCGGCTCGTGCGTGTTTCACGCGGTGAGCGTGGCAGCCCCGTCGCCGCGGGCGCCCCCGCCAAGGTATATGTCGTCGACGCGATATCAGGGGACGGAAACGTGGTGTATTTCGCCGCGCTTGGCCAGCTGGCACCGGGGGCGCCCGTTGTCGAAGGTGAAGAGACCAATCTCTACCACTATGACACCGCAGCCGGCGAAATCAGCTACGTAGCAACCGTCGATCGACGCGACTACCCATCTGATGAAGCGAGTGATTGGTGGGATCAGAGCGTCGCGTCTAAATCTCGGCCAATCTTCGAAAACCCGGTTGAGATCGCCCTCGATCCCAGCGCCAACTGGTATACAACGCCTGGCGGTCGCTTTCTACTGTTCGCGACCACAAGGGAACTCGACCCCAACCACAGTACGGCGGCGGCTCAGGAAAGGGATTGTCCGAACCTGAATTCCGGTGGAGTCGGGCCAAACGGCCACTGTTCTGAGGTTTATCGCTATGACGCTTCGCGGGCGGTATCGGAGGGCAGGGAAGGAGAGGATGTGCCGGATAATCCACTGTGTGTGTCGTGCGACGCAGGCGGCGAAGCACCGGCCTCGCCTGCGTTCTTTGGTCATTCCGCGGGTCTGGAAACTCGTGCGGCGGGCCCGGTGCGGGCGATGTCGGATAATGGGTCCTACGTCTTCTTCGATACGGCCGATCCGCTCGTTCCGCAGGACGTCAACAAGGCGCTGGACGTGTATGAGTGGCATGAAGGCGTTGTCTCGCTGATCAGCTCGGGCACGGACACTGCGCCTTCGTACTTCCTCGGTGCGAGCTCGGACGGTAGCAATGTGTTCTTTGGTACCCATGCGCGGCTGGTGCCACAGGACACGGACACGGCGGGTGACGTCTATGACGCGCGGATCTGTACGACGCAAAGCCAGTGCATCAAGCGGCCATCGGCGGGGACGGCTGAATGTGAAGGCGATGCCTGTCAGAGCCCACCGCCGGCGCCGCTCGAAGCGACGCCCACCTCGCTGACGTTCTCCGGCGCCGGCAACTTGACAGGGTCGGTGACGCCTACAGGGACGGTGAAGAAGGCAACGCCGAAACGGAGAACGACAGCGCAGATCAAGGCCGAGAAGCTGGCGAGGGCCCTCAGGGCTTGCGCGCGAGAGCCAACGAGCAAGCGAGCCGCGTGCAAGAGACAGGCCCGCGCCAGATATGCCCCGGCGAAGAAGAGAGGCAAGCGATGATTGTCAAAGCATGTTCTGCGGGTCGGCCGGCTGCCCTGGCGGTGACGCTCGCGCTCGTACTGCTGGCCCTCACCAACACGCCGGCGCTTGCCGGCGAATCCGGTGCCCAATGGACGGTGACGTCGGTATCGCGGCCGACGAACTTCGCGCCGTTCGCGGCGGGGGACGAAGCCGGCGAAGATGCGTATGAGGTGACCGTCACGAACACGGGCGGATCCCCAACTAATGGCGAACCGGTTGTGATCAGCGACGAACTTCCGAACGGGCTATCGTCAGCCGGGGAACCCGCGGGTGAGGGCACGCTCGCGATCGCCGACAAAAGCCCGGACCCCGAGGCGCATTTCAGTTGTGTGTTTCGTGAGTGCACATATTCCGCCGCCGTGGGAGTCGGCGATACGCTGATCGTAAAGTTCCCGGTCGCCGTGTTGGAAAGCGCGCCGACCTCGTGTGCAGTGCCGGGCGAGACGGTCAGCTGTGTCGATAATGTCGTACGGGTAGCGGGTGGGGGTGCCCCCGACGCATCGATTGGCACACCGACGACGATCTCCAAGAAGGCGGCCGGTTTCGGCCTTTCACCGGGCGGGTCGACGACGGCTTTCTCGACGGACCAGGCGGGCGCTCATCCCGATTTCACGACGTCGCTCGCGTTCAACACCGTGGACGCGAAAGGTGCGCTGGCGGGCGAGCCGCGACAGGTGACGGATGTTCTGCCGCCAGGCTTCGCCGGCGATCTCGTCGACACGCCGGCGTGTCCGGCGTCTGTCTTCACGCTGCGGGAATGTGCGATCGACACTCAGGTTGGGATCACGACGCTCACCTATGATCTTTTCGGGGATACGTATACGGAAACGCTGCCGGTCTACAACCTCGCTCCGAACGCGGGCGAACTCGCGAAGATCGGGTTCGCCCTCGGGGCGGGTGGAGAAGGCGACGTCGGCATTCAGGGCAACGTCACGCTCGACTCGGACTATGGCCTGGAAACGAGCTTCTACAACATCGACCAGAACGCCCTGGAGATCGACAACGATTCGCTGACGATTTGGGGTGTGCCTGCGTCGCCGATCCATGACGCTTGGCGGTTCAGCCACGGCCAGCATACCACCGCTGGGTTTTTCGGTGTTGCCTCGGAAGTCGCGCCCGTGCCGTTTTTCACCAGTCCAACCGCATGCGGCAGTGAGCCCGCGGAAGCGAGGCTCACCGTCGTCTCGTGGGAGCAGCAGCGGGTCGAAGAAGGGATGCCGTTCGGGCCGCTTGTGGGCTGTGACCGGGTGACGATGGAGCCGTCGCTGACGGTGGAAACGACGACCTCGAGCGCATCCGCGCCGACGGGGTTGGATCTCGACATGCAGATCCCGCAGACCTACGAAAATCCCGAAGGCGTCGCGACCTCGACGCTGCAGCGAGCGGTCGTGACGCTGCCCGAAGGGATGACGGTCAACCCCTCCGCCGGTGCGGGGCTGGGAGCGTGCACCCCGGCGCAGTACGCCGAAGAAGAACGGCAGGCGATCGCGGGTAGGGGCTGCCCGAACGAATCGAAGCTCGGGACCGTCAGAATCGTGACGCCGTCGCTGAAGGAAGAAGTGACGGGGTCGGTGTTCCTCGCGCAACCGTTCGACAATCCATTTGGATCGGCCGAACATCCCGGCGGGTCGCTGCTGGCGTTGTACATCGTCGCGCGGGCTTCCGACCGCGGGGTGCTGATCAAAGTCGCGGGCGAAGTGCAGGCGAACCCGCTGACGGGGCAGCTCGTGACGACGTTCGACGATCTGCCGCCGCTGCCGTTCAGCACGTTCCTGTTCAGCTTTCGCCAGGGCGCCACCTCGCCGCTGGTAATGCCGCCGACCTGCGCCAGCTACACGGTCCAGGCGCAGCTCACGCCGCTGTCAGACGTCGAAGGCGCGCCGTTGACGCCTGCGATCCCGCCCTTCACGGTCAACTCGGGGGTCGATGGGGAAGCCTGCCCATCGGGTGTGCCGCCGTTCGCCCCTGGCGTAGCGGCCGGCACGCTGAACAACAGTGCTGGCGCCTACAGCCCGCTGGAGATCCGGATCACGCGCGGCGATGGCGAACAGGAGATCACGGGCTTCTCCACGCAGCTGCCGCCCGGGCTGACGGCGAACCTTTCGGACCTGCCGTTCTGCTCGGAAGCGGCGATCGCGCACGCGCGGGAAAGGACCGGCGCGCAGGAGGAAGCCGAACCGTCTTGCCCGTCGGCCAGCCAGATCGGGCGCACCCTCGTCGGCGCCGGTGTCGGGTCGGTGCTCGCGCAGGCCCCGGGCAAGATCTACATGGGTGGCCCGTACCAGGGCGACCCGTTCTCGATCGTTGCGATCACCTCGGCGAGGGTCGGCCCGTTCGATCTCGGGACCGTCGTCGTGCATCTGCCGCTGTCGATCAATCCGCTGACGGCTGCCGTCAGCGTTGCCGCCGGCGGTACCGATCAGATCCCACACATCATCAAAGGGATCGTCGTGCACGTGCGCGACATTCGCGTCTACGTAGAACGGCCGGGCGCGGGCTTTACGATCAACCCGACCAACTGCGCTCGGTTGGCGCTCGCCGCGACCGTGATCGGCTCGGGCGCGAGCTTCACCGATCCTGCGGATGCAGATGCGGTTACGGTTACTGACCCCTTCCAGGCGGCGGACTGCGCGAGCCTGAAGTTCGAACCGAAATTCTCGGTCTCGACGTCGGGTAGAACCTCGCGAGTGAACGGCGCGAGCCTGTCCGTGAAGCTGACCTACCCCGCCGCGCCGCAGGGTACGCAATCGAACATTGCGAAGGTCAAGGTGGACCTCCCCAAACGGCTGCCATCGCGGCTGACGACGCTGCAGAAGGCGTGCACCGAGCAGACGTTTGACGCGAACCCCGCGTCGTGTCCAGCAGCCTCGGTGATCGGGCACGCCAGCGCGGTCACGCCGATCCTGCCCGTCCCGCTGGCAGGCCCAGCGTACTTCGTCTCGCACGGCGGGGCGAAGTTCCCCGAACTGGTCGCCGTGCTGCAGGGCTACGGCGTCACGATCGACCTGCACGGCGAAACGTTCATCTCGAATATCGGGGTCACGAGCAGCACGTTCGCGGCGGTTCCCGACCAGCCCGTGACGAGCTTCGAACTCACGCTCCCTGAGGGTCCCTACTCGGCGCTGGCGGCGAATGGGGACCTGTGTACGTCAAAGCTCGTGATGCCGACCGCGTTCTTCGCACAGAACGGCATGGAAATCCACAGGTCCACTCCGATCGGCGTCACCGGTTGCGCGAGATCCAAAGCACTAACTCGTTCTCAGCAGCTCGGCCACGCGCTGAAGCTGTGTAAGAAGGATAGGAACAGACAGAGGCGCCGCGGCTGCGAAAGGCGCGCACGCAAAAGGTATGGGCCGGCAAGCCGGAAGAGGAGGGGGAAGAAGTGATCGGTCGATCAGACTCACGACGGTGGCCGGACGAGCAGGCTCAAACCGCGACGGGAGGAACCGCAGATGCTCTCTAGACTACGCAAACGTTTCACATATGCGAACGTTGCCGTGACGCTCGCGCTGGTGTTCGCGATGAGCGGCGGCGCGTACGCCGCGGGCCGCTATGTGATCACCTCGACCAAGCAGATCAAGCCGAGCGTGCTCAGCGCGCTTAGGGGGAACGCTGGCAAGGCGGGCCCCGCGGGAGCGAGGGGCGAAGCTGGTCCCGCAGGCGCGAAGGGCGAAGCCGGCGTCGCCGGCAAGGGTGAAAAGGGCGAACCGGGACCGGAAGGCAAAGAAGGCAAGCCCGGCGCGCCGGGAGCAGCCGGTGAAACCGGCCCCCAAGGTGAAACCGGCCCCCAGGGCAAGCCCGGCCCGCAGGGCCCCCTGCAACCCGGCAAGACCGAGACGGGCTCATGGAACTTCGCGACTGCCGGCGCTGGCGGGGTATTCGCCGGCGGGATCTCGTTCGCGCTCCCATTGAGCGCGGCGCTGAGCGCCGAACACGTGCACTACGTAAAGGAAAAGACCACGACCTCGGAATGCCCCGGCACCGCTGAAAAGCCGGAAGCGCTGTCCGGCAACCTCTGCGTATACGAAACCTTTACGAGCGGCATCGAAAAGGTGTCCGGGGTCGCCAGCGTCGAAATCTTCCCCGACGGCAGCGAGCCGAAAGAGCTTGGCGGAGCCCCCGGGGCCGGGCCGAGCGGCGCCTTTCTGTTCTTCGTCGCCGAAGAGCAGAGCGTGGGCTGGGGCTCGTGGGCGGTGACCGCCCCAGCAAGCTAGACCCGCAAGCCAGGAGCCCCACGGGGCACACATCGCCCGACCCGGGCGAAACACCATGCCAACGGACCTCGACGACCCCAGGGCCGTCCGGGTTATGGCCCCAGGGAGTCACGAGTGGAGGACATGCAGCGTGCAAGGATCGTCGATGCGATGGTGGCGGTCGTCGGGGAGGGGGGCTTCGCCGATACATCGGTGACCGCTGTCAGCGCGCGGGCGAAGGTTTCGCGGCGCACGTTCTACAGGCAGTTCGATGGGCTCGAGGACTGCTTTCTCGCGGTGATCGACGAGGCGCACCGACAGTCGAGCACGCTGATATTTGCCGCGTTCGAGCAGCACGAGCGCTGGTGCGACGGCGTGCGCACGGCGCTCGCCGGGCTGCTGTCATTTCTCGACGCCGAGCCGCGACTGGCGCGGGTGTGGCTGGTCGAGTCGCTCGCCGCCGGCGCGTGGGCGCTGGAGCGCCGTGAGCACCACCTCGCGGCGCTTACACGGTCGATCGTCGCCCATTGGTCTCCGCCAGCCGGCGCCGAAATGCACCCGCTGGCCGGTGCGGGAGTGATAGCATCGATACTAGGGGTGATTCAGACCCACCTGGTGACGAGGAGGCCCCAGCCGCTGATCACGCTACTCGGCTCGCTGATGGGTATCGCGACCGCGCCCTACCTCGACGCTGCCGCCGTGGCCGCTGAGATAAAGAACGGCGAAGCACTTGCACAGGAGGTCGGCGCCCAGCACGGCTCTCGAGCGCGGGAGAGCGCCGCCGGTCTCTGTCTTCCCGCCGCATTGCAAAACCCCAGAGGGCGTAGGGCGTGGCAGTGCCTGCGGTATCTGCTCGAGTGCCCGGGAGCGAGCAACCGTCAGGTGGCGAACGCGATCGGTATCGCCAGTCACCCCCAGATCTCGACACTGCTCGCGCGCCTCGCCGCAGCGGAACTGCTGCTCAAGCACGCCGGCCGCCGCGGCCAGCCCAACGCCTGGTTGCTTACACCGTACGGGCGGCAGATCCTCGACGCACATGCGAGTCACAGCGCGGCGCCATCGCGCGATTCGACTGTGACATCTTGACCACCGTTGGCGGACCGCTATAGCGTAGGAAGTGAGAAACACATCGAGACTGGGGCGGCGCCCGCTGGGGTGACGAGTGGAGCGCTGGGTCAGCGGACGAAAGGAATATCGATGAGATCGATCTACAGAACAGTGCTGGTGCTCGCTGCGCTCTTCGCGCTGAGCGCAGCGACTGCGAGCGCGGCGCTCGCCTCGCCGGAATGGCTCGTCAAGAAAGGCGGCGTCTACAATGTGCTCACGGGGGCGACCGAAATAGAAGCCCCAGGCACCTTTGTAGTCAATGATATGCGAGAAAACGAGAAGCTGTCATGTGAACTCACGATGATGAGCACGCAAGAACCCGGCGGCATAGGCAAAATAAACGGAGTCGCGGTCAAAACCTGTAAATTGTCGGGTAGCGGTATCTGTGAAAGTCTCGCGGCAGTGAAAATGACGGACCTTCCCTGGAAGACCGAACTGTCTAAATCGTCTGGGGACATGAGGGTAGGGCTTGTGAATGGTGGCAGCGGTACCCCACAGGTGCAGTTCGAATGCCACACAACTATCGGCAATGTGCTTAATGTTTGCGCTGTGAATTCAACCGCGATGTTGGAAAACGAGGTCTCACCGCCGAATGTTCAGGCACGGTATGAAGGGGCCTCGGGGGAGACGGAGTGTGACGGGTATGCGAATGCGGGCAAGGTCGAAGGGGGACTCACGTTCACACATCCGAAAGGCACGGAAGGACTCGAGGTGGTGGGCGAAGAATACCAGTGGTCTGTGGGCTCTAAAGCGGTGAAAGCAGTATCGAAAGGCGTCGTCAAGCTCGCTGATAACGGGACTCACGTATCGCTCGAATGCGAAGCTGCAGGTGAAGGGACGGTCGGTCCCGTCAGGTTGGGTGAAGAGACGAAACTGACGCTGTCGAAATGCAAATTCATAAAAGCGGAAGCATGTGAAGGAACACCTGTAGTGGAAGCGTTGAATCTGCCATGGAAAACCGAACTGAGCATCTCCGAAGGCGAGATGCTCGATTCGATCTCCAACGAACACGGTACGACTGGCTTCAGCTGGGCGTGCCAGACGATCCTCGGTAAATTCACGGACGTATGCACAGGCGCGCTTAGCACAAGCACGGAAAATGTGACCGCCGGTGTCGACGCGACCTTCACCAACAAAAAACTGTCGTGCAAAGGCGCGCCGGCCTCCCACGAAGGCTCGGTCGAAGGCACTCAGCTCATCGAAGCCCCCACTTGGGGCACGCTGAGCGTGATGTAGCCACGCGGTAGAGGCCCGCGAGATAAGCGCAGAACAGCGGCGTCCGCCGGCGCGCTACCCCCGCGCCGGCGGCCCGCTGCCGCGTCCACGGGCGCACGAGCCCGCAGCTGTATCTACGAGGGGACCGTGACCCAAGATCGAGGTAGCCTGTGCCCATGCCCACCGAAACCGCCGCCCCCACACTCCCCGAAGCCCTCGGCGACGCCGCGCGCGCCTTCATCGCCGGACCCCACCGCCTAGTAATCGGCGCGGAGCGCCCCGAGGCGGCCGATGGCCGCACCTTCGCCACGCTCGACCCCGCCAGCGGGCGGGAGATCGCGCGGGTCCCGCACGCCGGCCCCGCCGACGTCGCCGGCGCGGTCGCCGCCGCGCGCGCCGCGTTCACGGACGGCCCCTGGGCGAACATGCCCGCCAGCGGCCGCGAGCGGATCATGCTCACGCTCGCGCAGTCCCTCGAAGACCACGCGCAGGAGCTCGCCGAGATCGAGTCGCTCGACAACGGCAAGCCCGTCAACCTCGCGCGCTACGTCGACGTCGCCGGCTCCGCCGCGCACCTGCGCTACTTCGCGGGCTGGCCCACGAAGATCGAGGGCGCCGTGCTGCCCGTCACCGCGCCGAACATCCACTGCTACACCCGCCGCGAGCCCGTCGGCGTCTGCGCGCAGATCGTGCCCTGGAACTTCCCGCTGATGATGGCGATCTGGAAGCTCGCGCCCGCGCTCGCCGCCGGCTGCACGGTCGTGCTGAAGCCCGCCGAGCAGACCCCGCTCTCCGCGCTGCGCCTCGGCGAGCTCGCGCTCGAGGCCGGGCTGCCACCGGGGGTGCTGAACGTCCTCACCGGCGACGGCGCCACCGGCGCCGCGCTCGTCGAGCACCCCGACGTCGACAAGATCGCCTTCACCGGCTCGACCGCCGTGGGGCGCGAGATCGGCGCCAAGGCCGGCCGCGCGCTCAAGCGCGTCACGCTCGAGCTCGGCGGCAAGTCGCCGAACATCATCCTCCCCGACGCCGACCTCGACGCCGCCGTCAAGGGTGCCTTCCAGGGGCTCTACTTCAACTCCGGCCAAGCCTGCAACGCCGGCTCGCGCCTGTTCGTGCCCGCCGCCCAGTTCGACGAGGTCACGAGCGCGCTCGCCGAGCGCGCCAACGGCACCCGCCTCGGGCCGGGGCTCGACACGGAGACGCAGCTGGGTCCCGTCGTCTCCGCCGAGCAGCAGCAGCGGGTCATGGGCTACATCGACTCCGGCCGCGAGCAGGGCGCCGAGCTGCTCGCCGGCGGCGAGGCCGCGCTCACCGACAGCGGCGGCTACTTCGTCGCGCCGACCCTGTTCGCCGTCACCGACGACGAGCTGAAGATCGCCCGCGAGGAGATCTTCGGCCCCGTGCTCGTCGCCTCGCCCTACGACACGCTCGAGGAGGTCGCCGCGCGCGCCAACGACAACGAGTACGGCCTCGCCGCCGGCGTCTGGACCCGCGACGTCGGTAGCGCCCATCGGCTCGCCGCGCTGCTGCGCGCAGGCTCCGTCTACGTCAACACCTGGGGCAACGTCGAGCCCAACGCTCCCTTCGGCGGCTTCAAGGCCTCCGGCGTCGGGCGCGAGCACGGCCACGACGGCCTCAGCGCCTACCTGGAGACCAAGAGCGTCTGGACCGCGCTGTAGGGGCTCCAGCTGCGGGCTTACTCGAGCTCGTCGGGGCCGGGGGGGCGTCGTCGCTGGCGCAGCCAGTAGCGCAGCAGGGGGTCTGTGATTCGGTAGGGGTCGGTCAGAACCTCGCCGCGGTGGACGAGCGCATCGCGAGCGTCATGTGCGGCGCTGCCCGTGGGCAGCCCGAAGCGGGCCTGCGTGTAGTTCGAGCTGAGACCGTGCGATGAGAGCGCAAGTGCGAACAGCACCCGCACCTGCACACCCGGCAGGACGTCGAGGAATCGCTCGAAGCCCTCGGCGAGCGAGTCGATCACCTCGTCGAGCGCAGCGACCCACTCCGTGAGGGTGGCGGGCTCCTGCGGGGGGGTGTGCTCCCAGAGATAGTGCGCCATCAGCATTGCGCGCTGCGGATGGCCCCGCACGAGCTCGAGCAACGCATCGAGCGCCTCGCCGGGAACGCGACCGGTCTCGGCGAAGCGCCGTTCGATGTGCGCGCCGAGCGCCTCGGTGGGCAGCTCGCCCAAGCGGACCGGTGCGGCCTGCCCGAACAGCGGGCGCTCGCGCTCGCCGAACAGCTGATTCATCAAGCCGGGCTCAGAGCCGGCGAAGAGGTAGCTCGCGGCCTCGCCGTGGTGTTGGACGTGGCTTCTGATCAGGCCGTCGAGGCCATCGAGGCGGAGAACCTCGTGGAACTCGTCGAAGGCCACGAGGACGCGGTGGCCGGTGCGCTCAAAGGCCTCGCGGGGAAGCTCGAGCAGCCGATGCAGTGCGGGTAGCGGATCGGTCTTGGGTTCGGCCTCCAGCTTGGCCGCGATGCCGCCGGCGCCAAGGGAGACGCCGAGGTTCCACGAGCGCATCAGCGTGCGGACAGCTCTTCTGACCGGTCCGTCGGTGGCGCGCCGGTAGGCGTCCTCGATTCGCACCGTCACATCACCCAGCGACAGCACGCGGCTGAAGTCGACGACGATCGTCGTCATGTCTAGCTGCCGCTCCGCCTCGACGCGCAGCCGACGGATCAGCGTGGTCTTGCCGTAGCGGCGGGGCGCACTCAGGCGCATGAAATGTGCGCCCTCCGCGAGATCGAGCAGTCGTTGCAGCTCAACTTCACGGTCGATGAGGTCGTCGACGGGGCGCTGGAAGACAAATGGATTGCCTGGTGCCACGTCGTAAGCGTAGCAAATCCTACGTTTAAAGCGTAGAGATTCCCACGTTTTTAGCGTGGTCCGCTTGTGTGCCCCGCCAGGGTCGCGGTGGGGCAGCCCCGTGCACTAGAGTCCCCGGTATGAGTGCCTCCGCGCCGCTGCCCGGGACCCTCTCGATCACGCGCGACGTCGAGGATGGCACGCTCAGCATCGCGCTCGTCGGCGAGCTCGACCTCGCCGGGGCGGGCCAGCTCGAAGCGTGCCTCGAGCAGGCCGAGCGCGAGGGCCGCGCGCGCCTCGTGATCGACCTCGGCGGCCTCGCGTTCATCGACTCCACCGGCCTGCGGCTGCTGCTGCAGGCCGACGCGCGCGCCCGCGAGCGCGGCTGCGAGCTGCTGCTGCGCCGCGGCGAGCCCTCCGTGCAGCGCGTGTTCGAGGTCACCGGCGCCCTCGACGTCCTGCGCTTTCAGGATTGAGCCTCCAACCCGCGCACGTGAGCCCCGAGGGCGCTGCCATGCCCGCCGGCCGCGTCGAGCGGGTGGGGGGCAGTCGTTGGAGCATCCCCAACTCCCAACCCGCGCAGCCCCTTAGCGCGTGGATGCGCGCGCTCGCCGGCGTCTGCGTGCTCGTGCTGCTCGCCGCGACGCTCGAGGTCGTGCTCGACGGCGCGCTCGGCCACGCGCCGCTGATCCCGCGCTCGCCCGCCGTCTCGCGCTGGCTCGTCGGCATCGGCGAGCGCCTCGGCTACCGCGTCTTCTTGATCGCGCTGCTCTCGTTCACCGCCGCCTACGGCGGCCTGCTCGCGCTCGCGCGGCGGCTTCCGGCGCGGTGGGTGATCGCGCTCGTGCTCGCGCTCAACCTGATCGTCTGCGCCGGGCCGATCCTGTTCTCGACCGACGTCTTCAGCTACATCGCCTACGCGCGCATGGGCCTGCTGCACGGCATCAACCCCTACCTGCACGGTCCGCACACGATCAAAAGCGACGCGATCTACACCTACGTCGGGCCCGACTGGCTGCGCACCGCGACCGCGTACGGCCCGGTGTACACGCTGCTCTTCAGCTACCCGCTCGTGCCGCTCGGGCTCAAGGGCGCGCTGTGGGCGATGAAACTGGAGGCGCTGCTCGCGAGCGCCGCGACGCTCGCGCTGACCTGGCGCTGCGCGCGCCAGCGCGGGATCGACCCCGTGCCGGCGCTGCTCGCGGTCGGCGCGAACCCGCTCTACGTCCTCTACGCGCTCGGCGGCGCGCACAACGACCTCGTGATGAACGCGTTCATGATGGGCGCCGTCACGCTCACGCTCGCCGGGCGCGACGCGCCCGCCGCCATTTCCGTCGTCGCCGGCGCGCTCGTGAAGACCGTCGCCGCGGCGCTGCTGCCGTTCATGCTGCTCGCGCGCCGCCGCACCGCCACGATCTGGGGCGTGCTCGGCGCGATCGCCCTCGCCGCCGTCGTCACGATCCCGATCTTCGGCGTGCGCGGCCTCGACATCATCGCCGCACTCAACCGCGACGCCAAGCTCGTCTCCACCGACAGCTTCGCGACCGAGATCGCGCACCTCTTCGGCAAGCCCGGCGTGTTCCCGATCGACCACGACCTGCTCAAGCTCGCGCTCGTCGCGATCGTCGCGCACCTGCTGTGGCGCACCTGGCGCGGCTACGACTGGGTCGCCGCCTCCGGCTGGACGCTGCTCGCGATCGCCGTCACCTCCACCTGGCTGCTCGCCTGGTACACCCTCTGGTCGCTCCCGCTCGCCGTCGTCACCCGCGACCGCCGCCTGCTGATCGCGACGCTCGGCGTGCAGGTCCTGTTCATCGCCCACCAGACCTCACCGCTGTTCTCGGTCGTCTCCAAATGAGACCGCGTCGTCCGATGCTGCGCACCGTCCACCGCTCCGCTGTCCCGGCGCGTCACGCACCTCTCGCGCAAGGGAGCCGCGCGCATGAGTGACAGCTCCGCCAGCATCCCGCGGGCGAGTGTTTGGGAGCGTCTGCCCGAGCGACTGCGCCCCCGCGAGCGCGAGCTCCGCGGCCGCGGCGACCTGCGCCGCATCGAGAGCACGCTGCTCGCGCTCGCGTTCGTGCTGCTCGCGATCGCCGTCGTCAACGACGTCGTGCTCAGTACCCACGTCGCGTACCGCATAACCGCCGACCTGCGCACCTACCGCCGCCTCACCGGCCACGAGACCTACCACAACATCTCCGTCGAACAGGACCTCGTCCACCACACCTCGCGCGACGTGCTCTGCGGCAACACCGCGCCCGGGCCGCCCGGCGCGCTGCCCCAGATCTGCCTGATCCTCACCGGGCCCGTGCGCCACGGCGAACGCGCCTCCCACGGCGGCTTCTACCTGCCGCCGTACACGCGCGACAAGCGCATCAGCCGCTACGGCTGCTTCGGCTCCGCCGTGCGCGAAGAGCTCTGCGCCGCCGCGATCCCGCCGGGCGCGCTCCACGCGCCGGTGCCCGGCGCCGATGGCTGAGGCCGTGGCGCGCGGCGAGACGCAGGCCGGGACGGGCTTGGAGAAGGGGGACTCCTCGAGGGGGTCCCGTGGGGCTGCCGGCGGCGCGTCCCTCGCGCGCGGGTGGGCGCTGCCGGCGTGGTGGCCGCTGGCCGCGCTCACGCTGCTCGCGGCGGGGCTGCGGCTTGGCACGCTGAACCTGCAGAGCTTCTGGTACGACGAGGCGTTCACGCCGGTGCACGTCCTGCACCCCGGCCTCGGCGCGACGCTGCGCGCGTTCGTGCGCACCGAGAACACGCCGCCGCTGTGGTACGTCGTCGTGTGGGCCTGGTCGCGGGTCGCGGGCACCGGCGAGGTCGCGCTGCGCCTGCCCTCCGCGCTCGCCGGGATCGCGACCGTGCCCGTCGCGTGGGGGATCGGCTGCGAGCTCGCCGGGCGCGGCGTCAGCGGTCGCCGCGCCGCGATCCTCTGCGCCGCGCTCGTCGCGTTCGACCCTCTGTTCGTCTGGTACTCCCAGGAGGCCCGCGCCTACGCCTTCTTCGTGCTCTTCGCCGCGCTCGCGCTGCTGTGCATGCTGCGCGCCGACCGAGAGCCCACGCCGCGGCGGATGGCGCTATTCGCGCTGGCCGGTGCGCTCGCGCTGCTCAGCCACTACTTCGCCGTCTTTCTGCTGATCCCGATGGCGCTGTGGCTGCTGCGCCCGCGGCGCGCCGTGGGGGAGGCCGCGCGCGCGGAGGGTGAGGGCGCCCCGCGCCGCGCCGCCCGATCGCGACGCCCCCCACCGCGCGCGGCCATCGCGGCGGTCGCCGCGCTCGCGCTCGTCGGGCTCGCGCTGGCGCCGCTGATCGTCGCGCAGGGGGGGCACGGGACGCAGTGGATCGGCGAATGGGCGCTCTCCGCGCGCCTGGAAGCGATCCCGCAGTACTACCTCACCGGCTACTCCGCCGCGCCGCTCGGGCACGGCATCGAGCTGCTCGTCGCGCTCGCGATCCTCGCGGCCGTCGGCTACGGCCTGTGGCGCGTGCTCACGCCGCAGGAGAGCAACGGCGCCCTGCTCGCGCTCGCGATCGCCGCGTGCGGCGTGCTGCTGCCGCTCGCGCTCGCGCTGCTCGGCGCCGACTACCTCGCGCCGCGCAACCTCGTCGCCGCGATGGTCCCGCTGAGCGCCACGATCGCCGTGATCGCCGCCGCGCGGCGCACCGGGCGCGTGGGGATGGCGCTGGGCGCGCTCGTCGCGCTCGCCCTCCTCGCGCTCAGCGTCGACGTCGACCTCAGCCCGCGCCTGCAGCGCGGCGACTGGCGCGGCCTCGCCCAGGTCATGCGGGGTGGTCCGCGCGAACGGGTCATCACAACCGTCGAGCTCGGCGCGGCGCCGCTCGAGTACTACCTGCCGCCGCTGCGCAACCTCGCGCGCGACACCCTGGTCCGCGTGCGCGAGATCGACGAGACCGGCTACCTGCCACTCGCGCCCGGCGCCGGCATGCCGCCCGCGCCCGGCTTCACGCTCGCGCAGCACGCCGACGTCAACGGCCTGATCCTCTACCGCTTCCGCTCGCCCGTCCCGCGCCTCGTCTCCGAGGTCGCGCTGCGCACGCACGTCATCACGCCGCACGCGCACCCCGAGGTGCTGGTGCCCGGGGACGGATCTGCGAGCACGGGAGCCCCGTAGATTACGTCAGCGGTGTCTGCTGACGAGCTCGAGCTTCTCGACTGTGACCACGGGCATGTCCACGGTTTCGCCGCGGCGGTTAGCGATGTCGATCAGCTTGTGCTCGCCGTAGTCGCCGATGACGGTACCAATCGTTCCCGCTGGCCAAGTGCCGACGCTTTCGGCCCTCGCGACGGTGTCCGTGAGGGCAACGACATCGTGCTCATAGATTGCCTGCTTGACGACGATAGTCATAGCTGCTCCAGTCTAGGGCTTGCAGTAGGCGTTCGCAAGGCGTGGTCGATGCTGCTCGCCGGCGATCTCCCAGACAGTCCGGACCGCGACGACGCGCCCCCGCTTCTCGCCGAGGCCTCGCACCGGAACCATCACGACACAAATGTGTCCCCAGGGCGGGTTCTCGCGGACGGAGCTGACCGGTATGACGAGCACCGCGGTCTGGATCGCGCCTTCCAGATAGCCAATATCCGCGATCTCGATGCCGAGGATGCGCTCAAAGCCATGTGCCTTGGCTCCGCCATCTCTATGAGTCAGGTCCAGTGAGTAGCCGGCAAGCTTATCGCGGACGCCGAATGCCTCCGCCCCGCGCGGGAGTCGCTCACCGACGACCGGCGGCAGAGGTGTGTCGTCGTTGCTTGCTCGTGGCATCTTCTCCTCTCATCCGACCCCCGCTCGCAGACGGGACAGCCCAGCGAGGCCGCCGCGGGACAGACCAGCGAGCCCACCGCGGGACGCCAGGCTTGCGGCGGCGAGCCCGGCAACGTGATATCACCGCGTCCGCGAGCGCGCTTGTCTGCGGAAAGGATCTAGCTTGTCGATCATGCCGTCGCCGACCGTCGAGAAGAGCATCGATGCCCGGATCGCGCTGGAGCGCGCGTGCGAGCATCTGCTCGGCCTTCAGGACAGTGCGGGCTGGTGGAAGGGCGAGCTGCAGACCAACGTCACGATGGACGCCGAGGACATGCTGCTGCGCGAGTTCCTCGGCATCCGCCGCGCCGAGGAGACCGAGCGCTCCGCCGCGTGGATCCGCTCGCAGCAGCGCGCTGACGGCACGTGGTCGAACTTCTACGGCGGCGACGGCGATCTCTCGACGACGATCGAGGCCTACTGGGCGCTGCGCCTCGCCGGCGACGCGGTCGAGCAGCCACACATGCGCGCCGCCCGCGAGTTCATCAGCGCCGGCGGCGGCCTGCAGCAGGCGCGGGTCTTCACTCACGTCTGGCTCGCGCTGTTCGGCTTGTGGTCGTGGGACGACGTCCCCGCGCTGCCGCCAGAGATCGTGCTGCTGCCCGCCTCGGTGCCGCTGAACATCTACGACTTCGCGTGCTGGGCGCGCCAGACGATCGTCGCGCTCACGATCGTGATGGCCCACCGCCCGCGGCACACGCTGTCCTTCGACCTCAACGAGCTGCAGGGCCCGCCGCGCGAGCGCCCCCGCGCCGCGGGCCGCTCGGCGCGCGCGTGGCTGATTCGGCTCGATCGCGCGCTGCAGCTCTACGAGCGCCACCCACCCGCGCCCCTGCGCCGCCTCGCGCTGCGGCGCGCCGAGCGGTGGATCGTGCGCCGGCAGGAGGCCGACGGCTCATGGGGCGGCATCCAGCCGCCGTGGGTCTACTCGCTGATGGCGCTGCACCTCGCCGGGTACCCGCTCGAGCACCCCGCGATGCGCCGCGGCCTCGAAGGCCTCGACCGCTTCATGATCGAGGATCGCGACGACGGCCGCGGGCGCGCTCCGTCCGACCCGCGCGACCTCGACTCACGCGACTGCGACCTCCACGCCTCGAATGGGCGCCCAGAGGCCCGCCGGCCCTCGCCGAGCCGACGTCTGGAGGCCCCTCGGCCCTCGCCGAGCCGACGTCTGGAGGCCTGTCAATCGCCCGTCTGGGACACCGCGCTCGCCGCGATCGCACTCGCCGACGCCGGGCTGCCCGAGGACCATCCCGCGCTGCGCCGCGCCGCGGACTGGCTGCTCGCCGAGGAGGTGCGCGTGCGCGGCGATTGGGCAGTCGCCCGCCCGCAGCTCGAGCCCGGCGGGTGGGCGTTCGAGTTCGCCAACGACAACTACCCCGACACCGACGACACCGCCGAGGTCGCGCTCGCGCTGCTGCGCGCCGCGCCCGACGACCGCTCTCGCGGCGCGATCGAGCGCGCGGTGCGCTGGCTGGAAGGGATGCAGAGCGACGGCGGCGGCTGGGGCGCGTTCGACGCGGACAACACGCGCGCGCTCGTGCGCGAGCTGCCGTTCCTGGACTTCGGCGAGGTGATCGACGAGCCGAGTGCGGACGTCACCGCGCACGTGCTCGAGCTGCTCGCCGCCGCCGGCCGCGCCGAGACCCCGGTCGCGCAGGCCGGCCTGCGCTGGCTGCTGCGCGAGCAGGAGGCCGACGGCTCGTGGTTCGGACGCTGGGGGATCAACTACATCTACGGCACCGGCGCCGCGCTGCCAGCGCTCGTCGCGATGGGGGTCTCGCCACAGGACCCCTGCGTGCGCCGCGCGGTGCGCTGGCTGGAGGAGCACCAGAACGAGGACGGCGGCTGGGGCGAGGACCCGCGCTCCTACGACGACCCCGCCTGGGCCGGCCGCGGCGACTCCACCGCGTCGCAGACCGCGTGGGCGCTGCTCGCGCTGCACGCCGCGGGTGAGGCACAGCCGCCCTCGCGTGCGATCGCGCGTGGGATCGCGTGGCTCGTGCGCACGCAGCGCGCGGACGGGACGTGGGACGAGCCGCAGTACACCGGCACCGGCTTCCCTTCGGACTACTACATCAACTACCACCTCTACCGTCTCAGCTTCCCCGTGATGGCGCTCGGGCGCTGCTTGAGCGCGGCTGGCACGCCGGATCGAGAGCTCGATGCCGAGGAGCGCGAGACCGACGCCATCGCGCTCGGATCCGCCGAGAGCGCGGCGTGACCTTATTGCTCGCCGACGCGCCGCCCGGCGTTCCGGCTGCGGCGACGGTGATGGCGCGGGTCGGCGGCGAGAACTTTCCGGTCGCGAGTCGCGTGCTGCCGCGGGCGGCGCGGGCGCACCTGCTCGCGCTCTACGGCTTCGCGCGCCTTGTCGACGAGCTCGGCGACGCCGACGCCGATGAGCGCCCACCCGATGAGTGCCGACCCGATGAGCGCCGACTCGATGAGCGCCCACCTGACGAGCGCCGACCCGCCGAGCGGCTCGCGGCGCTCGACTGGCTCCAAGGCGAGCTCGCGGGCGCGTATGCCGGCCGCGCGGCGCATCCGCTGCTCGTGCGCCTGCAGCCGACGCTGCGCGCGTGCGCGCTGCCGCGGGCGCCGTTCCTCGCGCTGATCGAGGCCAATCGCGTCGACCAGCGCGTCGCGCGCTACGAGACCTGGGAGCAGCTGCTCGGCTACTGCGCGCTCTCCGCGAACCCCGTCGGGCAGCTCGTGCTCGGCGTGTTCGGCAAGGCCACGCCGGAGCGGGTCGCGCTCTCGGACCGCATCTGCACCGCGCTGCAGCTCGCCGAGCACTGGCAGGACGTCGCCGAGGACTACGCGCGCGGGCGCATCTACCTGCCGGCCGAGGACCGCGCGCGCTTCGGGTGCGAGGAGGAGGAACTGGCGAGCGCGCGCGGTGACCAACTGGGCGTGAGGGGCGGCGAACGGGCTGGCGCGACGGGGAGCTGGACCACCGCAGCAAGTTGGCGCCTACGCGGGCTGCTCGCGTTCGAGGTGGCGCGCACGCGCGACCTTCTCGCGGAGGGACTGCCGCTGATCGCGACGCTGCGCGGTCGCGAGCGCCTCGCGGTCGCGGCGTTTGCGGGTGGCGCGTGCGCGGCGCTCGACGCGATCGAGGACGCCGGCTACGACGTCCTCGCAGGCCCGCCCCGCGCGTCGCACGCGCGGCGCGCGGCAGCCACCGCGCGGCTGCTGGCGAGGGTGCGGTGAGCCCCGACGCGGAGCGCACGCGCCTCGCCTACCGGCAGTGCGAGTCGCTGACGCGCGCGGCGGCGGGGAACTTCTACTACGGCATCTGCCTGCTGCCGGCGCCCAAGCGCCGCGCGATGTGCGCCGTCTACGCCTTCGCGCGCCGCGTCGACGACATCGGCGACGGCGAGCTCCCGCCCGCGGAGAAGCTGCGCCGGCTCGACGCGCTTGGGCGCGGGGTCGCCGCGCTCTCGCTCAGCGACCCCGATCCCGTGATGGCCGCGCTCGCCGACGCGCGCGAGCGCTTCGCGCTGCCCGCCGACGCATTGGAGGACCTGATCGCGGGCGTCGAGATGGATGTGCGCGGCACGACGTACGCAAACTTCGCCGAGCTCGAGCTCTACTGCCGGCGCGTCGCGGGCTCGATCGGACGCCTCTGCCTTGCGATCTTCGGACGCCGCGGCGCCGCGGCGTCCTCCCAGGAGGGGCCGCCGCGCAGCGCGGAGCAGCTCGCCGACGACCTCGGCGTGGCGATGCAGATCACGAACATCGCGCGCGACCTGCGCGAGGACGCCGAGCGCGGACGCGTGTATCTGCCCGCCAAGGACCTCGTGCGCTACCACCTGCACGACGACGCGCCGCTGGACGCGAGCGCTCTACGGGCGCTCGTGCGGGAGGGAAGCAAGCAGCCGCCCGAAGTCGTCGCGGGCTTCGGCGGTGGCGACGTCGGCCAGCTCTACGCGCTGCTGCGCTTCCAATGCCTGCGCGCGCGCGACTGGTTTCACCGCGGCCTGCCGCTGCTGGGGCTGCTCGACCGCCGCAGCGCGGCGTGCGTGCTCGCGATGGCCGGCATCTACCTGCGCCTCCTGCGGCGTATCGAGGAGCACCCCGACGAGGCGCTCGCGCGGCGCATCTCGCTGCCGATGCGCGAGAAGGCCTGGGTCGCGGCGCGCGCACTGCTCGGCAAGGGCGTCCCCGAGCGCCACCCCGCCGAACGGCTGCAGCCGGAAACGTGAGCACGCGCGCGGTCGTGGGCTGCGCGGCTCGGCGCACAGCAGCGGGCCGGGGCTCGTGAGCGCCCGCGTCGCGGTGGTCGGCGGCGGCCTCGCGGGGATCGCGGCCGCGCTCGACTGCGCGGCCGCCGGCGCGCAGGTCACGCTGCTGGAGGTGCGCCCGCGCCTCGGCGGCGCCGCGTACTCGTTTGAGCGCGAGGGCCTGCGGATGGACAACGGCCAGCACGTGTTCCTGCGCTGCTGCAGCGCCTACCGCGCGCTGCTCGCGCGGATCGGCGGCGAGCGCGGCGTGCACCTGCAGCCACGACTCGAGATCCCGGTGCTGAGCCCCGCCGCGAAAGCCACCGTGCTGCGACGCTCGCGCTTGCCCGCACCGCTGCACCTCGCAGGCGCGCTTGCGCGCTATTCCTATCTGACGATCCCCCAACGGGTGCGGGCGGCACGTGTCGCGTTGGCGCTCAAACGACTGCACCCCGACGCGCCCGGGCTCGACGAGCGCAACCTCGGGGAGTGGCTCGCCGCGCACGGGCAGGACGCGGACGCGGTTGCCGCGCTGTGGGACCTGATCGCGCTGCCGACGCTCAACCTGCCCGCCGCGCAGGCCTCGCTCGCGCTCGGCGCGTTCGTCTTTCGCAAGGGCCTGCTCGAGCGCGCCGACGCCGGCGACATCGGCTTTCACCGCCGTCCCCTCAGCGAGATCGTCGGCGAGCCCGCCGCGCGCGCGCTGCGCGCCGCGGGCGTGCAGCTGCGGCTCGGCTGGCGCGCGCAGGAGCTGCGGCGCACGGAGGAGGGGTTCGAGGTGCTGCGCGCCACCGCCGCGCGGAGCGCCGCGGAGCAGGACGAGGACGGCGGGGACGACGAGGGCAGGGTGGCGCAGAGGACCGGCGCGGACGCGAGCAGCGAGGATGGCTCCGAGCGCGCGCATGCGGTGATCGTCGCGTTGCCGCACGCGCGCGCCGCGCGGCTGATCGAGCCGCTCGACGCCCGCGCCGCAGCACGCGCGGGGGCGCTGCGCGAGGAGCCGATCGTCAACCTGCACGTGCTCTACGATCGCGTCGTGTGCGAGCAGCCCTTCGCGGCCGGCGTGCGGACGCCGGTGCAGTACGTCTTCGACCGCAGCGCGGCGGGCGGCGTGGGGGAGGGCTACGCGGGACGCGCCGACGGCCATCAATACCTCGCCGTCTCCCTCTCCGGCGCCGAGCGCGAGATGGGCATGAGCGTCGACGCGTTGCGCGAGCGCTATCTGCCGGCGCTGGCCGCGCTCTTCCCGCGCGCGCGCGCCGCGCGCGTGGAGCGCTTCGTCGCGACCCGCGAGCACGCCGCGACATTTCGCGCGCAGCCCGGCAGCGCCGCGCTGCGCTGCGGCCCGCGCACCGCCGTGCCCGGGCTCGCGCTCGCCGGCGCCTGGACCGCGACCGGCTGGCCCGCGACGCTCGAGGGCGCCGTGCTCAGCGGGCACACCGCCGCGCGCTGCGCGCTGGAGGCGCTGTGAGCGATCTCCTGATCGCCGCGCCGCTGCGCCTGGAGGCGGCGATGATCCGCGCGGGCCTGCGGCGGGCCCCGCGCGTGGCGACTCCCGCCGCCCCCGCTGCTCCGCGGGCGCGCGTGCTGCAGACCGGCATGGGTCCGCGACGCTCGCGCGAGTCCGCCGCCGCGCTCGCGAAGGAGCCCGCGCAGCGCTTGCTCGTGATGGGCTTCGGCGGCGGCCTCGACGAGCTCGGCGAGGTCGGCGACGCCGTCGTCGCGGATGCCGTCATCGGCCCCGACGACGAGCGCGTGGAGTGCGCCGGCGCCGAGCAGCTCGCGGCGGCGCTGCTGGCGGGCGGGATGTCCGTGCGGCGCGGCGTCGTGGCCTCCGTCGAGCGCATCGCGATCGGCGACGCGCGCACGCGCCTGCGCGAGCGCGGCGCGGCGGCGGTCGACATGGAGTCCGTGTGGCTCGCCCCGGCCGCCGCGCAGCGGCCGTTCGCGGTGCTGCGGATCGTCTCCGACACGCCCCGCCGCGAGCTGACGCGGCCGCTGGCGACCGTCACCGGCGTCGCGCTCGCCTCGATGGGGCTGCGCCGCGCCGCCGCCTGCCTGCCGGCGTGGGCGCGGAGCGCTTGAGCCGGGAGCGGCAGGTCAAGCGGCGGCTCTTGGGGGTGAGCCGCGACCGCGAGGCGCCGTGCCCGGGCGCGCCGACCGCGGTCGAGACGCAGCTCTCGAGCCGGATCTCGCCGGGCGCGCCGCGGTTGCCTCTCACGCCGCGCTTCCCCGTCACGCCCGGCGCGCCGCGTGAGCCCGCCACGCCCGGCGCGCCCTGCGCGCCGGGAACGCCCTGCGCGCCGCTCAGGCCCGGCGCGCCCTGGGCTCCCGGCGTCCCACCTTCACCCTGCGCACCCGCTTCGCCGCTAGAGCCCTGCGCTCCGCGCGGGCCTTCCGCGCCCGGCAGGCCCTGCACGCCTTGAGCTCCCTGCGGCCCCTGGGGCAGCAAGCCGCCGGTACCCGACAGCGCCAGGGGCGCTGGGGCCGTCGGCGCATTCGTCTGCAGCGTCAGGGTCGCAGTGCTCGCGCCCTGCGCCTGCGGCGCGAAGCGCACTCCGATGCGGCAGTTCGCGCCGACCGCGACCGGGGTCTGGCAGCCGTTGTCGAGCAGGTAGTCGTCGGGGTCGGCGCCCCCGAGCGTGGCGCTCGAGACGACCAGCGGCGCTTCGCCACCGTTGTGAACGGTCAGTGTCTGCGCCGCGCTCGCAACTCCTTGCGGCTGCGTGCCGGTGAATTCCAGCGAGCCGCTGCTCATTTCGGCGGTCGGCGCCGCATAGGCGATTGTGACGCCGCTGGGCTGCGTCGTCGGTGTCGCTGCTTCGGTCACGGTCAGCGCGGGCGAGACGAAGCTCGATCCGCCACCGCCGCCCCCGCCGCGACAGCCGCTGCCGCCTCCGCCTCCGCCGTAGTAGCCGCCGCCCCCGCCGCCGCCCGCGCCGGCGCCTTGCGGTTCTGAGAAGGTCCCTCCACGCCCTCCGAGCCCAAGCGAACCGGCGCTTCCGGACGCGGGGGTTCCTCCGCCGACGCAGTTGCCCTTGCCGGTGCCGCCCGCGCCGCCGCCGGTCTGGGTTCCGGCAGCGCCGCCGCCGCCGCCGAACGGTGCATAGGTGCCCGCCGTGCCGGCTGAGCCTGCGTCTCCGCCGGCGCTGTATTCCTGGCCGCCTCCGCCACCCCCACCGGCGACGATCAGCTCGGATTCAGATTGGAATCCAGGGCTCGGGCTGCTCAACGCGAGAGCTGAGGCACCGCCGCCTCCGCCACCGAAGAGGCTGGGGTCGAATCCTTCGCCGCCGTTGCCGCCGCCGCCCAAACCGCCGTCGATGTGTGCCGCCCCCACGCAGCTCGTGCTTTCTCCAGGTGCGCCCACGCCGACCTCGAACAGCTCTCCGGGCGTCGCGGGGAGCGTCGCGCTGACGCTGGCCCCCTCGCCGCTGGTCGACCCGCAGCCAGTCCCGCCGGCGGCGCCCACCACCGTGACCGCGATGCTCGTGATGCCCGCGGGCACCGTGAAGTCGTAGACGCCGGGGGATGCGAAGGAGGTCGTCGCGGTCGCGGTGGCGAGCGCCGCCGCGGGCATCAGGAGTGGCGCGCACAGAGCGCTCGCGACGAGCGCTGGAAGCGCGCGCAGCGCACGCCCCCGGATTCGACCTTTGGGTGGGGCAGTTGAGGCTGGCATCGAGACTCTCCTCCAGGCATCGTTTCGCTCACCCGAAGGGAACGCGTAATCGATGTCATCGGCCCGGCGCGGGCGCGGCTTGAGGCGCGGTGTGCGCCATTCGTCATGCCGGCGCCGCGCCGAGGCGAGAAGCGACCGCGGCGTGCGCCCGGGTATTGCGGCGCGCAGGTGCGGGCTGGCCCAAACCAGCGTGCCGGTGGCGGCGCCGAGCAGACGATCGTCTAGTCTGAGGCTGAGATGGCGGCGCGAATGAGACAGAGCACGCGCATGGGCTGGTACCTGATGCGCCAGCGCCTCGCGCGGCGGGAGAAGTTCCCATTGATCGTCGAGCTCGAGCCGCTCTTCCAGTGCAATCTGGAGTGCGCGGGCTGCGGCAAGATCCAGCACCCCGAGCACACGCTGAAACGGCGCATGTCGGTCGAGCAGGCGGTCGGCGCGATCGAGGAGAGCGGCGCGCCGATGGTCTCGATCGCCGGCGGCGAGCCGCTGATCCACCCCGAGATCCACGTGATCGCCGACGAGTTGGTCAAACGCAAGAAGTTCGTCTATCTCTGCACGAACGCGCTGCTGCTGGAGCGCAAGCTCGAGAACTTCAAGCCGAGCCCGTACTTCGCGTGGGCGGTCCACATGGACGGCCTGCGCGAGCGCCACGACGCCTCCGTCGAACGCGAGGGCGTCTTCGAGACGGCCGTCGCCGCGATCAAGGCCGCGAAGGCGCGCGGCTTTCGCGTGACGACGAACACGACGTTCTTCACGCAGGACTCGCCGAAGACCGTGCGCGAGGTGCTCGACTTCCTCAACGACGACCTCGGCGTCGACGAGATGATGATCTCGCCCGCCTACGCCTACGAGAAAGCGCCCGACCAGGAGCACTTCCTGGGGGTGCGCCAGACGCGCGAGCTCTTCAGCGCGGCCTTCGCCGACGGCCGGCGCAAGCGCTGGCGGCTGAACCACAGCCCGCTGTTCCTCGACTTCCTCGAAGGCAAGGCCGAATTCGAGTGCACCGCGTGGGGGATACCCAGCTACTCGCTGTTCGGCTGGCAGCGCCCCTGCTACCTGATGTCCGACGGCTACGCGCAGACCTACAAGGAGCTGCTCGAGACCACCGACTGGAGCAAGTACGGCCGCGGCCGCGACCCGCGCTGCGAGAACTGCATGGCGCACTGCGGGTACGAGCCGACCGCGGTGCTGCAGACCACGCACTCGCTGCGGCAGTCGCTGCGGGCGATGGTTAGCTGAGCCGCGGCCCAAGCTGCACGCGCCGCACCCCGCGTGCCAGCGAGCTATGGGAGCAGTTCGAACGCGTCGCGGTGGCGCGGTTTGACGGTCGCGAAGTGGCGGCGGTCGAGCGTGATGATCACCGCCGCGTCGAGTCGCTCGGCGAGCGCGAGGACCGATGCGTCGGTGCCGCCTAGTGGGAAGTCCTCGTATTGCTTGACCAGCTCCGCCATGCGTGCGAAGTCCTCGGCGGTTGGACCCTCGACGTCGAACTCGCCGAGACCACTCAGGAATGCTTGCTCGGCCGTTGGCCCCAAGCGCCGGCCGACAAAGTAAGTGGCCTCGGCGATCGCGAGCGCGGCGACGACCAGCCGTAAGTCGGGCCGCGAAAGCGTCGCGAGCGAGGCCGCGTGGTCGCGATCGTCGGAGTCGGCCGCCGCGTATAGCGGCCCCGCGTCAACGATCGCGAGGGTGCTCATCCCACTCGCGCGCGAGCAGCTGCTCCATGTCTCGGCCGGTCGTGCTGTGGCCGCTGCCGCCAAGCGCGGCGAAGGGCAGCGGGCGCGCATCCCCGGGAACCAAATGGAGGTGCTGCGCAAGTGCGTCGCGCGCGATCGCAGAAGCCGACGTCGAGCGTCGGCGCGCCTCGCGCGTGAGGGCCTGCGCGAGATCGTCAGGCAGCGATAGTGTTGTGCGCTTCATACGCGCATAATAGCGCCGAAGGGCGGCGCATGCGCTGGCTGGTGAACCACATCGCTGGCCGGACCCACTCGCACGTTCCGCTCAAACGCGAATGACGGGTACCGAAGAGAACGCCGAGAAATCGCCGTCTTGCGTCACGACCGCGGCGCCGTGCCGCAGGGCGGTCGCGGCGATCCAGGCGTCGTGCCGCCGTAGCTTGCGGCCCGCCTCCAGCTCGTGGGCGGCGATTCGCGCGAAGCACGAGGCAGTCTTCGCATCGACCGGTAGCAACGAATAGGAGCTGCTCACACGCGAGAGCGTGTCGAGGCGAAGAGCGCGTGTCTCGGTGTCCCGCGCGCGAAGTACCCCCAGCTCCAGCTCCGCGGCGGTGATTACGGAGACCGCGAGCTTCTTTGGCAGCTCGCCCAGCTCGCGTCCGACCTCCTGCGCCACGAAGACCGAGGTGTCGGCGATCCCGCGCTTCACGCGTCCTCTATCAGCGCCTCGCGCACATCGGCGAGATCGGCCAGTAGATCCCCGTCGGCGGGCGACTCCCGAATGATGCTGAGCAGTACCGTCGCCGGCGCCCACGGATCGCGCTGCTCGACGTGCGGCACGATGTCGGCCACGGGATCGTGATTGACGGTCAGGGTGACCCGCTCGCCGGCACGCACGGCCGCGACTACGTCCGCCGTGCTGTTGCGAAGGTCACGCACCGACACGTTTCTTGCCATGTGCACAAGCGTAGCACTGGAGTGCGACAGGCCGCTCTTGTGGCGCACCGAGCGTGCACTGAGGGCATGCTGGTTGTCGGGGTGAGCCCGATGCCTCGGAGCTCGGCTCACTCCTCCCCCGCGGAGCCGTCCTCGACGGCGCCGCCGGAGCGAATCTCGCGCCACGTCATGCCCTCGCCGAGCAGCGCCGGGATGCCCAGCGCGAGCGCGGTTAGCAGCTCGACGGCCTGCAGGATGATGCCGTAGGCAAGCGCCGGGCCCGCGCCGACGCCGTAGGCGGCGAGCACGACCAGGCACGCAGCCTGGAAGACGCCGACGTTGGATGGGGTCGCGGGGAGGACCGCGCTGACGTTGACCGCGAGCAGCACCGCGGCGGCCGCCGCGAGACCGCCGTCGGACTGCAGGCCGAGCGCGAGCAGGACCGCGTAGCACGCGAGCCACTGCAGCGTCCACGCGAAGAGCTGCGCGAGCACCGCGGGGACCCCGTGGCGGGGAACGGCGAAGGCCGCGAGACCTTGTCGCGCGAGTCCCAGCAAGCGCGCGAGCGTCGCCGCGGGACGCGAGATGCGCGGCGAGCGCGCCTGCTGCGCGAGTCGCAGCAGGCGCGGTCCGGCGAGCACCAGCACGCACAGCACGAGTGGCACGAACAGCACGCCGAGCAGCCCCGAGAAGCTGTGGTTGAAGAGGTTCGCGCTCGTGAACGTGACGGTCGCGAGGATCGCGAGTGCGAGCAGGTTGATCAGCGTCTGCGAGAACACCGTGCCCGCGAGGACGGGTAGCAGTCGCCGGGCCGACCCCTCCAAACGGCGGCTCAAGACGAGCACCCGTGTCGGCTCGCCGATGCGCCCCGGGAACACCGCGGAGCCCATCACGCCGATCATCGTCGCGCGGATCACCGGCGTCCACGGGATCGCGATCCGCGGCAGCGCCGCGCGCAGCACCTCGTGCCACGAGATCGCGCGCAGCACCAGCGAGAGCGACATCAGCGCGAGCGCCAGCGCAATCCAGCCGGGGGACGCCGAGGCGAGGGCGTGGCCGATCCGGTGCAGGCCGAGCCGCGAGAGCGCGAACGCGAGGATCGCGGCGAGCAGCACCGCGGCAACGGCAATCCCCGCGCGCCGCTGCACGCGCCGCCGGGGTCCTCGCGTGATGCTCCGCGTCTCCATCGCACTCCCGGTGTATCAGAGCGCGCGCGCGGCGGGCCGCGGCGCGCGGCGCGCCTGGGTGGCGAGACACGAGTCATGTGCCGCAACTGCTCGGGCGGGTCCCACTAGTTGGCACAAGACGCGAGCTTCCTATAGGGTTGCCCCCGTAACGCGTCCAATGATCCCATACTGCTTCGCTGGTGGCGAACCGACGTCAGGGTCGCCGACGGTCCCCTCGCAGGATTGATCGCTCGGGCTGCTGGCGGCGCACTCATCGGTCTGGCCTCCTGCGTACCGCTTGAAGAATGCCCTGGCGTTGTGGACATCGCCGAAAACGCATTCGTCTCCTACGCCGCCGAACATCCCGAGCCAGCCAACGGCACGCTCGTCGAGGGCCTCCCGTCTGGCACCTACTGGTCATTCGACAACGGCCAGCGCGAACCAGCTGCGCCGAACTCAAGCGCAATCGCGATCGACGATCGCGGTCTCGACGGGTCGCTCCTGGCTGGGGCTGCGCCTGATGCTCAGCTCATATTCACGTACCCCGTCGCTTCGGTCGGCGTGCGGATGTTCTGTGAGACCTTGTTTTCGTAGTTGCCCTCGATCGTCTGGATGTCACCGTTCGGCAGCACATCTTTGACGATCCCGACGTGCTCGCCGCCGAAGACGATCAGGTCTCCCGGTTGCGGCACCACGCCCGGCCCGTTGGCGATCGCGCGGCCCGTGCTCTGCGCCCACGACCAGATCCCCGAGACCGCGCCCAGCCCTTCGCCGTGCGCGCCCAGCGGTGCGCCCGCTTCGCGCGCCGCCCACGACGCGAAGTATGCGCACCACGGCGCCCCCGGGATCGCGCCCGCCGTCGCGGTTCGATACTGCGCGATCGCCGGCGATTCATTGGAGCCCAGCGGCTGCTCCGCCTGGCCGACCTGGCTTTCGGCGATCGCGACGGTGCGCGCTCCCGTGCTCGCGCCGGGTGCCGCCACGCTCAGCGCCGGCGTCATCGCTCCCAGGCCCGGGACGCCCATGCCTGTGTATGAGGGACCCATTGCCGAGCCGCTTGGCGCCCCGGTGTAAGGGCTCGAAATCGCCGAGCCGTTCGCGGTACCGGTGTATGGGCTCGTGAGCCCCGCACCCGCCACGTTCGTACCGACACCCGCGCTGGTTGTCGAGCCAAGCGCCGTATCTGCGGTCGCCGCGAGCGCCGGGCTCGTAGCCGACGCGACCGCGCCGGCGCCCGCCGCGCCGGAGCCTCCGTAGCCCGCGCTGGCGCTCTGCAGCGCTTGCGCAAAGGACCCGCCGCTCCCAGAGGTCGCTTCCGGAGCCGCCTGCGAGAGCGCCGCGGGTGCCGCGGTCCCACCGGTGCGCGCCGCCGCGCTTACCAGCACCGCCGGGTTCGCGAGCGCCTGTTCGAGCGTCGCCACGCGCTGCAGCACCGATTCGACCGACATCGCACCGGGTAATCGACCGCACCGGCCGCGGGTTGAGGGGCGCATTGGTCGGCCGTCGTGGCGCTCTCGCGAGGTAGTACCCTTCCGTCGCCGCGGTGTACGTGATTTGGTACACTACGCCCCATGACCAAGACCGTTCCGGTCCGCGAGCTCCGGAGCAACCTGGCTGCGGTACTCAGCGACGTAGCCGACCGACGCGACCACGTAGTCGTGACGCGAAACGGGCGACCAGCGGCAGCGCTCGTGCCAATCAACGAGTACGAGGCGCTCGAGGAAACCGCTGAGATCCTCTCTGACGCCGAGACCCTCAGTGCACTGCGGGCGGGTCTCGATGAGCTCGCACGAGGTGAGACCATCGAGCTCGGTGATCTGCGTCGCGAGTTGATGGAGCTACGAGCGGCGCAGTAGCCGGTGGCCCGACTGGTACTCGCGCGTCGCGCGCGCACCGAGCTGCTCTCGCTCGACTGGTCCCTGATCGACGCCGTCGAGGAAGCCCTCGCACTGCTTCAGCGCGAGCCGCACGCCGGCTATCCACTGCGGGGCAGGCTGCGTGGCCTGTACTCCCTGAGAGTCGGCTCGTACCGGATCATCTATCAGCTTGTGGACGACGACAAGATGGTTCGAGTCGCCACCATCCGCCACCGGTCGGTCGCCTACCGTAGCGATCCACGCTAGCCGTGCCGTGCGCCATCATGCCGGACCGTCCAGCGCACAGCGTGTCCACATCCGTTAACGACGAGACGGGCGACCAGGGCCGCCCGTCTCGACCACCGTTCCCTCGATGAATCGGCGGTATGTGGCTTCTGTCGGCCTTCCCTGACCGCATGAAGCGTTTTGTTGTCCATCCCGCACGGGCGAGCCCGCGCCGGAAGGCCTCGCTGCAGCGGCGACGTCCGAGGACGCCGCCGCTGAGGAAGATGTTGGCTTATTCGAGCAGCTTCAGAACTGCCTGCGGCAGCGACTTGGCCTGCGCCAGGACGGACACGCCGGCCTGCTGCAGCACCTGGTCCTTGGTGAAGTTCGTCGTTTCAGCCGCCATGTTGGCGTCGACGATCGTGCTCTGAGCGGCCGAGAGGTTCTGGCTGTAGATCGCCAGGTTGCTCTCGGTGTACTGCAGGCGATCCTGGACCGAACCGAATTCGCCGGCGGTCTTCGCGACTTCCGCGATCGCTTTTTCGGCGGCTTCGATGCCTTTGCCGCCTTTGAGTTCGACTTCCGGCGCGATTTTGGCCAATTCGACCGTTTTCACGGAGATTTTTTCCGCCGCGCCTTCGTTGGAGCCGACCTGGAACGAGATTTCGCCCGCTTTGGTGAACAGCGAGATGCCGTTGAACTGCGTCGTTTCACCGACGCGCTTGATCTCGGCGTTGAGCTGCTTGACCTCGCCTTCGATCGCTTCCTTGTCGGATTCCGAGTTGGTGCCGTTTTCGTACTGCACCGCGAGCTCGCGGGTGCGCTGGAGCATCTGCGTCACGTCGTTCAGCGCGCCCTGCGCCGTCTGCGCGAGCGCAACGGCGTCCTGGCTGTTCTGTTCGGCCTGGCCCAGACCGTTGATCTGGCTCTGCAGACGCTGGTTGATCGCGTAACCGGCGACGTCGTCGGCGGCCGAGTTGATCTTCAGGCCCGAAGAGAGGCGTTCCATCGACTGCGCCAACATGTTCTCGGTGTTGGCGAGGTTGCGCTGTGCGTCCAGCGCGTTGATGTTCGTGTTGATCGTAAGGGACATGCGTTCATCTCCTTGATGACGGTTGGTTGATTAGTCCCGGGCCGACTCCCTGTCAGCCCTTGCTTCACGCCGGTTTATCGTCCCCCTCGCCGCGAACTTGAGCGCGCCGCGCGAGATTGGCCGCAAGCGCTCGCGCGCCTACCCGCCGTGACCCCGTGTGCACCCAGGCGCGGCCACGCGTCCGCCGCAGGAGTGCGCCTCACGCTCGCACGTCGATGTGGCCGCCCGCGCGCGGCTCGTCATCCGCTTCGTCCGCGCGGCGCTCCGGTGCGGGGCCGGTGGGGCGCGCGCGCTCCTCGCGCGCCCGCCGCTCACGCTCCTCGCGCGCCCGCTCTTCACGCCGCTCGCGAGCGCCGCGCTCGGGGCGCTCGCGCTCGATCGGCGCGATCCACGTCGGGCGCGGCTCGATCCGCTCGATCCGGTCCATGGCCCCGCCCTCGCGTTCCCGCCGTCCCTACCGTCCCGCGGGCGCCCCGCGGCGCTCGACCGCCGCGGCAGCCGTTGGATCCGCGCTCTGCAGCTTCGCGAGCTCGCTGCGCAGCAGCTCGTGCTGGGCGTGACGCAGCTCCGCGACAACCAGGCGCCGCCACACGAACACCGCCGCGGCCCACACGACGACGTAGCAGACGACCCCCGCAGTCAGCGCGCGCAGCCCCGCTTCGACCGCCGAATGCGTCGGCAGCGAGAGGTAGCCGCCGAGCACGAACCCGCCGAGACCGCCCCACGCCTTCGCCTGCGCGACCGCGCGCACCGCGCGCGGGTGCGCCGCGAGGCTGAGGCCGCCCGCGCTCTCACCGCCGCTCCCCGCTGCCCTCGCGTCGGCACCCTTGCCCGCGCTGCCCTGCTTGCCGGCCTTCCCCTTCGTCTTGTCCTTGCTCTTCTCCTTAGCGGCCACGTCCATCGCTCCGTTCCAGCCCGCGACGCCGTTCGGCGCGCTGGCACTCGAAGATGAAGCGCACCAGACGACGGTGGTCGCCCTCGCCGATCTCGTCGAAGCAGACCGCACGGTGCCCCCGCGCGTCGGTGCGCACAACCGTGCCGCTGCCCGTGATCGGCGCGCCCCCCTGGGCGGTGCTCAGGCGGAACTGCACCCGTTCGCCGATCTTCAGCGTGCTCGGTCCCGCGAGCAGCATCCCCCCGCCGCTCACATCGACCGAGAACGTCTGGATCGAGCCCTGGCTCGCGCCCGCCGTGACCGTCACCGGGCGCGTCGAAGGCACGCGCACATACTCGCGCTCCTGGATCATCGCCAGCGAATGCAGCTCGCGGAATCGCAGCAGCTCGCGATCCTCGAGCGTCACCGTGCCCTGCACCCGCACACGTCCGCGGGCGTTAGTGAACTCGAGCACCAGCCGATCCAGGCCATCCGCCTGCAGCGGGCGCTCGGTGCGGAACATCAGCGCCACCAGCAGACTCTCGCCGTCGCTCTCCGCGACGCGCGCCTGGACCCGTTCCCCGGACGGGCGCACGATCGTCACGACATCCGCCCGCGCCGGGAGCGGCGGAAGCTCGGCGTTGGCGCGGCTCTTGGTGCGCAGCAGTCTCATCGCGTCTCTGGATCGGTTCGTGAGTAGATCGGTCGCAGCGCGCAAGAGGTTGAGGGCCGCCGCAATTAGTTGGCTAGGGGAGCAGCCGGTCCGCGAGGTACGCCGGATCGACCTGGATCAGCCCACCGCTGCCACGGCCGCGATCGAGCAGGTACTCCGGCGCGAGGCCGAACGCGCACGCCGCCTGCACCGCGACGCCGAGCTGGTCGGTCTCGTCCGCATGCGTGATCGCCAGCGCGCTCGCGCCGAGCGGACGTAGTGCCTCCAGCAACTGCGCCGCCGGCTTCGCGCCGAGAGTCGCCGGTAGCGCGACGATCACGCGATCCGGCCGCAGCGACCCCAGCAGCGCCGCGAACGCGCGGATCGAGCCGCGGTCCGCGGGGGAGAGCGCAGGCAGATCGAGCAGCAGCAGACCCTCCTCACGCGCCGCGCCCAGCGCCTGCACGACCTGCGGCGCTGCGACCGGCGTCGGCTCGAGCATCGCCGGGCTCAGCAGCACCTCGAGCTCCCCCCGCGCCGCACCCGGCAGCACCGTCGCGCACGCCGCCGCCAGCGTGCTGCGCTCGCGGTAGGCCTCCAGCAGCGCCGCGCAGCACGCCGTCTTGCCGCTGCCACCCGGGCCCACCAGCGCGATCGTCGCGTTGCCCACCGGCAGTGGCGCTGCGGAGGGAATGCGTTGCGCGAGCGTGCGGTGCACCGCACGCGCAAGGCTCGAGCGCGCCGGCATCAGCGGCAGCACATGCGCCGCCGCCGTCTCGATCAGCTCCCGCACCAGCTGCTCGCCGACACCCGCGCCCACCAGGCTCGCTTCGATCTGCGCCCGCGCGCGTCCCCGCGGCGCCACGCTCGTGGCCGTGCGTCGCGCGGCGTCGCTCGCCGCCGGCGCGACTCGCGCCGTATCGCTGCCCGCGGAGTCGACTCGCGCCGCATCATCCAGGTCCATCGCGCCCGCGCGCACGTCGGCCTCGGGCACCGCCGCCTCGGCCTCCGCGAGCGCCGCCGCGAAGGGATCGCCGTCATGACCGGGCGCCGCCGCTGCAAAGGCCTCGCTATCGCGTGTCGGCAGGGTCGTCGCGAAGGCCTCGCCCGCCTGCAGCGCGCTCGGCTCGTGCGAGCCGTTGCGCGGCGCGAGCCGCTGCAGCAGGCTCGCCGGGGTCAGCTCGCGGAACTCCTCGCGCGGGGGGGACCCCGCATCGAGCGGCGGCGCTTCGCGCAGCGCGGGCGGCTGCGGCACCGCGGAGGCCGCGAGGGTGGGCGGTAGCGCAGAAGTCGCGGAGGCCGCGAGTGCGGGCGGCAGCGCGGGCGCCGCGTCCGCCGCGTCATAGCGGTCGACCCGCGGCGTGCCCAGCTTCGCCTCGATCTCCACGAACGGACGCTGGAAGAAGCCCGCGAACCCGCCCGTCAGCCCCTTTTCGCGGCGCACCACGATCGCGTCCGCGCCCAGCTCCGCCTGGATCTTCGGGATCAGCTCCTCCACCGTGCGTCCGCGATAGACGCGCGTCTCGCTCTCGGCAGGCGCCGCGTCAACTGGCGCAATCTCCCGCAGGGAGGTGTGCAGCGCGCTCGGCTGCGCTGTCTTCTCAAAGGTAGCTGTGCTCATGCGTGGATGACTCCAATCGTCTCGACGTTGACGCCGGGTGCGATCTCGTTGTAGGAGCAGACCGGCAGATGGGGTTGGGCTTGGGCGATCAGCCTGCGCAGGTGGCGGCGCACGCGCGCGGAGCACAGCAGCACCGCTCCGCGTCCGCCCCCCGCGGTCGCGTGATCGACCTGCGCGCGCAACGCGCTCACGATCGCCTGCGCGCGCGGCGGGTCGATTGCGAGGTACTCGCCGTCTGTCGTCTGGGTGATCGAGGTCGCGACCTCCTGCTCGATCGCGGGGTCCAGGGTGATCGCCCGCAGACAGAGGCGCTCGTCCAGGTGCGGAGCCGTGATCGCGCGGCCCAGCGCCTGGCGGGCGTACTCGGTCAACAGGCCCGTGTCCCGCGTTATTCGCGCCTTGTCCCCGATCGCCTCCATGATCGTCCCGAGGTCGCGCACCGCGACGCCTTCGCTGAGCAGCGCCTGCAGCACCCGTTGGATCTCGCCGAGCGAAAGCACCTCCGGCACGACCTCCTCCACGACCGCCGCGTTGCTCTCCTTCAGCTGGTCCAGCAGCGCCTTGACGTCCTGGCGGCTCAGCAGCTCCGCCGCGTGCGAGCGAATCGTCTCGGTGATGTGCGTCACGATCATCGACTCCGCGTCGACGACCGTGTAGCCCATCGTCTCCGCTTCCGCGCGCGCCGACTCGTGCACCCACACCGCCGGCAGTCCGAACGCCGGCTCCTCCGTCGGAATCCCCTGCAGGCCGCCGACCGCGTCTCCCGGATCCATCGCGAGCAGGTGCCCCGGCATGATCCGCGCCCGCGCCACCTCCGAGCCGCGCACCTTCAACAGGTACTCGTGCGAGTCCATCCCCAGCTCGTCGTGGATGCGCACCGGCGGGATCACGATCCCGAGCTCGCCCGCGATCTGGCGGCGGATCATGCTCACGCGGCGCAACAGCGCCCCACCCGAGCCGCCATCCACGAGCGGCACCAGACCGAAGCCGATCGCCAGCTCCAGCGCGTCCACCGAGAGCCGCCCCAGCGCCTCCTCCGAGCCGCTACCGCCGGCGGGCAGCGCGGCCACGGCCGGGGTCGCAGTCGTCTGTGCGTCATCCTCCTCACCCGGCATCCCGTGGCGCACGCTCCACCCGATCGCGCCGAAGATCCCGCCGATCACCAGGAACGGCAGCTTCGGCAGGCCCGGCACGAGCGCGAACAGGCAGATCGCGCCCGCCGCCACCAGCGGCGCCTTGCGCTGGCGCAGGATCTGGTTCGCGATGTCGCTGCCCAGGTCCCGGTCGGAGGCCGCGCGCGTCACGATGATGCCCGTCGCCACCGAGATCAGCAGCGCCGGGATCTGCGCCGCGAGACCATCGCCGACCGTCAGCAGCGAGAACTGGTGCGTCGCTTCGGTGAACGAGAGGTGATGCTGGAGCACCCCCACCACGATTCCCCCGATCAGGTTGATCGCGGTAATGATCACCGCCGCCATCGCGTCGCCCTTGACGAACTTCGAGGCGCCGTCCATCGAGCCGTAGAAATCCGCTTCCTGCGCGATCTCTTTGCGCCGCGCCCGCGCCTGCTCATCGGTGATCAGGCCCGCGTTCAGATCCGCGTCGATCGCCATCTGCTTGCCCGGCATCGCGTCCAGCGTGAAGCGCGCCCCCACCTCCGCCACGCGCCCCGCGCCGTTCGTCACCACGACGAACTGAATGACCACGAGGATCAGGAAGATCACGAGACCCACCACCACGTTGCCGCTCACCACGAACGACCCGAACGCCTTCACCACGCTCCCCGCGTCGCCCGTCGTCAGGATCAGGCGCGTCACCGACACGTTGATCGCCAAGCGGAACATCGTCGTCAGCAGCAGCAAGCTCGGGAACGACGCGAAGTCCAGCGCCTTGCCCAGATACATCGTCGCCACCACAATCGTCAGCGCCGCCGAGATGTTCAGCGTGATCAGCAGGTCCAGCAGCGCCGCCGGCAGCGGCACCACCAGCATCGTCACCACCATCACCACCGCGATCGCCGCGAGCAGGTCCGTGTGGCGCAGGCCCTTGCGCACCGTGTCGAGGCTCATAGCGCGTACCTCTGGCGCCGCGCCGCGCGGTACACGAACGCGAGCACCCGCGCGACCGCCGCGTAGAGCTCCTCCGGGATCGCCTGGCCGATCTCCGTCGAGCCGTGCAGCGCACGCGCGAGCGGTGGATCCGGGACGATCGGCACGTCGTGCTCGGTCGCGATCCGCCGGATCTGCGCCGCGATCAGGTCCTGGCCCTTCGCGAGCACCTCCGGTGCGGTGCGCGAGCCGTCATAGCGCAGCGCGACCGCAAAATGCGTCGGGTTCGTCACGACCACGTCCGCCTGCGGGACCGCCGCCATCATGCGGTTGCGCGCCGCCAGCATCCGCCGCCGTCGCTGCGCCGCTTTGACCTCCGCCGGCAGGCCGTGCTGGCGCACCTCGTCCTTGAGCTCCTGCTTGGTCATCCGCAGCTGGCGCTCGTGGCGCGCGCGCTGCCACCCGTAGTCGATCGCCGCGATCAACAGGTACGCGAACGCCGCGCGCTGCGCGATCGCCATCGCACGCTGGTCGAGGATCACGCCGAGCGCCGCCGGCGGCAGGCCGACTTCGGCCGCCGTGCCGCTGAGGCCCGGGATCAACGCCAGGCCCGCCACCGCTCCCACCGCGCTCACCTTCGCGATCGCCTTCAGCGCTTCGAAGAGCATGTTTGGGCCGAAGATCTTCTTCGCCCCCGCGAGCGGGTTCAGGCGCTTGAAGTCGAGCTTGATCGCCTGCGGATGGGGACGGAAGCCGACCTGCGCCCCGCCCGCGAGCAGACCCGCGCCGAGGCAGCACGCCGCGATCGGTCCCACTCCCAGCGCGACCGTCGAGAGCACCGTCTCCATCACTCCCTTCAAGCCCGCCGCCGTGGTCGCCGCCGCGGGATTCGCGATCGTCGCGAAGATGTGACGGAATGCCCCCTCCGCGGAGGCGACGATCTGCGGCCCGAGCAGGCTGATCGCAAACAGGCCCGCCGCGAGCACGAGCGAGCCGCCCACGTCGGACGAGCGCGCGATCTGGCCCTTCTTGCGCGCCTGCGCGCGGTGTTTGGGTGTCGCCTTCTCGGTGCGGTCGTCGTGCGCCATCGCCTCAGATCACCCCTCCTTGAGGTTCGCCGCGGCCGCGCATCACGCGACGTGCAGCGCGCCGAGCGCTGCCCCCACGCTGGTCGACATCTGGTTGGCGATCCAGCCCGCCACGAACGGCATGCTCGCGCCGACGATCAGCAGCGCCACCGCGACCTTCGCCGGGAAGCCGATCGCAAAGACGTTTAGCTGCGGCACCACCCGCGAGACCACGCCGAACGCCGCGTCCGTGATCAGCAGCGCGATCAGCACCGGCGCCGCGATCTCCAAGGCGGAGGTGAATACCGTCGCGAAGACGTGCTCCGCGCCGCCCACGAGCGTCTTCAGCTGCGGCGCCGAGGTCAGCGGCACGAGCTGGAAGGTTCGGTACAGACCCCTCAGCACCCACGCTTCGCCGCCGATCACAAAGAAGATCGCGATCCCGATCAACGAGTACAGGTGCGAGAACGCGCCGTTCTGGTTGCCGCTGAACGGGTCGATCAGGCTCCCGTAGGAGAAGCCCGCGCCGAGATCCGCGAGCGCGCCCGCCGTTTCGATCGCGCCGAAGAGCACCGCGAAGGAGAACGCGAAGCCCAGCCCCACGAGGCCTCCCTCGACGATCAGCGCGCCCAGCGCGAGCGGGTCGTCCGGCACGTGCTGCCCGCGCAGCGCGATCGGCGCGAGCCCGATCGAGATCCCCACCGCGACGATCCCGCGCACCCGCGGCGGAATGATCGGCGAGGAGAACGGCGGCGCGATCAAAAACAGCGGCGTCACGCGCGCCAGCACCAGGATGAAGCCCGCCAGCTCGTTGCCCGCGAGCTTGGACAGCAGCTCGCTCATCGCCCCGCCTCACCGCGCGCCCCTTCGGTGAGTCGCGCATGCGTCTCCGCGTGTGCCGCGCCCATCGTCGCGCTCACGAGCCGACGATCGTCGGGATCGAGGTGTACAGGTTTGTCGTGTACGCCACCAGCTGGTCGAGCATCCACGGGCCCAGCAGCACCGTGATCGCCGCGATCGTCGCGATCTTCGGGATCAACGTCAGGCTCTGCTCCTGGATCTGCGTGACCGCCTGGAAGATGCTCACCACGAGGCCCACGACCATCGCGCCGAGCAGCAGCGGGCCCGCGACCTTGAACGCCAGGCTCATCGCCTGCGCCGCCAGATTGATGACCGTGTCTTGATCCATACGACTGCGACCCCTCCTAATGGAAGCTCTGCACGAGCGCCTTGATGACGAGATCCCAGCCGTCGACGAGCACGAACAGCAGGATCTTGAACGGAAGCGAGATGAACGTCGGCGGCAGCATGATCATCCCCATGCTCATCAGCGTCGAGGAGACGATCAAATCGATGATCAAGAACGGCAGGAAAATCAAAAAGCCGATCTGAAAGGCGCTCTTGAGCTCGGAGACGATGAACGCCGGGATCAGCACCTCCGTCGGCACTTCCGCGCGCGTACGCGGCGGTTTCGCTTTCGCGAGGCCCACGAACAACGAGATGTCCTGCACCCGCGTCTGGCGGAACATGAATTCTCGCAGCGGCTGCTCCGCGCGTTCGATCGCCGCCGTCGTGCTGATCCGGTGCGCCTCCAGCGGCTGCACCGCATCCCGCTTGATCGCCCCGATCGTCGGCGCCATCACAAAGATCGTCAAGAACAGCGCGATCCCGACCAGCACCTGATTCGGCGGCGCGTTGGTCGTCCCCACCGCCGTGCGGATGAAGCCAAGCACGATCAGGATGCGGCTGAAGCCCGTCACCGTGAACAGCACCGCCGGGATCAGCGTCAGCCCACCCAGCAGCAGCAGGATCTGCACAGCGTTCGACGAGGACACGTTCACCGCCGCACCGTCCATTCGCGCAACCGCTCCACGAGGTTGAAATCGCCGCGCGCGGCGAACGCGCCGCCGTCCTCGGCGCGCTCCTCGGCCGGCTCCTCGAGGCCGTCGAGCAGCCCCGTCTCGAGCGCCTGCTGCTCGGTGTAGCGATAGATCGGCACCACGCCGTGCTCGGCGCTGCCGAGCAACAAGTAGTCGCGGCCCGCGCGCACCAGGTGCAACGTGCGGCCCGCGCCGAGCGGCAGGCTCGCCATGCTCGTCAAGCCCGAGCCCGCCGCGCTGCGCCCGCGACCGGACTTGACCTGGCGCAGAATCCACGTCAGCCCCCAGATGACCGCGATTACGATCACCAGCCCCACGATCGTGCGCACGAGGCTCGGCCCCGTCGCGCTCGTGTGCGCGCCACTCGTCGGGGAGGAGAGGCTCAGCGGCAGGTTTTCGCTGCCACCCTTGGAAGTCGCTTTGAAAGCCTGCGCCGGGCACGCGAAAGCGAGCACGGCAATGCCGAGCGTGGGAAGCGCGGCCCGCAGGACCGCACGCGTAGGCGTGATCGACCAAGTCATCGAGGGACGACTCCGAGGAGAGTCGTCCCGGTTATCGGCGCCGCCTCAGATGGCTTTAGGGCCGGACCATTTGGGCCCCGCGAGGCCGGGCGCTTTGGGCTCCGCGAGGCCGGGCGCTTTGGGCTCCGCGAGGCCGGACCCTCTGGGCCGCGCCTGACGCTTGGCTGCCGGCTCGCGTTGCGTGTTGACGCGGGCGCAGGCCATTCTATTTTTCGAGAATCTTGTGCTCGGAAATAGTTTTGCTCTAAAAAGAAGCTTCAAAAAGGAGTCGTGCAGCTCTCGTCAGACGAGTGCATCGATCTGCACGGCCCACGCGCCCTCGGCGGTGACCTCGAGGCTGCCGTGCGCGAAGCACAGACCGTTGACGAACAGCTCGATCGGCGCCTCCGCGGCCTGGTCGAGCTCGAGCACCGTGCCCGGCGGGAGCTCCAGCGCCTGCCCCAGCGGAACCGTCGTGCGGCCCAGCTCCGCCCACACGCGTACCGGCACACCGAGCATCCGCGCAAGGCTCTCGCGGGCCGTCGAGCCCACGTCATCGCCCGCGCCCGCGTCGCCCGCGCCCACGCCCGCGTCGGAGGCGCTCGCGTCGCCGGCGCCCACGTCGGAGGCGCCCGTGTCGGTGGCGCCCGCGTCGCCCACGCCTGTGTCGGCGGCGCCCGCGTCGCTGGCGCCCGTGTCCGCGGCGATCGCTTCGACCGCGGACGCGCTCGGTTTGGAGGACGGTGCCGAGAGCAGCGCCGGGGCGACACCCGGCGACATCGCGGCCGTCAGCTTGATCGCGCGCCGCGTACCGCGCAGACCGGGGCTCGCGCGGCCGAGCGGCACACCCTCGGCGAACAGGCGCACGCCGTTCTCGGCGCGATCCTCCAGGGCAAGCAGCGCGCCCGGGGTCAGCGCGAGCATCTGCTCGACCGGCATCCGCGCCGAGCCGACCTCGGCGCGCAGCAGCACGTGCGCGCCGGCGAGTCCACGGCGCACCGCGCGGCCCTCCTGCGGGTCGGCGTCCTCGGGCTTGGGCCCCGCGCTGAAGATGTCGTCCGCGACCGGCGCGATCGCCGACCACGGGATCAGCAGCGACATCGTCGAGGGCACACCGTCGATCGTGCCCACCAGGGTGACCGCGAACGTCGGTTCGCCGATCGGCGCGATCACCCCCGCGTCGCCCTCGAGGTCGACCTCGCCGAGCGCCAGCTGCAGTCCCCCGAGATCGCGCCAGGCTTGGTTCAGCTGCGCCGTCATCGACTCGAGCAGTCGCCGCGTGAGCGCCCAGTCGATCTCGCTCAGCTTGCGCTCTGCCGGTGCCTGCTCGGCGGTGCCCCCGAGCAGGCACTCCAGCGCCTGCAGGATCAGCCGCGGCTCGATGCCGAGCAGCATCTCGCGCTCCACGCTCTGCACCTCGAGCGCGACCGCGATCGCGTGCGCCGGCAGCTGCGCCTTGGCCGCCGCCCACGTCAGCTGGCTGGAGTCCGCGACTGCCAGCTCGACCGGCGCCCGCAGCTCGCTGGAGAGGCGGATCGCGAAGGCTTCGCAGAACGGTCCGAGCACGCGCACGATGCGCCGCCGCAGCTCGACCGTGAACTTCGTCGGCTGCGAGAAGTCGACCGTGCGCACGCGCGGCGCGCGGCGCACGACGAGCGGCACGTCGACATCTTCGGGCACGAGGCCCGCGGCGCCCTCGATCTCGGCCTCGTCCTCGGCTTGCTCTTGATCGGTTTGACTCATACAGCCTCCGGATCTAGTCGCTCGCGAGGGCGGGCTCGTCGGCTGCGGCGGGCTCCGCGCCGTCGCCGTCCACGATCCGCGTCACCCGCAAGCCGAACTGCTCGTCGACGACAATCACCTCGCCGCGCGCGATCGGGGTGCCGTTGACGAGCAGGTCGACGGGCTCGCCCGCGAGACGGTCGAGCGTCACGATCGAGCCCACACGCAGCTCGAGCGTCTCGCCCACCGTCATCCGCGTGCGGCCGATCTCGACACTCAGCTCCATCGGGACGTCGCTGAGACGCCGCAAGTCGGCCTCGGCGTGCTCCACGCCGACCACTTGGCCAGTCTCGTCGAACTGCTCGTAGACGACTGCTTCGGACATGGTGTCGCTCCTATTGCACGGTGACTTCGGGGAACAGGACCGATTCGACCTTGACATCGGTGTGATGCTTGATCTCCATCAGGATCTGATGCTTGATCGCACTGCGACCGCTGGCGCTGACAAGCGTGCTGCCGCTCTGGCCGGTCACGGCGTTGGTCACAATTTCGCGGATCGCCGGTTCCTCGGGGAGCGTCCCCGCGCTTTCGCCGGAGCCCGAAGACGAGGCGCCGGCCGCCGCCGCTCCCGTGCTTTGGCCCGGTGCGAGTTCGAGTGCGACCGAGAGCTTCGCGTAATGGCCTTCGTTGAGATTTAAGAGAAACGATTGCGGCATCACGTAGAGGGTCCCCTGGATCTTCAGCTTCGGGGCCTTCGGCGGCTTGGCCATCACGTGCGACGCCGCGAGGCCGAGCACGATCAGCGCGACTGGGATGAGGAGCTTCTTCTTAGACATGGTCTGATTGGGTTATCGTCGGGTCGCGCGTAATCAATAGATGCGTTGCAGGACGATCTCCACGCGCCGGTTCAGCGCGCGTCCTTCGGGAGTGGAGTTGCTCGCGATCGGCCGCAGCGAGGCGTAGCCGACGGCGCTCAGCCGCGCGGCCTGCACGCCGTTTGAGATCAGGAAGCGCACGACCGTGCTCGCCCGCGCCGTCGAGAGCTCCCAATTGCTCGGGAACGTGCTGCTGTGCACGGGCACGTCGTCGGTGTTGCCTTCGACCGCGATCGGGTGGACCTCGTCGACGTTCAAGAGCTTCGCGATCTCGTCGAGCAGCGGTTCCCCCTGCGGGTCGAGGGTCGCGCTGCCGGAGGGGAAGAGGAGGCTGTCGGTGAGCACGCGGATCGCGAGGCCGCGGCTTTCGATCGTCGTGTTCACGTGCCGCGCGAATCCGTGGCTGGCCGCGTAGGCATCGAGCTCGTGCTTGAGGTGTTCGAAGTTGCTCTGCTCGCGCGCCGCGGCTGCGACGTTGGTACTCGTGCTCTGCGCGGCGGAGGAGGCGCCGGCGCTGGCGCTGGAACTAGAGCTAGAGTGGGTGGCGGCTTCGGGATTGGTGACGCTCTGCGGGGAGATCGGCACGATCGCCTGCAGCGGGGTGGCGGTGGGCGCGTGGCTGGCGTTGGCGGTGGAGCCCGGTTTTGCGATCGCCTTGCCGCCCGGGAGGATGTTGCCCGAGAAGGCCGCGCGCAGGGACTCCTGCAGGCTCTGAATCTTGGAGATGTTGACCGAGGAGATCGAGAACAGCACCATGAACAGCGCCATCAGCAGCGTGATCATGTCGGCGTAGGTCAGCAGCCAGCGCTCGCCGCTCTCCTCGTGCGCGCCGCCGCCGCCACGCTTGCGGCCCCGTCCATGCGAGCGCGCCATCGCCTACGCCGCCTCGGCCGCGGCGGCGCGGCTGCCGCCCAGCTCGGGCTCCTCCGCGGCGTCGCGCTCGGCGGGGGGGAGGTAGGACATCAGCTTGTCCGCGACCAAGCGCGGGTTGTCGCCGGCCTGGATCGAGAGGATCCCCTCGAGCGTCATCATCCGCAGCTCGACCTCTTCGCCGGAGATCGCCTTCAGGCGGTTGGCGATCGGCAGGAAGATCACGTTCGCCGAGCCGACCCCCATCAGCGTCGCCAGGAACGCGGTCGAGATCGACGGTCCGAGCGTCGAGGGCGCGGCGAGGTTCTGCAGGACGTGCACGAGGCCGAGCACGGTGCCGATGATGCCCATCGTCGGTGCGAACCCGCCGGCCTTCTCAAACGGCGCCGCGGCCGCCTCGTGGCGCGCGGCCATGCCATCGACCTCGGCCTCCATGATCGCGTGCACCATCTCGGGGTCGGTGCCGTCGACGACGAGCTGCAGCGCGTTGCGGGTGAAGGAGTCCTCGACCTCCGCGAGCTGCGCGTCGAGCGCCAGCAGGCCATCGCGGCGCGCCTGGTCGGCGAGCGAGACCAGCAAGTCCAGGCGCCCGCGCATGTCGGGGGGTTCGGCGGAGAAAGTCAGCTTGTAGAGACTCGGGATGCGCTTCATCGAGTCCATGCCGACGCTCGCGAGGGTCACGCCGCCGGTGCCGCCGAGGATGATCAGCAGCGCCTCCGGGTTCAAGAAGGCAGCTGGACTCGTTCCATCCATCATGGAGCTGAGCGCGAGGGCGCCGAACGCAACCCCGATTCCGATCGCTGTCGCGGCCTTCATCGCCCTCGTTCATCGGCCGGCAGCCGAGATCCTTCAGTCCAGGCGAGCACGTCTGGGCAAACCTTTGACCGGCGCGGGCTCGTGCTCGGGGCGGCGGCTGCGCATCGCCTCCGAGAGGACGTCCACGCGCCACGCGCGCATCGCCGCCGCGACCTCCTCGGGCGTCTCGGCGACGACGACCTTCGCCGTGGTCGCCAGCGTGACGACCGTGTCGGGGGTCGACTCGATCGTGACGATCAGATCGGGGTTCAATTGGAATTGCTCGTCCGAGCGGCCGAGCTTGTGCAGCGTGATCATCGTGTGTCCTCATCGGTGCGCACAGGCTTGTACTGGAGCATCTGGGTCCTCCTCGCTAGGGGGTCCGGCGAGGCGCGGCCGTGGCCCGCTCGCTCGGGTGAGGGACGTCACGCGGTAGCGGCTCCGGCGAGCTTCGCCGGGAGGTCGAGCGCAGTCGCGTGCTCGCGCCGCGCTCGACCCCGGGCGCCTCGTTGTCGTCCCGCGATCGTTTACTGGACCATCGTCACCGCCGTTTGCAGCATTTCGTTGGCGGTCGTGATCACGCGCGAGTTGGCCTGGTAGCCGCGCTCGGCGGTGATCATTTCGGTCATCTGCGTGGCGAGGTCGACATTGGACATCTCGAGCTCACCGCCGATCGTCTGGCCGAAGCCGCCGGTGTCCGGTGTGCCGACGAGCGGCGTCCCGGAGTTGGAGGTTTGCGCCCACAACGAGCCGCCCAGCCGCTGCAGGCCCGCTTGGTTGGGGAATTGCGCGAGCGTCAGGTAACCCGCGGTCACCTGCTGCTGGTAGGTTTTCGATTCCGGGTTCTCGTCGGTGTAGGTGACCGAGCCGTCCTGCCCGATCGAGACGTTCGCCGAGCCCGGCGGGATCACGATGTAGCTTTCTTCTTTGCCCGGCTTGTAGGTTTCGGGCGCGGTTTCTTCGGCCTTCATGCCCACCACGTACATCCCCGACTGCGTCGTCAGGTAGCCCTTCGTGTCGGTCGAGAGGTTGCCCGCGCGCGTGTAGTTGACGTTCGACGGCAGCGCCGGCGGCGAGCCGGCGCCGACGCGCAGGAACCCTTCGCCCTGGATCGCCACGTCGAGCGGGTTGTTCGTCGACTGGAACGAGCCCTCCGACATTTCGTTTTCGGTCGCCGCGACCTGTACGCCGAGCCCGACCTGCAGCGGGTCGGTGCCGCCGTTGTCGGCGGTGACCCCGGAGGCTCCGCGGATGACCTGGGTGAGCGAGTCCGAGAACGACACGCGCGCGGACTTGAAGCCGACCGTGTTGACGTTCGCCAGGTCGTTGGCGGTGTTGTTGAGCATCGTCTGGTTCGCGTCGAGGCCGCTGATCGCGGCGTACATTCCACCCATCATGAGGGCGTCACTTCCTTTCGCGGCCTCCTCTAGAGAGGTCCGGCCGTGGTCGTCGTGTCTGTCGGTATTCCTCGGGTCTGTCCTTGGTTTCCTCGGGGTTCGTCCGGTTGGTTGTGTGTCAGTTCTCCTCGGGTCCCATCGCGGCGCGCCTCACGCGATCACGGCGCTGTCGATGTTGGTGAACACGTGCTCGCGCATCTGCGCGGATCCGACCGCCGTGATGACGGTGCGGTTGGGGACGGACACCACGAAGGCGTTGCCGTCGACAAGTACGAGCGAGTCGCGCGAGCCCTTGCCCGCGATGCGTCCCACGCCCTCCTGCAACCTGCCGAGGGTCGTGGGGTCAAGCGGGATGCCGCGCCGCTGCGCGCGTTCGATCGCGTGCTTGGAGAAGCGCAGCGACGCCGTGGAGCCGGCGGAGGCGGCAGCGCTCGTGGCGGCAGCGTTCGCGTCGGCGGGGATCGCAGTGCTCGTGCCGGCCGGAGCGGTGGCGCCCTCGAGGACGTCGGCGAAGGAGGGGCCCGCGGGCACGCTCCCGTTGGCGCGCGCGGGCCGGGTTCCGGCGGAGCGCGCGGGTGAGCCAGCCGGTTGCGCCGGCGCGACGCCACCCGGCGGCAGCAGCGCGGGGTTCAGCGCGACGCTCATTGGGCATCCTTGGATTGCCGGGTCGACACAGGACGCCTCACGAGACCTCGGTGATGCTCGACGGTTCGATGCCCGCGGTGCCTTCGACGGTGAGCGTCGGGCCCGCGGAGCCGATCTCGACGGTTTGGACCTTCCCCTGCGTACTCGCGCCCGTCGTGGGATCGATGTAGGAGACGGTGTGACCGATCAGCCCAACAGCCTGCGCCACCTGTTGGGAGACCGCGGCCTGCGAGCTCGTCTGGGCGATGTTCGTCGTCTGCTCCAGCTGAGAGAACTGCGCGAGCTCGGCGATGTATTCGGTGTCGTTGGTCGGTTCGAGCGGGTTCTGCGCCTGCAGCTGCGCGACCATCAGCTTGAGGAAGTCGTTCTTGCCGAGTTCGCCGTTGGGGTTTTCCGGCGTCGCGTTGCTCGCGCCGGTACCCGCACCCGTCTTGCTCGTCGCGCTCGCCGCGGACGTTGTGGGGGTTGTCGCGGGGGCCGTCGTGGTGGGAACCGTGGCGCTTGGCACGGCGGCGCTGGAGATCGCGGTGGTGGTCATTTGTGGAAGCCTCTCGGGGTCGGTTGCTGTTTACGGGTCGCTCAGGCGAGCACGTCGACGAGCGCTCCGGGCTCGTCGGTAGGGGGCGTCTGGCTCGGGGGCTGTGCGTCGGAGTTCTCGGCGTCAACGTCCTCGGGCACGTGCTCCACCCCGCCCGCCGCGCGCGGCGCGGTCTCACCGTGCGCGTCCTCGCGGGCGCCGCCCTGCGGGGCGCCGCCGGAGCTGGAGGCATCGGGGTGGCCGATGTCCAGTCGCGTCAGCGTGAGTCCCAGCGAGCGCAGCGACTGGCGCAGCTCCGCGTGGCCCGCGGCGAGCGCCTGTGCGGCCGCGGGGGACTCCGCGGTAACGCGCGCCGCGAGCCCCGCCGCGGTCTGCGTCAGATGGATGCGGATCTCGCCGAGCTCTTCGGGCGCCAGTGCGATGCGCGCCTGCGTCAACCCCTGGCGCGCCGCGAGATCGATCGTCGCGTGCACCGCCTCGATCGCCTGCTGCAGGTCGACGCCATAAGCGAGGGGGCTCGTCGCGCCGTTCCCGGCGCCGCCGCTCGCCACCGGCGCGCCACTTGCGCCCGCGGCCCCCGCGAACGACCCGGTCCCGCCCGTAGTGCTCGCCGTCGCAGCGGACGACCCCTGTGTCGGGATCGCCGTCGTGGTATCGCGCTCTGACTCGCCGGAGCCGCGCGCATCGGCATGGGTGCTGCCCGCTCCGGTGCCGCCCGCCCCGAGAACTCGCGCCTGCGCCGCGCCGACAGCGGGCGCCGCGGAGCTCGAGCCCGCCTTTGCGGCCGAGATCGACCGCGCGGACGCCGCGGCGACACCTGTCGCGGCGGCCGGCGGTCGGCCGTCCATAGCCGCGGAGCCCGCGCCGCCGCGCGCCGAATCGCGCTGGGCTGTCGAATCGGGCTGGGCTGCTGATTCGCCCTGGGCCGCCGAATCGCCCGCGAACTTCGCCGCGTCCCCCGTCAGCTTCGCCGCTTCGCCGCTCACGCTCGAGAGCGTGGAGCCGGCGACGCTTGTGCCCGCCTTGCCGGCAGCAACGTTCGAGCCAGCGGTAGCAGCGTTCGGGGCGCCGGAGGCGGCCGGCGCACTTGTCGCCGTCGAGGGGATGGTTCTCGCTGCGGAAGCATCGTCTCCGGGGAGCGAGCCCGCGATGGACTCCCCGCGTGTGCCGGTGAGCGTGGGGGCGGGGACGGTGGACGGGCCGCCGGCAGCGGCTGCCGGTGTCTCGCGCGAGGCCTCTGCGCCCGGCGCGGTGGCTGCGCCCGGCGCGGTGGCGTTCGTGGGGGAGCCCGCGTCGAGCGCCGCGCCGTGCGGCGGGCTCACGGAAGCGGATGTCGCCGCGGCGCCGGCGCGCGTGCCCGCGGTGCTCGAGAGGCTCGCGGCCGCGGCGCGCGCGGGAGCGCTCGCGCTTGCACCGGCGCCAACGTGCGCTGTGGCGCCAGCGGCTGTTTCGCCGGCGCGGCCGCGCGGAGCGAGCGAGCTCGACGTTTTGCCGGCGTCGTCCCCGGGCGACTCCGGCGCGCCGTCGGCCGCCGCGCCATGACTCGCGGCGTCGCGCGCGGTCGCGGCGGTGCTCGTTGAAGCTGTGAGCTCCTGCGCGGCGGTCGCACCGGTGCTGTGCGCGGCAGGCGAAGTCGTCGTCTGCGGCCGAGCGTGAGTCGACGTGGTTTCGCGGTGGGCGCGTTCGCGCGTCGCGAGCACCTGCTGTTGGCCTTCCGCGGTTGCGGTCCGGGCCCATTCGCTTTCGAGCGCGCTCTGGAAGGGCGGCCCCGCGGGTGGCGCTCCGGGCGGCGCGCCGCTCGCGAGCGGCGGTGACTGGGGCGACACGCCGAGCGTCGGCGGTGTGAGCAGGCCGCTCACGCGATCGTCTCCGCTGTCCCCGCCGGGACGCCGCCGGTGGCCGTGGCGGGTATGGCCGCAAGCGTGTCGGTGCGGGCGCTCGCGAGCGCGGCGGCACCCGCGGGCGCGCTCGCGCTGTAGGCAGCCGCGTTGGCGAGCACTTTGCTCACGTACTGCTGCGTTTCGGAGTACGGGGGCACGCCGCCGTACTGCTGCACCGCGCCAGGCCCCGCGTTGTACGCCGCGAGTGCCTCCGCCGTGTTGCCGGCGAACTGGCGCAGCATCTCGCCCAGATAGCGCGCGCCGCCTTCGATCGACTGCGCGGGGTTCAGCGGTTCGGTGACGCCCAGCGACGCCGCGGTGCCCGGCATCAGCTGCGTTAGCCCCAGCGCACCCGCACTGCTTGTCGCGCTCGGATCGAATCCGGACTCCTGCTCGATCAGGCCGTAGAGCACCGCTGGATCGACGCCGTTGCGCGCCGCCGCTTGCGCGATCAGCGGCTCGTATGCGGCGCTGGCCGCGCTCGCGGCGCCACCCGCGCTCCCTGCGGGCGCCGCGGTCGAGGTTGCTGGGGCGTCGACCGTGCCGGGTACGCTCGCGCCGGTCGTGCCGGGTACGCCCGCGCCGGTCGGGCTTGGCGCCAACGCGCTCTCGCCTGCTGCGCCGGGGGTATCGAGAGCGGAGGAGAGATAAGGGGGGGAGGCGGTCGTAGCCGCGCCGCTCGCCGCGGTCTGCGTGTAGGCGGCGTCTGCGCTTGCGCCGGTGGTTGCGGTCGCGCTCGCGGGCTCGGCCTGCGCCGCGCTGAGCGCGGCGGCAAAGCCGGCCGGACCGCGTTCGACCTGCGCGATCAGGGTCTGCAACTGCTGCATGCGTTCCGTGGCAGCGACCGCGCCCACGGGGCCTTCCGCGGTCGCTGCGAGGACCGGCGCGCTCATGCGATCGCTCCGAGAAGGGGCGCGCTCATGCGGCGCTCCGGCGGAAGCGGTCGATCGCGATCTCATCGAGCGCGATACCCTCGCGCCGTCCCGCCTCGCGGTCGTGCTCGGCGTGCTGGCGCTCCTTGAGACGCTCGAGCATGCGGTGCTCGCGCGCGGCGTCCCCGAGCTCGTTGTCGCGCTCGGCGACGTCGGCCTCGTGTCGGCGCAGCTCACGGACGTCGCTTACTCGTTGCGCCTCGATGCGCTCGACGAAGGCTTGGCGCGCGCGCAGCTCCGCCGCGTCGACCGTGTTCGCGGTACTTGTCGCGACGCGCTGGTCCGCGAGCACCTGCGCGAGGTGCGCGTCGACCGCGTCGAGGCGGCTCTGGCTGCCGGTCAGGCGCGAGCGCGCTTTTGCCAGCTCCTGGCGCGCGATGTCCTCGCGACGCTCGCGGAGCGCGCGGACGCGCTCGAGTCGAAAGCGGAACGAGGATCCGGTGCTCACTGTCGCGTAATCGGACGGCGCGCGCGGTTCTTGAGCACGTCTTCCCCGCGCCGCGGCCGATCAGTTCGAGCTGACGGGCCAGGTGCGGGCGGACTCGCGGCCCCGCAAATCAGCCGAATGGGCTCGAAAATGAGCCGGCGCAGCGGCAAGATCGGTCATTTTCCCGGAAAGTCCGAATTAATGGCACCGCTGGCGCGTTTAATTTGTAAGCGAATTGTGATCCGAACGACCCAACTATTCGCAAAAGGAGTATCGAAACCATGTCCCTGCGGCGCCCATCGCTCCATGTGAGGGGCTCCGCTTGGCATGGGCAGCTGCAGTCAGTCAACCGGATCCAAGCAAATCTCACCCTGGGGATGAAAATATGAGCAAGAAGAAAAAAGGCGAGATCACGATCGTGCTCTCGCCGTTGCAGGTCGAGCAGGTCATGCGCGAGGCGGGCCAGCAGCGCAACGGAACGGTCTCAAACCTGCTGCTCGCGGCGCTCGACAACGCCTACCAGCCGCCGAACGGGAGCCGCCAGCCGGCTCTGCAGAAAGCGACGCGGCGCGCGCTCGAGGACGCGCTCGGCGATCCGCAGCTCTCGCAGTCGCTGCTGCGCGGTCTCGCGATCCTCGCCTCCTACGGCCCGGAGCGACCGTGGCGCGCGATCATCGACCTCGCCCAGCAGCTCGGGATGTCGCCCTCGACGACCCACCGCTACGTCAAGACGCTGCGCGCGGTCGGTCTGCTCGAGCAGAACCCCGCTACGCGCGAGTACCGCCCGGTGGAAGTGTGAGCGAGATGGGTGCTCGGCGCTACCGACGTCCGCGTCCGGGGATCGAGTGCGGCGCGTTCCCCCGCTCGGGCCTACGTCGAGGTTGTGCGGGCGATCGGCGCGGGTGTGGCGATCGCTCGCCGCGCGCGCAGCTCACAGGCTCAGGCCGAGCGCGGGGATCGCGGACGGCCCCGGCTCGGGCTGATCGCCGGGGCGCTCCTCGGCGCTGATCTCCTCGGCGTCGAGGACCTCGCCGCTGCGCTGCGCGAGCGAGCGCTCCAGCGACGCCGCGAGCTTCAGCAGTTGCGTGTCGGTGCCGTGCGGATCGCTGCGCTCGGTGACCGACTGGCGCAGGAAGCCGTCGATGCGCACGCGATGCTCGAGCGCCGCGTCGAGTAGCGGGTCCGAGCCGGAGTTGTAGGCGCCGATCGAGATCAGGTCCTGCTTGTCGGCCAGCGCCGCGAGCGCGCCGCGCAGCTGCTGGCCGGCGTGCGCGACCTGCGGGGAGACGATCTCGCCGAGCAGCCGCGAGACGCTCTGCAGGACGTCGATCGCGGGGTAGTGCCCGGCGTGCGCGAGCGAGCGCGTGAGCACGACGTGCCCGTCGAGGATCGAGCGCACCGCGTCGGCGATCGGCTCATTCATGTCGTCGCCGTCGACGAGCACCGTGTAGAGGCCCGTGATCGAGCCGCGCGGGCTCGTGCCGGCGCGCTCGAGCAGGCGCGGCAGCAGCGCGAAGACGCTCGGTGTGTAGCCGCGCGTCGCCGGGGGCTCGCCGATCGCGAGGCCGACCTCGCGCTGGGCCATCGCGAAGCGCGTGACCGAGTCCATCATCAGCATCACGTCGTGGCCCTGGTCGCGGAAGTGCTCGGCGATGGTGGTCGCCGTGAACGCGGCCTTGATCCGCACTAGCGCCGGCTGGTCGGAGGTCGCGACGATGACGACCGAGTGCTCCAGCGCATCGCCGAGGTCGCGTTCGACGAACTCGCGGACCTCGCGGCCGCGCTCGCCGACGAGGGCGATCACGTTGACCGACGCGCTCGTCGAGCGCGCGATCATGCCGAGCAGGGAGGACTTGCCGACGCCCGAGCCCGCGAAGATACCCAGGCGCTGTCCGCGCCCGCACGGAACGAGGCCGTCCAGCGCGCGCACGCCGAGTGCGACGCGCTCGGTGATGCGCGGCCGCTCGAGCGCCGCCGGGGGCGCCGCGATCGTCGAGCGCGCGCTCGTGCGCGTGCCCGTCCCGCCCAGCTCCTCGCGCCCGTCGAGCGGCGCGCCGAGACCATCGATCACGCGGCCCAGCAGACCCGCGCCGACCGGCACGCGGAACGGCGCGCCGGTGCCGAGCACCTTCGTGCCCGGGCCGATGCCGTGCAGCTCGCCGAGTGGCATCAGCAGCGTGCGGCCGTCGCGGAAGCCGACGACCTCCGCGGGCACTGCGCCAGGCGCGGAGCGGCCCTCGCGCGCCGCGCCGCGCGCCGCGCCGCTGACGAGGCAGACCTCGCCGACCTCGGCCTGCAGGCCGGTCGCCTCAATCACGAGTCCAATTAGGTTGCTCACGCGGCCATGCGAGCGCGCGAGATCGGCGCCGTGCAGCGCGCTCGCGGCGCGGTCGAGCAGCTCGCCGGTCACGAGGGGGAGGACTCCTCGCAGCCGAGCTCGGCGGCGACGACCTCGCGGGCGCGCTCCAGCTGGGTCTGGATCGTCGCGTCGACCTCGCTCTCCAGGGTGCGCACGATCGCGCCGCCGTGGCCGACGCGACGGTCGGCCTGGACCTCGCAGAGCTCGATACCCCCGGTGCTCGCTTGGATCTCGGCGATCGCGCCGCTGACGACCTCGAGGTCGGCGGGGTCGACGAGCACCGCGATGCGGCGCCGCTCGGCGATCCGGCGCAGCGCGCCGGCGACCGTGTCGAGGACGCGCTCGGGCTGAACCTCCAGCGCGCCCGCGAGAATCTTCGCGGCGAGCGCGAGCGCGAGCTCGACAGCGTCGCGCTCGACGGCCTCGGCGATCTCCTCGCTCTGGCGGCGCAGTTGCGCGAGCGCCGCTTGCAGCGCCTGCGCGGCGGCGCGCGTCTCGGCGGCGCCGTCAGCGTGTCCCTGCGCGCGGCCCTCTGCGTGGCCTTCGGCGTGTGCCTGCTCGCGGACCTGCTGCGCCTCGGCGTGCGCGTCGGCGAGGATTCGCGCGGGGCTGCCCACGGGCGGCGGCGCGGATGGCTCGAGCTGCTCGAGTCGGAAGCCGGCGGGAGCGGGGGAGAGCGGCGGCGCGCTGGCGGCGGTGGGCGCCGCGGGCGCGGCGGCGGGCGCGGGGGCCACCTTCAGACCACCGCTTCCGCTTCGTCCTCGCCGTCGCCGCCGGCGAGGACGATCGTGCCGGCCTCCTCGAGGCGGCGCACGACCGCGACGATGCGGCCCTGGGCCTCGTCGACGTCGCGCTTGCGCTGGGGCTGCTGGATCTCCATCTCCTCCTTGAGCATCGCGGCGCCGCGCTCGGACATGTTCTCGAGCAGCTTCTCCTTGACCGGCTCCGGGACGCCGCGCAGGGCGAGCACGAGATCCTTCTGGTTGGCCTCGCGCAAGACCTGCTGGATCGCGCGGTCGTCGAGCTGAACGATGTCCTCGAAGACGAACAGCATGCGGCGCACTTCCTCGGCGAGGTCCTGGTCGGTGGCGGCGAGATGGTCGAGCACGTTGCGCTCGGTCGGGCGGTCGGCGTGGTTGAGGATGTCGGCGAGCGACTTGACGCCGCCCGCGGCGGAGTACTCCTGTTCGACGACCGCGGTGAGCTTCTTGCGCACCACGTCCTCGACCTGCTGGATCACCGCGGGACTCGTCTCGCCCATGCGCGCGATGCGCAGCGCGATGTCGGGCTGCAGCGACTCGGGCAGGCGCGCCAGCACCTGCGCGGAGAGCACGGTGTGAAGGTTGGCGATCACGAGCGCGATCGTCTGCGGGGACTCGGCGCGCAGGAAAGCGACGATCTGCTCCGGGGGAGTGCGGCGTAGGAACTCGAAGGGCCGGCTCTCGATCACGGTGGAGAGGCGCCCGAGCAGCTCCTCGGCGCGCTCGGCGCCGAGCGCGCGCTCGAGCACTTCGCGCGCGAACTCGATCCCGCCGGCGACATCGCCGACGCCGTCGGCGCGGGCGGCCGCGGCGAGCTCGCCGAGAATCGCTTCGGTGGTCTCCTCTTCGACCGAGCCCATCTTCGCCATTTCGAGGGAGAGACCCTCGATTTCCTCCTCGCGCAGATGCTGCATGACCTCGGCGGCGCGCTCGGAGCCGAGCGCGGCCATCAGCACCGCGGCCTTGCGGCGTCCCGCGAGGCGCGAGACGGTCCGCGCGGGCAGCGCGCCGAGCTCCTCGGAGGCGGCGGGCAGCTGAATTGTCATTAATCCTCCTGCATCCAGCTACGCAGCTGCTGGGCGACGCGCTCGGGGCTGCTCTCGGCGAGCTGCTCGACCTGGCGACGCACGGGATTGCCGCCGCCGGCGCCGCCTGCGCCCGTGCCGACGGCGGCCGGGGCCGAGAGTGCCTCGGTGGGCCGCGGCGGGTTCTCGCTCTGCAGTTCGGAGAGACGGATCGGCAGCTCGAGCTCGCGCAGCCACGGCGGCGCGTGGTCGATCGGCTCCTGCTCGCGGCGGCGCAGGGTGCGGGTGGTGAAGAACAGGAAGATCGCGGAGGCGAGGCCGATCAGCGCGTACTTGGCGTAGCCGAGCATGCCACCGCCCGCTTCGGCGGCGGTGGTCGCGACGGGCTTCGCGAAGGCCATCTGGCCGATCGAGATCGTGTCGCCGCGCTTGGCCTGGATGCCGGCGGCGTTGGTGACGGCTTCCTTGATCGCGGGCACCGAGGCGGCGGGGACGGTGTGGTCGAGCAGCACCGAGACGTGCTGGCTTTCGACGGCGCCGGGCGCGATCGTGGAGTGCACGACGGTCTTGTCGACCCCAAGCACGGAGCTGCTGACTTCATGTTTGTAATTGGACTTGCCGGAGGCGCCGGTCTGGGCGTAAGCGGGAATGTTCGCGGTTCCGGTCGCGCCGCCGGTGCCGCTGCCGTTGCCGGCGAGCGTTTCGAGGTTCTTACTCTGCTGCATCGGCACGCCGGCCTTGCCGTAGGTGAGCGATTCCTGGGTCGTCTGGTTGGTGTTGAGCGTCGCGTTGACCTGCACCTCGGCCTTGCCGGGGCCGAGCGTCTGGGCGAGCATCGCGTCGAGATTGGCCTCGGTCTCGTCGTCGTAGCGTTCTTCGGCGGCCTGTTTGCCGGTGGCGCTGCTCGCGCCTTCGCTGTTCTGGGAAGGCCACAGCAGCTGGCCGGTGCCGTCGGTGATCGTGACCTTGCCGACCTGCAGGCCCGGCACCGAGGACGCGACGAGCTGCGCGATGCCGCGCACCGAGGTCGCGCTCATGTTGCTCGTGCCGCTCAGCAGCACGGCGGCGGAGGAAGCATTCTGGTTTTCGCCGAAGAGCTGGTTCTGGGGGTTGGGCAGGACGAGCTCGACCTGCGCGCCGGAGACGCCCTGGATGTTGTCGATCGTCTGCTCGAGCTGGCCCTGCAGCGCGCGCTGGTAGGTGACCTGCTGGTCGAACTGGCTTTCGCCCAGGCTCGATTTTTCAAACAGCGAGAAGCCGGGCTGGGTGTTGCCGAGCAGGCCGGCGCTCGCGAGCGCGACGCGCGCGCGGGCGGTCTCGTCGGACTGCACCGCGAGCGCGGTGCCGTTGTTCTGCAGTTCGTAGCTGATGCCCTGCGTGTCGAGCGCGCTGGTCATCTTGCCGGTCTGCGCCGGTTCCAGGCCGGTCGCGAGCGTCGAGTAGCTCGGCTTGGAGACGATCCCCATGAAGATGTAGACGAACAGGATCGCGCCGATCGCGCCGGCGCCGAGGATCAGCCAGCCGCGGGGGGTGAACCGTGATGTGAGCTGTTGGATGGGCATCGAGGAGTGTCTTCTTTTTGGATTTGGATGGGTTGCTTGGTCTGCGTCGCGCGTTTGCCGCACTCACGTGTGAGCGGCGCTACACCTGGGTCTGAAAGATCTGTTGAGCGGCTTCGGTGGCCTTCGTGCGAATCTGCGAGGCGAGTTGCATCGCGAGTTGCGCTTCCTCGACGGTCACGACGGCGCTCTCGGGATCGCTGACGGTCCCGGTCGCGAGCGCCTGGGATGCGTTGCTGGCGTTGTTCTGGGTCTGCTCGAGCGAGGAGATCGCGCTGCCCAGCGCGGAGCCGAAGCCGCCTTCGCCGCTGGCGCCGCCGGCTGCTTCGGCGCCACCCGCGCCTTCGATTCCGCCTGTGCCTTCGATTCCGCCCGCGCGTTCGACCCCGCCGGCGCCTTCGATGCTGCCGGGGCCTTCCACGCTGCCGGGGCCTTCCGTATTCGAGAGGCTCAGACCGCTGGCCGCGCCCTGCGCCTTCGAGGCGCCGGCCGGGGTTGCCTGGCTGCCGCCGAGCCCACTGAGGTGGCTCAGGCTCAGTTCGCCGCCGACCGCGCCGATCGGGAGCACGGTCACGCGAGGCTCCGTCGCGGGCATGTGCTGGTCGCGCCGCTTGCGCGCAGAGAACGGCGCATGCTCATTTCAGCAGCCCGAGAGTCGCGGTGAACATCGACTTGGCGGTCTGCATCGCGGTGACGTCGGACTGGTAGGAGCGCGACTCGGAGATCAGGTCGACCATTTCGGTGACGGTGTTCACGTTCGGCATCTTCACGTAGCCCTGCTTGTCGGCTTCCGGGTTGCCGGGGTCGTAGACGAGCTGGTCGGGCGTCTTGTCGGCGACGATCCCCGCGACCTGCACCCCGCCGGCCGGTGCCTGCGCCGCGGCGGCGCCGTCGCTGAGCGCGCCGGCTAGCGTCGCGCTGAACTGCGAGGGCGAGCCACTCTGTTGGAGCTCGACCTCCTGGCGCTGGTAAGGCTGTCCGTTGGCGGCGCGCGTGGTCTGCGCGTTGGCGAGGTTCTCGGAGGTGACGTCCATCCGGACGCGTTCGGCGCTGAGGCCGCTGCCGGCGATGTCGATCGCGTCGAAGAGGCCCATCAGGCGATGCCCATCGCGGAGCGCAGGATTTCGTCGCGCGTGCCCATCACCTGGACGAGCGCCTGGTATTCGAGGCCGTTCTCGGCAAGCGTCGCCGATTCCTGGTCGACGTCGACGCCGTTACCTTCGGGACCGGCCGCGCCGGCCTGGACTTCGGGCGTCAGCGAGACCGATTCCGGGGACTGCCCGCTGGCGAGCGCGTCGCGCAGCGCGCCCTGGAAGTTGAGGTCCTCGCGCTGGTAGCCGGGCGTGTTGGCGTTGGCGATGTTGTTGGTGAGCAGCGTCTGGCGTGTCCAGGCGCCGCGCATCGCGGTCTCGAGGGCGAGCTGGGTGGTGTCGGCGAGGGACATGGATAAGCGAATCGGTGCGCTTGCGCCCTCCGTGGGCCATACCGACCCTCATCCGTGAGAGCCATCCTTCCCCGGGTCTCGCCCGAGTCCCTCCGGTCATCGGCCGCGCGGCGCGGAGCTTTAGCGGGCGTGCGAGCTTGCGTATGTTTTTTTTGGAGTTCCTTTCAGCGAGAAACGATTTGCGCGGGCAAAGTTCTCCAAAAATTGAATGTCCTCCGCGGCGCGGAATGTTCTCCGCGGCGCGTCGGCTACGCGCTTTGGTCGACGCGACGCACGCGCCGGTGCAACTGGTGGGAGTAGCCGTGCGCGGCGCGACTCGCACGCGCGGTGGTGCGCAGATCGCAGAGCATCGCCTCGCGTAGGCACAGCAAGGTCGCGTTCGTACGCGCGTGCAGCGCGACCGCGCGCTCCAACGGTCCGCGCGCGGACGGCGGGGGGGTGGCGGGCAGCTCGGCGGTCAGCGCATCCCACTGGGGCGCGAGCGAGCGCAGATCCTCGATCCGGCCGTCGCGCGCGAGCTCCAACTCGCGTTCGGCCAGTTCCAGGATCGCGGCGTAGGGATCGAGGAGTGGCGGGAGCACCTGCGCGGCGCCGAGCGCCACATCTTCGGTGGCGGGCTCCACAGCGTCACCCGTGCGCGATCTCGGCCCACGACTCGCGCAGCTCGCCGAGCAGGCCGCCGACCTCATCGACCTTGCCGGGGTCCTGCTCGATCCGCGCGCGGCCCAGGTGGGTGAGGCAGAAGCGGTAGATCGGATGCAGCTGCGAGGCGATCGGCTCGCCCAGCTCGTAGTCGAGCACGCCGTCGAGGTGCGCGACGATCATTTCCGCGCGTCGCAGCGCGTTGTGCGCGGACTCGACCTCGCCCGCGCGCATCGCCTTGCCGGCCTGGCGCAGAAAGCGCCGCGCGCCGTCGTAGAGCATCACGACGAGCTGCTCCGGTGTCGCTGAGAGCACGGCGTTCTCGCGGTAGGCCTGCGGTGATGCGGTCGGTGGGGTCATAGCGCTCCTCGGTCGCTGCCTGCTTGCCTGCCAGGTGATCGGTCGAGCGCGCCCAAAGTTGAGGCGCGCGCGGGTCCTTGCGCGACCGCGGCGCGTGGCGCGCTCAGCCGCTGGAAGACGAGGATGACGAGCTCGAGTTCAGCTGGGCCAGCTGCTGGCTGAGGTATTCGCCCTCGGCCTTGCTCTTGGCGATCGCCTTTTCCATCGCCTCGTACTGTTCCTCGAGGCTCTTCTGGCGCACCGCGAGCAGTTCGTTCATCGTCGTGATCCGGCTCGCCATCTGCGAGGTCTGCGTGTTATCGCCGTTGACCCGCAGTTCGAGCGCGCCGCCTGGGCCCGCGACGGTATTGACGGCGGCTTCGAAGCTCTTCGCCCAGCCCTGGAGCATCTGCTGAACGCCGGCGGGATTCGCTTTGACGGCGGCTTCGAGCTGCGCGGTGTTGATCTGCAGTTGGCCTTCGACCGAGGACTGCGAGTACGTCGCCGTGCCCGACGGCGCGCCCGTGCTCACGCCGATCGACGCGAGGCTCGACATTTCAGCCGGCTGGCCCGCGACCGGTTCGTAGATCGACTCGCGCATCCCGTTGAGCACGTTCGTGAGGTCGAAGTCGCCGAACAGCGTGCCGGTCTTCAGTTCGCTCACGCTCTGCGGGCTGGTGGGCGGCTTCGTGCTCAACTGCTTCTCGATCGCGCCGATCGTGGAGTTGTAGAGGCTCACGAACGACTGCACCTGCGAGGTGATCGCGCTCGCGCTCGGCGTCGGCGGCTGGACGTCGATCGTGACCGGTCCCGTCGCGCTCGTCAGCGCCAGTAGGTTCAACGTGACGCCCGGGACCGCATTCGTGACGGTGTTCGTCGTGGAGCTCGCGGTGATCCCATCGACGCTGTATTCCGCGTCGCGGCCTTCTTTGGCGAGCCCGGCCTGTTCGACGAGCGTGCCGCCCGGCGCGGAGACCTGGATGAAGCTCGCGCCGGTCGCACCCGTCGCACGGGTCGAGAGGACAAGTGTTTCGCCGTTGACCGCGGCGGCGTAGACGGTCGCTTTGGAGTCCGAGTTGATCGTGTTCGCGAGCGACTGGATGCTCGCGCCGGCCGCGACGCTGATTTCCTGCCCGTCGATCGTCAGCGTTTCGGCGCTCGCCGGGCTTTTGAATGTGAACGTGCGCTGCGCCGAGTTCGCGAGTTGCGTGACTTCGAGCTCGTAGCCGCCGATCGCCGCCCCGGAGCTGCTCGTCGCGGTGACCTTGCTGGTATCGCTCGAGCTGACGGTCTGCGTGTCGTTGAACAGTGTCGGCGAACCCAGTTCCTGGGCTGCGAACGTCAACTTGCCGAGGCTGCTCTGAAACGACTGCAGCTGTTCGCGCTGACCTTCGAGCGTCGTCTCCTGATTGCTCAGGCGCGTGATCGGCGCACGTTCGACCGCGAGTAGCGCGGAGATGATTTCCCCCGTGTTCAGGCCCGACTCCAGGCCCGTGATGTTCAGTGGCGCACCGGCGCCCGAGCCGATCGAGGCGGTCATCGCGGCACCTACCCCAGCGGCGCGCCGTCCAACGGCGCGCCGGCCGCGACGTCGAGTGCCTGCGCCGGGGAAAGTCGCTTGAGGACGTTGCCGCGGCGGTCGCGCACCTCAATCGTCGTGCGCCCGCTCGCTTCGTCGCGCGCGAAGCGCAGCTCGCGCCCCTGCGCGCTGAGTCGCTCGTAGGTTTGCGCTGCGCCCGCCATCTGGTCGAGGACCTCCGGCGGCGGGCTGCTCGGAATCGCGTCGAAGGAGACCGAGGCCTCGATGGCGCCGCTGCCCGCGGGCGCTCCCGGGACGCGCGTGGCCGGTGCCGCGCCGCGGACCGGTGCTGAGCCGGCGGGATTCTGGATGGGTGCGATCGGCGAGCTCATGCTGTGTTCCTCCTGAACGCATTCCTTGCGGACCCGTCCCTGGGCCGCTTCGCTCTTGGGTTTCCTCATGTTGATCGACCGGTCCTCGGAAAACTTTAGGTGGGTGTCGGAAAACTTTGGGTGGGTGTCGGAAAACTTGAGGTGGGTGTCGAAAACTTGGGGTGGGTGTCGCAGTTAGGGCTGGCCGGCGAATCGAGTCGGTTTGCGGAGTCGCGTCCGCAGACGGCGCGAGCGGCCCGCCTCAGGGATTCTCATTACTCCTCCGGCGCCCCGGTCATCGACCGCGTCCGCCGATCCCTGAGGGCCTTCTAATGATCGATATCGCCCGCTCCGCAACGTCGCGAGCAGGACGTTTGGATGAGCGCAGGCACTCGGGTTGCTGAGAGTGAGGGGTCGGGGCTCAAGCCCGGCGGACAACGCTCCGATGAGGGCGAGGTCTCCACGAGATGGATCGGCCCGGGGGTTCTGTGGATGAAGGCTCCCAGGTCGGACGGGGAGGCGACCACTTTCCCTCGAGAGTCGGAGCAAGCAATGAAAAGCATGGAACAGGGGGGCGCGCGGATCTCAGCATCCGCAGCGCTATCGCTATGGCAGGAATACCAGCGCACCGGGGACCTCAGGCTGCGGGATCGTCTGATCTTCACCTTCACCCCGATGGTCAGGTACATCGTCTATCGCAAGGTGCGCGAGGTGCCCGCGCAGTGCGACGTCGAGGACTTCCTCTCGTGCGGACTGGAGGCGCTGATCCGCTCGATCGAGCGCTACGACCCCGAGAAGGGCGCGACGCTCGAGCAGTTCGCGTGGACGCGCATCCACGGTGCCGTGCTCGACGAGCTGCGCCGCCACGACTGGGCGCCGCGCTCGCTGCGCCGCGCTGAGCGCGCGATCAACAGCGCGCAGGAGAGCTTCGTCGCCGAGCACGAACGCCAGCCCAGCCGCGGCGAGCTCGCCGCGGCAGTCGGCATGAGCACCAGTGAGCTCAGCGGTCGCATCGACGAGCTCGCGCTTGCCGAAGTCGGCTCGCTCAACAAGACGATCCGCGCCGAGGACAGCACCACGATCGAGCGCATCGACACGCTGGAGAGTGGCGACGAGCAGGCCGATCCGCTGCTCAGCGCCGAGCGTCGCGCCGCCAAGGAGCGCTTCCGCGAGGCCTTCGCGGAGCTGCCCGCGCGCGAGCGCCAGGTCGCGGTGCTGCTCTACGTCGAGGGCTGTACCCTGCGCGACATCGGCAGTCGTCTCGGCGTCTCCGAGAGCCGCGTCTCACAGATTCACACCGAGTTGCGCCGGCGCTTGCGTGAGCGCCTGAAGAGCGACGAGGCGCTTTTCAGCACCGTCTGAGGCAGGTGCTCGGCCGCGGCGCCGGCGCTCGGGCAATGCCGTCGAGCGCTCCGATGCCTGCCTAAAGAATTCACGCTCGCGGGCGATCACTCGGGCCACGATGGACCTCGGACTCTTCATCGCCGCTTCCGGGATGGTCGCGGAGCAGACACGCCAGGATCAGCTCTCCAACGACCTCGCGAACGCCTCGACCCCCGGATACAAGCCCGACGCCACCCCGCAGCAGAGCTTTGGCGAAATCCTGCTGCGCAACAGCGCGACCGGCCGCACGATCGGCAGTCTGAACACCGGCGTCGCGCTCGGCAAGACCTACACCGACATGGCGCCCGCGGGAATGCAGAGCACGGGCGAACCGCTCGACTTCGGAATCGTCGGCACCGGCTTCTTCGGGGTCCAAACCCCGGAAGGCACCCGCTACACCCGCGACGGCCAGTTCACGACCTCCGCGCAGGGCCTGCTCGTGACCGCCACCGGACAGAACGTGCTCAACCAGAGCGGCACGCCGATCAAAGTCGCAGCCGACGGCACCGTCCCCGCGAGCGCGCTCGGAGTGTTCAACGTCCCGGGCGCCGTCAAGCAGGGCGAAAACCTCTTCGCCGGCACCGCCGCCACCGGCGCGAGTGGCGCGGGTGGCTCGAGTGGCGCGCTCGGCACCGTGCGCCAGGGCGTGCTCGAGGAATCCGGTGTGAACCCCACGACCGCGATGGTCGAAATGGTCGGCTCGCTACGCACCTTCCAATCCGGCCAGCAGGCGATCCAGGCGATCGACCAGACGCTGCAGGCCGCCGCCACCCAGGTCGGCTCGATGAACGGGTCGAGCTAGGGGAGAGGGACGACAGCGAAATGCTCGAAGGCATGTACGCGGCCGCCGCCGGCATGGCCGCCCAACAGCAGCAGATCGACGCGATCGGCAACGACCTCGCGAACGCCTCCACGACCGGCTACAAGGCCGAGCGTGTCGGCTTCCGCGACCTCCTCTACAACCAGATCGACCAGGCTGGCACGACCACTTCCGCCGGCGCCGGCGCCGCCGCGCAAGTCATGGGCGCCAACCAGGCCCAGGGCGCGGTCCAGAGCACCGGCGATCCGCTGGACCTCGCGATCGAAGGCCCCGGCTACTTCACCGTCAAGCGCGCCGACGGCAGCACCGCGCTGACCCGCGACGGCGCCTTCGAGGTCGACGCGCAAGGCCGCATGAGCACCGCCGAAGGCGATCTCGTGCAGCCCCCGATCACGCTGCCCAAGGGCGTCTCGCCCAGCGAAATCGCGATCGCGCCCGACGGCAAGGTCACGGGGCCTGCAGGGCGCGCGATCGGCCAGATCACGCTCGTCGAAGTCGCCTCCCCCGACCATCTGCTCGCCGCCAGCGGCAGCCTCCTGACCACGAACGCCGCCAGCGGCGCCCCGCGTCCGCTCGCCACCGCCAAGATTCAACAGGGCGCGCTCGAGGGTTCCAACGTCGACACCGCGACCGAGATGGTCAAGATGATCAGCACCCAGCGCAGCTACCAGCTGGAGAGCAGCGCGATCCAGGACGAAAACCAAATGCTGTCGATCGCCAACCAGCTGCGCTCATGAGCGCGCCGCTCGCCATCGGCGCCGCCGGCTCGAGCGCGATCGACGAGGCCCACGCGCCCGCCGCCGTGCGCGACGGCTCACCCTCCGTCAAACAGGCCTACGCGAGCGCGCAGAGCTTTGAAGAGATGCTCCTGCAGCAGCTCTCGCAGTCGATGCTCGCCAGCAGCGGCCTCGGCGAAGAAGGTGGCGGCAGCGAAGGCGGCGGTGAAGAAGCGGGCGGTGCAGGCGCCCCTTCATCCGCGAGCGCCGGCGCGATCGGTTCGCTGCTGCCCCAGGCGCTCACCGAAGGCGTCATGCGCGAGGGCGGCCTCGGACTTGCCGCTCAGCTGATGCACTCGCTCGATCCCGGTGCGCTCGCGACTCCGCCGGCAGCAGGATCGACCGGCGGCATGGCAGCCGGCGCAGGCGCGAACGCCGGCGGTGCGAGCGTCGCTCCGGGTGTGGCCCCCACCGGTGGTGTCTCGGCATGAGCGCCGCTGCTCCGATCGCCGTGCTCCCCGAAGTGCTCGCGCCCGAAAGCGGGCTGAGCGCGGAAGTTCTCGCGCACCTCGACACGCAGATCGCCTCCGCGCAGCGGCTGCTCGAGATCGTGCTCGAGCAGGGCGCCGCGATCCGCGCCCGCGACGTCCACACCGTCGTGCGCCTCGCCGGCCTGCTCCACGGCGAGCTCACCCGCCGCCAGCAGATCGAGGGCGAGCGCTCGCTGCTGCTCGCACGCGCCGGCGCGCTGCTCGGCCTCGCCCCCGAGCTCGTCACGCTCACTCGCATGAGCGCCCTCATGGACGGCGCCAGCGCCCAGCTCGCCGCCGCGCGCAGCGCCCAGTTGCGCGGCCTGCTGCACGAGCTCCGCCGCGAACACTCCTGCAACCGCGCGCTCATGCAGATCGAGCTCTCCTTCCTCGACCACCTGATGAAGTCACTCGCGCTCGACGGCGCCCCGCACGGCTACGATCCGCGCGGCACGAGCGCCCCCGGTGCTCGCTCCCGCCAGCAGCACGGCGCCCTGCACCTCTTGGACCTGAAAGCCTGATCCGGGGAGCAGTCGTATGTCGATACCCACCCTCCAAGGACTCCAGACCGCGCTCTCCGGCCTGCTCGCCGAGCAGCAGGCGATCGACACCACCGGTCACAACATCACCAACGCCAACACCGAAGGCTACTCGCGCCAGGTCGCTGTCCTGCAGACCAACGATCCGATGCGCATCGCCGCGCTCTCGCCCACCAACGGCGAAGGCGCACAGCTCGGCACCGGGGTCAGCGTCGCCACCATCACGCGCATCCGCAACACCTACCTCGATGCCCAGTACCGCACCCAGAACGCCGGCCTCGGCGCCGCCACCACCCAGGCCAACGAGCTCCAGCAAGCCCAGAGCGCCTTCGACGAACCCTCCAGCGCCGGGCTCTCCAGCCAACTCTCCGCCTTCTGGAGCGCCTGGAGCGAACTCGCGGACACACCCTCCAGCGAAGCCGCCAAGGTCAGCGTCGTCACCGCCGGCACCCAGGTCGCCGACACCCTCCACGAGGTCAACGCGCAGCTACAGACCATCCAAGCCCAAGCCGCCGAACAGTACAACGCGATCACCGGCCCCAGCGGCGAAGTGCACGCCGACGCGACCCAGATCGCGCAGCTCAACCAGCAGATCAAGCTCTCGCTGCAGGCCAAACAGCAGCCCAACGACCTCGAAGACCGCCGCGACCTGCTGCTCGACAAGCTCTCCGAACTCGGCAACGTCACCGTCACCAAGGAAGCCAACGGCACCGACACCGTCGCCTTCGGCAACGCCGCCCAGCCGCTCGTCGAAGGCTCCACCGTCACCTGGCCCCAAGCGCTCACCAGCGCCGCCGGCGGCAAGCTCGGCGCGCTGCTCGAACTCGCCAGCCCCGAAGGCGCGCTCGCCAAGTACCAAGGTGCGCTGAACGAAGTCGCCAAAACGCTCGCCAGCACCGTCAACGCACTGCACACCGCCACCCCGTTCTTCAGCGGCGCCACCGCCGCGACCATCGCCGTCGCCGTGAAAGCCTCCCAAGTGCAAACCGCCGGCCCCGGCAATCCCGAAGGTAACGAAGTCGCCCTCGCGATCGCCGGGCTGCGCGGCGGCGGCGCCGAAGCGCAGTACGCCGCGCTGATCGCGCAGGTCGGCAGCGACGTGCAGAGCGCCAAGAGCGACGCCACCAATGCCCAAGCCGTCGTCACCGCCGTAGGCGGCCAACGCCAAAGCGTCTCCGGCGTCTCCCTCGACGAAGAAATGACCAACCTCATCACCTTCCAGCGCGGCTACCAGTCCTCCGCGCGCGCGCTCACCTCGATGGACGAAATGCTCGACACCCTCATCAACCACACCGGAGTCACCGGGCTATGAGCACGCGCGTCACAACCGAGATGGTGATGGGCTCCACGCTCGCCGACATCAACAACGCCCAGCTCGCCATGGACCGCACCCAAAACGAGCTCTCCTCCGGCAAGACCATCCTCGAACCATCCGACAACCCCTACGGCGCGAGTCAAGTCATCACGCTCCAGAGCTCCCTCGACGGGCTCACCAGCTACGAAAAGAGCGCCCAGAGCGGGATCTCCTGGCTCAACACCGCCAGCGGCGCGCTCGCGAACATCAACGAAGTCTCCCAGCGCGTACGCGAGCTCGTCGTGCAGGCCGCCAACGGCATCAACAACAAGTCCGACCTCGAAAACATCGCCGACGAGGTCCAGCAGATCACCGAAACCGTCAAGCAGGACGCCGCCACTCAGTACGCCGGCCAGTACATCTTCTCCGGCACCGCCACCGGCACCGCCCCCTACGAACAGGGCGAAGGAAAAGACGCCTACAAAGGCAACGAAGGCAGCATCGCGCGCGCCGTCGCGCCCGGCTCCAGCGTCAACATCAGCGTCGCCCTCGCCTCCGTGCTCGGCAACGGCCAGGCCTCCGGCGACGGCAAGCTGCTCGACACGCTGCGCACGATCACCCAGAACCTCCGCGAAGGCACACCCGCCGCGATCGAAGCCGTCAGCGGCGCCGACCTCAAAGCGCTCGACACCAACCTCGAAGCCCTCGCCAACGTCCAGGCCAACGCCGGTGCCGTCACCGACCAGCTCAACACCGCCGTTACCCGCGTCCAGGATCTGCAGACCACCACCACCCAGCAGCTCTCAAACGTCCAAGACGCCAACATCGCGCAGGTCGCCGTCGAATTCTCCAGCGAGCAGTCCGCCTACGACGCCGCGCTCCGCGCCGGCGCCTCCATCGTCCAGGAGTCCCTCCTTGAATTCCTCCACTAGAGGGTGGCGCAGCCGGCCGGAGGCCGGCGAGCCGGGCCCCTCTTCTTCGATCATGGGGTGGCGCAGCCGGCCGCAGGCCGGCGAGCCGGGCCCCCCGATCATTACTATGCCTCCCACCTTGGCGCCCACCACTATCGAGAGCTCCCGCTTCGGGACGCTCACCGTCGCGCCCGACGAAGTGCTCGAATTCCCCCGCGGGCTGATCGGGCTCGGCGGGCACCACTACACGCTGCTCGATCGCAACCCCGGCACCGGATTCCAGTGGCTGCACTCCCTCGATGATCCCGCGCTCGCGCTGCCCGTCATCGATCCACGCCGCTTCTTCCACAACTTCGCGCTCGAGCTCAGCGCCGAGGATCAGGAGCGCATCGCCGCCCCCGATCTCGCCGCCGCCGAGCTCTACGTGACGGTTCGCACCGCACCCCAGCCCGCCGACGTCGTCGTCAACCTGCGCGCGCCGATCGCCGTCTGGGAGCGTCGCGCGCACCAGGTCTTGAACATCGCGCCGGGCGCGGACCTGCAGGTCCGCCTGTTCGCCCCGGCCGATGCGGCATAATCCCGTTCCATGCTGATACTGACGCGTCGCCCCGGAGAACGCGTCGTCATCGGCGAGGACGTCCTCGTCACCGTCATGGAGGTCAGCGGCCAGACCGTCCGCCTCGGCATCGCCGCCCCCGATGGCCTGCCGATCTACCGCGAGGAGATCTGGCTCGCCGTCAAGGAGGAGAATCGCGCCGCCGCCGAGGCCGCCAACGATGCGCTGCCCGAACAGGCCGTGTCCGCGCCGGCCGGCGAGGGCGATCAGCGGCCGGTGTAGCCCGCGCGTCGGCGCGCGCCAGTCGCTCAGCGGCCCTCGTAGCTCGCGCGCCCCGGCCCGCGCTCCAGGAACGAGCGCACCGCGCCCTTCAGGTCCTCCGTCGCGAACAGCGCGCCCGCGAGCTCCGGCACCCGCCGGTCCGCTCCCCGCGCGCCGCCCTCCTCGAGCGCCGCGCGCACGATCGCCTTCGTCGCCGCGTGCGCCCGCGTCGGACCCTCCGCGAGACCGCGCGCGAAGGCCCGCGCCGCCTCCGCGAAGCCCGCGTCCGGCAGCACCCGGTTGACCACGTTCCAGCGCTCCAGCGTCGCCGCGTCATAGAGCTCGCCCGTCATCACCAGCTCCCGCGCCCGCGCCGGCCCCGCCCGCTCCGCCAGGCGCTGCGTGCCGCCCATCGCCGGCGTCAACCCCACCACCGTCTCCACGAGACCGAAGCGCGCCGACTCCGCCGCGAGCAGCAGATCGCACCCCAGCGACAGCTCGAACGCCGCCGTCAGGCACAGCCCGTGCGCCGCGAACACCGTCGGCGCCGGCAGCTCCTCGACCCGATGGATCATTTTCAGCAGCCGCTCCCACAGCGCGCCCGCGTCCGCGACGCTCAGGCCATCGAACACATGCACGTCCACGCCGCCGCTCACCACGCGCCCCTCCGCGCGGATCAACAGGCCCCGCGGCGGGTCCGCCGCGACGCGCTCGATCGCGCGCTCCAGCTCGCCGATCAGGCGCTCGTCGAAGAGGTTCAGCGGCGGGCTGTCGATCGCCAGCACCGCCAGCGCGCCCTCCTGCTCGATCCGGATCGCGCTCGTCGGGTCAGCCGCCATCAGGGGTCGCAGCCTACAGGCGCTCGCCGCGGAGCGCGGGTCCCGCCGCTCAGGTGACCCACACGATGTCGCCGATCGCGAGCATCGGGAAGACCTCGGCCGCCGTCGATACCGGTAGCTCCACGCAGCCGTTGGACTGCGGGAAGCCGTAGGAGCCCCGCACGAAGCCGTGCACCGCATCGCCGCCGTTGAAGTAGTTCACCCACGGCACCCCCGGATCGCTGTATTTGCTGCCGTCCGGGTTCGTCCCCGTCATCGTCGTCGACGTGTAGCGCGCGTAGATCGGGAAGATCCCCTGTTCGGTTTCCGCGCCCGCGACCCCCGTGTTCGCCGGCGTCGTAAGCGCTACGCGGTCGCCGCGATGGACCTCGAGCGTCTCCGGCAGCGACTCCGTCACCGACACCCACGTGTACGGCTGCGGGTCGTGGTGGTCGAGCGCCGCGACATCCAGCAACAGCCGCCACGTCGCCGCGTTCGGTTCGCCCGTCGCTTCGAGGTGGTGGTCGGCCTGGAAGATCTCCAGGCCCCCTTTGGTCGTCTCGTCCAGCGTCCCCATCTCTACCGGCGGCGCATCGGACGGGTCCGGCGCGAGATGCCCGCGGAAGGGGTGGTAGGCCTGAATCGCCGCTTCGCGCCGCAGCTCCAGGCGATGCGGCAGGTGCACCCTGTACGTCGGGTGCAGAACCGCGCCGAGGTAGCCCAGCCGCGCGAGGTCCTGCTGGAGTCCCGCAAGCGGCGGGCAGTCCACGTGCAGTTGGAGGATGTGTTTGTGCCCGACGCGCGCGTGGCCCGTCGCGATCGTGTCCGCCCACACCGTCAGCGTGTACGTCGAGCACGGTTCCAGCGTCGACGCCGGCGTGAACAGCTCCGTGTCACCCACCGAGCTCCACGTGCCACCGACCGCAGGGATCAGCGTCGGTCGCGGCGAGCTCGGCGCCGGCGGCGCCGAGAGCGTCACACCGAGCGCGCTCGTCCCGTTCACGATCGTCGCCGGCGGCAGACGCGCCACGCGGGTCGGGCTCAGCGCTCGCGCCGGGGGTGCCGGCGCCGGCGCGGGGGAGCCCGACGACGCGAGCAGGCTGCCGACGTTGTGGTGGCGCGCGAGGACCGTGCCGGTGGCCACGCCGGCGGCCGCGAGCATCGCGATCAAGACGGCCATCGCGACGATGCGCCCGCGGTGCCCCGGCTGAGACGCGGCACGTGGGGCCTCGCCGCTAGCCTCCGCGCGCGGTCCACGGTCGCGCGGGCCGCGTGCGCGCAATGTCCAACGATGTTCGCGGGGGCCGCGCACTGAGGCCCAGGCTAACGCATCGATCCCCCCTTACGTGGCAAATTGCCTGCAAAATCGCCGGAAGCGCGGTAGCGGGTCTGCGCGCGGCGAGCTCGCGCGGCGCACCGCATAAGCTGTTTCCATGCGCCGCGTCGCGCGCACACGCTTCATGCCGCCGACACTCGCGCTCGCGCTCGGTCTGTCCCTGCTGGGCAGCGCCGCCCCCGCCGTCGCCGCGTCGCACCACGCGCGGGAGTCGCACCACGCGCGCGACGTCGCCGCGACCCGCGCCTACGTCGAGGCCAACTACCGCCTCGTGCGCGCCGCGCGCGCCAACCTCGCCGCCAGCCAGGCCGCGATTCGCGCGCTCGCGCGCGACACCGTCGCCGCGTGCCCGCTCGCCGGCGAAGGATCCTACGCGAACAGCGCCGCGAGCCAGGTCAGCGAAGAGGTCATCGCGACGATCGTCGTCACCGCCTACCAGCCCGACGCCGCCGCGACCCACGCGTTCGTCGGCGCCATCGCGCACCTGCGCTGGAGCAACCAGCGGCTCACGCGCAGCGTCCGCCGCTACGTCGTCAAGCTCGAGCACCTCGCCGTGCTCCCGCCCGCCAACATCTGCGAAGACGTCAAAGCCTTCGCGGCGCTCGACTTCCGCACCGCGCCCCCAGCGACCCTCAACTACGACAAGCTCTACCTCGCCGCCCAGATCGAAGCCGAAGAAGTCCCCCTGCGCCTGCTCGCGCCCTACGCGAGCGCCCCGCAGGCCGCGCTGCTGCGGCGCATCAAGCAGCTCGAAGCCCCGCTCGCCGAAGCCGAAGCCCACGCAGTCTCGGAATGGACCAAGATCATGCGCGGGCTCGCGCTGAGCGAGTAGGGACCCGCGTCCGCGCCGCGCGGCGCACGGAGCCGCCGGCGCGAAGTCTCCGCGGGCGCCGACACCGGCGCGCGTCACGCCGAGGTCGCCAGCGCTCGGCGGCTAAACTGCTCGCCCCCGCCGGAGTAGCTCAGTCGGTTAGAGCAGCGGAATCATAATCCGCGTGTCGGGGGTTCGAGTCCCTCCTCCGGCATGGCGTAAAGTCTGTGTTCAAGCCATTTTCGCGGGTGCGGTGGCCAGGTGTGGATTTCCCTGTGATTTCCCTGGAGGGCCGCGCTGGGGGCGTGGGGCCGCAAAGACAGCCCTGCAGATCGAGTCGGGAGGCGCGGTATCGGCGCGTCGATCGTGCTTCCCGTTTGTTTGAGCTAAACAACAAGAATGTTGTAAGATCACTCATGCAACAAGGATCGACATGGCTTCTCCCGCTATCCCCCTGTCCGAGCGGCCGCTCAGCGAGCGGGCATTCGTCGCGCTGAGTCGTAGAGCAATGGACGCCCGGCGCCATCCGGTCGTTCGCCTGGACGAGGACATCGAGGCGCTGGACGCAACTGCGGGCTCTCGGCGACGCAGCCAGGATGCGCTACGTCAGCTCAACCATGACGGCCGCTTGCGGCGCGTACGGCGAGGCGTCTACCTCCTGGTGGCGCCGACTGGATCGACCGACGTTCGTCTGCTGGATCTCATCGACGCGGTTACGCCGAAGCCATATCTCATTACTGCGGGTCGAGCGCTGACGGAGTTCAACCTCAGCGACCAGCACTTCTTTCGGGTGATCGTCTTGACCTCCCACCGCCTGAACGACTGGAGCTGGCAGGGCGATCAGGTCCGCTACGCGGTACTGGCCCCGGAGCGGATATGGGGCCTATACACACCGAATGGTCCCTCGATTGCCTCGCCCGAGAGGGCGATCCTCGACTGCCTGGCAAACCCACGCTGGGGAGTGAGCGTGGCGCAGACGGCAGAGGCGGTCGATCGCGCCGTGCCCGGCCGCACGAGCTCCGAGCGCCTCGCTCAGGCGGCGGAACGTTATGGGAGCGCCGCGGTGGCGCGGCGACTCGGCTATCTGCTTGAGCGTCTGCATGGCCCGGTCGCCGCTGAGCCGTTGTTGGCGCTGCGAGGGCGCAGCCATGCCCACGTTCTGCTCTCGGCCTCCGCGCCGGATCGCGGGCCGAGCAGTCCACGATGGGGTCTGCGGATCAACGTCGATCCCGACGCCTTGCTCGCGCACAGGCTGGTCGGATGACACTTCCTCGCCGCCTCATCCACAACGAGTACGACCTGCAGGAGCTCGCCGAACAACTGGACAGACCGGTCGAGCTGGTCGAGCGCGATTTCGCGCTGGTGACCGTCGCTGCGCATCTCGCCGATCAATTCCCCGGCCAGCTCTGCTTCAAGGGGGGTTTCGTGCTGCGCCACGTCCGCGGGTTCAGCCGCTTCTCAGCCGACCTCGACGCCACCCGCACCAACCCTCCGAAGCACAAGATCGCCGCCGCCGACATAGCCGACACTATGAGGCGCGCGACCGACGAGCCAATGCTGCGCATCGAGCCGGGCGTGCCCGCCACCGACTCCCAGCACAGTCTCGACTTCGACCAGATCGCCTTTCACACGCCGCATCACAACGGGCAGATCGCTGTCGAGATCAGCTACCGGGAGGCGGTGGCCGACGAGCCCGAATGGACCGCCATCGGACCGCCCTACTACGCGCGGTTCCAGATCCCCGTTCTGACCCTTGCCGAGACCGTGGCTGAGAAGCTGCGGACGTTGCTCCAGCGACAGCGGCCGACCGACCTGTCCGACCTCGCGTTGATCCTCGGCCAGCACGACGATCAACTGGACCGCGCCCATGTCCGTCAACTCGCACGCACGAAGTTCGAGCTGGTGAAGCAGGGCGACCGGCAGGCGCGAATCGAAGCGAACGTGGAGCAGCTGCACGGGGCCTATGAGCAGACAGTTCCTGGACTGGCGCCGGACGCGCCATCATTTGCCGAGGCGCAAGCGTTGGTGCTCGATGCCCTCTCAACCCTGTTGCCCTGAAAGGGAACCTTCCATGCTCGAAGTCAACTTCACAACCTTCGAGCTCGACCCACGCACCAAACGAGTGGATCGAGCGACCTGTCGCGCAGCTCCTCGCCGACCGCGAGTGCGTGACGATCAGCGGGCCGCACGCCGACTGGATCAACCCTGACTCGCGATCATCGACCCCGAGACCGCCGAGCGAGTCACGCGGATTGACGGTGCTGAGCGCTGGGCACGGCTGCTGCCCTTCGCCTACCGCAACGGCGAGGTCGCCGGAGTTGAGACGACAGGTGCCGCCTTTCACTACTTCTCCGCCGCCTGACATCATGCCGCACGGCCACGGTCGCGAGAATGGCCTGGCGTCCTTCGTCTATCGACTGGCCGTTTGCCATGTCCTTGCCGGTGTAGTTTCCGCCGCCTCGCGTCGGTGCATCTCAAGGGTGGCCCATAGAGCCGGGAGATGTGCGTGAGGCGATCGAGATCCTCTTTGACCGCTACGAGGCCAACGGCGTCACGGTCCTGCGGATGCTCTCCGAGGAGGAGCGGATACCGGCCGTCCGCCGGATCACCGACGCCGGCCGCGCCTACCACCGCGACTGGGTGGCAAGAACGTTCCAGCCGCTTCTGCACGGCCTGCGGGGTCGCGCGCGCGCACGACGCCTGGCCGCGATCGTCGTCGCGACGGACCTGCTCGTGTGGAAGCTCCTGCGCCTCGACATGCAGCTGGACCGCCGCGCCGCCGAGCAGATCGTCGCCGAGATGGTCCAGTCCTCACCACCAGCCACTGATCAAAGATGCCAGCATCAACCGGGCAGCACCGGCACGGTTGCTGGCTCAGGCCGTTGAGGGCGGCTTGGCGCGCACCGCGGGAAAAACCGTGCCGAGCAGGCCGCGGAGGGCCGCAGCCATGATGTTCGCCTGGTCGAAGTAGTCGCGCCAGAGCACGATCTGTCCGTCGTGAACGTCGAAGCGTCCGCAGACCCAGAACTGGACACGCAGCCGGCGAAACGTAAAGACGTCCGTGCGCTCGGTCAAAACCGTTGATCCGTTTGCCGAGATCGTGTGCACGTACACCTCAAACCCGGCGCCAGCCCAGCCGAGCGCGGCCCGAAGGACCCAGCCGACACGCTTACGCCCGTGCACGGTTGGCAGCCCAACGTTTACGTACTCCACGTCTATCGCCAACAGCTTCGTCGCTCCTTCGATGTCCTTCGCGCGGAGCAGATCCAAGAACCGCTCGACCACCAGCGTGGGAGCGGGACCGGCCGCCGGTTGGTTGACCTGTTCCTCCGTGACCTCGCTTGCAGGCTCAGGCATGTCTATAAGCATATGCGACGCCTGTCACGCCCCCCCCGCTTCGATCTGCGTACCCCAGCGGTCGCTACCTGCATGGGCGGGCGTTGCGTACCCCAGCTCACGCGCCCGCTCGCGCGCCGCCAGTGCCAACCTGTCGGCGCGACGGCCGCTGGCTCCTCGACCACGAGCGTGTCGTCAAGGTCGAATAGTAGCGCCAACTTCACGAGTCAGCTCGGCTGCGGGAGTCGTGCTCTGAGTCGAACCGTGAGGCCGCTGAGCGCGTAGATGATGGCAATGCCTATGAGCGTGAACTTGATCGCCGAGCAGATCGCGGCGAACGGCGGGGCAAAGTTGCCGCCGTTCCCGGCGAGCGTGAGCAAGAGCGCGACGTTTTCGCTCGCGTCGAAGCTGGCAGCGGCGAGCGCAAAGAAAGGGACGACGGTGCCGAGGGCGGCGAGGCGGGGCCAGCCGCGCGCCCGCGCGGTGTCGCGCACGGCGAATCCCGCGAGGGCGAAGAACAGGCCATAGGAGAGCATGTAGCCGTATTATGTGGACTTCCGGATTATGGGGAGACGGGATAAGATCGCCGCTGTTACTGCGCCGCTCGCCTCAACATGATCGGCATAGTCTTGCCAGCGATGCTCGTCTGACGGTATCTCTGCTTACTCCGTTAGGCTGGCCCGCGTATGGGATCGACACCTACCATCGACTTGGACCGGACTCGCTCGGTGGGGGACATTCTGCGCTCTACGCTGCGGCTATACAGCGATTACCCGTGGCTGTTCTGGACTCTCGCGCTGGCCGTCATGGCGCCCTGGGACCTGGCCAAGCTGGCAATCACCGGCGCTGGGCCGTTTGGCCACGCACACCACGAGGGTTTCTTGGAGCGCGAGTCGCTCCAGTTGCTCGGTGCCACGCTCATCGTGGCGCTGATCTCGGCGCTCCACGTACATGCGGTCGTGGCGATCGGCGAAGGCCGACGACCTCGCCTCGGCAGCGTGGCGTGGCGCGGGGTGCGTGTCCTACCGATCGTTGGGGCGGCGGCGATCATCGCAGACGCAGGGACAGAGCTCGGCTTTTTTGCTCTGTTGATCCCAGGCATCGTGCTCTCGATTCGTTTGATCGTGGTCGCACAGGCGGCGGCAATCGAGCAGGCAGGCGTGCGTCCGGCGCTGCGCCGTAGCTGGCAGCTTACGCGCGGGCGCGAATGGCACGTGCTCGGGCTCATCTTGGTCGTTGGGGTCCCGTTCGGAACGGTGTCTGTCGGCGCACTTCTGCTCACCACTGGCAGTGGCACGAGTGCTGGTGCCGTAGCACTCGGGATAGTCGTCAACACCGTGCTCGCCTCGTTCAGTGCGCTCACGACGGCGCTTCTGTACTTCGACCTGCGTGCGCGTCAAGAGGAAACCCAAGCCGTACCGGCCGTTGTGAGCCCGTAAGCCGCGAGGAAGCGCGCGCTCCGCGGGCCGCAAGCCCGCTTCAATGTCGATGCTCTCTATGCGCTGGTTACGAGCGTAGTGAAACGACGAACCTTCTCTGTTCCACAATCGAGGGAAGGGAGTCGTTTCATGGTTCTTGAGCCGTTGTCGCGGGTCCGGGTGACCGGCCCGCTTGAGCCGTTCGCTGTTGGTTTTGCTGGCGAGTTGGGTGTCCAGGGCTACAGGGGGCAGGGGATGGGGCATCAGCTGCGGCTGATGGCGCATCTGAGCCGGTGGCTTGATGAGGAGAATCTGGACGTGGCGAGCTTGACGGGGGCGGTCGTCGCGAGGTTCATGGTCGCTTGCCGCGCTGCCGGGTATAAGCAGTGGCTTTCGCCGCGGGCGCTGGAGCCTTTGTTGGGCTACCTGCGCGCGCTGGGGCAGGTGCCCCCGCCGAGCGTGGCGAGGCCCGAGGGGCCGGTGGAGGAGTTGCTCTGTCGCTTCAAGCAGTACCTCATCGTCGAGCGTGGTCTTGGGGTGCCGAGCGCGCGCAGATATGCGGATGCGGTGCGCCCGTTTCTCGCCAGTCGCCTTACTGCAGAGGGGCTTGATTTGGAAGGGCTCGACGCAGCCGCGCTCACCGCGTTCGTGCTCGCCGAGTGCGTGAATCAGGAGCGTGGGTCTGCGAAGCAGACGGTGAGCCGGCTGCGCTCTCTGGTCAGCTTCCTTTACCTGGAGGGCATGATCCAGCGGCCGTTGACCGCGGCGCTGCCGACGATAGCCGCGTGGCGATTGGCTTCTTTGCCCAAGGCGATTTCGTCTACTCAGGCGCAAGGCATTCTGGACTCCTGTGACCGGCGCACCGCAACAGGTCGCCGCGACTTCGCGATCCTGCTCATGTTGGTTCGGCTTGGTCTGCGCCGTGGCGAGGTCGCGAGTCTGCTCTTGGGGGACATCGACTGGCACGCTGGGGAGATCGTCGTCTTTGGCAAGGGCTCTCGCTCGGACCGGCTGCCCTTGCCGGCCGACGTCGGCGAGGCGATCGCTGCCTATCTGCGCCGCGGCCGCCCTGACACCGCGCAGGACCGCAGCGTCTTCGTTCGTCTCCGGGCGCCCCACCGGGCACTGACGCCGGGGGCCGTTGGGCAGATCGTGCTGCGCGCCTGTGAACGGGCGGGTCTTGCGCCCGTTCACGCTCACCGGCTGCGTCACACCGCGGCTTGCCAGATGCTGGGGGCCGGCGCGTCGCTTCAGGAAGTCGGGCAGGTGCTGCGCCACCGCCGCATTGAAACGACCGCGATCTACGCCAAGGTCGACCGTCAGGCGCTGGGGAGAATCGCCCGTCCGTGGCCGGGAGGGCTGGCATGAGTAACCTTCGTCAAGCACTCGCGGATTACCTGCAGCTGCGTCGCGCCGTTGGCTACAAGCTTTGGGATCAGGAGCAGTTGCTCAACCGTTTCCTGACTTATCTCGAGGCCCACGGCCAGGAGCGCATCAGCGTCGAGCACGCCGTGGCGTGGGCAACGCTTCCCGGCTGCAAGCAATTCTCGCAGTACAACCGGCTTCTGGCAGTCCGTAGCTTCGCCCGCCACCTGCACACGATCGACCCCACGGTCGAGGTGCCGGCGGCGGATCTGTTGCCGAGCGGGAAGTGTCGGGCTGTCCCCTACCTCTATACAGACGAGCAGGTCGCCGCGTTGATCGCTGCGGCGGGAACGCTTCGCACGCCCCATCGCGTGGCTACCTACCAGACGCTGATCGGTCTGTTGGCAGCCACCGGAATGCGAGTCGGCGAGGCGATCACTTTCGACCTGGCTGACGCCGACTGGCACGCGGGGGTGATCGTGGTCCGTGGCGCCAAGTTCGGCAAGTCGCGCGAGCTGCCGCTGCACCCAAGCACGATGGAAGCGCTACGCGGCTATCTGCGCCGGCGCGACCGGCCGCGCTCGGCGGACGGCACCGAGGCGGTGTTCGTCTCGATGGCGGGAAGCAGGCTCTTGATCTGCAACGTGGAGAGCACCTTCGGGATACTGCGCGAGCGCGCTGGGATCAAGGCTCGCTCCAGCGCATGCCGGCCACGGCTCCACTGCCTGCGGCATTACGCGGACGGCGGGGTTATGCGCCCTGCCGGGCTGTTTGGGCTGGTTGGGGCGCTGCCGGTGGTGATCTTGTCCGCATAACGGCGGGCGGGTTGGGGTTAGCGTCCGAGCGAGTCGAGCCAGCTGATCAGGGAC